>JASBUN010000010.1 GCA_030147845.1 Gammaproteobacteria bacterium
CCCAAAAACCGTTCCTTGCGAGTCTGCTTATAGTACTTGTCAAAGCCGCTGCTGAAGCTCTTCTGGCGCATGCCCTTGTCCTGTCTGGATGACTGTGTGCATTATCGCATGACAGAGGAATTAATCAGACCATCCTTAACAAAGAACTCCCTCGAGCGGCCGTTTGTGTCCTCCCCGCTTATGTAACCGCCAATTGCCTCAAAGTACGAACAAAGAACAGTCATTGCCGCAATGTCACCATTGGGTGACTTGAGCAGCAAGTCAACGGGCGCAAAGAAACAATGCCGCCACAAGTCTTCAAAGACGTCAACGAGGTCGCTGAAGCTCGGGTTCTCCAGCTTCTCGTGTGAATAGCTTGGACTCAGTTCGGCTTCCATGGGACTCCGGTAAGCACCCAACTACAATTCCACACCCGAAATGTCCGGTACGCAACCGGACATTTCGGCGTTATAACCCGTACGGGTTCGCTGAATTCAACGGCTTGATGTTCAATAGGCGAACCAAAACGGAATTTGAAAAGGCGCTTTACGGAGGCTACGGAACGACCGAACTCCGGCGGTTGGATCGGGTGCGCGACGCCTTGCGCGTGCGGCACTCCAGTATCCAGACCGAACAATCCTACGTGCAGTGGATCAAGCGCTATATCCTGTTCCATGGCAAGCGTCATCCCAATGAGAGGGGGGGGCCGGGGGGCTGGCCGCGTTTTTGTTGTATCTGGCTCGGGACAAGAATGTCGCCGCGTCGGCGCAAAATCAAGCGCTGCCGGCAATTTTCTTTCTACACCGGCAAATCCTGGAGCGGGAACTGCTCTGGCTGGAGGATGTGGTTCGCGCCAAGCGCCCGGCTCGGCGGCCCGAAGTCCCGATAGTAAGGGCGGCTTGAATAGCCACCGCTCTCGCGGCGAATCCGCTCAGGCGGGAAGCGTGCTGCCGGCGGACACGCGCGTATGGGCCGTGATTATGCTTGCCACCGATCCCACGCTGCATGAGCGCGACGCCGTAGGACTTCACCTTGCTCGTCGATGCGGAACAGATGCAGCCAGCCGTTGTCCACCAGTTCCCGCACCAACTGATTGCGTTCGATAATGTCGTCCATGGCGGCTTCCGGCGCTTCGATGAACACGCTCAAGCGCAGCGGTTCGTGCACCCAGTTGCGACCGTTGTGCAGTGACTGCAACGGCAGCCCCACGCGCAGGTCGCCGCCATTGCCTTCCAGCACGCCCAGCGCGCCGCCGACGACGTTGTGCAGCACCTTGTTGCCGCTGCCGAAACGCTCATTGTCCACCACCGAGCCGTAGTACTGCATGTTGATCCAGTTGGCGACCACCATGGGCGCGGTCATGATGAGTTCGAGCACTTTGAAATCGGTGTCGTTCCGCCACTGGTATTCGTGCAGAAAGGCCCGACCACCGAGGTCCGCAGCGCGGGTGCGCGAGCGCGGTGCGGCGATGAAGGCGGCGTTGTTGGCCAGCGCCCATTCCGGTCGCACCTGCGACCAGTCGCGGCTGCGCCGGCGCACGTCCGATTCCACCGTGCGGCCGGTCATCTCACCGGCGCCGAGCATCGTCGCGCGTTGCATCCGGGTCAGCTCGCCGGCCTGATCAAGCCAACGGCGCAGCTGTTCGACATCTTCCGACAAGGCTTTCGGTACCTGATCCAGTTCGAACAGACTGACATCGTCGGTGCAGGTGTCGTGCAGACCGGCGATGAACCAGGTGTCTTCCGGGATCTGAATGCCGCGCGCTTGCAATCCGCGGCGCACACTCGGATCGTTGAACAATGCCGCCACCACCCGGGCGCTGGCCTCGCCGGTCTGACCGGCGCAGGCGCCGCAGTCCAGGCTGGTGGCATGCGGGTTGTTGACCGTGGTGCTGCCGTGGCCTGCCAGCAGCACCAGCCGGGCGAAGGGGCCGGTGAGGTTCATGGCGCGCAGAATGCGCTCGGCGTGATCGAGTCGTTCGGCTGTGGGAATACCGGCATCGCCCGACGATGTCGCCAATGAGGGGCCGACCCGGCATGCCGTGGTGCGATCGAGTCCCTGGCGCGACGGATCGGGCACCGGGCGGCTCCAACCAAAGCTATCGCTCACCAGTTTGGGTCCGTACAACAGGCCGGCTGCTTCCACGAACGAGAAACACGACGAAGCCGAAAGCTTGAAGTTCTTCCATGCCTTGCTCAACGCGGTGCGCTCGCGCCGGGCGTTCGCCAGCTGCGCCCCTTTCGCCGCGTCGACACCCTGAACCTGTTCCTGGATGCGGTAGGCCGGCTTGAAGATCACCGGCACGTGAGAGCGACCCTGATCCGCGCCCAAAGGGACATACTCGATGAAAATACCGAAAAAGCCCGCAAAACCCAGCGTCTGTGCTGCCGGCGCGACGGTCTCCAGCGAGCGGCGAAACACTTCCGAACGCACGTCGATACAAAACGCAGCCTGCACGGCCGGCCGTGGCTGTGCGGACGCGGCGGTCGTCGCGGCGGACGATGCCTGCAATCCGGACACCACATTGCGCTGAAAACCGATCTCCATGGCATTGAGCAGAACCCTGTCCACTTCCGCGGCCACCTGGCGCTTGGCCGAGGGCGGGCGCATGCTGGCGGTCAACATTTCACGCCAGCGCGCCTCCAACGCCGGCGAGCGTTTCTCGTTGAACAGCAGTACGTCCCACATCAAACGAATGGCCAGCAGGTCCACCGTGGATTCGTCGCTGCCGCCCTTGAGTTGCGCCTGCCAGTTCAGGTAGCGGGTCCACGCCGCCCAACCGCCGATGCTCAACAACGCCGCGTGCAGATAACGCTCCACCGCCGCATCCGGGATACCCAATTGTTCGATCGCCAGGGCGATGGCGGCGCGCGGCTGCTCGGGTAACCGCTTCACGTCCGCGCGGAAATCGCCCAAGCCCATCATCGCCGGGCTGCGGTCGATGCGTGCGCTGCGATGCCAAGCCTCGTACAGCGAACAGTCCCGCCAAGGCATTTTGACCATGGCCTGACCGAGATCAAAATACGCGGCGCAATGCAGGCTGATGCGTTCGGTGACGAAGCTTTTCCAAAGGCCGCCTTCGACGCGCTCCAGTACTTCGCTCATGGTCGCCATGCCCAGTTTGGGCTGCGGCGCTTTCGAGCGTAAAGCAAGCTCGACGTCGGCAATGTCCAGCCTACCGCCGCTGAGCGCGATGGCCGCTTCCAGATCGTCGCGTCCGATCCGTCCCGCGGCCAGTTGTTCGCGGAAATAGGCGCGCGGCATGTATAAGCTGCTGTCGGCCACCCGCGCCAGCAGATCCGAAGCCTCCTGGAAACTGTGATCGCGCAGGCCGAAGAACGGGTTGACGGCGACGAAGTGCTTGAGCGGCCACAGCGGCGCAATGCGTCCGCAGGCCGCCTGGATGCGGCGCTCGAGTTCCGCCTCCGCCCCCTGGGTCAGGCTCGCGGAGCTGTCATCCGGCCGGTCCTGTGCAGCGACACGTTGCGCGCTTTCGCCCTTCGCCGGGCTTTGGCTGCGCAAAGCAAGTTCACTTGAGTTCATGGCCAACCTCCGTGAGTCGGGTTTCGTTCACACGGGGCGCAGGTGCCGGACTGGGCCACAGGCGTTGCAGGATGCGTGTGAAGAACACGTCGATATAAAGACCGTTGTAGAGATGCACGTATAGCGTGCCGACGCGCGGCGAGCCGGCTGCATGGCGCAGCAACTGCTGGATAAGCAGAAGCAACACGAACACCATCACTACCGCGAGACTGAGCGCGACATGGAAACCACCGTTACTGGCCTGCGCCGGTATGACGCTTCCGGCCAGCATCCAGTCGAAGCCGGCGTGGAGCGCAAAATAGACGCTACTGACCAGCACACTCAGGGCAAAGCTGCGCGCAAGTAACGCAGCGGTGCGCGCGACTTCAGCCGCTTGCAACAGCAATTGGCTGACGGCGATGGCAACGATCGCGCCGGCGGTAACCAAGGCCGGCTGCTGATCGGGCGTGATGCCAAACACGGCCGCGACGGCGAGCGTCGCCAAAATTCCGGTGCACAACGCCGCGATCAATCGTGCCGGGCGAAAACCGGCATCCGGATAAGAGATGGCCGGCGCGCGAAACCCGTCCACGCCGCTGCCGGAGGCCAGAAATGCGTGCGCCTTGTACAGCGAGTGGGCGACCAGATGCAACATCGCCAGGGTGTAGAGTCCCAAGCCGCACTCCAGCAGCATGAAGCCCATCTGTGCGGTGGTGGACCAGGCCAGCGACACCTTAATACTGGTCTGCGTCAACATCACCAAAGACGCCAGGGCCATTGTCACCAGACCGATTACCGCCAGTGTGCCCAGAGCAAGCTCCGAATAGGACATGATCGGACTCATGCGCACCACCAGGAAGGCGCCGGCGTTGACGATGCCCGCATGCAGCAGCGCCGAGACTGGAGTGGGCGCTTCCATGACCTGCACCAGCCAACCATGGAAGGGGAACTGCGCCGATTTCAGTGCCGCGCTGACTACGATCAGCATTGCGGCCCATTGCAGGGCAACCGGCAGCGGCCCATGCAGCGTACCCATGGCCGCGTACATCTGCTCGAACTCCAACGTGTGCAGGGTAGAGCCGATGAGAAAGATCGCAACCAACAAGCTCAGGTCGCCGATACGACTGGCGACGAACTTCTTGTGTGCGGCCAATACCGCCGCCGGACGTTCGCGGTAGAACATCAGCAGTTGATGCAGACTCAGACTGGTGGCGATCCAGGCAAGCGAGAACATCATCAAATTGCTGGCAACAATCAGGCTGAGGATCGCCGCCAGGGTCAGGCTGAGCCATTGATGGAAGCGCCCTTGATTCGGCTCGCCGTCGAGGTAATTGCGAGCGTAACGGGACACCAGAGCACCCACCAGGGACACCAGCAGCAACATGATGACGGTAACGGCATTGACGTACGCGCCCACCGAAAAGGCGCCCAGCCGTCCGGGCATCTCCAGCGAGTACAGCGTCCAGGTCCGGGCCGAGCCGAATGCATACGCGAACGCCACTGCCAGCGCACAAGCGAACGCCAGCCAAGCGGCGGCGCCGTTCAAACGCGCGACCAGCACGGGCTTGCTGCGCGCCCACGCCGGCGGCACCAGACCGGCCAACAACAAGCACAGGGGCGCGACAAGCGCAAGCGCCGCTGCTATCGAAGTAGGCGCATTCATTGGTTGTCTCCCGCGTTCTCGGTGGTCGGCGCGTAACAAGCGCCCGCGTCAACCCGGTGGTTGAATCGGCACACCCGTGACTTGCGTAGACTGCGCTTTCGCCGTTGCGTCGCTAACGCGTTCATGGCTGGACTCCTGTCTGAAAGTTCATTTGTGCTATAGGCTAGGGAAAACTTGATATGATTTCTAATGAATAGTTAGTATGCTATACATAGCCTATAGGCTATATCAGGAGGAGACCGAGGAAATGGCAGGCATGCGCGTAACTTTGCGGCAGTTGCAGGTGTTCGAGGCCGTGGCCCGGCTGTGCAGCTTCTCCCGCGCGGCGGAGGAGCTGCACGTCACCCAACCCACAGTTTCCAAGCAGATCAAGTTGCTGCACGACGAGATCGGACTGCCGTTATTCGAGCAGATCGGCAGGAAGGTGTACCTGACCGGCGCCGGCGAGCAGCTCTATGCTACCTGCGGCGACTGGCTCGAAACCTGGGGACGGTTCGAGCAATCCATCGCCGACATGCACGGCCTGCGCCAAGGCAGGCTGAAAATCGCAGCGGTCACCACCACCAAGTATTTCATGCCCCGAGTGCTGGGTCCGTTCTGCGCCGAGTATCCCGGCATCGAGATCTCCATGGCCGTGATCAATCGCGATCAGCTACTGGAGCGAATGGAACGCAACGTCGATGATCTCTACATCATGGGCGTGCCCCCGGAAGACCGGGAAATCGAAAGCGAACCGCTGCTGGAGAACCCGCTGGTGGTCGTCGCGCCGGCGGCGCATCCGTTGGCCGGACGAAGTCGCATACCGTTGTCGCGGCTCGGTAAAGAGGGCTTTCTGGTGCGCGAACACGGTTCCGGAACGCGCATGACCATGGAAAAGGTCTTCGCCGGCAAAAATGTGCCACTGACGGTCAGGATGGAACTGGGCAGCAACGAAGCCATCAAACAAGCCGTCGCCGGAGGACTGGGATTAGCCGTGATCTCGCGCAGCACCTTGCATCTGGATACGCGCACCGACGATCTCGTCATCCTGGACGTGCGCGGCTTCCCAATCAAACGACATTGGTACGCAGTGCGCCCCAAAGGAAAGCAGCTGTCAGTGGTAGCACAGACGTTTCTCGAGTTCCTGCACGCGCACGTGAAAATGCTCGAACCGAAGCATTGACCGCGCTCAGACCTTGATCAGCGCCGCCGACAACCCGCGGTGTCGGCGAGCCGGCTTCGCGGCACGGTGCAGCGTCGCCCGCAGACCCGCTCAGACATCAAACGGGTGGCGCAGGACGATGGTCTCGGCACGATCGGGGCCGGTGGAAATGATGTCGACCGGCGTTTCGACAATCTCTTCGATGCGCTTGAGGTAGTCGCGCGCATTTTTCGGCAGCGCGTCGTAGTTGCGCACGCCGACGGTCGATTCTTTCCAGCCCGGCAGATCGATATACACGGGTTCGCACTCGGCAAACGCATCGGCGCCGACCGGAGCGGCTTCCAACTCTTTACCTTCGCTGCGATAGCCGACCGCGACACGTATGGTGTCGAGTCCGTCCAACACGTCCAATTTGGTGATACAAAGACCGGATAGACTGTTGACGCGTATCGCGCGCCGTAATGACACGGCGTCGAACCAACCGCAGCGGCGTGCACGGCCGGTGGTAGCGCCGAACTCATGGCCACGCTTGGCCAAGTGCGCGCCCATGTCATCAAACAATTCGGTCGGGAACGGACCGGCACCGACGCGCGTGGTGTAGGCCTTGGTGATGCCGAGTATGTAATCCATGAAACGCGGGCCCAAGCCGGTGCCACAGGAAGCGCCGCCGGCGGTGGTGTTGCTTGATGTGACGAACGGATAGGTGCCGTGATCGATATCGAGCAGCGTACCCTGGGCGCCTTCGAACAACACGCTGGCGCCATCGCGATGATACTCGAACAGGCGCTGGGCGACGTCGGCGACCAGCGGCTCGATGCGTTCGGCCATGACAAAGCAATCATCCAGCGTGCGCTGGAAATCGATCGTGTCGTCCTTGAAATAGTTTTTCAGAACGAAATTGTGATAGTCCAGCACTTCGCCCAACTTGGCGGCGAAGCGCTCACGGTGAAACAGGTCGCCGACGCGCAGACCGCGGCGCGATGCCTTGTCTTCATACGCCGGACCGATACCACGGCCGGTGGTGCCGATGGCGGCTTTGCCGCGCGCCTTCTCGCGCGCATGATCCAATGCCACGTGATACGGCAGAATCAACGGACAAGCGGGGCTGAGGCGCAGGCGCTCGGTGACCGGCACGCCGCTGTCCTCGAGCATCTTGATTTCTTCCAGCAGCGCTTCCGGCGACACCACCACGCCGTTGCCGATCAGGCATTCGACCTTGTCGCGCAGAATACCGGACGGAATCAGGTGCAAGACGGTCTTCTTGCCGTCGATCACCAAGGTGTGACCGGCATTGTGTCCGCCCTGGAAACGCACCACAGCGCTGGCGCGATCGGTAAGCAGATCGACCACCTTGCCTTTGCCCTCGTCACCCCAATGGGTGCCGATCACCACAACGTTCTTACCCATCAATGCTAATTCCTGTTTGGCCTGATTTCTGCTCCCGCACCCGCCGACGCTCGATGCCGGCGCGCGAGCACCGCACGGACGTCAGGGATACGACCTAATTGGCGTTACCAGCCGCGACCACGGCCCATTTGCCGTCGCGCAGAGCCAGCTCCCATTCACAACCCATATCTGCCGCCGCACCGATCTGGCCCGGCAGCTGCGAAATAACACACTTGCCGTCGGCACGCAGTTCGCTGATCTTGGCGCGCAATGCCGCATCGTCCACTGCCGGCGCCAATATGCGCTGCAGCTCCTGCCCCGCCGCGGGCGAACGCGTGGCACGCTCCATCAGCGTCTTGAGATCGGCGCTAAAGCCGGTGGCTGGACGCGCACGGCCGAAAATACGGCCGATGTCGTCATAGCGCCCACCGCGCGCGATTTCCTGACCATAGCCGGGTACGAAGGCCGCAAACACGATACCGGTGTGGTAGTGATAGCCGCGCAATTCGGCGAGGTCAAAATGCAGCGGTAGGTCCGGCCGGCGTTGATGCACTGCCGCGGCAATAGCGTCGAGTTCGTCGAGCGCGCGCTGCACATCGTCGGGCGCCGTCTCCAGCCGTTGGCGTGCCTCAGCGATCACCTCATCACCACCATTGAGTTCGGCCAACGCCGCAATCATGGCGCGCAGATTGTCGGGCAAATTACAGTCATCCAGCAAGCTGCGTATTTCCGGCAGCGCTTTGCGTTGCAGCGCGTCGAACAAGGCCGCTTCGCTGTGGGCGTCCAGGCCCGCTTGACGCGCCAAACCGCGGAACACGCCGACGTGACCGAGATCGATATAGACGTCGTCGACGCCGGTCACGGTCAAACTTTCCAGCATCAGTTCCAGAATTTCCAGATCACTGTCGATGCCGGCGTGACCGTACAGTTCAGCGCCTAGTTGCAACGGCGCGCGCGAACCGCCCAGACCGTCGGCGCGGGTGCGCAGCACGGTGCCGAGATAACACAAGCGCACCGGCTGTTCGCAGTGCAATTGATGGGCATCGATGCGCGCCGCCTGCGGTGTCATATCCGCACGCACACCCATCATACGGCCGGTAAGCGGATCGATGATCTTAAACGTCTGTAGATCCAGGTCCTCGGCCGTGCCGGTTAGGAGCGACTGCAGGTGTTCGATAAACGGCGGCATGACCAGCTGATAGCCCCAACTGCGATAGCAGTCGAGCAGCCGCCGGCGCAAAAATTCGAGGCCGGCTGCCTGTTCCGGCAGTGCTTCCTCGATACCCTCGGGCAGCAGCCAGCGGTCTTTGTGTAAGCGGTCGTTATCGCGCATCAGGTTTGTGCCAAAATTCGTACGAGGGCCGACGCAGCGGCTTCCATATCAATGTAGGCTATACAGTAAGACCACGCCGAGCACCATGCTGAGCAGGCCCAGCGTACGCAGCACGCGATCGTCGGTTTGTGCGACCTGCAGCATCAACTTGCGCACACGTTCGGGACTGAGGAATGGCAATACCCCTTCCACAACCAGCATTAACGCTACAGCGACCAGTAGATTATGCCACATAGGAGTCCTTAGCAGAGAACCCCGGCGCTGGCGCCAAATCAGCGCCGGGCTTGGTGCTGTACACGGTGCCCGGCCCGGCTATCCGGGCTGGGCACGCGCGCCGCCCCCGGCGCCGCATCAACCACGGCGGTCCTGCAGCGTAATCAATGTTTCGGGTTCATGGAATTGAAGTACTGGAAAAACTCCGAATCAGGCTCCAGCACCAAAACGTCTTGCTTGGAATCAAACGCGTCTCGGTACGCCATCATACTGCGATAGAAGGCATAGAACTCCGGGTCTTGGCCATAGGCCTTGGCGTAGATTTCGGTTGCACGCGCGTCGCCCTCACCCTTGATCTCATCGGCGTTGCGGCGCGCCGCCGCCAGCATTTCGGTGCGTTTGCGTTTCGCCTGCGCCTCAATGATGGTGGCCTCTTTACGGCCCTTGCCGCGATGGTCCTTGGCGATTCGGTCACGCCCGGCGCGCATGCGTTTGAATACGGCATCACGCACACCCGCCGGCAGCTCGATCTGCTTGATACGCACGTCAATAATCTCGATACCGAACTTGCCTAAGCGCTGATTGGCGCGTGCCGCCAGACGCTTCATGATCTCGGTGCGATCCTCGGTCACCACCTGGCGGATGGTGCGCTGGTTGAACTCGGCCTGCAGGCCGTTTTTGATCACCTCCGACAAGCGACTACGGGCGCGGCTCTCGAGACTGCCATAAGCCAAATAGTAGGCCTCGACGGATTTGATGCGCCACTTGACGTAATAGTCCACCAGTACGGTTTTCTTCTCGCCGGTGAGGATCTCCTCCGGGCTGGCGTCGAGCGTAAGAATACGCTTATCGAATTTGATCACATTGTTGATCAGCGGCCATTTGAAATGCAGGCCCGGCTGATAATCGGAGCGCACAAACTCGCCCAAACGTAACAAAATGGCATATTGCGTCTGCCCAACCGTAAACAGGGACATGGACACAACCCACGCGACCAGCACCAATACGATCGCACTCACGAACGTCGACTTGTTCATTATCGTACCTCCCGTTCGCGTATGCCGCCCGACCGGGTAGTCGACGAACCACTCTGCGCGCCATCCGATGAAGAACCGCTTTGGCCGTTGGTCGGCGATGTGGAGTCATCGGGCGGTGTATGCGCCGCTGCCCCACCCTTACGCTGCAGCATACGATCCAGGGGCAGGTACATCACACTGTTGCCCTTCGGCACCTTGACCACCACCTTGCTGGAATTCTTCAACACCGTCTCAATCGATTCGATGTACATGCGCCGGCGGGTAATTTCAGGCGCCTTCTTGTACTCACGCAAGGTCTGCAAGAAACGGCTGGTCTCGCCCTGCGCCCGATCGACGATCTGTTGCTTATATGCCAGCGCCTGTTCAATCAAGGCCTGCGCATCACCCTCGGCACGCGGCACGATGTTATTGGCATACGCTTCCGCTTGCTTCTTGAAGCGGTCTTCGTCCTCTTCGGCGTTGATGGCATCCTGGAATGCGTCACGCACTTCTTCGGGCGGCCTGACCTGTTCGAGGTTGACGTTACGCACGCTCAAACCGGTGTGATAGAGATTCAGAATGAATTGGATCTGCTTCTGCGTATTGGCGACCAATACTTCGCGCCCACCGCTCAAAATCTCGTCCAGCGTCATACCGCCGACGACATCGCGCAGCGCGCTTTCGGTAGCCTCATTAAGGGTGTGGTCAGGGTCTTGGACGCTGAACAAGTAATTTTCGGCGTTGGACACCTGAAACTGTGCAGTCAACTGGATGCGAATGAGATTCTGGTCTTTGGTCAGCATCTGTGTGTCGACCGATTGACTGCGCCGCACGCGCTCGACGTCGACCTTGGTTACCGTCTCGATCGGATAAGGCAGATGCCAGTGCGGACCCGGGCCGGTGGTGGCGACGTATTTTCCGAAGCGCAACACCACACCCTGTTCGGCCGGTGCAACAATATAAATACCGAACAATACCCACACCACAAGGCCGACGATAACCAAGGCGCCGAAAGAGAAACCCATGGCTGCGGAACCACTACCCTGCGATCCGCCGCCTTGCGATCCACCGCCCCGTCCGCCGCCCTTGCCGCCAAACAACCCGTTGAATTTGTTCTGAATTTTACGAACCAACTCATCGAGGTCCGGCGGACCATCCTGCTTCTTACGGCTGCCCCAAGGATCTTGATCCTTGTCACCACCCGGTTCGTTCCAAGCCATCAAATGCTCCGCTTTTGGGTAAATTTCGGCGCCTGTCAACTGCGCAAACACTGCATTTTATGGGGCTCGCCCACCTGCCGCAAGGCGTTCGTCGCCGATCGGCAAAAACTCCACCGCCATCGGCGGATCTCGCAAAATACGTTCCAGATCCCGGCGCGGCATCTGAATTTCCAATAACCAGTCGCCGGTTTCGTCGACACTCTCGTCCAGCACCTCGCCGAATTGATACAGATTCGCGCGCAGGCGCCCGCAGCCAACCGGGACTCGCAACCAGCCATGCACGGCTGTTTCGCTAAAATATTCGGCCAGGATCTGTCTCAACAAATCGATACCGGCGCCGCTCTCCGCCGACAGCCACACGCGCACGACGCCACCCTGCTCATCTCGATCCACGCGCGGCGCGATACCCAACAAATCGATTTTGTTGTAAACCTGAATCTGCGGCACCTGCCGGGCGCCGATCTCATCGAGCACGTCACCGACCTGCTCAATATATGCATCGCGTTCCTCATCGGCCGCGTCGATCACATGCAGCAGCAGACTGGCTTGGGCCGTTTCTTCCAGCGTCGAGCGAAATGCCTCGACCAAGTCGTGCGGCAGATGGCGGATAAAACCGACCGTATCGGCCAACACCAGCGATTCATTGTTCGGCAACGTCACCCGCCGCAGCGTCGGGTCCAGGGTTGCGAACAGTTGATCGGCGGCCAATACATGCGCATCGGTTAGGCGGTTGAACAAGGTCGATTTACCGGCGTTGGTATATCCCACCAGCGACGCGGTCGGCACCTCTGCCTTACGCCGCGCGCGGCGACCGAGGTCTCGCTGCTCATGCACCTTTTTCAGCCGCTTTTTGATCTGCTTGATGCGGTTACCGAGCAGGCGGCGGTCGGTTTCGAGCTGTGTTTCACCCGGGCCCCGCAGACCGATACCACCCTTCTGCCGTTCCAAGTGAGTCCAACCGCGCACCAGGCGCGTGGACAAATGACGCAGCTGCGCCAGTTCCACCTGCAGTTTGCCTTCGAACGATCGCGCCCGTTGCGCAAAAATATCCAGGATCAGTCCGGTGCGGTCCAGCACACGACACTGCAACGCGCGCTCCAGATTGCGCTCTTGGGATGGCGATAGCGTATGGTTGAACAATACCAACTGCGCGCCACCGAGCTTGGCGCACTCAGCGATTTCTTCAACTTTTCCACTACCAACAAAATATTTCGGTTCCGGCGCCGCGCGGCTGCCGGTCACCGTGGCGACCACTCGCGCGCCGGCTGAGTTCGCCAACTCGCGCAATTCCTGCAGTTCTTCCCGATGACCTTCGGATTGCAGATCTACGTGAACAAGGACGGCCGCTTCACCGCTACCAGGGCGATCAAACAAACTCGCCCCCTCGACGGCGCCGTGCGTCACATGTTGCCCGGTTCCGGACCATTTTCTTCCGCATTCGTCAACCGCACATTTCGCGCGGGTACAACCGTCGATATGGCATGTTTGTAGACCATTTGACTGACGCTATTCTTGAGCAATACCACAAACTGATCGAACGATTCGATTTGACCTTGCAATTTGATTCCATTCACCAGATAGACCGAAACTGGTATACGTTCCTTACGCAGGGCATTCAAAAATGGTTCTTGTAACGATTGCCCCTTTGCCATAGCCAATCTCCTTCTTGTAATTGTATCGAGCAATTAGAGTGCGGGGTTTCAATACCGCTTCGGATTTTCAATGTAAAACCAAAGCGTTCCGAGAACCAGCAGTTTAAATTTAAGGCGAGTATATCACATGCATGGGGCTTGGTACGTCATATTCCAAGGGCCTCAAGGTGGTCATACACACGCCTCGTAACTTCGTCATCCAGGCTGTCAAACACCGAACACCGGGTCTCCGAACGCAACCAAGTCAGTTGGCGTTTGGCGAGCCGCCGCGTTGCCGCAACCCCCCGTTTGATCATGTCATCATAAGAATAGTTCCCTTCGAGAAATTCCCACACCTGCCGGTAGCCGACCGCACGCATGGACGGCAAGTCGGCGCGCAAGTCGGCGCGCAAGTCGCCGCGCGCGCGCAAAGCCTCCACCTCCTCGACGAAACCGCGCGCCAACATAGTGTCGAAGCGCGCTTGAATTCGTTCACGCAATACCTGTCGATCCGACGGCACCAGCGCGAGTTTGACCAGCCGGTACGGCACAGCCGTTTCGGAATTCTCCGCCCACCAGTCGCTCATGGTGCGGCCGCTGATCTCAAACACCTCCAGCGCACGTTGAATACGCTGCGGATCATGCGGATGGATGCGCGCCGCGGCGTCTGCGTCGATATCGGCCAAGCGCTTATGTAATACCGCCCAACCGTGTTCATTCGCCTCCGCCGACAGTCGCGCACGCACCTCGGAGTCCGCCGCCGGCATACGCGCCAAGCCGTATTGCAGTGCGCGAAAGTAAAGCATGGTACCGCCGACCAATAGCGGGATGTGCCCGCGCGCGCTGACATCAGCCATCTCACGTAAGGCGTCCTCACGGAAACGCGCAGCGGAGTACGCATCGCACGGCTCGACGACATCGATCAAACGGTGCGGCGCCCGCGCCAGCACTTCGGCGCCCGGCTTGGCCGTGCCGATATCCATAGCGCGATACACCATGGCGGAATCGACACTAATGATTTCGGCGCGCAACCGCGATACCAATTGCACCGCCAAATCGGTTTTGCCGCTCGCCGTCGGCCCCATCAGCATCACTGCCGGAGGACGCGGGTCTGCATGCCCGTGAACACTCATGCCAGGATAGAGATAAGGGCGGCTGTAGTGGATTTCAACGGCAGCATGCGACGTAATCAGCGGCCACGCATAAATAACCGGTCGAGCTCGGCCAGCGATAGCTGGCGCCAGGTCGGGCGGCCGTGGTTGCATTGACCGCTACGCTCGGTCCGTTCCATATCACGCAGCAGCGCGTTCATTTCCTCGAGCGTCAAGCGTCGATTAGCCCGCACCGAGCCATGGCAGGCCATGGTCGAGAGCACTTCGTCGACCGCCGCGCGTAGGCGCGTACTGCTGCCGTGGCTAATGAGATCGGAAAGCACGTCGCGCACCAATGCGGCGCTGTCGGCGCCACGCAGGATAGCCGGGATCTGCCGCACGCGCAGTACTTCCGGGCCTTGGCGGTCGAGTTCAAACCCCAGTTCAGCGAATAACGCCATGTGCGTCTCGGCGGCATCCGCTTCGCGCCGGCTGACATTTACCGACTCCGGCACCAGCAGTGGTTGAGAGCGCACGCCGTCGCCGCTTTGCGCCGATTTGAGTCGCTCGTAGGTTATGCGCTCATGGGCCGCGTGCATATCTACGATCACTAAGCCGTCGGCATTCTCGGCCAAGATATAGACGCCGTGGAGTTGAGCCAGGGCAAAACCCAATGGCGGGATGGGTCCGGCGTCATCGACCGCGGCTACCGCGCCCGGCTGCGCGGGCAAGCCGGCGTGCAAGGCCGCATAGGCGGACACCTGCTCGCGCACCGCCAAGGGCATGCTCTGCTGCGTGAAGCTCGGCGCCGCGCTCGTGACGGCACGCGTGTCAGGCGTCATATCCGCGGCGACCACGTCATGCGCTGCAATCGACTCGGGTTGTTGGCTGCCGGGACGCAAGCCGGCCAAAGCCTGGTGTACGGTCCGGAACAAAAAATCGTGCACCAGCCGCGACTCGCGGAAACGCACCTCAAATTTGGCCGGATGGGCGTTGACGTCTACCAGCGCCGGGTCCATTTCCAGATACAATACGTAGGCGGGATGGCGGCCGTGGTAGAGCACGTCTTGATAACTCTGACGCACTGCGTGCGCAACCAACCGGTCACGCACCATACGATTGTTGACGAAAAAATATTGCAGATCGGCCTGACTGCGCGAGAAAGTCGGCAGCCCTATCCAGCCCCAGAGGCGCAACCCGGCAGCGGCGTAATCAACACGTACGGCATGTTCGACGAACGCCGTGCCGCACAGTTCGGCCACGCGGCGATCCTCGCTGGCGCTGTCGCCGGCGGCCGCCAACGTGCATACCGCGCGGCGGTTGTGGCGCAAATTAATAGCGACGTCGAAGCGACTCAAGGCAATGCGTTTGACCATGGTCTCGACATGGCCGAACTCGGTCTTGTCGGTGCGCAAGAACTTGCGCCGCGCCGGAGTGTTAAAAAACAGATCGCGAACTTCTACCGTGCAACCGACCGGATGTGCGGCCGGTTGCGCACGCATATTCTGTTCGCGGCCATCACCTTCGATCTGCCAGCCGCTGTCGGCGTCGGCAGAACGCGAGGTCAACAGGAGACGCGACACGGAACTGATGCTGGGCAGCGCTTCACCGCGAAACCCCATGCTGGTGACGCGCTCGAGCTCTTCCAGCGAGCGCACTTTGCTGGTCGCGTGCCGACTGAGCGCAAGCACCAAATCGTCGGCATGGATACCGTGACCGTCGTCGCGCACGCGCAGCAACTGGCGACCACCTTGCTCGACGTCCACCTCGATACGCGTGGCGCCGGCATCCAAACTGTTCTCAAGCAGTTCCTTGACCACCGACGCCGGACGCTCGATGACCTCACCCGCGGCGATCTGATTGATCAGTTGCGGTGATAGGGTTTGAATTCGCGCAGACATATACCCGGCGTCAGGAGGGACAGACGCCGCTATTTTGCCACTGTTGGCGGCGCCATAGCCAGGGCGGAGCTTGTAGCGGCGAGCGGCGGCCGCCCCGAATTTCAGCCGTCGCCGCTACCGGAAGGGATTTTCAGCACCTCACCGACATGCAGAGTGTCATTGTCGAGGCCATTGGCCATACGCAGCTTGTCCAAACTGACATCATAGCGCCGCGCCAAATCCGAAAGCGTATCGCCACGCACGATGACATGGCGGCGCGCGCCCGTGTGCTGCGCCAAAACGGTGCCCGGCGGCGCATTCTGTTGCATATAGCCGCGGATACCGGCCATGATCGATTGCGCCAATTTCTCTTGTTGGCGCGAACTGCGCAGCTTGCGTTCTTCCGAGCGATTGGAAATAAAAGCCGTCTCCACTAAGACCGAAGGGATGTCCGGCGACTTGAGTACGACGAAACCCGCCTGATTGACGCGGCTTTTGTGCAGCGGGCCGATCTGCCGCAGGTGCGACAACACGTCTTTACCCAACTCCAAACTGGCCTCGATGGTGCCGGTCTGCGACAGATCCAGCAGCACGGAAGCCAGCAAATCATCCTTGTCATCGAGACTGACACCACCAACAAAGTCGGAAGCATTCTCGCGTTCGGCCAACCAACGCGCCGCTTCGCTGGATGCACCATGCTTGGATAGCGCGTATACGGAGGCGCCGCGTGCACTGCGGTCGCGGTAGGCATCGGCATGAATGGAGATGAACAGATCGGCCTTGTCCTTGCGTGCGATCTCGATGCGCTTGCGCAACGGCACATAGTAGTCACCGTCGCGGGTCATCACCGGGCGCATGCCAGGCGTCTTACGCACCAGCGCTTCCAGGCGGCGCGCGATCGCCAGTACGACGGTCTTCTCGTGGGTGCCATGCGGACCGGTGGCGCCGGGGTCCTCGCCGCCATGGCCGGGATCAATGGCGATCACCACATCGCGCGCCTTGACCGGCTGTGGCCGCTGCGTGCGTTTGCTGACCGTCGTACCGGCATGCTTCGGCTGATCCAGATCGATCACCAGACGATTACCGTAGGTGCTGTTGGGCTTGAGCAGGAAACTCTTCGGCCGGACCGCGCTTTTCAGGTCCAACACCACGCGCAGCCCGGCACCGCGCGGGGCGCTGCGAATGTCCTTGATCACACCTTTGCTGAAGTCGGCGCCGTCCAGACGCGTCGCCAGCTTGGCGTTGCTGATATCGATGACGAGGCGATCAGGCTTGGACAAGGTGAACAGGGCGTGCTGCACCGGGCCACTGATGTCGAACACCAAGCGCGTGCTGTCGGGCGCCGCCCATAGCCGCGCACCCTTGATCGTGACGGTGGCGGCCGACGTCAATGTGGGAAACAGGACCAGCAGGAGCAGGCCGATTATTTTTCTCATGGAGGGCACTCCATGTGGACCGTTTGGGTGACAATATACCCATTGTATATTCTATTTCAATAAAATTCTATGTTATCCGTTAGATACAGGGATAACTTATGCATCAATCTAGATTAAGGCTGTGACGGCGCCAAATGGGCCAGTAGCGCCTCGCCGACCGCACTGCACGCGCTTAACGCCACCCGGCGACCGTCCGCGGCGTAGTCGATACCGACCTCGAGATCCGGCGCCGGCAGCAGAGTGCCGCCCTGCTCCGGCCATTCCACCAACAATATCGCGCCCGGCTGCTGCAAATCGCGCAGACCTAAATACTCCAACTCCCCGGCATCGGCCAAACGATAAAGATCGAGGTGAAACACCGGACGTCCGTCCAGCTCATAGGGTTCGATGAGCGTATAGGTGGGGCTGCGGACCGCACCGGCATGGCCGAGCGCACGCAAAAATCCGCGCACCACGGTGGTTTTACCGGCGCCCAAGTTGCCGCGCAGATGGATCTCGCAGGCGCCGCTGCAGGCACGCGCCAAATCGCCGCCCAAGGACTCCATGGCTTCAGCGTCGGGTAATTCGAACGTAACCGGCATCAGTCCAGACCCGGGCGCGGTGGGTTCGGGTTGGCAACTCGCCGCAGAGCGGCCAGCAGATCGGTAGCCAGCAGACCGCGCTCGCCACCGACGGCGGCGACGTCGGCCGCCAAGGCGTGCATACAGACACCGGCGCGGGCGGCGTCCTCGCCGTCCAGGCCCTGCGCGCGCAAGCCGGCGATGATGCCGGTCAAAACGTCGCCCATGCCGCCGCTGGCCATGCCCGGATTACCGGCGTTACAAACATACACTGCCGCCGCCCGGGCCTTTACCAGGGTACCGGCGCCCTTCAGTACGCAGGTGCCGTCGAAGGCTTCGGTGAGCGCAGTGATGGCGGCAAATCGATCCGCCTGCACGGCGTCGACCGTGGTATGCAACAGCCGCGCGGCCTCGCCCGGATGCGGCGTCAGCACCCAGTTATCACGGCGCGCGTTTTGCATCGCCAGCAAATTTAATGCATCGGCATCCACCACCAAAGCGTGATCGCTGTCGAGCACTTGGCTCAGCATCGATCGGCCCCAGTCGGATTGCCCCAAACCCGGTCCGATGGCGACGACATCGGCGCGCTTCAGCAACGGCCGTAGTTGCTGGCCGCGCTCGACCCCGTGACACATCAGTTCCGGGCGTGCGGTCACGATGGCGGCGGTATGTTGGGCTCGCGTAGCCACGCTGACCAGGCCGGCGCCGACCCGTAACGCCGCCTCAGCGGCCAAGCGCACGGCGCCGGAAAAGCCTTGATCACCGCCGATCACCAGCACGTGCCCGCAGTCACCTTTATGCGTGGTACGCGCCCGCGCCGGTAATAAACGCGCTAACAATTCGTCGCCCAAGCGCGACGCCGCCGGCGGCACACGCAGATAGATTTCAGCCGGGATATCCAAGTCGTTGAAGACGACGTTGCCGCATAGATCAGGCCCGCTGCCGGTAAACTGGCCCTGCTTGAGGCCGATGAAACTGACGGTAACATCGGCATCGACGGCTACGCCCAACACCGCACCCGTATCCGGATGCAGACCGGACGGTATATCGAGCGACAGCACCGGCGCGGCAACCGCGTTGACCGCCTCTATTACCGCGAACCATGGCTCGCGCACCGGGCGCTGCAAGCCGGTGCCGAATATGGCGTCAACGACGACATCCGCTTGGCGCAGCGCCTCAGTCCCGAACGGCTGCACACTGCCGCCGGCATCCAGCCACTCGCCCCTGGCACGCTGCGCGGCGCCGGCGATGCGCGCCCCGTCGCCCAGTTGCAGCACGGTCGCCGCCAGTCCAGCGCGATGCGCCAACCGCGCCACTACATAGCCGTCGCCGCCGTTGTTGCCGGTACCGCAAACGACGACCAAACTGCGCGCCGCCGGCCAGCGTCGGCGCAAGGTTTTGAATGCGGCGGCACCGGCGCGCTCCATCAGCTGGTGGCCATCGATGCCAAATTCCTCGATCGCCAGGCGATCCAGTTCGCGGACCTGCTCGGCCCGATATAATGCGTGCGACAACGACATGACCATGCTCATTTTAGGATTGCGCGATGCCCAAACGGGGCGCCATCGATTATGGACCAGCGCGAAACGCTGCGCCACGCTGCGGGCGTGAAGCAACCGCGCCGCGCCCCAGCGATGCTACAGTAGGCGACATGCACACCGACGGCAAATCTTCGCTGAACTACACTACCCTGGCCATGGACATAAAAAGCTGGGCGCGTGAACTCGGTTTCCAGCAAGCCGGTATCACCGACGCCCAGCTTGGTGAGCATGAAGTCCATCTGCTCAACTGGCTGGCGCGCGGGCGCCACGGCGACATGGATTATATGCAGCGACACGGCCTTAAACGCACTCGCCCGTCGGAGCTACTGCCCGGCACGTTACGGATCATCTCGGTGCGCATGGACTATTGGCCACAGCCGGCCGCCGAAGCCAAAGGCATACTCGATGACCCCGAGCAGGCGTACGTATCGCGCTATGCGCTCGGGCGCGACTATCACAAGCTCATGCGCCGACGGCTGCAGCGCCTGGCAAACCGTATCGAACAAGTGACTGGCGCTTTCGGCTACCGCGCCTTCGTCGACAGCGCACCGGTACTGGAAAAAGCGCTGGCGCAGAAGGCCGGCCTGGGTTGGATCGGCAAACACACCAATCTACTGCACGAAAAGGCCGGCTCTTGGTTCTTTCTCGGTGAGTTGTATACCGACCTGCCATTGCCGATGGATGCACCGGCGGTCGAGCACTGTGGTACCTGCCGGGCATGCATCGACGTCTGTCCGACAGCGGCGATCATTGCGCCGTATCAACTCGACGCGCGCCGTTGCATCTCCTATCTGACCATAGAGCTGGATGGCGCGATACCCGAAGCGCTGCGACCGCTGCTGGGCAATCGCATTTATGGCTGCGATGACTGTCAATTGGTGTGTCCGTGGAACCGCTTTGCGCGCCCCAGCGCGGAGGCCGATTTCCTGCCGCGCAACGGTCTGGATACGAGCACGCTGATACGCTTGTTTGACTGGAGCGAAGAGGAATTCCTGCGCCACACCGAGGGTTCAGCCATTCGCCGCATCGGCCACCTGCGCTGGCTGCGCAACATCGCCGTCGCACTCGGTAACGGGCCGGCGCGCGACGATGCCGTCGCCGCCTTACAGGCGCGTGATCATCACCCCTCGGCGCTGGTACGCGAACATGTACGCTGGGCCTTGCTGCGCTTGCGCCGGCCTGCTACTCCGTGCGTGGCCGGCGACGCTCAGGAAGCCTGTCGAACGCGCAGATAGTGATTGATCAGACCGTTGGTGGAACTATCGTGAGACGCGACAGCTTCGCCGCGGTCCAATTCCGGCTGAATATTTTTGGCTAATTGCTTACCGAGTTCCACGCCCCATTGATCGAACGAATTAATACCCCAGACGATACCCTGGACGAAAATCTTGTGCTCGTACAAGGCGATCAGCATGCCGAGGCTGTGCGGCGTAATCTTATCGATCAAGATGGAGTTGGTCGGACGATTGCCGGGGAAAATTTTGTGTGGCAGCAGCGCCTGCAAGGCATCGTCGCCTAACCCTTGCGCCTCCAGTTCAGCGCGCGCCTGGGCCTCGGTCTTGCCTTGCATCAACGCCTCGGTTTGCGCAAAAAAGTTGGACAATAGCAATTCGTGATGTTTACCGATCGGATTGTGGCTTTCCAACGGCGCGATGAAATCAGCCGGAATCAACCGCGTACCCAAGTGAATCAACTGATAGAAGGCATGCTGACCGTTGGTGCCGGGCTCGCCCCAGATAACCGGACCGGTATCATAGGGAACGGGTGCGCCGTGACGATCAACGCGTTTGCCATTGCTCTCCATGTCACCTTGCTGAAAATAGGCCGGGAAGCGGTGTAAATATTGATCATACGGCAAAATAGCGTGGCTCTGTGCGCCGAAGAAATTGCCATACCACAGGCCCAGCAGAGCCAGGATTACCGGCATATTGGCCGCCAACGGCGCGCTACGAAAATGGCGGTCCATGGCGTGGCCACCGGCCAGCAATTCTTCGAATGCGTCCATGCCGATGCTCAGCGCAATCGACAAACCGATGGCCGACCACAGCGAATAGCGACCACCGACCCAATCCCAAAACTCGAACATATTGTCGGTATCGATGCCGAATGCGCGCACCGCCCCGGCGTTGGTGGACAACGCGGCGAAGTGTCGCGCGATGTGCTGCTCGTCGCCGGCGTGCGCCAGAAACCAATCGCGCGCGGTGTGCGCGTTGGTGAGCGTCTCCTGCGTAGTGAACGTCTTGGAAGCAACCAGGAACAGCGTGGTTTCCGGCTCTAACGCTTTCAACACTTCGGTAATCTGCGTGCCGTCGACATTGGAAACGAAGTGTACGCGCGGACCGGTGCTGCCATAGGGTTTGAGCGCTTCACACACCATCACCGGCCCGAGGTCCGAACCGCCGATGCCGATATTGACGACATCGGTAATCGGCTGGCCGGTATAACCGCGCCATTGGCCACTGCGAACCGCCTCGCTGAATCGGCGCATATGCGACAACACCGCCCGCACCGCCGGCATGACGTCCTCGCCATCAACGTACACCGGTGTGTCGCTGCGATTGCGCAGCGCGGTGTGCAGCACGGCGCGGTGTTCTGTAAAATTGATCTTTTCACCGGCGAACATCTTCTCGCGCCAGGCGTCGACTTGGCGTTGCTGCGCCAGATTCAGCAACAGCGTCATGGTCTCATCGGTAATTCGGTTTTTGGAGTAGTCGAGCAGTATTTCACCACAACGTAATGAGAACTTCGTAAAGCGTTGCGGATCGCGTGCGAATAGATCGCGCATATGCGTGTCCGCCATCTGTCGATGGTGGCGCGCAAGCGCATCCCAAGCCGGACAATCAGTCAGTTCAGACATTGCTCTCCTTTCTGTTCACGAAATGCTCAATGCCGATCATCATCGAGCGTATTACGCCAGTACTGATCATCGCGCATGAACAACCGGTTGGCCTCGGTTGGACCCCAGCTTCCGGCTGGGTAGACATGAATGAAATCCCTCTCGGTCGACCATACCTTCAGGATGGGATCAACCACGGTCCAAGCCCACTTGACTTCATCGTAGCGAAGGAACAACGAGTGATCGCCTTCGATCACGTCCAATAGCAGCGCCTCATAGGCATCCAACTGCGCATCGCTGATGCCGCATGAAGTCGCATCCAGACGCGTGGTTTCGGTGCGCATTTCCAAGCCGTTTTGTTTGACCTGCAGCTCCATGCGCAAGCATTCATTGGGTTGTATACTCATCAATATCCAATTGGGGTCAAGCTGCTCGATGTGGGTTTCGCGGAACAATTGTTGCGGCGGATGCTTGAAGCGGATACTGACCATGGATTGGCTGCGCGCCATGCGCTTGCCGGTACGCAAATAGAACGGAACGTTGCGCCAACGCCAATTGTCGATGTACAGCTTCAGCGCGGCGAACGTCTCCGTGGTGCTGGTGCTCGGTATATCCGCTTCCTCCAGATAGCCGAGCATGCGCTCGCCGTTCACTTTGCCGCGCGCATACTGCGCACGAAACGCGTGCGCGTGCACTGCGCTCTGCGGAATCGGCCGAATCGAGCGCAATACCTTGACCTTCTCGTCACGTAACGCCTCGGCATCCAGCGATGCAGGCGGCTCCATCGCGACCAGAGTCAATAGCTGCAGCAGATGACTTTGTATCATGTCGCGTAAGGCGCCGGCGCCGTCGTAATAACCTGCGCGTCCGTCCAGTCCGCGCGTTTCGGCGTGCGTAATCTGCACATGATCGATGTAATTGCGGTTCCACAGTGGTTCGAGCATCAGATTGGCGAAGCGGAAAACCAATATATTCTGCACCGTGCCCTTACCGAGGTAGTGGTCGATACGAAAAATCTGCTCCTCGTCGAAATCCCGATGCAGGCGCTGATCGAGCGTCGCCGCACTCTCAAGGTCGTAACCAAACGGTTTCTCGATCACCAAGCGACGCCATGCGCCGTCTGCGCGATTCAGGCCGGCGTGCGCCAGCCGCTCGCTTACAACGCCGAATTCGGCCGGGCGAATGGCCATGTAGAAGACCACATTGTCGGCGAATCGGGGGCCTTCGCCAAGAAACGTGCGCAAGCGCGAAAATACGGATTCGTCGGTGAGGTCGCCGGAAAAAAAATGCAGCCGCGCGCAGAAACGCTCCAACACCTGTGCATTCATGCCGCCACGCACGCGCTCGGCCAACGCCTCGGCGACTGCGTTACGCCATTGCTGGTCGTCCCAATCGCGCCGCGCAAAGCCGACTATGGCCAACTCTTCCGGTAGTCGTCCGGCGCAATCAAGATGATAGAGCGCGGGCAGCAGTTTGTTGGTCGCCAAGTTTCCGGTGGCGCCAAAAATCACGAACGTACAAGGATCCAGCATGCGTTGACTTTCCAGGTAGAGGTTAGGTGAATTTCTTCACGAGGTGGCCGCCGAAGGCGTTGCGCATCACGGACAACATGCGATTACCATACGCTTGCTCGTCTTGGCTGGCGAAGCGCATCGCCAATGCCATGGATATCACGGGTAGCGCGACACCTTGGTCGACGGCTTCCTGCACGGTCCACCGTCCCTCGCCTGAATCGGGCACGAACGGCGCCACATCGTGCAGTTGCTGATCGCCGGCCAGCGCGTCGGCGGTAAGATCGAGCAACCAGCTACGCACCACCGAACCGTGACGCCAAAGCTCGGCGATCTGCGCCAAGTCAAGCGACAAATCCTGTTTGCTGTGCAGCAGTGAAAAACCCTCGGCCATGGCCTGCATCATGCCGTACTCAATGCCATTGTGAACCATTTTGGTGAAATGCCCGGCGCCGACCGGACCAACGTGCGCCCAGCCGCGGTCAGGCGCCGGTGCCAAAACCCGCAGAGCGGGCTTGATCAGGTCGATAGCCTCGGCAGCACCACCGACCATCAGACAGTAACCATTGTCCAGGCCCCAGACCCCACCGGAGGTGCCGGCATCGGCCAAGCTCACGCCTTGCTGCGCCAGCCACGCCGACCGCCGCTGCGTGTCGTGATAGTTGGCATTGCCGCCATCGATGATCACGTCGCCGCGCTCGAGCAGCGGCAATAGCGCCGTCAGCGTCTGCTCGGTCGGCTCGCCGGCCGGTAGCATCAGCCAAATGCGGCGCGGCGCCGACAACTTGGCAACGACGTCGTCGAGCGATTCGGCGGCAATCATGCCTTCGGATTTCGCCAACGCCGCGACCACATCCTGACTGCGGTTGTAACCGACCACTTCGACGCCGCCACGACACAAACGCTTGGTCATATTGCCGCCCATTTTCCCCAAACCGATCATTGCCATGCGCATACGCAGATACTCCAGAGGTTGGTCGACAACAGTGGTCCACAAGTATAGACCCGCGCGTCGGTATCGATGCAATGCGGCGCGCTTGCGGCGATAATGGCCACACCCGCGCCCACGGCGCGTCATTCGACTATGCGGAGCGATGAAGTGAAAATCCTGTTCGCCACCAGTGAAGCGCTACCCCTAATCAAAACCGGCGGCCTCGCCGATGTCAGTGGCAGCCTGCCACCGGCGCTGCAACAGCATGGTCATGATGTACGCCTGGTGCTGCCAGCCTATCGGGCGGCGCTGGCGGCGTGCACCGACTTACAAGCCGTCGCCAGTCTCGAACTGACCGGCAGCACTGCGCCGGTACGTGTGCTCGAGGGCCGCTTACCCGGTACGCAAGTGGGCTTGTATTTGATCGACTCGCCGCGGCATTTTGATCGACCGGGCGGTCCGTATAGCAGCACCGACGGCCGCGACTGGCCGGACAACCCGGAACGCTTCGCGCTGTTTGCGCGTGCCGTCTGCGCGCTGGCTTTGGATCAGGCCAACACCGCCTGGCGCCCTGATCTGGTGCACTGCAATGACTGGCAGAGCGGATTGGTTCCGGCGTTATTGTCGTTGCAACCGCAGCGGCCCGCCACCGTGTTCACCATCCACAATCTGGCCTATCAGGGGCTTTTTTCGTGGGAAACCTTTCAACGCCTGGAACTGCCTTATGACCTATGGTCGCTGCATGCCTTGGAGTATCACGGTCAGATGTCGTTTATCAAAGGCGGACTGGCGTTCGCCGACCGCCTGACCACGGTGAGCCCAACTTATGCGCAGGAAATTTGCACACCGGAGTTCGGCTATGGCCTCGAAGGTCTGCTCAATTATCGTGCGGCCGTCCTCACCGGCATTCTCAACGGCGTCGATTACAGCGTCTGGGACCCTGCTACCGATGCGCTCATTGCACGTCATTATTCAGCGACCGATCTGGCCGGCAAGGCCGACAACAAAGCCGCATTGCAACGCCACTTTGGACTGCCGGAGGACCGTAATGTTCCGCTCATCGGTATGGTCGGCCGGTTGGTCGAACAAAAAGGTATCGATCTCGTCGTCGCGGTACTCGCACGACTCATGCGCAACGCCGTGCAATTGGTCGTGCTGGGTAGCGGCCAGCCGCAATACGAACAGGCCCTACGCGGCGCTGCCGATCACTATGCCGGACTCGGCGTCGTCATCGGCTACGACGAAACCGCTGCACACCTGATTGAAGCCGGCGCGGACCTATTTTTGATGCCGTCGCGCTTCGAGCCCTGCGGTTTGAATCAGCTCTACAGCCTGCGCTATGGCACACTGCCGGTAGTACGACGCACCGGCGGACTGGCCGATACCGTGGTGGATGCCGGCAGTAGCGGCCGCGGTGCGGCGCAAGCCACCGGCTTCGTCTTCGACCAAGCCAGCCCGGAGGCGCTGCACACGTGTTTACGCCGAGCACTGGCGCACTACGGTTCGGCGGACGCCTGGACGCGCATGATCAAACGCGCCATGCGGCAGGATTTCAGTTGGCAGCGCAGCGCCGAACAATACCTTGCGCTCTACCGAGACGCTATCGAACAAAACGCTTGACGTTGACCGAAAGCGTACGCGCTCAGCCGCTTAGGTGTAAAACGCACAGCGCCCTGCGTTTTCGCCACACACGCGCTATAATGCCGCCTCCTCCGGCATCGGCGCTCGACTCGTTATCGGCGCCGCCCCGAACCGGATCGTTATGTCAGACTTTCCCAATCCTGCGGCCGGCGACGCGAAACATAAGCGTCGCGATACGACCGCGCAGCTACGTGGCCGATTCAATATGAATGCACAGTTACTCCAAATTTCGCAGCCGCACGACAAATTACTCCGTTCGCGCGTAAAGTTGTTCGGCAACCTGCTCGGCAACGTGCTGCGTGCCCACACCGACGCCAAGGTATTCGACCACGTCGAAACATTGCGCAAGGGCTACATCCGCCTACGCAAACAGGATGACAGCCGGCTGCGGCAGCGGCTCGAAAAGTTGATCGCCGATCTCGATGCGCCGACCACCACGCACGTGCTGCGCGCCTTCAACATTTATTTTAGTCTGGTCAATATCGCCGAGGAGGCGTTCCACCACCGTGAGCGGCGCCGGCAACTGCGCTCCGGCGAACCGCTTTGGACCGGTTCTTTCAGCGATACGTTACAGCGCTTTATGGTGGACGGCCTGAGCCGAAGCCAAGTGCAGACGGTGCTCGATCGTCTGGCGTACATCCCAGTTTTCACCGCCCATCCGACCGAGGCCAAACGACGCACGATCATGGAATCGCTGCGTCGGATTTTTGTTACCAGCGAGCGTCTGGACCAGGGACGCGTAAGCAAGGACGAACGCCGCGAAATCATTCAGGATCTGCAAAACCAGATCCAGGTGCTGTGGAAAACCGACGAAGTACGCGTGCATCGACCGCAGGTGCGTGATGAGATTCGCAACGGTCTGTTTTATTTCCGCGACTGCTTGTTCGAGGCCGTTCCCGAGGTCTACCGCAATATCGAACGGGCGGTGCGTAATACTTATGGCACAAGCCGCGACGGCCAACCGGCGGTTCGCGTACCGAGTTTCCTCAAATTTGGTTCGTGGATCGGCGGCGACCGTGACGGCAATCCATTCGTAAAACCAGAGACTACCGAAATCGCGGTTCGAATGAACAGCCACGAGGCGCTGTCGATGTATGTGCAACGCATGGACGAGTTGGGCCGTCTGCTGACCCATTCGAGCGACCTGATACGACCCTCCGACGAACTCGTAGCCAGCCTGCGGAAGGATGAACAGGACTGCGAAAAGGCCTTCGCCGATAAACCGCACCAATACAGCCGCGAGCCCTATCGACGCAAGCTGCATCTCATGCGCTATCGCATCGAACGCAACTTACGCGCGCTGCGCAAACGCCTGGAAGGTGAAGCGGTCAAAACGCCCAAGGCCGCCTACCCGTCGGAAGCGGAGTTCCTGCACGATCTATATATGATCCGGGACTCGTTGATCGCACATGGTGATGGCAATATCGCCGGAGGAAGACTGGGCGATTTGATTCGATTGGCGGAAACGTTCGGCTTTTATCTTGTTCAACTCGACTTGCGCCAGGAATCCACCCGTCACTCGCAGGCGGTGTCGGAGATCCTCGCACAGACCGGCGCTTGCGATGACTACGCACAGCGCAGTGATGATGCACGTATAGCGCTACTGGCGGAGTCCCTACAGGACACGAAAATTCCGGCATTGAATACAGAAAAACTCAGCGAGTCGACGCGTGAAACACTGGATGTGTTTGACGTCATGGGTCGCCTGCGCCGTGAAGTCAGCCCACGCGTGTTCGGTAACTATGTTATCTCCATGACCCATAGCGCCGCCCACATCATGGAGGTGATGTATCTGGCACGCTACTCCGGACTGGCGGGACGCAGCGACGGGCAATGGTACTGCAACATCAACATTTCACCGTTGTTCGAGACCATCGAAGATCTGGAACAGATCGAACAGGTATTATCGAAATTACTTAGCAACGACGTTTACACCGCGCTGTTGCAAACATCCGGCAACATGCAGGAAGTCATGCTCGGTTACTCCGACTCGTGTAAAGACGGCGGCATACTCGCCTCGAGCTGGAACCTTTATGAGGCGCAGAAGAAAATAATCCGGCTAGCCGCCGAACGCGGCGTGCAATGTCGATTATTTCATGGCCGCGGCGGCACCATTGGGCGCGGCGGCGGACCGACGCATGAGTCGATCATGGCGCAGCCACCCAATACCGTGCATGGGCAGATCAAATTCACGGAACAGGGCGAGGTGTTGTCCTACAAATACAGTAATACGGAAACCGCAATCTACGAACTAACCATGGGCGTGACCGGCTTACTGAAAGCCAGCCGTTGCGTGGTACAGCCGCTGGCCGCTGATCGCAACGATTACATGGGCATCATGGATGAATTGGCCGGCCTCGGCGAAGACGCCTATCGTGAGTTGACCGATCGAACGCCGGCCTTCCTCGATTATTTCTACGAAGCCACGCCAGTGGCGGAAATCGGCCTGCTGAATATAGGTTCGCGCCCATCGCATCGGGCCAAGGGCGATCGCTCCAAAGCCTCGGTGCGCGCCATTCCATGGGTATTCGGTTGGTCACAGTCGCGGCATACGCTGCCGGCCTGGTACGGTATCGGATTGGCGATTGAACATTGGCGCGATCACGATCCGTCCCGCCTGGGTAAACTTCAGCAAATGTATCGCGACTGGCCATTCTTCCGCTCACTGCTGGGCAACACGCAGATGGCCTTGTTCAAAGGCGACATGGACATCGCGCGCGAGTACTCGAAATTGTGCCTGAATTCATCCGCCTGCGGGCCGGTGTATGAACGGATACGCGCCGAGCACGAACGCACTATCATGCAGGTACTGAACGTCGCTGACGCGCGTGATCTGCTGCAAGGCAATCCATCGCTGGCGATTTCTCTTACGCGCCGCAATCCATATCTCGATCCGCTCAATTACATACAGATCATGCTATTGCGACGTTACCGCAATGAATCCGGCGGCGGCACGCAGGAATCGCCATGGATCGACCCGCTACTGCGGTCCATCAACGCCATTTCCGCCGGGATGCGAAATACCGGCTGAGCCGCCGACAATTGCCACCTTGGTCGCGCGCGATAGGCAGGATTAGGGTTCTGAAAACGGGTCTTGACGTAACGAATCCGGCAACGCCGCACCCTGTCGAAGAAATCCACCGGGGCTGCATGCGGGCATGGCACACAAGACTTTAGCGCTCCAGATGGCGAGCCAGTCGCCTTGGTAGCGCTGAAGAAACTCCGGGCGTGGGCCGGTGCTGGGCGGCGGGTCGCTGCTGTACAAAATTACACGGCCTTCGGGATTTTGCCTGGCCCATTGCTCCAACTTCTGATCGTCGATTTGTAAAATTGGATGACGTAGACGGCCGAAAAACTGGAACTGCCCGTTGTAGGTTCCAACGTGCGCAATGGGGATGCCACGCTGTTGCAGTTTCGATAAGTAACGTGCCGCCGGGGTCACATCGTAGGCCGGGCGCGCAGCCTGAAATATGCCGGCGACGAATACAACGGTGGCGGCTATGCTAATGACCGCCAACGGAACCACGGCATCGACCACGCGCGTCCACGGCCGCATCCACACCAGGGCGCCCAGGGCCGCCAACAACACGCCCCACAGCGGATAAATCTCATCTACCCACCCTGGCAGCGCGTCGAGGCGTATGAGCGGCATGGATAACATAACCAGACCGCCGCAAATCAAGAACAATGCCGGCAGGAGCTGCGCCCAGCGTGGACCGATATATGTCTCACGTCCCAGCGCGCGTGCACTCAGCAAGGCAAAGGCCGGAAACAGCGGCAGCAGATAGTGCGGCTGCTTGCCGCTTATGAAGAAAAACGCTAACAAGGTCGGCACCGCCCAAGCGATGCAAAAGCGCGTACCGGCGTCGACATCACCGCGCAACCGTATCAGCGCGCGGTATAGCGGCGGCCACATCAGCCATGGAAACAGCATGATCGGCAGCAGCGGCAAATACCAAAAGAAGTTGCGGCGATGGGCAAAGCTGCGCACCATACGGTCGGCGGTCTGATGCCAGAGGATCGCTTCTTCATAGGCCGGTCCACCACGGTGTCCGGCGGCCAACGCCCAACTCAGCGCGATCACCACGCCAATCGTGACCGACAACAGCACACCGGCATACCATCGCCATGCATGTCGGCGCGCTTGCATACTCCACCATGGGCCTAACAGCGCCGCAAATGCAATGTGCAGCAGCATCACCGGCCCCTTGGTGAGCATGCCCAATCCGCACGCGACGCCGACCAGTAACCAGGCGGCCCATGCACGACGGCCGTCCTGAGCCGCCCAAATTCCACATAGAGCCAGCAGCACGAAAGCCGCCAGAATCATATCGAACATGGTCGCCGAGGTATAAAACGCCCAGTAAAAACTGCCGGCCAACAGCCACGGTGCGTAAACAGCGGCTTCCGGTCGCTCGGGCCACAGGCGTCGGGCCAAACGCACAGTCAGATACATAGCAGCGAGCACAAACAGCGGCGCTACCAAGCGCGGCCACCAGCTGTCGACGCCGAACACGGCCCAGCCAAGCTGGAACAGCCAAAACATGAGTGGCGGCTTGTGACTGTAGGTAGCGCCATTCAGATAAGGCACCAAAAAATCGCCGCGCTGCCACATATCCCAGGCTACGCTCAGATAGCGCGTTTCGTCGATGGGTACCGGCGTACGCACTACATACGACACCAGCACCAGTGCAGCCCATCCCAGTGTCCAGCCACGCTTGATCCAAAACGATTCGGTCACGAGGCGTCGACCTTGGTATTTGAACGGCGCCGTTCTTGGGCCACGAAATACAGATTACGGCTGTAGATAAAAATGCCGCCGGCCTGCCCAAGAATAAAAACCGGGTCGCGCCGATAGATCGCATAAGCCAGCAGGGTCAACCCACCCGCGATACTGAAGTACCAGAACGCCACCGGAATAACACTGCGGCGTTGGCGTTCACTGTGTAGCCACTGGAGCAGAAAGCGCATCGAAAACAGCAGTTGACCGGCAAGTCCAACGCCCAACCAAATCATCTCATACGTGCTCAGCTCACTCAGGTTCATAATCCCACTCCGGTCGACATGACCGCCGCTGCAGCCACATGACGCCGAACAAATCTACGATCCCGACCCACAGTCTGTTCCAGACGCCGTATTTTGATTGGCCGCGCGTACGCGGTCGGTGATTGACCGGAGCGTTGACCACATTCGCACCGGCGCGCTTGAATAATGCGGGCAAAAACCGATGCAGGTGATCGAAGTGCGGCAGCATCAAAAAAGTATCGCGAGGAAAAACCTTTAGGCCGCAGCCGGTATCACGGCAGTCGTCCTTGAGTAGGCGCTGACGCACACCGTTGGCCACGCGCGAGGAAAACCGCCGTAACCAACTGTCGTTGCGTTTCTGCCGATTACCGGCCACCAGAACCGGCGCGCCATCGCCGCCAACGTCAATAGCACGCTCGAACAAAGCAGGGATATCAGCCGGATCGTTCTGACCGTCGCCATCGAGTGTGGCGATTATCGGCGCCCGGGCATTCTTAACTCCACTGATGATCCCGGCGCTCTGACCGAAGTTGCGGCGGTGGCGGACGACCCTGAGTTCCGGCGTGTTACGCCGTAATTCGGTCAGGCGGTTGAAGGTACCGTCGGTACTGCCGTCGTCAACCACTACAACCTCGAAGTCAAGGTGACCTCGCAACGCACGGTTTACTTCCCCTAACAACGAGGCGACGTTGTCGACTTCGTTGTACACGGGAATGATCACTGAAAGCTGCATTTTCGTTCCCCTGTCATGCCGTTTGTGCCTTGAGCGGACCGCGGATCGCAGCCATGATGCTGATCGACACATTGCGGCCAGTAGCGGCGATTGGACCCGATGGCGGGCTGCCGCATCTGGCTCTGCTGTTATTTCGATCCGCGGCCAAACGAAAGTCGACCTTGGATCAGCGCCCACAAATCCTGTTACGCTATGTTTATCGAGCGGACTGCGGGATAATGTTTATTCGCATCAAACGGCTCGCCGACGCCATTTTGATGCCGATGGTGCTATTGTCCTGTTTCTACCTTGCCCTGACGTTTCGATCGAGTTACCAAAATTTAATGTACCACGGTTGGGGCCACATTATCATTGGTCGTTATGCGCATTCTCGTAATTGAAGACGATAAAGAAGCGGCAACCTACCTGCTGAAGGGCCTCACCGAGAGCGGCCACGTTGTCGATCACACCACCAACGGCGAGGACGGCCTGCATATGGCGCTGACCGGCGCCTATGAAGTCGACGTCATCGACCGCATGCTTCCCCGCCGTGACGGCTTGTCGATCATCACCGCCATGCGCAGCGCTGAAATACACACGCCGGTGCTGATACTGAGCGCGTTAGGTGAAGTGGACGATCGCGTTGAAGGCTTACGCGTCGGTGGCGATGATTATTTGACAAAACCATTCGCCTTCGCCGAACTGTTAGCCCGTATCGACGCCCTGGCACGCCGCAGCCTGCCCGAGCACTCCAGTACGCGGCTACTAGTCGCCGACCTGGAGCTCGATTTTCTGAAGCATAAAGTCACGCGCGCCGACAAGACGGTTCATCTGCAACCACGCGAGTTCCGTCTTTTGAAATATATGATGCAACACGCGGGACAGGTCGTCACCCGCACCATGCTGTTGGAAAACGTCTGGGACTACCATTTCGATCCGCAGACCAATGTCATCGACGTGCATATCAGCCGGCTGCGCGCCAAGATCGACAAAGACTTCGGCGAACCGCTTCTGCACACCGTGCGCGGAGCGGGATACTGTCTCCGTGAGCCGGATTAACCTATTTAGAACCACCGTATTTCGCGTATTTTTCCTTTACGCGGTGCTATTCAGCCTGTTAGCTGCAGCCTTGCTCGGTTTTACCTACTGGTCTATCAGCGTGCATATCGCAGCGCAGATCAACGCCAGCCTGAAAACCGAAGCAACCGATCTTGCTTACCTTTTCAGCCACCACAACGTCGAAGACCTGATCGCCACCATCGGCCGCTATAGCGTCGTGGGCCAATCGGCCGATCGCTATTATCTGCTGATCAGCCCGAGTGGACTGCCGTTGGCCGGCAATCTTCAGGCGTGGCCGTTTCAGTTCGATGTCAGACCCGGCTGGCACACCGTGCGGCTGCACTACAAAGAATATCAAACGCGTGGTTGGGACCGCGAACAAGACTACACTGTGCGCAGTTACGTAGTAGCGTTGCCCAACCACTACCGCCTGGTGGTCGCGCAAGGCTTGCAAACCGTGCAGAAACTGCGCGATTACACCCAGGGCGCGGTGTTGGGCGCGATCGCCATGTCGGTACTGGCGTCGTTGCTCGGTGGCTACCTACTATCTCGGGCAGTGCTGCGGCGCATCGATACGATCAGTGGAACGGCTGGCGAAATCATCGCCGGAGATCTTACGCGGCGCGTACCCATTGCCGGACGCGACGACGAATTCGACGAGTTGGCCGCCAAGCTCAACGCCATGCTCGAACGGATTGAACAATTAATGGTCGGCATGCGGCAGGTAACCGACAACGTCGCGCACGATCTTCGTAGCCCATTGACACGGCTTCGTAACGGACTCGAGGTCATTCTGCTGGAATCGCGTCGCGAACAGGAATACCGCTCCGCCATCGAACTGGCGATCGAAGACGTCAGCGTGCTGCTGAAAACTTTCAACGCCTTGCTCAGCATTACCCAAGCCGAGGCCGGCGTACGGCGCAACGATTGGGCGGAAGTGGATCTGAGCGCGTTAGCGCTGGACATGGCCGAGCTCTACGAAGCGGTGGCCGAGGACCGCGGTGTTCAGTTTCAGTGCCAACCGAACGCAGACGTACGCATATACGGCAATCGCCATCTTTTGGCACAAGCGGTCAGCAACCTGCTCGATAACTCGATGAAATACGTGTCACAGGGCGCGCGTGTCGAACTACGCGTCGAGCTGCAACAGAATTCCCCGGTATTGACCATTAGCGATAACGGCCCCGGTATACCGGCCGACCAACGCAGCCGTGTTTTGGAGCGCTTCGTGCGCCTCGACTCCGCCCGCACCACGCCCGGCAATGGCCTCGGCTTGAGCCTGGTCCGGGCGGTTGCGCGTCTGCATGGCGCCGATTTACGGCTCGGCGACAATGCGCCAGGGTTACTGGTGACGATTACATTCCCGCCCTTCAAGACGCCGCCATCGTAGTCGCCTCTGCTTTTATACCAAAACCATGGTTGCATCCGATCCATATTCACGGATATGGTGAACGACCGTATACGCGGAGCGGTCGGCAAATTGTATGCGTACCTTCAAATGCTATTGTGGTAACACGCTTTACTTCGAGAACAGCCAATGCACCGCATGCGGGCGCAGACTCGGCTTTCTTCCTGACGTTTCCACACTGAGCGCACTCGAACCGAGCGCCGACGGTCACTGGCATGCACTTGCGCCGAGCGCCGGCGGCGGCGAATACCGGCAATGCCTCAATTATTCACGCGAACAAGTCTGCAATTGGATGGTGCGCCGCGATGACCCTGCCGGATTTTGTCTCGCCTGCCGCCTCAACGAAGTCATCCCCGATCTCAGCCAACCGGACTACCGAACCTACTGGCACAAGATAGAGATGGCCAAGCGCCGCCTGCTATATACCTTGTACCAACTCGGTCTACCCGTGCAAGGACGCGAGCAAGACGCGCAACGTGGCTTGGCCTTTGCATTTCTGGCCGATCCTGATGCAACCTCCGAGTTTTCCGATAGCTTTGCTGAGGGTAGCCCCCCGATACTCACGGGTCACCTGAACGGCTTGATCACCATCAACATCGCTGAAGCGGACGACAGCGCCCGCGCGCGCATGCGTGAACGTATGAACGAACGCTATCGCACCCTACTCGGCCACTTGCGTCACGAAATTGCCCATTATTATTGGGACCGGTTGATCCGCGCAACCGATTGGTTGCCCGCTTTTCGAGAACGCTTTGGTGATGAGCGCCAAAACTATAATGCGGCCCTTGCTCGCTACTATAACGATGGCCCGCCATTTAACTGGCATACGTCTTACGTCAGCGCTTACGCCGCGTCGCACCCCTGGGAGGACTGGGCCGAAACTTGGGCGCATTACCTGCACATGACCGATACCATCGAGACAGCGGCATGTTATGGCTTCACCAGCGCGCCGGTAGCCGTGCACGATACCGTCTTGGACGATAAGCAGCTGGACCAGGTGTTGGACGAGATGGTGCGCATCACGCTGGCGGTAAACGACCTCAACCGAGGCATGGGCCTGCCGGATGCGTATCCGTTCGTTCTGTCGCCGCCCGCCAGGGCCAAACTCCGATTCATTCGCAAACTAATTGAATCCGTCGCCACCGAAGACGCCATGCGCCCATCGGGCGCACCGACAATTGCTACGGATTAGCCGTTTTCACCCAGCTCCCAATCGAATGGCGGCAGGCTGTCAAAGGCCTCGCGCAAGCCGATATTCCACTGTTTCTGTATTGATGCAAAATACAGAGAACCGTTGCGTAAACTGACGCGGTGGGACAACTGAAAGCTATCGGTTGGGTAAATGCTCAACTCGATGGGGGGACCGACCGAAATATTACTACGCATGGTAGAATCCAACGACACCAGCGCACAACGTGCCGCATCCTCGAGTTCGATGGTCGGGTCGATAATGCGATCCAGGATCGGCTTCCCATATTTGCTCTCGCCGATCTGCAGATACGGTGTCTCCGGCGAGGCGGAAACGTAATTGCCTTGCGGATAAATGAGAAAGATTGCGGGCGGATGACCTCGTATCTGACCGCCGAGAATAAATGTCGCCTCAGCATTGAAGCCACTCTGTTGTAACTCGTCGGTGTGCTCATGCGCCACCGAGCTGTTCATGGCGCCAACGTAGCGCGCCGCTTCGAACAAATATTTCGTTGTGCGCAGGCTGGTTTGCGCATGCGGATCTTCGAGATCTCGTTGGATGCGGTTTATCACTTCCTGCGTGGTAGCGAGATTACCCGCCGACAGCAACACGAAAAGCCGATCCGGCTGCGGCGTAAAAAGATGCATCTTGCTGTAAGTGGTAACGTAGTCCACACCAGCATTAGTTCGAGAATCGGACGCAAACACAATGCCCCGATCAACATGGATGGCGACACAATAGGTCATATGGGTTGCTTCATGTGCAAATCACGTCTTTAATGGGGTTGGGAAACGCGCTTGATTTTAACACAACTCCGTTGAGCACCACATCGGCGGCGCACTACCCGGCCGTTGCTGCATTACTGCTGAATGAAGCTCTGATTTATTCGATCCAGGCGAGGGAGGTAAAGCGGAAGGTGGCGAGGCAGCCCGATTTACGCGCGCCAAACCGATTTGCCGGGTCACTTCCTTTCGCAACCAGCACTGCTGTAGCGGATTATCAAAGCCTCATCAGGTGGCGGCGCGCTAGTTATGGCGGCGCCACCGTTACCCGTATCCGATACCCACCAAGGGCGGCATAAAAACGATGACGATACAGTGGAAAGACTACGAGGCTCAACCCTTTTTCGATGAACTCGTGCACCCTTCAGGGCGCGCACGTACGGCTGCGCGTCTCTTATGCCGGCACCTGTCCTCGCTATCGGACGCCGATTTGACCGAACACCGCTCGGCGGCCGAGTTGGCCATACGGCTCATGGGTATCACCTTTACCGTCTACAACGAGGAGGAAGGGTCGATTGATCGAAACTGGCCATTCGACATCATTCCGCGCGTCATTGGTAAAAAAGAGTGGGATGGCATCGAGGCCGGCCTGAAACAACGGGTCAGCGCGCTCAACCTGTTTATCGATGACATCTATCATGATCAGCGTATCGTCGACGACGGCGTATTCCCCCGCGAAATATTGGATAGTTCAAGCAATTTTCGCGAACAATGCCGATTCGTGTCGCCACCGCTCGGCATCTGGGCGCACATCTGCGGCTCTGACCTGGTACGCGATAGCGATGGCAGCATATACGTACTCGAGGACAACCTGCGCGTGCCGTCGGGGGTATCGTACATGCTTGAAAACCGCTTGGTCATGAAGCGAATTTTTCCCGAACTGTTCGACGACGCGGCCATTCTTCCAGTAGACGATTATCCTTCCCAGTTATTCGACACACTGGCATCGATCTCGCCGCGCCCGGCCGACTATCCGGAGGTGGTCGTGCTCACGCCCGGCATCTATAACTCGGCCTATTTCGAACATGCCTACCTGGCGCAGCAAATGGGCGCCGAGTTGGTGGAAGGGCGTGACCTGGTCGTCGGCGACGATGATTGCGTCTATATGCGCACTATCGAGGGCCTTGCGCGGGTCGATGTCATCTATCGGCGTATAGACGACTTATTCTTGGATCCAACCGTATTCAACTCCGATTCCGTGTTGGGAGTTCCGGGTTTGTTGCGCGCTTGGCAGCGCGGTACGGTTGCCATGGCCAATGCGCCGGGCGCAGGTGTGGCCGATGATAAAGTCGTTTATACATTCGTCCCCGATATGATTCGCTACTATCTGGACGAAGATCCGATTTTGCCTAACGTACCAACTTTCTTGTGTATGGACGATCAGCAGCGCGAACACGTGCTCGCTAACCTCGGCAAGATGGTGGTAAAGCCGGCCAACGAATCGGGCGGCTATGGCATGTTGATCGGCCCGAAGTCGACGCGCAAGCAACGTGAACGGTTCGCGCGCCTGATCGCCAAAAATCCTCGCAATTACATCGCTCAACCGGCCCTCGACTTATCGACCGTGCCAACCCTGGTCGACGATCACGTCGAAGCACGTCACGTTGACTTGCGTCCTTTCATCCTCTCTGGTCAGGAAATCCACACCACCACCGGTGGTCTAACCCGAGTGGCGTTGCGCAAAGGCTCACTCGTGGTCAATTCCTCGCAGGGCGGTGGCAGCAAGGACACCTGGATCATCGATACAGAAGGGAATTGATATGCTTTCACGCGTCGCTGAATCGCTCTATTGGATGGCACGTTTTATCGAGCGCGCTGAGAATAGCGCGCGCCTGATCAACGTCAATGCCAATCTCCTGCTTGATCTGCCACGAGGAATATCGCCGGGATGGGAGCCGCTTACCGTCCTCACCGGCAGCGATGATCTGTTCGCGTCACGCTATGAAGAGTACAGCGAACGCAACGTCGTGCGCTTTTTGCTCGGCGACTTGAACAATCCGTCTTCGGTGCTCGTGTGCCTGTCACAGGCGCGTGAGAACGCGCGCACCGTGCGCGACATTCTTCCGCGCGAAGTGTGGGAGCAAATTAACGATTTGTACCTGTTCGCCAAAGACGAACTCAGTAAAGGACTATCGAAGCGCAACCGTTACGACTATCTCAAGTCGATCATTTTGCATGCGCAGCAAATTACAGGTCTGCTCGCCGGCACCATGAATCATGACTGCGGCTACGACTTCGTACGCATCGGTCGCAATCTGGAACGCGCGGACATGACCACCCGTATCGTCGATGTACGTTCGGCCAGCCTGTTACCGGATCAGCCCGAGCTCACGCCATTCGAAAACATTCAGTGGATGAGCGTTCTACATTCCCTGTCTGCTTATCAGATGTACCGCCGTCATATGCAGGTTCGCGTGCGACGCACCGACGTTCTGACATTCCTGTTGCAAAATACCCAGTTTCCGCGCGCATTCCTGCACTGCCTCGACGCCGTCGAAAACTGCCTACACAATCTGCCACGCAGCGATGCACCACTTCGCGTAGTGGCAAGCGATAAGCGTTTCGTCAAGGAAGCCAGAGTTGCGGCGTTGCAGCAATCGGCGCTGCATGAGTTCATCGATGAACTACAGCTCGGACTGGGCAATTTGCACACGCAGATCGCCAATACCTATTTCCTTGCGGATCTGTCGACAGCAGCCGAATCGCAGCGCTCCAGCGCCTGAGCAACGTCCCTCAGCGCCTTTGCCAAACCAGCGTGCGATTATTGGCCGGCATTTCATAATCGGCCTGCAATGTCAGGCCGGCCTGCGACGCCAATGCGTCAAGATCCTCGAAGTCGCGCACACCGCTATTCGGATCGCGCGCTTTGAGCCAAGCGTCAAAGCGGGCATTACTCTCACTAGAGTAGCGCCCCTGGTAATTGAACGGCCCGTAAAGGCATAGCATGCCACCGCTCGCCAACACACGATCGATGCCGGCGAACATTAGTTTGACCTCGGGCCACGACATGATATGTACCGCATTGGCCGAAAACACCACATCGACCCGTTCCACCGGCCACTGCGGTTGCGCCACATCCAGCACCAGCGGTTCACGGACATTATCCAGCGCGGCCTCGGATAACCACGCGCGGATGCCATCCAGATTGGTCGCTACGTCGCTCGGTTGCCATATCAGATGCGGTAGAAAACGCGGGAAGTACGCCGCATGTTGCCCGGTGCCACTGCCGATCTCGAGCACTACGCCGGGTTCAGTCAACACTTCGCGCAAGACGGCCAAAATGGGTTCGCGATTTTGTTCGCAGGATTCCGAATAGGGCTTGCTCATCGGCATGCCCGCCGCGCCTTACCGAAGCTCTCGGCCTGCGCGAGTAACAAATCGAGGATACCGTCCGCAGCACCCAGGTAAGGCACTACATCGATACTCACGTGCGGATATTGACGCTGTTTTTGTTGCACCAATTGCGGTACATCCTCGGCCACGTGCCGTCCCGCTGACAAAAAGAAGGGTAGTACCACGATCTCGTTCGCTCCGGCTTGCACGCATGCCTCGATTCCATCCGGAATGGACGGCTCGGCCAGCTCCAGAAATGCACATGCGACACTGCCATAAGCCGCGCCCGCGCGCACGCGCAGATCAGCGGTCAACGCGCGTACCTCGTCATTGGACTGCGGCCGCCGACTTCCATGCGCGACCAACAACAAACTTTTCATGCTTCACTCCGCCGGCTAGCCTGATGTAAGTCATTTCTCATGCATGCGATGCTCCGGGGCAGCATAACACAGCACACATGGCCTGGGCTTAGTGCCACGCCGCCGGTATGCCGTGACCGGGCCTCAGTCGGCGTAGGCGGCGCACACGATTCCACCTGCCAAGCCGGTTTGCATTCTTGACGCTCGTGTATCGTAGCGCCGCCGTACCCCGGTGCGACCCCAGCACAGCCACGTCTTCGATGCCAAACCAAAAACCTTCAACGAATTGGTGTTGAGAAATTCACGGTGAGGGTTAGTGACGGCCGATTTCCGGACTCTTTGGGCGGCTGCGCGCCTGAAGCGACGGCCGCTACCGGAAAAATCGGCGCACGAGTAGCGAGGTCGCTTCTTATTTGATCAACATGAACATCGACCGACACAAGCAACTGACGAAGGCATATAGCCGCGTCGGAACGGTCTCCGCGCACTTCATCGATCGGCCTGATCAACCAGGCGGCGTGTTCCATTCAACCGGATCGACACAGTAATAATCACGCAGAACTTCGTAGAGTTGCGGCTGCTGGTCTGCAAGCCTTTCCGGCAGTTCAAAAAATGTTTCAGTTGCAACGGCAAAAAATTCTGCTGGATTGACCGCGCCATAGGCGTCAATCAAGGTGGGTTCGCCGCGCTCGACGCGCTCGCTCAACAGCGCGTATTCGCGCGTAAACACCTCGCTCCAGCGTTGCATTTGCTGCTGTGACGGCAACGACGGTGCGCCGTTGGCGGCACCGGATTCCTGATCCAATTGATGCGCAAATTCGTGCAGCACCACATTGACTCCGTCATGGAAATCACGCGCGCCGGCCGTCACATCGTCCCAGGACACTATCACTTTGCCCAGGTCCCACGATTCGCCGCTTAGCACTTGCTCGCGCACGGAATGGATGCCGCTCCCGTCGCGACTCTCGTGGCGCGTTACGAACGCCGCCGGATAAATCAAAATTGAAGTCAATTTCGGATAATATTCGGTGGCTCGATTAAGCAACAGAAGCGCCGCCTGAGCAACAATCGTCACGCGCATCTCGTCGGTAGGCTCGAGACCGGCACAACCGATAAACTGCTTTTCCGCCATCAATACCTGGATGTGACCGCGGAGCTGCCGGCGCAACTCGTCCGGCAGGCTGCGGTAAAACGGCAGATGCGCGGATAAAAACTGATCCCAGGCGGCAGGAAACGGCCGCGCCCGCACGCGTCTGCGGCGTGCTTTGAGTAACATCGGCCGCAGCACGACCGCGGCAATCACCATGGCACCGACGACGATGACCAGAGAAATGGCCATCATCACCGCATTACCGGTGGTGTGCCCGGGTTGTCACCGGCGCGTCGCGCAACAGTAGGCCGGTGGTCGATACGAACAGCTGGTAGCGACGCGGTTGGTCGGCGGAGGCGAAACTCGCTGACCCGTATTGCGCATCGAGCAGCGGCTCGAATACCGCATAACGCGTACGTAGATCGAACATGTCTACCGAATCGGACGCCGGATGTAGCGCAAATACCGTATGCGGTTGCGTTTGTTCATCGTGCAAATCGCGCCAACGACCAGCCACTCGATCCAGTTTATATTGCGTATGCAAGCCGAAAAAATTGGCGATCGATTTCCACTTCAAGATCCGCGCATCAACGTAGAGTTGATTGCCGGCTAACTGATAGACCGCGTCACTGCCGTCGACGAAGTGAAAATGGGCAATGAAGCGCCCGGGTCCTTGCGGTTGAGTGTCGATCGTTGCGACGAGATCTTCGCGCGTGAACGCGTCGTAGCCGGTGATGGCGACCGAGATGAGTCCAAACAGTGCCGCCCATGACAGCAATAGCGCGCTGAATAATAGCCCGACGGTCATGCCCAGGAGCCTGCGACGACGCAACGCCAGGATAGCGCCGACAAGCGCGGCCAGACTCGCCACCGCCAACAACAGCGCTACCCATGTAAGCGAACTTGGCATATCGAACACCTGAGCCAGCGTCAGTGCAATTTGAGAACGGCAGCCGATGCGAATCGGCGCACGCCACCGAGGTCACGTTATCGGCAAAAGCATGGCTTAGCGCACCCCAGACGTGTACAACGACCCCACTATACTACGGCGTCGTTTAGCGCCATTAGGCACGCTCAACGCTGTTTCGAACGGCCACTCCACGCCGCCTCAACGTAGCGAATCTGAGTAGCGCCGTTACCGGAGCGCTGAATCCATGCCATATGCAAACGGCCTTGATCGTCAACGACTATGACTGGGCTCAGCTGTGCGCCGACACCGGAGGCTGGCGGTACCGCCAAATCGTCACTCCAAGCGTGCGCCTTACGCCATGACAGCCACACATCGGGGGAGTCATCGCGTGGATCATCCCAAGCTACGACAACCTGACCGGAAGGCGCCACCGCCACACTCGGATGCCACTGCGGCACATTGTCGCCGAACGCGTCTTGCACTAGCTCGTTGGCGCCAAACCTGCGTCCGCCGTCAGCGCTGATCGCGGCGTAGATATCATAACCGCCGTGAAAATTACGCTTATCCATCCATGTCGCGGCGACCTGGTCACCGGCCTGCGCCAGCGCTACGCGCGTAACGCCCGTACCACGACCAAATTTCGCGCTGCGTCGGCCCGGCAATAGCGTATTGAGCGGCTTGGGCGCCACGAACGCGGCGCCGTCGGCGGCGCGCGTAACGAATAAGCGCGTATGGCCTTGGCGACGATCTTCCCACGCAGCAACGACGCCGGCCGGCACGACCGCCAGCGCCGGATATGCCTGTGCGCCCTGAGGCGGCGCAGCGTCGGCCGCTTGCATGCCGCTCAAATGGACCTGAGCGCGCTTGATATCAGTGCGTGCGACCATCACGCGCATGAAGTGACCGTCGCGATGCGCCCAGGCCAGATAGGCCCGATCGCGTCCATCGCTGGCGAGCGTTGCTTGCGACGACGGAACAGAATCAACGCGTCTGGGCGTGCTGGTATGCTTCGCATCCGCAAGCGCCATCCAGACATGGCCGTCTTGTTCCCAAGCGAGGACGAATCGGTCATTTGCCAGCGCTGCAATCACCGGTTCGTAGGCCTCCTTGCCGGTACTGATGCGGCGCGCGGCCGAGAAGTTTTTCCCCGCGCGCGGCTTAAACGCGATGTACACCTGCGGCGCGCCGCTGTGGTTATCCTCCCAAACCAAGGCAACCGTATGCGCGGCGATCGCGAGATTGCGGCGTCCGGCGGATTCGAGATGCTGAAATACACCGGCTTTGGGCGCGCCGGTAACAGCGACATACGGCGAAAAATGCCAATCGGCCCAGGCCGGCACGACCGTGACCAGCAGCGCAAGCAACAGCCATGTACGCATCAGGAGTTGCCCGACAGAAATTCCGCCAATGTCTTGTGCTTGTATATATCGTCGTGGACGTAGTGATCGAACTGCACAAAGTCCTTAACGGTTTTATACCCGGGCACCTTGGCGATCGGCGTACCGTCGGGCTGCAGATAAAGAAACACCGGGGTCGCAAATACGTTCAAACGTGCACCCAATTCCATCTCGGTAATACGCTCACCGCTCGGCAACGTCAGCCGTTTACCGCTCTCGGCATCGACATACACCAATACATAATGTTGGGAATAGAGTTGGCGCAACTTCGCGTCGGAGAACGTCTCGTCGTTGGTCTTCTGGCACCAGCCGCAGCCGTAACGGCCAAAATACAAAAAAATCGGCTTATGTTCGGCGCGCGCCTGGCGCAAGCCTTGATCGTAGGAGAGGAACTTGTAACCCGCGGGGGGATCGCCCCATACCGCCGCGCTTGCCAGCATAGCCAACAGAATCACGGTGATACGGAACTTGAAGGTCGGCACAATGGGTCGCAGCATTTGTTTCTCTCCCTCTCAAAAATTGAGGAATCCGGCCTGCCAACACGCGCTTCAGTCTACCTTGCTCCGAGCCGCCACCGCAAAACCGTGTTTGCCTTATCCACCCGGTTGGCGCCGTCGCGCTACGTAGGCGGCAAGTACACTGCCGCCGACAACGCGTCGAAAAATGGGGGATTAAGCGACTTGGACGGGAATTGAATTGCGCGCGTGCTTGATCGAGTTGCGCTCGTCCAAATACACCAGGGTTGGCTGAAAACCGGCTGCTTCCTGCGCATTCAAGGCCGCATAAGTACAAATGATGACGCGGTCGCCCGGGCGGGCTTTATGCGCAGCGGCGCCGTTCACGGACACAATGCCCGATCCATCTTCAGCACGGATCGCGTAGGTAACAAAGCGTTCACCGTTGTTCATATTATAGATTTGAATCTGCTCGTACTCAGCGATCCCGGCGGCCTCGAGCAGAACACCATCAATCGCGCAAGAGCCCTCGTACTCCAACTCGGAGTGCGTAACGCGCGCGTGGTGCAATTTGGCTTTGAGCAGAGTACGCAACATATCGCTTTTTCACCCACAGATTCGCAACCACCAGTCAGGTACCTAATTATATCAGGTTCCTGATTCGGGTTTCACCCGCTCCACGACCAGGTTATCGATCAACCGCGCGCGGCCCAGCCAGGCCGCCGCCAGCACCACGAGTGCGGCATCTGCAACGGTCGGCTCGGCCAAATCCCCGGCACGCCGGATACTGGCGTATTCCGGGCGGAAGCCGGCCTGTTCGAGGCGTTTCACCGCTTCTTGTTGCAAATCAGCCATATTCACCGCACCCTCGCGCAGACGTTGCCCGACCTGCTGCAGTACCGCATAGAGTACCGGCGCACGCACACGCTCTGGCGCCGACAGATAACGGTTACGTGAACTCATGGCCAGGCCATCGGCCTCGCGCACGGTCGGCACGCCGACGATCTCGACCGGAAAATTCAGCTCATCGGTCAAGCACCGTATGACCGCCAATTGCTGGTAGTCCTTTTGCCCGAACACCGCCACGTGCGGCTGCACCAGATTGAACAGCTTGGTCACCACGGTGGCGACGCCACCGAAATGCCCCGGACGGACCGCGCCGCAGAGGATCGTGCTCAACGCCGGCACATCGACACGCGCAGCGCATTGTGCGCCGTGCGGGTAGACCTCAGTCACCTGCGGCGCGAAGAGCAAATCGGTGCCGCGACTTTCCAGCAAACTGACGTCTTCGGACAGAACGCGCGGATAAGACTCGAAATCCTCACCGGCGCCAAACTGCAGCGGATTGACGAATATACTGGCGACAACACAATCGGCATGTTCATGAGCAACGTCCACTAAACGCAAGTGCGCCTGGTGCAAAGCACCCATGGTCGGTACCAACGCAATGCGCCGATGCGTGCCGCGCTGGCGCGCGATCCAGTGGCGTAATTCAGAGATAGTTTTAACGGTCAGCATCGGCTGAGCATTGTGCAGCAGACCCGGCGGCGGCGCAAATTCGGCGCTTAAGGAAACTCTGAATTCATTCAATCGAGGCGATGGGCAAGGCGGAAGGCGGCGCAACCCGATGTATCGTTCCGCGCCCGGGCCATGTCGGGTTACGCTCACGGGCTCACCCGACCTACGCGATCGGTAACCACTGCACGGTTAAAACCGTGCCTACAAAAATCATACCGTATGCGGTGATTGTGGCAGGGGTTTCGTAGGCACGGATTCATCCGTACCCGTGATGCAGACCGGGTTAGCGTAGCGCAACCCGATGTATCGTTCCGTGCCCGGGCCATGTCGGGTTACGCCCACGGGCTCACCCGACCTACGCGATCGGTAGCCACCGTCACCCAACCAAACGCAGATCCCAAGGTAGGGCGGATAGTTATAGGCCCGGGGTTTGTGCCGTAAACAGCGCCTGCCTAGAAAGTATGCTCGGGGCCGGGGAAACTACCATCCTTGACCGCCGCCACGAAGCGTTGCACTGCATCACCGATGCCGGCACTACCATGCATGAAATTCTTACTGAAGCGCGGCGGTTTTCCGGCCGTGATACCAAGTGCGTCGTGCAGTACCAATACCTGCGCGTCGGTATCGGGGCCGGCGCCGATACCAACCACCGGAATACGCACGGCGTCGGTGATGCGCTTGGCCAGCGCGGCCGGCACGCACTCCAGCAGCAGCAGGTCAGCCCCCGCCTGCTCCAGTCCCTGTGCCTCTTGAAACATGGCTTCGGCGGCGCTCGCCGCGCGGCCCTGCATGCGATAGCCACCGAGTTTATGTACCAATTGCGGCTGCAAGCCGAGGTGGGCACAGACCGGAATGCCATGCCGGACAAGATGGCGGACGGTCTCGGCCTGTACCGCTCCACCTTCCAGCTTGACCATCTGCGCACCGCCCTCTTGCATCAAGCGACCGGCATTGTGCAGGGCTTGGTCGATCGTGGCGACGCTCATGAACGGCAAATCAGCCAGCACCAGCGCATACCGACAAGCACGCGCCACGCAGCGGCTGTGGTAGACCATGTCATCCATGGTCACCGGCAGCGTGGTCTGGTGTCCTTGAATGACCATGCCGAGCGAATCACCGATCAACAAAACCTCGACGCCGGCCTCGTCCAGCAGTGCGGCGAAGCTGGCGTCGTAGGCGGTCAGCATGGCGAATTTCTCACCGCTGGCCTTCATTTCTCCGAGGCGGGTGAGTGTGATTCGAGTGCGTTTAGCTGTTGGACTGTGTGCGGTCATGTTGGCACGCTACCGGGCCACGGGCATGTCATCACATGGCCATGGGCATGGGGTTGAAATAGTGTCGGCCGCTACGCAAGGTGCGAACACGCTCGAGCAACAACTCGTAGTCCACGTCGCTGCCGACCAGATCGATCTCCGCCGCATTGACGATCAGCAGCGGCGCGTCGGTGTAATCATAGAAGAACCGCATATAAGATTCCGCCAAGCGCGACAGATAAGCGGCATCCATCCACTGTTCGTGGACGATCCCACGGCGCGCGATGCGCTGGCGCAGCACCTCGACCGGCGCCTGCAGGTAAATCACCAAGTCCGGGCGCGGCGGATCGATGGCGAGATTTTCGTAAATTTGCTGATATAGCCGCAACTCATCCTCATCCAGCGTCAGCTCGGCAAACAGGCGATCCTTAGCCAACAAAAAATCGGCCACGCGCACCGGTGCGAACATATCGTCCTGCCGCATCTCCTGCAATTGTTGCGCGCGCTGAAACAGGAAAAACAGCTGCGCAGGCAACGCGGCCTGGCGCGGATTACGGTAAAACCGTTCCAGGAACGGGTTACTATCGGGGTCTTCCAGCAGCAGGTCGGAACCAAAACTATCGGCCAAGCGTCGGGCCAAACTGGTTTTGCCAACGCCAATCGGCCCCTCGACGACCACATAGTGCGGATTTTGCTTGTCGGTACTCATAATGACGCCTGCAAGCGCTCTAATCCTTCCGCCGAACAACCGGCCAACAATTGATCCACGCGCCCATGCCCCGGCACTGTAAGGTCCGCAGCAATTTCATGTAGAGGATACAATACGAACGCGCGCAGGTGCAGTCCTGCGTGTGGCAACGTCAACTCCGGCGTGTCCATCTGCAGCTCACCGTACAACAACAAGTCAAGATCCAACGTGCGCGGCCCCCAGCGCTCACCTTGCCGCACGCGACCATGCGCCAGTTCTATGGACTGTAACTGATGCAACAGCGCGATAGCGTCAAGTCGCGTGTCCAGAGCGGCAACGGCGTTGATGTAATCGGGCTGATCGGGCGGGCCCATGGGCGCACTGCGATACAAATGCGAACGCAATGCGACGCTGGTATCAGGTAGCGCACCGAGTTCATCCAGCGCGCGCTGTACCTGCGATCGAGGCTGCGCCAAATTGCTCCCCAGGCCAACGTAGGCACGCACCGGTTGACGCAGCTCGGCGGCTCCGTTAGAGGACGTCAATGGTGGCATCGCGCATTCGGTCACGCACCAGCGCCGTTGGGTCTACGTTTGCGCGGGCGTCGCCGCCGTTTGCTCGTCTTGGTGACCGGCGCCTCCTGCAACATGGCGTGCTGCTGATCGCTGTCCGTATCCTGAAAGCGCGTCCACCATTGTGCTAACTCGGCCGGTGCTTCGCCTGACTCGGCGCGCAGCAACAGAAAATCATATGACGCCCGAAAACGCGGGTGCTCGAGCAAGCGCAGCGGGCGCTTCCCGGAGCGTTGTTCCAATCGCGACTGCATGGCCCAAATCTCACGCATAGGCACGCTGAATCGTTTCGGAATCGAAGTACACTTGGCTTGACGCGATACCGTCAAGCTGCTCGCCGCATGCAGCGCTTGCAGCCAGGTCAGTCCGGCTTCCGCCTGCTCCATCTGCTGCGCCAGCCGTCGGGTCGGTTCCCACAGCAAGGCGGCATATAGAAAGGCTGGTGTCACCGGTTTTCCCACCGCTATGCGCTGATCAGTGTTCTCCATGGCGCGCGACACCAAGGTCAGCGGAAAGTGATTTTCTTCCATCGACAGCGCTTCTTCGGTGGCCGGAAACAGACGCTCGAACAAGCGATAATGGCGTAGCAACTCGAAGGTCGCAACGGCGTTGCCGGATAAAAACAACTTCAGGGTTTCGTCGAACAAGCGCGAAGGGGAAATATCGTCGAGCAGGTGGCCAAGCTCAAAAATGGGCGCTTCGGTTTCAGCGTGAATTCGAAAACCCAGCTTGGCGGCGAAGCGGACCGCGCGCAGCATGCGCACCGGATCCTCGCGATAGCGCCGCTCCGGGTCACCGATCATGCGCAGTGTTCCGGCCTTTAGGTCGGTCATGCCGCCGACATAGTCGACGACAGAAAAATCCTCGATGTTGTAATACAACGCGTTGATCGTGAAATCACGGCGCCAGGCATCTTCCTCTAGCGTGCCGAAGACGTTGTCACGCAGCAAGCGTCCTTCATCACTCTGCACCAATTGTTCTTCGTCGCTACCATCGCTTTGGCCGCGAAACGTCGCGACTTCGATAATCTCGTTGCCGAAGCGCACATGCGCCAACAAAAAGCGGCGTCCGATCAAACGGCTGTTGCGGAACAGCGCGCGTACTTCCTCGGGTGAGGCGATGGTGGCGATATCGAAATCTTTGGGCTCGCGTCCCAGCAGCAGGTCGCGCACGCCGCCGCCGACCAAATAGGCCTGAAAACCGGCCTGTTTGAGGCGGTACAGTACCTTGAGGGCATTTTCACTTATATTGACCCGGGATATGACGTGCTCGGGCCGCGGAATGGTCACTGGTTCGCTAATGGCTTGATTGCCTTCTATGCGTGTCACTCAAATACGGATTGAGGATTTCCATGGTGTGGGTATAATAACACCGCTTTCCCCCGCCCCCAAAGCGGGCGGCACCGCGCTCCCTTCGTCTAGCGGTCTAGGACGTCGCCCTCTCACGGCGAAAACAGGGGTTCGATCCCCCTAGGGAGCGCCACTTCCGTGATCGATCGCCGACCAATGGCGCCGCGCCCGGCGGCAGTTGACTACAGCGAGACAATAACAGAAAACTATACGGCATCGGCAGCGCGTATCTGCCGCAATCGATGCCCTTATAACGAATGGCCGACTCGCGGCGCGTACCCGTATGAATGCAACCCATCCGGTCACCAGTTTTTTCGGCGTAGCGCACAGTGGCGCGCATATCCTGTTGATCGTATTGCTGGCGATCGGCGCGCATACCGGCGTGATGCTGGTACGCGCGCTGAGCCGGCGCTTATCGGCCGAATCGCGACCGCGTGCGCGGCGTAAGTTCCGTTCGGTCGTCAGCCTGACCAGCAGCACACTCATTTTTACGTTGTACTTCGGTGCCTTCGGCCTGATCCTGCGAGAACTCGGCATCTCGCTGACCGCCTACTTCGCCAGCGCGTCGATCCTCGGCCTGGCGGTCGCATTCGGTTCGCAAGGATTGATCCAGGATGTCGTCACGGGATTGACTTTTATCTTCTCTGACTTATTCGACGTCGGCGATATGGTCGAGATCAGCGGACAATCCGGCGTAGTACGCGCCATCGGCATGCGCTTCACGGAACTCGAAAGTGCCGTCGGCGCGCGAATCAATATACCCAACCGCAGTATCACTAACGTCATCAACTATCCGCGCGGCTACCTCCGTTGTATTGTCGATGTTCGTCTGCTCGGATCGACCGAAGCGCGCACGCAAGCCGAACAGTCGGCGAACGAGCTGATGGCGTCGGCGGCGGCCCAGTTCCCAGCCATCATGGTCGCGCCGCCATCGGTCGAAGGCCGCTTCACGGCCACCTCCGGCGTCGAATATCTGCGTGTGAAATTTCGCATCTGGCCGGGACGTGGAGCGCCCATCGAAGGACCTTTCCGGCAGGAGTTGCTACAGGTACTGAAAGCTGCCGATAGCAATTACGCCGACTGGATGGTTTCAATCAACTACGAAGTCGAAAAAGCGGCGCCGCCACCGACCCCGCCTGCCCTGCCCCGTTTCGGACTCAAGCGCAGTCGCTAGCAAGTCGGCTCGCTGCGGTCACCGCGCCGATCCGCACGCATGATGTACAACAATTGACCTGAATCAATTGCTGCATCGCTGAGGCGCGTAAGCTCATCGCTGGCATTGGTATTTGACGGGCGTCGCACGCCCTTGCTGCGGCAATGACACTCAGCGATCACGTTACTACATTCGGTCAGGATCTACTGCGCCGCTACGGCGAGCGCGTACATAAACTCGCCGTCAACGCCGGCTTCACGTGTCCAAACCGCGATGGCAGCAAAGGTATCGGTGGGTGCACGTTCTGCAATAACGCTTCCTTCACCCCGGTAGCGCGACAAGCGCCGTCAGTGCCCGAACAGATCGCCGCCGGCCGCGCGGTATTGCTCAAACGCACGGGGGCGCGTCGGTTTATCGCTTATTTCCAGGCTTACACCAACACCTACGACAGTGTCGACAAGCTCGCAACCTTGTACGGACAGGCGCTGGCGGAATCCGATGTGGTCGGACTCGCCGTCGGCACGCGTCCCGATTGCGTGCCGGATGCGGTACTCGACCTATTGGCCGGGTATCAGGACATGGGCTATGAGGTGTGGCTGGAACTTGGACTGCAATCGGCACATGACGATACGCTGGTGCGTGTCAACCGCGGCCATGATTTCGCCGAATATCGCGATGCAGTACGGCGCGCCCACTTGCGCGGCCTGGCAGTATGCACGCATCTCATTATCGGCCTGCCGGGCGAACATCGCGGCCAAGTACTGGAGACGCTGGAGCGCGTACTCGATCTGGGTGTCGAAGGATTGAAGGTGCATCCACTGCACGTGGTCAAGGGCACCCGACTCGCGAACGACTGGCGGCGCGGTAACTATCGGACATTGTCCATGACCGAGTACGTGGCATTGGCCGCCGACGTAGTGCAGCGCACGCCGACCGACATCGTATTCCATCGCCTGACGGCTACGGCGGCGGCACGCCTGCTGCTCGCACCCGCGTGGTGCGCGCAAAAATGGACAGTACTCAACGCCATCGAGGCCGAGTTGGTCGTCCGCAAAGCGCGCCGCGGCCAAACCCGCTGCGGTCAATGAGGTAACGTCATGGAACTGGCATGTCCGGCCGGTAACCTACCGGCGCTCAAAGCCGCCGTCGACCACGGCGCTGACGCCGTTTATGTCGGCTTTTGCGATGACACCAATGCACGTCATTTCGCCGGTCTCAATTTCGATCTCGGCAGCATGGTGGGCGCCATACGCTACGCGCATGACCGGCACAGGCGAGTCTATTTGGCGATCAACACCTACGCCCAAGCGCAAGGCTGGCAACGCTGGCAAAACGCCGTTGACCACGCCGCTGAACTCGAGATCGATGCGCTGATCGTCGCCGACATCGGCGTGCTCGAGTATGCCTGCGAGCGCTGGCCGAAGTTGCGCCTGCACCTGTCGGTACAAGCGTCGGCCACCAATCTTCAGTCCATCGGCTTCTACCATCGCGAATTCGGCGTACAGCGCGTGGTGCTGCCGCGCGTGCTGTCTCTGTCACAGCTAGAGGCACTGGCGCAGAACAGTCCGATCGCGGTGGAGACATTCGGCTTCGGCAGTCTGTGCGTAATGGTCGAGGGGCGTTGCCTGTTGTCGTCCTACGCCACCGGCGAGTCACCCAATACCGGCGGCGCCTGTTCGCCTGCGCAAGCGGTGGAGTGGCGGGACGTGGACAGCGGCCTGGAAACGCGTTTGGGAGGCATCCTGATCGATCGCCGTGACACCCAAGAAGCGGCCGGATACCCAACGCTCTGCAAGGGGCGCTTTCGCGTCAATCGCCAGACATTTTATGCCCTTGAGGAACCGACCAGCCTCAATACGCTGGAACTGCTGCCGCAACTACTACAGGCCGGTGTCGCGGCGATTAAAATAGAAGGCCGGCAGCGTAGTTCCGCCTACGTCGCTCAAGTCACGCGCGTATGGCGGGCCGCTATCGACCAGTGCCTACTGCATCCGCGTACCTTCATTCCACGCACCGAATGGCTGGCCGAGTTGCAGCACCTGTCCGAAGGTGTGCAAACCACGTTCGGCGCCTATCACCGACCCTGGCAATAAGGACACCATATGTCGCCGTATCCGATCAAGCTGGCATTGGGTCCGCTGCTCTATTTTTGGCCACGGGAAACCGTGTTGGCATTTTATCAATCGGTGGCGCAGACCGCGGTCGACATCGTATATGTTGGTGAAACGGTGTGCAGCAAGCGCCGCCAGCTACGTACCGACGACTGGCTGCAACTGGCGCATCAGCTCGCCGCAGCCGGCAAAGAGGTGGTGCTGTCTACCTTGACCTTGATTGAGTCCGAATCCGAAATCCGCACGCTACGCCGGTTGTGCAACAACGCCGACTATATCGTCGAAGCCAACGACATAGCTGCCGTCGAACTACTGCGCGGCGCTCCTTTCGTTACCGGTCCATCTGTCAATATCTACAATGTACGTACGCTACAACACCTGGCCAAGCTGGGACTGGCCCGCTGGGTACTGCCGCTGGAGCTTGGCCGCGATGCCTTACATACGCTGCAGGAAAAACGTCCCAGCGCGGTGCGAACCGAGGTTTTTGCCTATGGACGCATGCCGTTAGCCTATTCCGCGCGCTGTTTCACGGCGCGCGCGCACAACCTGCCGAAGGACAATTGCCAATTCCGTTGTCTCGATTATGGCGATGGATTGACGTTGCAGACACAGGACGAACAGAATTTCCTGACCTTGAATGGCATACAGACGCAATCCGCCCGCAGTATCAATCTGCTGCCGATGTTGGATGATCTGGTCGATGCGGGTGTCGACGTACTGCGTATCAGCCCGCAGTCGCAACACACCGAGGCCGTGATCGAACGGTTCGACGCCTGCCGGCGCGGCCAGTGCGCCGCACACGATAGCGCGCAGGCGCTGTCCGATCTCATGCCCAGTGGCCCCTGCAACGGATATTGGTTTGGAGACGCCGGCGTCGCCTGCCTCGAAACGCACGAATAACCGGCGGCGGTGAGGAGCCGCCGACGGCCCTCGACGTCAGCCGGTGCGGCGCATAAAATCGACCAACAAATTCATCGCCCGTATCATGCCCGCGTGCCCGTCCACCTCCTGCCGGGCGAGAAAATTCTTGACGTGCAAGCCGAGTTCCGTATCGCCGCGCAGACGCAGTCGACGCTGAAAAAACAAGGTATCGGGATCTTCGCGGCGTGTTGCCAGCACCAGGAAATCATATAAAGAACCCTTGATTACCAGATTCGCCGGGCAGCCGCGCGAACCAGCCGACAGACGCCCATGGCCGAGCATGAGGGAATACTCCAGATCCAGATCGACGACTTCGATGCGGATGCTGCGGTTGCGGAGAAACTCCAATTCGGCGCGCCGCAGCGGGGTGGCAAACAACGCCGAGAGAGCGGTCGCCAATAACGCGCTGTGGGCAGCGTCGGGTATGACGGCAAATGGCAGTGACAATAGACGCGGAACCGTCGGCGTCTTATTGCCTGTCGATGGTCTGTGCATAAGTTTGTGTTATGCCACGAAACCACCGGGTCGGTCATTGATGCACATCAACGCCACCGGCAATCGCGGCGCGGCGCGCTGAAGCGGCCTCGGTCACGCATCCAACCAATTCAAAATGCGCCTTGAGCGCAAGACCAGGCTTTTTCGCTGCCGGCGGCCGTCACCAATGCGACAACTCGGTCAACTCACGCATGACCTCGGTCAGCGAAGCCAACCGCACGTCGACCACGCAGACCAAATTTCCGACGCTGCACGCCGCAGTCGATTGGCCGCGCACAACCCAACCGGCCGGCGGCGTCCAACCACGTAGCTGGGTAAACATGGACAACTGGTCGGCATTGCCCTGTACGATGCGTTTATAGTCATGCGCAAACTTGGCCAAATGCCCCATTTCCGCCTCGGTTAGTACGCCGTAACCTTCGACTAACGCACCGTCGTCGCGAAATTTGCATACCACGTTTACACCATCGACTATCAAAAGACGCTTTATCATGTGCCCGCCGTCAGTCCGCCAACGCGTCGTATGCGGCCTGGTAGTCAGCCTGGTCGTTGGGCAAAACCACGCCAAAGTTCCCGCTGGTCACCGCCGACCACTCGAAACCCACGATGGTAAAACCATCAATGGGATAAAAACCTTCGGTTGCGGTTATGCGCTCCCAGCCGCGCGCCTGCATAGTCGCAATAGCGGTATTGGCCACACACATGTGACAGAGCAAATCCAAGGCCTTGTCATCCAGGGGGCAGTCATCGGCGATGCGGCTCGACATAAGCTCCCCACGATCGGAAAACTGAAACGCCGCGAGGGCATACGGCAGGTTCATCAATCGATCTAGATCCGCCATTTCACTGCTCCATTTTTTGCGCTCGAATCCGAGCGACGTTAGACCAATTCGCTCGGCGCGCCGTCCAACTGCGTACGCATGATGCCGAGTACGTCGTTCAACGATGCTGCGGTTTTGTCGAGAAAACAAAATACATTGGCGACCACGCACACGGCGAATCGCGGCCCGGTCACTATCCATCCGCGCGCCGGGTTAAAACCACAATCGGTGCTGAACGAACCCAGTATTTCAGATTGCATGTGCACGCTCATGGTCGTCGCACGGCACATGATCGACGCCATACGCGCCTGTTCGTCGTCGAGCTGTCCTTTGTGTGAAAATCGATCGCCGCGGTAGGAATACTCTCCCACGGCCATAACCCCCGGCAGACCGGCAAGCTCTGTTAGAATAGTCATGACCCCTCCGGTATGGTGTGATTTTTCTGATTCTAACGCAGTGTTTATCATATACGCGGCCGCGCTTCCATACTGCGGCCGCGGATTAAAACGGCAACGCGCCGATGAACCACCCGACATTACGCGAACGAGTCCACACATGAATGATAGCCAATCACGCCAGGCAGACGCAGCCGGTATCTCCTCAAACTTTGCGCGCCGGCTCGGCGCGATCCTTTACGACAGCCTGTTGTTGTTCGCAATACTGCTGCTCGCGACCGCATTCGCGTTGTTAGCCATGCACGGGCACCTCGATCACAAGGGTGTCGGCTTTCGTCTGTACATCGTATTGGTGACGTTCGGATTTTATGGCTGGTTCTGGACCCACGGCGGCCAAACCTTGGGCATGCGCGCCTGGAAAATTCGGGTCCAGCGCTTGGACGGATCGAGCATCCGCTGGTGGCAGGCAGTCATACGATTTATCGTTGCGATCGGCAGTGCCGGCGCCGGCCTGCTTTGGACGTTAGCGGACGCCGATCGTCAAGCGATTTACGACCACTTGGCCAAGACGCGTGTAGTACGTAGCGACCTACATCCGGGAAGCGCTGATTAATGCGCTGAAGTAGCATTGTCGGCGGCGGAAGCAGCTCAGAATACTCGTTCACTGCGTATACCCTGCGCTTGTTCGTCGCCATCGCCTTGACCGAATAAATCGGAGCGCCGTTAATGCACGCGCATAAGCGCCACACCACCACCGATGGCGAATAGTACACTCGGTAATAACGCGCTCAGCAACGGATCGAGACCGTACACCAGACCGACATAACTCAGCGCCTGATTCATCAAATAGAAGCCCAAACCCACCAGCACCCCAATCAATACCCGTGGGCCGGCGCTACTACTGCGCAGCGGCCCGAACACAAACGGCATGGCGACCAGCAACATGACCAAGGTCGACAGCGGCGTGATTAGCTTTATCCAAAACGCCAATTGGTAGCGACTGGCGTCTAAGTTGTTCTGTTTCAGATACTTCACATAGCGATATAGCGAAAGTGCAGCCAAATTGTCCGGGTCGATCGCGAGTGTTTCCAAAAGGCCCGGGTCCAGCACTGAATCCCAGCGCGCACGGGCCTCTTTTTGGGTTTTTACGCCGCTGTCGCTGATGTGACTCTCTTCGATGTTGTGCAATAACCACTCACCGTTGACGTACTCCGCCGACGCCGCATGCGTAACCGTTTGTAGTTCGCCGCGGCGGTTGTAACGATAGATCGAGATATTTTCCAAACGGGCGCCGGGTAAGACTCGACGAATATTGATAAAGCTCGATTGATCGCGCGCCCAAAATCCGTTTCGGCTTTCCAACGTCACGTAGCCTGAACGGGATGTCGAGCGCAAGTTTTGCGCGTATTCTTCGCCCGGCGGCGCCAGCACCTCGCCGATCAAGGTGGCCAAAACCACCAATACCAATCCGGCACGGAGCACCGCTGCGGTAATGCGCATCGCAGACATACCGGAAGCGCGCATAACAACCAGTTCGCTGTTGCTGGCCAGATTGCCCAAGCCCAATAGCGCGCCCAGCAATACCGCGGTCGGGAACAACTCATAGGCACGACGCGGCAACGTCATGAGTACGTAAGCGAGCGCCTGGAGCACGCCGTAACCGCCGGCCAGATCACCGAGCTGCCCCATGAATGCGAACACCCCAGCCACGGCGGTCAATACCAGCAGCGCAAGCAGCGTGCTGGTGAGCATATTGACGGCCAGATAGCGACTAAAAATTTTCACGGCCACCTGTCCAAAGCCGCGCTACGACTACGGTCATGGCGCGCGCATTGCGGGTAGTTCCTCGCCCGAGGTTCGGTTGCGTCAATACGCGGCGAGCGGGCATTTGCGTGCCACGCGGCATCGCCAGGGTAAAACCGCATTTCGCGCCGCATCGGACGCGCACAGTACTGCCGGCGGAAGTAGGTCACGCACTCGCTCCGACGGTTGATTTTAAGTTTTGCGGAAGAAACGGCATTTTTATCTGGAAATTGCTAAAATTCACCCGTTGTTGGCGCCGTAGCCGCACGCCGCCGGAATCTCGCATGATACGGGATTCGCGCCTGGCGGCGATAGGTTAGATCGCGCAGACGCATGTCCCAAACTCAAATCTGGTCGGAGGATACGTATGGAATTCCATGTCAAGGGCGGAAACCCGGAAAAACAACGCACCGCCTGCGTTGTGGTCGCCGTGTACGAGCCGCGCAAGTTCTCGGCAGCGGCCGTACAACTGGATCAGGCCAGCGACGGGTTCCTGACCAACGTCGTGCGACGCGGCGACATGGAAGGTAAGCTCGGACAAACACTAATGTTGTTCAACGTACCCAATTGCCAATGTGACCGCGTACTGCTGGTCGGCTGCGGGCGTGAGCGCGAGTTCAGTCTGCCTCGTTTGCGCCAGGTGGTAACGACCGCCACCAAAGCGCTAGACAGCGGCGGCTCGACGGACGCCGTATATTGTCTCGCCGATCTCGCCATCAAAGGTCACGAGACAGCCTCACGCGTGACGCAAGTGGTGATGGCCGCCGAAGGTGCGCTATACCACTTCGATGCCCTCAAAAGTACGAAGCAAAGCCAGCGCCGGCCGCTACGCAAAATCGTGCTCAACATCGCCAATCGCGACGAGCTGCCGGCCTGCGAACAGGCCGCCCGCGAAGGTCAGGCAATAGCGAATGGCGTGGCGCTGGCACGCGAGTTGGGCAACCTGCCCGGCAACGTTTGCACACCAACATACTTGGCGAATGCGGCGCTCAAGATGGGCAAGCGTTTGAAGCGACTGAAGGTACAGATTTTGGAACAAGCCGAGATGGAAAAACTCGGCATGGGCGCGCTGTTGTCGGTAGCGCGCGGCAGCCGCGAGCCGCCCAAATTGATCGTTTTGCAGTACCGCGGCGGCGCCAAAGACGACAAGCCGGTGGCACTGGTCGGCAAGGGCTTGACCTTCGATGCTGGCGGAATCTCGCTCAAGCCGGCCCCGGCCATGGACGAAATGAAATACGATATGTGCGGCGCGGCGGGCGTACTCGGTGCGATCCACGCCTGTGCCGAATTGGCGCTGCCGATCAACGTCGTCGGCGTCATCCCCAGTTCCGAGAATCTACCCGACGGCGCCGCCAATAAACCCGGCGATATCGTCACCAGCATGTCCGGCCAAACCATAGAAGTGCTTAACACGGATGCTGAAGGGCGTCTGATCTTGTGCGATGCGTTGACCTATACGGAACGCTTCGAGCCCACCGCCGTCATCGATTTGGCCACACTCACCGGCGCCTGCGTCATCGCGCTCGGAAATCATGCCCATGGACTGATGAGCAACCATGCGCCGTTAGCGCACGAACTGCTGACCGCAGGGCGCGCTATTCATGACCGCGCGTGGGAGCTGCCGCTCTGGGACGAGTACCAGGATCAGCTCGACAGTAACTTCGCCGACATGGCCAATATCGGCGGCCGCGAAGGCGGCGCCATCACGGCCGCCTGCTTTCTGTCACGCTACACCAAGAAATTTCACTGGGCGCATTTGGATATTGCCGGCACGGCCTGGGTATCGGGCAAGGAAAAAGGCGGCACCGGGCGACCCGTTCCGCTGCTAGTGCAGTTCCTCCTGCAGCGCGCGGGGACGAAGCACTGAGCCCCGCCCTGCGCGTAACGGTGCCAGGCTCGACCTTGCCAAGCCTGGGCGCGCACGTGATACTGACGCCATGACACGAGTCGACTTCTATGTAATCGGTGAGCAACAACGCAGCAGCCGGGAAACCACGGCCTGCCGGCTGGTCGAGAAGGCTTATAAGCTGGGACATCAAATTTACATACATACTTCGTCGCCCGAGCAATCCGCGCAGATCGACGATTTGCTATGGACCTTTCGCGCCGGCAGCTTCGTGCCCCACGCGCGCGCAGTCACCGCCGACAATGACCATCCGCCGCCGGTACTGGTTGGACACGAAGCGCCTCCCGGACATATGGACGATGTGTTGATTAATCTCGCCGCTGACGTACCGGTGTTTTTCAGCCGTTTTACGCGCGTTGCGGAACTGGTCGCCGATGAGCACGACGACAAGCACAGCGCGCGCGGACGTTTCCGCTTCTACCGCGATCGCGGCTATCCGCTGCAAACGCACAAGCTGTAACGCCATGAATCACAGCGACGGCACTGAAATTCCGATTTTGCGCGACGTGGTCCGCCCCGGACGTGTTTCCGCGCCGACGACGCCGGCCCATGCCGGCTCGGAAACAAACGGCACCATGGATACGGCGGCGTCGCTGGACGGCGGCGTCAACGGTGCGCATACAGATGCCGATATCGCGATCGCGTCCAGCGAAACCATCCGCGATCTCATCGAACGCGCCGCCAATGAGCTCGGACAAGAACTCGACAGCAAATTCGAGTTATTGGTGCGGCATAACCTGGAAGATGCCCTACGTCGTAGTCTCGATCAGTTCCGCGACCATGCGCGGGCAAGCATCATCGATCAACTCATGCAACGACTGCCCGAATTGGCTGCGTCACTGCGCGCATCGACCGCCGACGGCGCCAATCAAACCTGAATCGGCGGGCTGGGCTCGGGTATAATGCGGCGTTCCGCTCGCCGCCTTCGGGCGTCATTCACCTAAATCAACACAGATCCGGCCGACTATGGACAAGACGTACAACCCGCACGCCATCGAACAACGCTGGTACGAAACCTGGGAGCAACGCGGCTATTTCGCGCCACAGGGCCAGGGTCCGGCCTACTGCATCATGATCCCACCGCCGAATGTCACCGGCAGTCTACACATGGGTCACGCCTTCCAGGACACCATCATGGACGCCCTGACGCGCTATCAGCGCATGTCGGGACGCAACACGCTGTGGCAGGCCGGTAGTGATCATGCCGGCATCGCCACGCAGATGGTGGTCGAGCGGCAGTTGGAAGCCGAGGGTAAGAGTCGTCATGACCTCGGCCGCGAGGCGTTCGTGCAGCGCGTGTGGAAATGGAAAGCGCAATCCGGCGGCACCATCACACACCAGTTGCGCCGCATGGGCGCGTCGCTGGATTGGTCGCGCGAACGCTTTACCATGGACGAGGGCTTGTCCGAAGCGGTCAGAGAGGTGTTCGTGCGCCTTTATGATGAAGGCCTGATCTACCGCGGCAAACGCCTGGTGAACTGGGACCCGGTGCTGCACACGGCGGTCTCTGATCTGGAAGTCCTGTCGGCGGAGGAAAACGGCCAACTGTGGCACATGCGCTATCCGCTGGCGGACGGCTCCGGTCATGTCGTGGTGGCGACCACGCGCCCGGAGACCATGCTTGGCGATGCCGCTGTGGCCGTTCACCCCGACGACAGCCGCTACCAACACCTGCTTGGCCAATGGCTGGTACTACCGTTGACCGGCCGCCGCATTCCGATCCTGGCCGACGATTACGTCGACCCGGCATTCGGCACCGGCTGCGTAAAAATCACGCCGGCACATGATTTCAATGACTATCAGGTCTGGTTGCGCCACCGCGACAGCGCGCCGCTACAGCAGATACCCCACAACGGCCTGATCAATATCTTTACCGTCGATGCCAGCATCCTCGGTGCGGATGACGACGGCGCCGAACTGGTACCTCAGACGTTCCGCGGACTGGATCGCTACGAGGCGCGCAAAGCGGTCGTGGCGGAACTGAGCGAGCAGGGCCTGTTGGAAAAGACCGACGCGCACAAAATGATGGTGCCGCGCGGCGACCGTTCCGGCGCGGTGATCGAACCGTTGCTGACCGATCAATGGTACGTCAAGGTCGCGCCGTTGGCCGAGCCCGCCGTGCAGGCGGTCGAAAGCGGCGCCATCCGCTTCGTGCCCGACAATTGGAAAAACACCTATTTCGAGTGGATGCGTAATATTCAGGATTGGTGCATCAGCCGCCAAATCTGGTGGGGCCATCGCATTCCCGCTTGGTACGATGACCAGGGCAATATCTACGTCGGGCGCAGTGAAACGGAAGTACGCGACAAACATCAATTGGATGCGCAGGTCGCTTTGCGCCAGGACGATGACGTGCTCGACACCTGGTTCTCCTCGGCGCTGTGGCCGTTCTCGACCCTCGGCTGGCCGCAACGCACCGACAGCCTGGCGACCTTCTACCCGACCAGCGTATTGGTTACCGGCTTCGACATCATTTTCTTCTGGGTCGCGCGCATGATTATGATGGGTTTGAAGTTCATGGGCGACGTTCCGTTCCGCGAGGTTTATATACACGGACTGGTGCGCGACGCCCATGGGCAGAAGATGTCCAAGTCGAAGGGTAACGTGCTTGACCCGATCGATCTGATCGACGGCATCGAACTCGACGCGCTGGTGGCCAAACGCACCAGTGGCATGATGCAACCACAGATGGCGAAGAAGATCGAAAAGGCCACGCGCAAGGAATTTCCGGACGGCATCGCGGCGTTCGGTACCGACGCGCTGCGCTTTACTTACGCCGCCCTTGCCTCCACCGGGCGCGACATCAATTTCGACCTCGGCCGCATCGAAGGTTACCGCAACTTTTGCAACAAACTTTGGAATGCTGCGCGCTACGTCCTCATGAATACCGAAGGCGAGGATTGCGGTCAGTCCGGCGACAGGCTCGAACTGAGTGTCGCCGACCGCTGGATCGTCTCACGTCTGCAGCGCACCGAGCAGTCGATCGCCGACGCCATGGCTCAATACCGCTTGGATCATGCCGCCCAGGCGCTCTATTCGTTTGTCTGGGATGAATACTGTGATTGGTACCTGGAGTTGTCGAAGCCGGTCCTGACCAATACCGATAGTTCCGATGCCGCTCGACGCGGTACTCGTCGCACCCTGGTACAGGTGCTCGAGACCTTACTGCGCCTGGCCCATCCGATCATGCCCTTCATCAGTGAAGAAATCTGGCAGCGCGTCGCGCCCTTGGCCAGGGTCAGCGGCGACACCATCATGCTCGCCACCTATCCGAGCGCCGATGTCGAGGCAATCGACCCCGAGGCGGAAACCGACATGCGCTGGGTCATGGATTTCGTACTCGGCGTGCGTAAGATCCGCAGCGGCATGAACATCGAACCACGCAAACCGCTGCCCGTGTTGCTGGACAATGGTTCCGATAGCGACCGCGCACGCCTGTCCGCTAATCAGCACTATCTGCAAGCCTTGGCGCGCACCGAATCCTTACGCTGGCTGGACGCCGGCGAGGCCGCCCCTGAATCGGCCACCGCCCTGGTCGGCGAAATGCAGCTACTGATTCCGATGGCCGGGTTGATCGACCAAGAGGCCGAACTGGCCCGATTGACGCGCGAGGTCGAGAAGCTCGAACGTGAATTACTGCGAGGCCGCGCCAAGCTGGAAAATCCTGATTTCGTCGCCCGCGCGCCGGCCGAGGTGGTTGAGCGCGAACGCAGTCGGGTGGACGATTTGGCCGCAGCACGGGATCAATTATGCACCAAAATGGAGCGTATTGAAGCGCTCGAATCGCCCTGAACAGCTTTTTTGCTATGGCTGGGTAGCGAAAAATACTACACTCGGCGAAAACGCCCAGGCATTGCGGGCTGCTTTTTTAGTTTTTTCGCACTGAGCCGATAACTACTATAGTAAGTAGCCAGTACGCACGCCGGAACGCGGGCTGGCCATCACCGGTTGCCGGCGCCAGGCTCTTCGACGGCGTTTTTGGCTGGTCCGCAGCCCTAACCCTTCGCGTAGTAAGGACGCAATGGGCACCACATACCGGTGCCGGCACGCGATACCGCACAAGAGTAGTGGCAATGTCGAAAATACTCATCATCGACGACCAGACCATTGGTCGTAAGCTACTGGAAAAATTGGTCAGCACGTTGGATGAGGATACCGAGATCCAAGCATTCGGAGATCCGGTCCAGGCGCTGGAGTGGGCCCTTGAGCACAGTCCCGATTTGGTGCTCACCGACTATAAAATGCCGCATATCAACGGCGTCGAGTTTACGCGCCGTTTCCGTAGCATTCCGCATTGCTCCGACATTCCGCTGATCATGATCACTTGTATCGAAGACCGTGCATTGCGTTATCAAGCGCTCGAATCGGGCGCAACCGATTTCCTCACTAAACCAGTGGATCACCTTGAGTGCCGTGCACGCTGCAAGAATCTCCTCACGTTGCGCCAACAACAACGCATTATCAAAGACCGCGCAACATGGCTCGAGCAGCAGGTCTCCGACGCCACCGTGGAAATACGCTTACGCGAACAGGAAACACTGCTGCGACTGGCGAAGGCGGGTGAGTATCGGGATGAAGAAACCGGCAACCACGTGTTGCGCATGGCGCGTTATTCGGCACTCATTGCCGAAGCGCTTGGTTTGCCGCGCGAGGAATGCAATCTAATCGAACGCTCGTCTCCGATGCATGACATCGGCAAAATCGGCATTCCCGATACCATCTTGCTCAAACCCGGCAAACATACCCCGGAAGAATTCGAGATCATGAAGCGTCATACCCTGATCGGCTATGACATTCTCAAAGACAGCCCATCCAAATACCTGCAGATGGGCGCGGTGATCGCCCTGGGGCATCACGAGAAATTCAACGGTCAAGGTTATCCATACGGACTAGCGCGCGATAAGATTCCGCTCGCGGCGCGCATTGTCGCGCTGGCCGACGTATTTGATGCATTGACGTCCGTGCGGCCATATAAAGCCGCTTGGCCCCTACAGGATGCGATCGCCTACGTGCGCAAGCAGCGCGGCCAACACTTCGACCCAGACTGTATAGACGCTTTCATTGGTCAGATGGATACGGTCATTGAGATTTATAGCAATCTGCGCGATACCCCAATCGCGCAGTCACAATAGTCATACGCCACGTCTATGCCGCCGACCGTCGACCAACTCGAACGCCAATCCAGTCATCCGTTGCGTCAACGGCTGAGAGACGTGCGCGCACTGCCGGGACGCGAGCTTGAGCAGGCACTGATACGCATCCTGATCGTATCGGCGGTGTTTATCTATCTGCTGGTGTCGCATAGCACGACTTCCGTGCATGACTTTCCGATACTGTTGGCTTTCTGCACCACATTTTTGATCGTCAGCGTCGGTATCGCGCTGGCGATCGTGCTCTATCCGCACAAATCAGTCAGCCGCCGTGTGGTTACCATCATCGCCGACGCCACCTCGATTTCCAGCGCCATGTATCTTACCGATTCGGCCGGCGCGCCGCTCTACCCGCTGTATCTATGGGTCACGTTTGGCAACGGGTTCCGTTTCGGCAATCCATACTTGTACATCAGCAGCTTCGCCAGCCTGTGCGGGTTTTCCATTGTTATCAATCTCGTACCGTTTTGGTCACAGCATACGGCGCTTTCGATCGGACTACTGTTGGCGCTGCTGGTCCTGCCATTGTACGTATCGACGCTGTTGCGCCGTCTAAATGAAGCGATTGCCCGCGCCGAGGACGCCAACCGCGCCAAGAGCCAGTTTCTGGCCAATATGACCCATGAATTGCGCACGCCGCTAAATGGTATTATCGGCATGAGCGATCTGCTCAAGGACACGCCGCTTAATGCGGAGCAGCGCGAGTTCACCGAAACCATCCACTACTCGGTCTACTCACTGCTGTCCTTAATTGAGAACATCCTCGATATCTCCAAGATCGAAGCGGGCAAACTCGTCGTCGAACACACAGAGTTCGACTTGCATAATCTGCTCAACGCCACCAGCCGTATGCTGCGCACACAGGCAGCGGAAAAAAATCTACGCTTGAATCTGCACATCTCGCCGAAGGTGCCGTTCCTGTTGCGCGGTGACCCGCATCACCTGCGCCAGGTGTTGGTCAATCTGATTGGCAATGCCATCAAATTCACGGAGATCGGGCAAGTCGATATACGCGTCACCCTGGTTCGCGATGAGCCCAAAGCGGCACATCTGCGCATCGAAGTGATCGATACCGGCATCGGCATTTCGCCTGCAGCGCTCGGCTCGATTTTTGGCAGTTTCACCCAAGCTGACGACTCCACCACGCGCCGCTATGGCGGCACCGGTCTCGGCACCACTATTGCCAAACAAATCGTCGAGTCCATGGGCGGCACCCTCGGCGTCGAAAGCAAAGTCGGGCATGGCAGTAAATTTTGGATTGAGCTGGCGTTCGAAAAACAGGCACCCCTGTCGCAACCATTCGGCACGCTGGAAAACGCGCGCGTTCTTCTCGTTTCGGTCAACGACGAGAACCACGACATGCTGATGAACCATCTGCAAAGCTGGGGGGTAACGACAACCGTTGTGGCGAGCGCATCCGACGCTTTCCGGTTCATCGACGACGCCCTCAAAAAAAGCACCCAGTATCATGTCATATTGATCAACAAGCCGATCATAGACATCGATGCCGTGCAGTTTGCAAATGCTCTACGCGCAAAATCAGTACTGCATAATGTTGCCTTGATCTTCAGCGCCGACGACATCGAACAGCACACGGCGACACAGCTACTGCAATGCGGATACGCCTGCGTACTCGATACTCCGATCGATAAGACTCAGCTATTCAATGCCTTACACGCCGCGCCCATGATGGGCATAGCATCAGATGGCGACGTTGTACCACTGAGAAAGCATTACGGGCGGCGCCCGCGCAAACGCGCGCTATCCATTTTGATCGCCGAGGACAATCCGACCAATCAAAAGGTCATCGCCAAAATCCTGGAACGCGCAGGTCACCATACCGATCTCGCAGCCAATGGCGAGGAAGCACTCGATCTATTGGAGAACAAGCGCTTCGATCTCGTTATCGTCGATATGCAAATGCCGGTTATGGGCGGCATCCAGACCGCAAAGCTGTTTCGGTTCATGCATCCGGATAACGTCAAGCTACCATTCGTCGTACTTACCGCCAATGCAACCACGGAAGCGATGAAGGAATGCGACGAGGCCGGTATCGACGCTTACCTGACTAAACCGGTGCAAACGCAGAAGCTGCTAGACGTCATCACGTCGTTAACCGAACGTAGCGACGTGCGGCGCGCAGGACGTCCGATACTGAGCGCAGTACCATCGTCGAGCGCGCAACCGGCGACCGAAGCCGACCACGTAGTGCTTAATGACTCGAGTTTGAAAGATCTAGAGCAACTAGGTTACGGCAGTGATTTCCTTATTGATCTCATCCAAGGATTCGTTACCGACGGCAAAAAGCTGGCTCACGACCTACGCCAAGCCGGTGATCGAAACGCCTACACCGAATTCCGCGACTTAGCGCACGCGCTCAAGGGCAATGCCGGCAGCGTCGGCGCTGTACGCTTATACAAGGCATGCCATAACGTAGAACGCATCAGTCGAGAAACGTTTGAATCCGAAGCGGCAGACGCAATCGATACCATCGACGACGAATTCGAGCGCGCCTGCAGTGCATTGTTGGAATTCTCCAAACAAGTGGAAAATAACAATTTGAGCAGCTAACGAACGTGCGCGCACTCCGTAGCACGCCAGCGCGCGCCGCCGTTTCAGCTCCGACCAATCTGCAACGTCGCCACGCTCGCGCGAGCCGCCCGTGCATCAAGCCACGTTCTGCTGCGCCGCGCTGCCTCGGCCAATGCCATCGCCTAGCTTATTCTGCGCACGCACAAGACGCTCCATCATACGCATGTCTTTTGGTTCGAGCTGAAGCGCGGCGTCGACCCAAATCGTAACGATATCCAGCAGCTCCTGGTATTGCAGGGGATGATAGCGCTGTCGTACCCGCTGCACCGCTTGGAATCCGTTACGTACGCGAGCATGGCGCTTGATGTAATCGTGTACCGCCTTGACACCCTCGCCCGGCTCGGCCAACACGTCGACTATACCCATCTCGTGCAATGTTTCGGCATCATAGATACTGCCGCTCAATATGATGCGTTCCGCGGTCTGGACATCAATGCGCCGCGCCAGCAGGCTATAGGCACCCATGCCCGGAAATAAATTGAACAATATCTCCGGCAGACCCATCTGTGTACCGCGTTCGGCGATTAAAACGTTGCACGACAAAGCCGCCTCGAAGCCGCCGCCCAAGGCGTTACCTTGCACCAGTGCAATAGTGGTGAGCGGGACCTCCAGACTCACGGCATTCATATACAGCACATCTATGCAGGCGCGGGCATAACGAGACAGTCCGTCGCGGTCACGGTCCGCAATCATGCGTACAAACAAACTGAGATCACCACCCAGATTGAAAACATCGGGAACCCGCGAAGCAGCAACCAGGTAGTGCATGGGATTCGCTGCGTTCGCCTCTGGATCACGCACATGCTCGGCCACGGAGCGCTGAAAGGATTTGAGATTATCCAATAGCGTTGGCGTAAAACACGGACGCGGATCGCCGTGCATAAAACACCAGATCGCATTCCGCTCAGAATCGTAGTGCGTGTCCAACTGCTCGTACTGTGGTATAGCTGCCTTGGTCGCGGTCATAGTCATGATACATACCTCACTTTAGTCTGAAACGTCGCTTGAGCCAGAACGGAACACATCCCATGGGGCCGCGTACAAACATCGACTCGCCCAGCCGCGATCCGTCGTACGATGTGACGAATCTCTAAACCAACGCATGTCAATACACGACCGCGGTTTATCGGAAAGGGACCCTGCGTTGCGAAAGCGGCTTTTGAATGACAGGTCAAAATCCTTCCCTGTGCCGCGCGAAGCCAGCACGTACGGCAACCCGAAATACCCCGGTTCATACACCCCCGAAATAGGCCGGCAGCGGACAAATGTCGCTCCCGCCAACCCACATCATAAGTCTATGAAAGCGCAAGCTTGATGACAGGTCAACTAATGCGGTAACGAATTAATCACAAATCAGACCGCAATGCACCCAAGCGCCACTATATTGGCGCTACTCGGGCCGTTTGGGACGGCAGAAACGTACAGGGAGGGAGGAAAGGGAAACGACCGGGGTGTTTATCTCAACTCGCGGTGAAATGCATAACCAGAGCGACGGCGCCGACCAGCGTAAGCACAAACAATGCAGTAAAAATGATACCAACAATGATATAGGCGGACGGTCGTCCTTTGCTGAAGTCTCGTGTGTGCGCCTTGCTTCCGCGCACCCCAAACATAGCCGCCATGACGCTGCCTACCACTCCCCAAAGTCCGACCTCATCACGACTTTTTTGCTGACTCATCACCACTACTCCGAGATACTTATATTGCGGCGGACAGATACCGCGCCAATCGTACTATAACGAATGCTACCTATGCCAGGCATGCAGCGTTGGTAAATTTTTGTTTCACCGGCGGCTAAACCTGTTCGAGATCGCGTGCGGCGCGCCGACCGCCCTGTTCATCGACCAGGAAGAGTAGCACGCCGCCGGCGATGAACAGGACGATAATCGATAGCATGGCAATACGCACGCTGCCGGTCAGTACGGCGCACCATCCCATCATAATCGGGCCTAAAATGGCGGCGAACTTGCCCCACATATTGTAAAAACCAAAAAATTCCGCCGATTGATCCCGCGGAATAATACGCGCGTAAAAGGATCGACTGAGCGATTGTACGCCACCTTGAGCCAAACCGACGATGGCGGCCAAAGCGTAAAATTCCCATACCTGGCTCATCCGGTAAGCCCAGATCACCACGGCAATATAAATCGCGATGCCAACCAAAATGGCGCTTTTGGCTCCGTAGCGCTCGCCGAGCCGGCCGAATATCAAGGCCGCCGGGAAGCCAACGAATTGAGTAATGAGCAGCGCCAAAATCAGGCTGTTCATAGCAAAGCCCAACGACAAACCGTAGTCGACGGCCATGCGCACGACCGTGTCCACGCCGTCGATATAGAGCCAGTATCCAAGCAGGAACAGGAATACGACGCGGAGCTTTCGAACTTGCCCGAAGGTGTGCCGAAGTTGCGAAAAACCATCTCGCACGACGCGCCACGCAGACGCGCTCGGGGCGCCGCGCGTCTCCGGCACCCACAGTAAAATAGGTAGCGAAAATACCGCCCACCAGACGGCCACGAATACAAACGACCAGCGCACCGCCTGGCTGGCATCAGCCAACCCAAACGCGCTCGGATAAACGGTCATTGCTACGCAAACAGCGAACATCAGGCCGCCGCCCAGATAGCCAAGTGAGTAACCTAATGCCGAGACGAAGTCGAAGCGCCGTTGCGGTGCGGCACTGACCAGCAGTGCGTCATAGAAGATATTGCCACCCGAAAAACCGACGGTCGCCAAGACATACAGTGCCGCGGCCGTGAACCACTCACCGCGCGCAACCCAGTACAGCGCGCCGGTCATGGTGATTCCTAATATGGCGAACAGTAGTAAGAAGCGTTTGCGCGCGCCGCCGCGATCAGCGATGGCTCCGAGCACCGGTGCGATCACGACGATAACCATGCTGGCGATGGAATTAGCGCTACCCAGATACAATGTGCTCTCGCCAGGCGAAACACCCTGGTGCCAATACTGCTTGAAAAAAATCGGGAAAAACGCCGCCATGACGGTCACGGCGTAGGCCGAATTGGCCCAGTCATACATCGCCCAGGAGATGCTCGTACGCTTGTAACTCGCTTCCACCCGCCCTCCTTATTCGGCTGGCGTCATCGCGCTATTTACAGGGAAGAAAACACGGCAACGGCGACAAGCGCCTACAACGCAAGACCATGCTCGCGTGTGGCGTGGAATTGGATGTCCGGCCAACGCTCTTCGGCGAGACTCAAATTGACTCTCGTCGGTGCGATATAGGTCAAGTTGCCGCCACCATCCAGCGCAAGATTGTCATACGCTTTGCGACGAAACTCATCAAGTTTTTTCGGATTGTCGCTGGTTACCCAGCGCGCAGTGGCAACATTCACGTTCTCGAAACTACAGTCGACACCATATTCGTTTTTAAGGCGGAAGGCGACCACATCGAATTGCAGCACGCCGACCGCGCCGACAATCAGCTCATTGTTACGCAGCGGCTTAAACAGCTGCGAAGCGCCTTCTTCGCTAAGCTCCTGCAAGCCCTTTTGCAAAGCCTTGAGACGCAAAGGATCGCGCAATATGACGCGCCTGAACAGCTCGGGTGCGAAATTTGGTATGCCGGTGAATTGCAGTTCTTCGCCGAGCGTAAAGGTATCACCTATCTGGATCGTGCCATGATTATGCAATCCGATAATGTCGCCGGGATAGGCCTGTTCGATATGCTCCCTCTCGCTGGCCATAAAGGTGATCGCGTTGGCTACCTTGACGTCGCGGCCGATACGTACATGGCGCAGCTTCATGCCGTTGGTATATGTCCCTGAGCACACGCGCAAGAACGCAATCCGATCACGGTGCTGCGGATCCATATTGGCTTGTATTTTGAATATAAAGCCGGAAAACGCCTCCTCATCGGCGGAAACGGTGCGTGCAATCGTCTGGCGAGGCATCGGTGCCGGCGCGTGTTCAACAAACATATCCAGCAGTTCCTTGACACCGAAATTATTGATAGCGGAACCGAACAGCACCGGTGTCAGTTCACCCGCACGATAGGCTGCCAAATCGAAACTATTGCTCGCGCCCTTGACCAGATCCACCTCTTCGCGCAGTTCGTGCGCCACGCCGCCCAGCAGCTCGTCGAGGCGCGGACTATCGAGCCCATCGATCACCTCACCGGCTCGAATGCGTCCACCATGCGTGGCGCTGAACAAGTGAATATTGTCGTTGTATAAGTGGTAGACACCCTTGAACGCCTTGCCCATTCCGATAGGCCACGTGATCGGCGCGCAGCGGATATTGAGTATGTTCTCGACCTCGTCCATCAACTCGACGGGATCACGGCCTTCACGATCGAGCTTATTGATGAAGGTCATGATGGGCGTAGCGCGCAGGCGGCAAACTTCCATCAGCTTGATGGTCCGGTCTTCGACCCCCTTCGCGCTGTCGATCACCATGAGCGCGGAGTCTACTGCCGTGAGCGTACGGTAGGTATCCTCGGAAAAATCCTCGTGGCCAGGGGTATCGAGCAAGTTGACGATGCGGTCATGATACGGAAACTGCATGACCGACGAGGTCACCGAAATTCCGCGCTGCTTTTCCAGCTCCATCCAATCGGACGTCGCATGTCGCGCGGCCTTGCGACCCTTGACCGTCCCGGCTAGCTGGATAGCGCCACCAAACAGCAGGAGCTTTTCCGTCAAGGTGGTCTTGCCCGCGTCTGGATGCGAAATAATGGCGAAGGTACGGCGGCGTGCCGTTTCAGCAGCAAGAGGTAACATGATGGCTCGGCAAACTCGGAGAAATCAAACTTGACATTCTACATCAATGCCGGTGACTACGCATGGAAGGGATCAGTCAAAGTGACCCCGGCTTATCGCGGTCACCGACGTTGCGTTCTAAAGACTCAATGCCATGATAAGTGCGTCTTCACGGCCGTCGCGTGCCGGATAGTAGGCTCGACGCACTCCCACTTCATTGAATCCAGTCGAGGTGTATAACGCCACCGCGCGCTTATTCGACGGTCGAACTTCAAGCAGCATCAGATCCGAATGTAGCCGTCGCGCCGTTTCGAGCAGGTGATCCAGCATGGCGCGACCTAAGCCGCGGCTCTGCAGATGCTCGTAGACACAGATATTGAGCACATGGGATTCCCCGGCGCCCGTCGACATAATGCCGTAGGCGGCCAGCTCACCATCGCGTTCCAGTACCCGGCAGTAGTAACCGACACGCATGCAATCGCGAAAAATCCCCTCCGTCCACGGTTGCGGATAACCGCAGCGCTCAATCTGCATCACCATGGGCAAATCGGTCTCGCGCATGGCGCGAAAGCGCAGTTCACCGAGTTGTAAAATGGCACTCATAGGTATCAGCCATGTCTACGCAACAATTCACGGACCTGTTGTAGATCCTGCCATGCCTTGCTTTTATCAGCCGGAGAACGCAGCAAATATGCCGGGTGATAAGTCACCACCAATGGAACGCGCTGTTCTCCGTATGCGTGTTGTCGACCACGCAAGCGGCCAAGCTTGTCCTGACTTTTTAGCAGACTCTGGGCGGAAATGCGCCCCACCGCCAGCACCACACGAGGGCGAATCAATTGCATTTGGCGCTGTAGATAAGCTTCGCAACAGGCGATCTCCCCGGTTTGTGGATCGCGGTTATTGGGCGGCCGGCACTTTAGGATATTGGCGATATAGACCTGTTCCCGCCCTAGGCCGATGGCGAATAACATTTCGTTAAGCAGCATGCCGGCCTTACCGACAAACGGCTCGCCACGCCGGTCCTCTTCCGCCCCCGGAGCCTCTCCCACCACCATTAAATCGGCGTCGGTGTTACCAACACCAAACACCGTCTGCGTGCGTGTGCGGTGTAACTCACACTGCCGGCAGCCGGCCACTCGCGTCTGCAGATCGGTCCAGTCCAGATGCGCGACGCCGCAGTCACCCGGAAGCGGTGAAACCGGTTCATCACCTGGTTGTTGCTCACGCAATTCCCAGCCCTGGATATCCATCGCCGCCAGATAGGTCTGTCGTATTCGCCGCAGCACGCTCAACGCCCTCGCCACGGCCCGCCGGCGGAAGGCGCGGGGAAAAGACGCTCTCGCGGTTGGCGCGCGCACGTCTTCGGCCACTTTTTACCGCCGTATGGCGCTACAAGTCGGCCAGGGTGCGACTGTCCGTTAGACATCGGCCACCTGCGGGTGGGCGCGCTGCACCGGCGATAACATTTTGTTCAACGCATTCAAATAAGCCTTTACTGAGGCCGTGACAATGTCGGTATCTGAACCTTGCCCGTTAACGATGCGGCCGCCCTTTTCCAGCCGCACGGTGACTTCGCCTTGAGAGTCGGTGCCACTGGTAATATTGTTGACCGAATACAACAGCAACTGCACGCCTGCCGCAACCATGGTATCGATGGCCTTGAACGATGCGTCCACCGGCCCGCCGCCCGTCGCGGCTGCGCTTTGCTCGCGCCCGCCCACGTTCAATACCACATCCGCGCTCGGCAGCTCGCCGGTCTCGGAACACACTTTCAATGATACTAACTTGATGTGTTGATGCTCTTCGTCGAGGCCGGTTTCCGTCACCAGAGCCTGAAGATCCTCGTCATAGATATCATGCTTCTTGTCGGCTAGTTGTTTGAACCTTGAAAAAACTTCGTTGAGTTCTTCCTCGGAACCGAACTCAACGCCGAGGTCGCGTAGACGTGTTCGAAAGGCGTTACGCCCCGAGTGTTTACCTAACACCATACGGTTGGCGCTCCAACCAACGTCTTCGGCACGCATGATCTCGTACGTTTCCCGACTCTTGAGCACGCCATCCTGATGGATGCCCGATTCATGAGCGAAGGCGTTGGCGCCCACAATCGCTTTGTTCGGCTGTACCGGAAATCCGGTAATATTGGAAACCAGTCGAGAGCAGGTAATAATCTGCGTCGTATCAAGATCAACGTTGCACGCGAACACATCCTGACGCGTACGCACCGCCATGACGATTTCCTCCAGCGCAGCATTGCCGGCACGCTCGCCCAGACCGTTTATAGTACATTCCACCTGGCGCGCGCCATTGACAACAGCGGACAATGAGTTGGCTACAGCTAAGCCGAGGTCATTGTGACAATGCACCGAAAATACCGCCTTATCGGCGTTCGGGACACGTTCGATCAGCGCGCGGATCAAACCGCCAAATTGCTCGGGGACGTTGTAGCCCACCGTATCCGGAATATTGACCGTAGCGGCGCCCGCATCGATCACCGCCTCGATGATGCGACACAAGAAATCCAATTCGGAACGCCCGGCATCTTCGGGTGAAAACTCGACGTCGTCCGTGAACTGTCGCGCGCGCTTGACCGCGTGGACGGCTTGCTCCAATACTTGTTCGGGCTGCATGCGCAACTTCATCTGCATGTGGATCGGCGAGGTCGCGATGAAGGTATGGATACGAGCAGAGTTGGCCGACTTCAGTGCCTCGCCGGCTCGATCGATATCGCGATCCAGCGCCCGCGCCAAACCGCAAACCGTGCTGTCGCGAACGACCTTGGCGACCGCTTGCACAGATTCAAAATCGCCCTGGCTGGCAATCGGGAATCCGGCCTCGATGACATCCACTCGCATGCGTTCCAGCGCCTTGGCGATGCGCACCTTTTCCTCCCGGGTCATGGACGCGCCGGGACTCTGCTCGCCGTCTCGCAAAGTGGTATCGAATATGACCAGTTTTTGTTTGTCAGTCACGGTGGGGCTCCACATTCATGAGCTCAGTGTAGCGCGCCGCCAGACCCCGGAAAACCATGACCATCGGGCACTGTGAAGTCGATTCACCGCGAATCCGTCGAAGACGTTTCGCCAAATTCAGGGCGCACTGAGAAAAATATTTATAAATTATATAGTTAGACCAACAATATGGCCGCCCGCAGCGGATATGCAGCAAGCGCGCAAGCGGTAGGCAAGGCGCTCGGCCGGCGCCGGCACCCATGGCGCTGTTCATACAGACCGCAGATAGTGATCGGCGAACTAGCGCGGCAATACGTTATCGTCGTCCTCAACCGCCACTTCATCGCGCCCGCGCCGACGTTTACGATACCAGCGCACGGCAAACAACACCGGCCCTGACAAGGCATATAGGAAAAACGTGGCGAACAGCATCTTCGGCGGATCGATCGCATACAATATTATCGCCAGCACCAACACCAAAATACCGAAGAACGGAATGCGATCCTTGCGCTTCTCGCCTTTGAAACTGTGATACAGCACGCGGCTGACCATAAGGCCGCCGGCGAGGATGGTCAGCAGCCAAGCGGGCAACCACAAATCAGCCCCACGTAAACCGAGGTCATCGCACATCCATACGAATGACACCATCACCATAGCCGCCGAAGGGCTGGCCAAGCCACGGAAGAAACGCTTGTCTACGGTACCGATCTGCACGTTGAAGCGCGCCAGGCGCATAGCGGCCATGGCGGTGTAAAAGAAAGCCGCCAGCCAGCCAATTTTGCCCCACTGCCAGCCTAACGCCGCCATGTGCATCAACGACCATTTGTACATGATCAGCGATGGCGCCATACCGAACGAAACGAGATCGGCGAGGCTGTCGTATTGGGCGCCGAACTCGCTTTGCGTGTTGGTCATACGCGCCACGCGGCCGTCGACGCCGTCGAGTAGCATAGCGACCAATACGGCGATCGCGGCGGTTGTGAACTTGCCGCCCATGGCGGCGACGATAGCGTAGAAGCCTGCGAACAAACCGGCTGTGGTGAACAGGTTGGGAAGCAGATAGATCGCTTTACGACGACGTTGCCGTTCTATGACTTCGGGATCCATAAGCCTACGATATAGTTGCGCCTCAGCCTCAAGTGTAACGGCACGCGGTGCGAATGCAATTGCCCGCTACGCGGATCGCGGGCAAAACGCTTTGCCGGGCACCCATACTGGCGCATCCGGCAAAGCGACGACTCAGTTTTTGGCCTTGTCGACGATCTTGTTGGCCTTGATCCAAGGCATCATATCGCGCAGCTTCTCGCCGACCGTTTCGATTTGATGCGCACGACCGATGCGCCGCTTAGCCTTGAGCGTAGGCGCGCCGGCGCGATTTTCGAGGATAAATTCGCGTGCGAATTCGCCGTTCTGTATCTCCGATAGGATTCGCCGCATCTCGGCTTTGGTATTCTCGGTAACGATACGGGGACCGCGGGTCAGGTCGCCGTATTCGGCGGTATTCGATATGGAATAGCGCATATTGGCTATCCCACCCTCATACATCAGATCGACGATGAGCTTGAGTTCATGCAAGCACTCGAAATAGGCCATCTCCGGTGCGTAACCCGCCTCAACCAAGGTCTCGAAACCAGCCTGCACCAACGACGTAACGCCGCCGCACAGCACGGTCTGCTCACCGAACAAATCGGTTTCCGTCTCTTCCCGAAAACTGGTTTCAATCACGCCGGCGCGACCACCGCCATTGGCCGAAGCGTAGGAAAGCGCGATATCTTTGGCATTACCGCTGGCATCTTGATAGACCGCAATTAAGCTAGGCACACCGCCGCCTTGCGTGTAGGTCGAACGGACCAGGTGACCCGGGCCTTTGGGCGCAATCATAATCACGTTCAAATCTTCGCGCGGCACGACTTGCTCGAAGTGCACGTTGAAGCCATGCGCAAACGCCAGCGTCGCGCCTTGTTTGAGATTGGGCGCAATCTGTTCGCTGTACAAGGCTGCCTGATGTTCGTCTGGAGCCAAAATCATGATCACATCCGCACCAGACACAGCAGCTTCGATGTCTTGCACGGTGAGACCTGCTTTCTGCGCCTTAGCCGCCGACGAAGAACCGGGGCGCAGGCCGACCACGACGCTGACACCGGAATCCTTCAAGTTATTGGCATGCGCGTGTCCCTGCGAACCGTAGCCGATAATGGCCACCTTCATACCCTGAATTATTGAGAGATCGGCATCTTTGTCATAGTAAATGTTCATTTCCAGCTATCCTATGTCTTTAGAGTTTCAATACGAACGAAAATGTCCCAGCAAACGCCGGCACGTTAGTTAAACTTGCAGCGCCTTCTCGCCACGGGCTATACCGATGCTGCCGGAACGCACCACTTCCAGAATCGGCACACTTCCCACCGCCTGTATGAACGCATCGAGCTTGTCTCCGGTCCCGGTCAGCTCGATGGTGTAAAGGTGTTCGGTTACATCGATGATCCGGCCGCGAAAAATATCCGCCAGATGCTTGACTTCCTCGCGTTGATCCGCGACGGCGCGCACTTTGATCAACATCATCTCGCGCTCGATGTGCACGCTCTCGCTCATGTCGACCAGCTTAACCACATCGACCAATTTGTTCAGTTGCTTGGTGATTTGCTCGACGATCTCATTGGTCCCGCTCGTTACCAACGTCATGCGCGACAGCGACGAGTCATCCGTCGGTGCGACAGTCAATGACTCGATGTTGTAACCGCGCGCCGAAAACAACCCGGCCACCCGCGATAGAGCGCCTGCTTCGTTCTCCATCAAAATGGAAATGATATGCCGCATACTAAGTCCTTAAGGCTGGAACTAAATCGGCTGTGTACGCCGGAAACGAAAACTCAGAAATTATAATCAATCGTTCGACGGCACCGACTCAGGCATACACATACTTCACCCGACGCACTCATACCAGGATCATTTCATTCTGGCCTGCGCCTGCCGGAATCATTGGGTAGACGTTTTCCTGCTGGTCAGTAATGAAGTCGAGGAACACCGCACGGTCGCGGATCTTCATCGCCTCCTTGAGTGCGCCCTCGACATCCTGCGGTTTATCAATATACATACCAACCGCGCCATAACTCTCGGCGAGTTTGACGAAATCAGGCAACGACTCCATATACGACATGGCGTATCGGCCCTGGTAGAAAAACTCCTGCCACTGCCGCACCATGCCCAAATAACGATTGTTTAGATTGACGATCTTTACGGGCAGTCCGTATTGACGCAAGGTCGACAATTCCTGGATGTTCATCTGGATACTGCCCTCGCCGGTGACGCAGGCGACGGTGGCATTAGGGAAGGCGAGCTGTACACCCATCGCCGCCGGCAAACCGAAACCCATGGTGCCCAAGCCGCCGGAGTTGATCCAACGGCGCGGCTTATCAAATTTATAGAACTGTGCCGCCCACATCTGATGCTGGCCGACATCGGAGGTCACATAGGCATCGCCTTTGGTCACCTTGTAAAGACTCTCGACCACGTACTGCGGCTTGATCACCGTACCGGTATGATCATATTTAAGACAGTCCATAGCGCGCCACTCGGTGATTTGCTTCCACCATTCCTTGAGTGCAGCCGCATCGGGCTTGGCGCCGCTTTCCTTAATTTGTTTGAGCATTTCCTTGAGCACGTTGCCAACCGCACCGACGATCGGCACATCAACCTTGACGTTTTTCGATATCGACGCCGGATCGACATCCACGTGCACAATCTTTGCCGTCGGGCAAAATTTCTCAATATTGCCGGTCACGCGGTCATCGAAGCGCGCACCGACCGCGATCAGCACGTCGCAATTGTGCATGGCCAAATTGGCTTCGTAGGTACCGTGCATGCCCAGCATACCGACAAACTGTTTATCCGTGGCCGGATAAGCGCCGAGCCCCATGAGGGTGTTGGTAATTGGAAAACCGAGCGTATGCACCAAATCGATGAGCGTCTTGCTGGCATTGTCGAGCACGACGCCGCCGCCGGTGTACATCATCGGGCGCTTGGCGTGAAGCATCATCGCCACCGCCTTCTTGATCTGGCCGGCATGGCCTTTGACCACCGGCTCGTAGGACCGCATGCTGACCTTTTTGGGATATGAATAGGTGGTTCTGTGCGCCGTAATGTCCTTGGGGATATCGACCACCACCGGCCCCGGTCGCCCGGTCATAGCGATATAAAACGCTTTTTTGATGGTCTCCGCGAGTTTGGTAACGTCTTTGACCAGGAAGTTGTGTTTCACGCACGGGCGCGTGATGCCGATAGCATCCACCTCTTGAAAGGCGTCATTTCCGATCAAACTGGTCGGCACTTGGCCGGTGAAGACCACCAACGGAATGGAGTCCATATAAGCGGTCGCGATCCCGGTAACGGCATTAGTGGCGCCGGGGCCGGAAGTCACCAGCACCACGCCGGGTTTGCCGGTGGCACGCGCGTATCCGTCAGCTGCATGCGTGGCGGCCTGCTCATGGCGTACCAGTATGTGCTTGACCGCCTCTTGCTTGTACAGCTCATCGTAGATGTGCAATACCGCGCCGCCCGGATATCCAAATAGATATTCGACCCCCTCATCCTTAAGGCAGTGGACGAAGATTTCGGCGCCGGTTAATTCCACAGTCAGATTCTCCTCATTCGGGAAACGGATCGAATTCAATATGCAAACAGCCGGCTCGACCGATGACCGGATCAGCCGGATACGACGAAAAACGCCCGCAAAACGGGCGCCACACGCAACCTCGGCGGGATTTTAAGAAGTTACTGATATTTAAGGCTAAGGTCAAGAAAAAGCGCGATACGATGCAGTTATGCGCCGAGTTTGCCGCAACATTGTCCGATTCCGGCTTTGCGCACCAGTACGCTTGTCATTCGCCGGCGATACCGCATAATAATCGGAGCCAGAATCAACCCCGCGCGGCGCGCCCGCACTTGAGGAAGATAACCACCATGCACCGATGCTTACGATCCACTTTACCCTTCCTTGTCGTGGTGCTCGCATTAGCACCCAGCATAGGCGCCGCGGCCGTCTACAAATGGCTAGACAATAATGGCGTGACGCATTACGGCTCGGAGCCGCCGGTCGGCGTCGACAGTCAGAAGCTTCGCGCTGCGCCGCCGCCGGCAAGCGGCGCGGCACAGCAATACCAAAATCTGAAAAGCCGCGAGGGCGCGCTCGAACGGCGCCTGACCGAACAAAGAAAGGCCGAGCGCGCCGAACAGAAGCAAGACGCGCTACAAAAAACACAGGCTGGGAACTGCGCCAAGGCCAAAGATCAGCTCCACATGCTGCAAACCCGCCGGCGCATTCAAGTCTCGGAGGGAGGTTCGGTCCACACCATGACCGGCGAGGTACGCGCGCAAAAAATCGGTGAACTCAACAAGTACATGGCCAAAAATTGCAGCGCCAACTAAGCGCCACGCAACAGGGAGCCGCTAGCGCGTGCCGTACCTAAAAATCCAGACCAATTGTGACATCAAGGCGCAAGACGGTAGTGCGCTCATGCGTCACGCCTCGCGCTTGGTAGCCGAACAGCTCGGCAAGCCCGAGCGTTATGTCATGGTGGAATTGGACGGCAACCGCCCGATGCTGTTCGCCGGCTCCGACGCGCCTCTCGCCTTCCTGGAATTGAAAAGTATCGGTTTACCGGGCACCATTACCACGCAATTTTCAGCCGCGTTGTGCCAATTGGTCGCCGACGAGTTGAGCATTGAGCCAAACCGCATTTACATTGAATTCACCGACGCCGCCCGTCATATGTGGGGCTGGGACGGCGCAACGTTCTGATTCGCACGTCCGCAATAACATACCGTCAAACGCTCGTGGTCGGCCAAGCATAGGCCAACTAATCGCGGTTTTGCGTTAGTGCTACGTGGCGCAAGCCGGTGGATTCTCAGATAATAGTCGCTTCAGCCGCGCTTCCGGCCACGCGCTGCGCCCAATCGTAAGGACAGAGATATGAAAAATTTCGCAGTTGTGGTGCTTGCCATCGTCGTTGGCCTAGCCCTATTCGTTTACCTCAAACCCGGAGCCATCGACACCGTGCGTCAGTTGTCCGGCACCGCAAATAAGACCACTACCGTGTACAAATGGCAGGACAAGCACGGCGCCTGGCACGTCACCAACAGTCCACCGCCGGCCGGAACACCGTTTCAGAAGCAAGAGTATCTAAGCGACACCAACATCCTGCCGGCGCCGGCACAGGACAAGAAATAGCTGCCTTGCCGGCACCGCAATAAAACACTAACAAGCGAAAGACATCTGCATGCGTGTATCCCAGTTCCCGTTGTCGACGTTAAAAGAGGTCCCTACCGACGCCGAGGTGGTCAGCCAACAATTGATGCTGCGCAGCGGCATGATCCGCAAACTGGCGGCCGGTATCTATGCCTGGATGCCGCTCGGCTTGCGCGTACTGCGCAGGGCCGAGGCGGTGGTGCGCGAAGAAATGGACCGCGCCGGAGCAATGGAGCTGCTGATGCCGGCGATACAGCCGGCTGAGCTGTGGCGTGAGTCCGGGCGCTGGCAGAAGTACGGGCCGGAATTGCTGCGACTGAAAGATCGGCATGAGCGCGAGTTTTGTTTTGGCCCCACCCACGAGGAAGTCATTACCGCACTGATTCGCGACGAATTGCGCAGCTATCGACAGTTGCCGGTCAATTTCTACCAAATTCAGACCAAGTTCCGCGACGAGATCCGCCCGCGTTTTGGCGTTATGCGGGCACGTGAATTCCTCATGAAGGACGCCTATTCATTCCATCTCGATGATCGCTCGCTGGCCGACACCTATAGCCGGATGTACGCAGCGTACAGTCGTATCTTCACCCGCCTGGAGTTGCGTTTCCGCGCCGTGCAAGCCGACACGGGCAGCATTGGCGGCAATCAGTCGCATGAATTCCACGTTCTGGCCGACGCAGGAGAAGACGCGATCGCGTTTTCCGACGGCAGTGATTACGCCGCCAACGTCGAGCTGGCGCCGGCACCGGCGCCAAGCGGTGAACGTCCCGCCGCCGGCGCCGCGCTGGCGAGTGTAGACACTCCCGGCCAACACACAATCGAAGAGGTCAGCGCCTATTTGCGCGTCAAAGCCAAACAATGCGTCAAGACGCTGTTGGTACGCGGCAGCGAAACCGCGGTAGTGGCACTGGTGCTGCGCGGCGATCATACGCTCAATGCCGTCAAGGCCGAAAAGCTCGAGGCCGTGGCGACGCCCCTGACCTTCGCTTCAGCCGAACAGGTTCGCGACGCAGCCGGTTGTAACATAGGCTCGGTAGGTCCGGTCGGACTCGACATTCCGGTCATTGTTGATCATGCCGCCGCCCATCTCTCGGATTTCGTCTGCGGCGCCAATAGTGACGACAAGCACCTGACGGGCGTCAACTGGGGCCGCGACTTACCGATGCCGAATACCGCGGATATTCGCAATGTCGTCGACGGTGATCCGAGCCCGGACGGTCACGGTACGCTCTCGATCGCTCGCGGCATTGAAGTTGGCCACATCTTTCAGTTGGGCCGCAAATACAGTGAGGCCATGAACGCCACCGTGTTGGACGAAAACGGCCATAGCGTAATCATGACCATGGGTTGCTACGGCATCGGCGTATCGCGCGTGGTGGCGGCTGCCATAGAGCAGAATCACGACGACAAAGGTATCGTTTGGCCGGCCCCACTGGCGCCGTTTCAGGTCGCGTTACTGCCGATGAATATGCACAAATCGGCACGCCTGCGGGATGCCGCCGAGCAACTCTATACGGAACTGACCGCGGCCGGCCTCGATGTCCTGTTCGACGACCGCAATGCCCGCCCGGGCGTGATGTTCGCCGATATGGAACTGATCGGTATACCGCATCGCGTGGTACTCGGCGAGCGCGGACTGGATGCCGGACAGGTGGAATATAAGGGTCGCCGTGAGCAGGACGCGGACCTGGTCGCACTGAGCGATATTACGGCGCTTCTGAAGCTCAAGTTGAACCACGCGCAACCGTAATAAAGGGCATGGATCGCCCATACGCACAATCAACCATCAGCAAGTTGTTGAAAAGCCCTCAGACGGCGCCATACGGCGTTGCGAAACGCATCAAAATGTTGGCTTACCGCGGGCTAAACGGCGCTTTCTCGGCGTTTTCCACCAGGCCCGGCGTCCATCGCCGGCTTTTTCAACAACCTGCCGGGGCCCGTAACTACCAGCGGCGCACCCAAAACACCGTGTGGGCGTTTATCGCCGTGCTCGGAATGCTGTGGACCGCAGGCGTCCACGCCGCCAGCCCGGAACCGCCCAGCGCCGAATTGCGCGCGCTGGTGAAGCAAGCGGTGCACGACGGCAGCAGCTTCAAGGATCGCTATCTGGGACAGGTGTGGCTTATGGACATGTCCAACCGGCTGGCGTCGCGCATGCCCAACCCCAAGCAACGTCTGCAACTATTGCGCCTGGTGCACAACGAAGCCGCGCGCGTACATTTGGCGCCGGAACTGGTATTGGCGGTTATCGACGTGGAGAGCAGATTCGATCGCTTCGCCATCTCGAGCGCAGGCGCACGTGGGCTGATGCAAGTGATGCCGTTCTGGCTGAAAGAGATCGGCCGGCCTAACGACAATTTATTTCACGTACGTACCAATCTGCGCATCGGCTGCACCATACTGCGCTATTACGTCGATAAAGCGAAAGGCGACTTGCGTCAAGCGCTGGCTCGCTACAACGGCAGCAGCGGCCAACGCTGGTATTCCGACCGCGTATTCGACGCCTTGTCACGCCGCTGGTTTCATCAATAAGGCTCAGCGGACCTCGAATTCGTCGAGCGGCTGCCACGCCTGCGGCCGACACACGACATCGGCGACAACCGCCGAGCGCGGCCCTTTCCACAACCAATCGCACAGCGCATCGACTTGTGTCTGATTACCACAAACGAGCACTTCGACGCTGCCGTCATCGCAGTTGCGCACCCAGCCACCAACGCCGAACTGACGTGCCTGCTGCTGGGTACTGGCGCGAAAAAATACGCCCTGCACCTTGCCGCTCACGCGACACAAGCGGCAGCAATTCACGGCAGACTTATGACCGCAGCCTGGCCGGTGCGCAGCAAGCGGTCGTGCGGTAAGGCAAACTCTACGTCGAGCGCATACAGGGGCGGCTGTTGGCCGGCGCTCAACGCCGCCATACCCAGGCGCACAATTTTGCCCTTGTAAGTCGAACCGCCGATGCGCACGTCAATCTCACTCCCGCGGCGCAGTCGCTCGATCTGCGCCTGATCGAGCGCCGCACGCGCAACCATACGATCGGCACGCGCGACGGTGAGTAGCGGCGTCGCCTGCAAGCGCGTCACGACGGTCTGACCCGGTTCCACCGAGCGCGCTAATACGATGGCATCATAAGGCGAACGCACGACGCTATAGTCCAGATTCAAGCGCGCCTGGGTCAACGCGGTTTTAGCCCCACTGAAGCGCGCCGCGGCGCGTGTCCGGTCGATCTTGACCAACTGCAGTTCGTGGATCGACAAGACCGTCCGCTTGAATAGCTCTTCGCCGCGTTTAACCTCGCGATCCGCCTCTTCGAGTGCATCCTTGGCCTCGGCAAGATTGGCCTGCGCTTCGGCCAAATTGGCTTTGAAACTGCGCTCATCGAGTGACAGAAGCACGGTGCCCTTTTTAACGCGACTGCCGACGTCCACCATGACTCGTTGCACTACACCCGACACCGGCGTACTCAACTCAACGCGCTCGGACCAATGCAGCGTGGCATTGATATCGGCGGCGAGTGCCGGCCCGGCGCCCGTTAGCAGCGCTGCAATCAATGACGCACGCGCAAGCCTGCGCACTCCGCTGAGCACATCAATCGTGGCCGCAATCGGCCTAAATCGCCCAATTTTGGTCATTGTTTCCCCGTCGGCGCCTTGTCGGCGCGTTCCAGTAGTGGCTTGCCAGCCAAGGCATTCAGGCGCGCCAGGGTCAGTGCGAGTTGATACTTCGCTTGTGCCGTCTGCAATTGCGCAGCGGTAAATTCGACCATGGAGTCGCCTAGATCGGTTTTAACATCCATTTCATATAACGCGCGGCTGCGATCGACGTAAAGATCGCGGTAATCCGAATTAGCCCGCGCGGCGTCGCGCTGCGCTCTAAGAACATAGACTTCCTGCCAGGCATCCAGAACCGCCTGACGTACTTGCATCTCCTTCTTGGCCAGTTGCGCACGAACCCGCCGGAGTACTGCCTGTTGGCGGGCCACTTCGGCGGAAACGTAACCGGACGTATACAGCGGCATGCTGAAGACAATACCGGCGCGCACGCGCACACTAGCGCCGGTTACCCGAGAATACTCGGAGCGATCGATCTCGCCATCGATGATCGGCCGGCCACCGGCGCGGGCCGCCTGCACACGCTGCGTGGCCGCCTGCAAACTGGCACGCAATGCTTGAATGGCCGGATTACCGGCCAACGCCTCATTCTGCAATACCCCGACATCGCTCAGCTTTACACGCAAGCCCGGCAGGTCGGGCGGCACCAAAGTCGACGGCAGCGAACCCGGATGATTGAGTAATAGCGCCAGACGCGCGCGCGTGGCGCGCCGCTGCACGTCGCTGACATAGCGACGGCGGCGCACTTGCTGATACTCCGCTTGCGCCTTCAGAACCTCGATATCGGAAATCTCGCCCTGCTTGCGACGATCACGCGTTCGATCAAAGGCCACGTAGGCTACCGCCATGGCTTCGTTGTCGCGGGCGTAGCGCAAATCGGCCAGCAGCACGTCGAAATACGCCGCCATAATGTCCAAACGGTGCTGAGTGCGCACGTCGATGTACAGCAGCGCGCGACTCTTGATGTCTTCTTTAGCCGCGTTCAGACGCGACTCACTACGACCGAAGTCGTACAATCGCTTGGTCAGGAACAGTCCGATCGCACTGTCGTTGTGTTCTGGGTAGCGAGAATTGGGGTAAGGCTCCACCCAACCTAAGCGGCCCTGCAACGAAAGCTGCAAGCCGCTTCCGGCCTGCACCGAATCGCGCGCCGCACGCGCGCCCTCAAGATCGGCCTCGACAGCCACGACGTCGGGATAACCGGCATCGGCCAACGCCAATGCAGACTGCAGCGTCAATGGCTCCGGCAGCGATGCTTCGGCCTTCGGCGCCGCCCACGCGACCGTCCCCGCGCCAATACCAGCGGCCAGGCAAAAAAACGCTGCAGAAAAAGATCGCACCGGATTCATTATAATCTTGTTGTCGGTCCCGTCGCGGTGGGGCAGGCTCAGTGTAGCCCAGGCCCAAGCGGGCATCCAGCCACACACGACCGCTGCGCCAGGGTGTCAATGCTTGCGCGCGCGGGTGCCGGCGGACAAGCGCCGTACTACGCGTCTGTGACTGTGCAAATACACATTCAATTTCCGGTATGCTCTAGTATGATGAACGATCAGCCTCCGACCCGGCCTGTGGTGTGAAAAACCTGCCGCTGAAATCACAGATCTTGCTCGCGCCGGCCGTGACGATTTTTCTTATCATGGGCCTGATCGGCTTTACCCTGGCCAAGCTAAACGATATCAAGCGCGAGAACGAGTCGGTGCGTGACTGGGTGCTGGCGTGCACCCACGCCCAAGGCGCGATCTCCGCCGGCGAGCGCATGGATGCGATCGCCAAGCGCATGGAATCCGGCAAAACCGACAAGGACGACGATTTGCATTTCAGCTACCTGGAGCAATCGCGCGCTTTCCGCGACCATTTAACCTATCCCGATCTGTTCAACAAGCTGTCGCCGGAAACCCGCGACTTTTTCCACCAGGAAGAGAAAAACGTAAAATACCGCGATCAGCTCGACCCGGCAGCCGTGCGCAGCGCGATGAAAAAGCTGCTGCCGCGCCTGGAAAAGGTGTACCGCGGTTTTTATGTTCAGAAACGTTCCGCATATACCGACTACTACGACAACGTCAATCACATCACGTCGCAGCTAATCAGCATATCCTTGTATGTACTGGCGGTCTCCGTACTCACCGGCGTGGCACTCTCCGCCTGGACCATCCGGCGCACCAAAGGGCGGCTGGGACAACTCGCGCGCAACGCCCGTGAAATTTGTTCCGGCAACCTCATCACGCCGAAAGCGCCGATCGAAATACGCGACGAAGTCGACGAATTGGCCTACTGTATGTCGACCATGACACAACGTCTCATCAATGTTGTCGCTACCGAAAAGGTATTGGAGGGTGCCGAAGATGAACGTAAACGTATCGCCATGGACATTCACGACCAAACCTTGTCGGATTTAACCAATTTATCGCGCAACTTGCAAAATCTACCACTCAACAATGCCGTGCCAAATGAAGAGCAGGCGGCGCGCATACGACGGCTGAGTGATGAAGTTGAAGAAATTGCCAATAACATTCGGAACATCATCGATGATCTGCATCCGCAGGCGCTCGATCTATTAGGGCTGGAAAAGGCGTTGCGCTCGCATCTCGAGAATCACCTGAGCGAACCTGATTTGCCCGACTATTTTCTGCATATCGATCCCGATATCGACCACACGCTCAGCGACTTTCAACGACTGAGCCTGTATCGCATCATTCTCGAGGCTATCAACAACATCGTTCGTCATGCTCAATGCAGCCGATATGAAGTTGAATGCCGGCGCAGCAACGACACCGTCACGGTCATCATCGAAGACAATGGCAAGGGTTTCGTCTACTCGCAAGCGCGCCACGCCGGCGGCCACGGGCTGCCGAATATCGAGGAGCGCGCCAAAGCGATCGGCGCAAGCGTACAATGGTCGGAGTCGCGCTTCACCAGTGGCACACGTTTCGAACTGCGGCTGGAAACCAGGCCGACAACTGATGCCGCTTAAATCGCCGATCATCATCGCCGAAGACAACGCCCGCGATCGCGAGTTTCTCGGCAGCGCGTTACCTCAATACGACATTACCTTTACAACCAATGGCCGCGAGGCGTTGCAGGCGGCGCATCTGCGCGATGAACCGTGGGTAATAAGCGACCTGCAAATGCCGGAAATGGACGGCATACAACTGGCGCGCGAATTGTGGCGTACGCAGCCGTCTGCACGCATCGTATTCTGGTCGCAGCACAAAGACGAAATTTATATTCGCGCTTTGGCCGACATCATCCCGGCCGAAACAGTGTACGGCTACATCCTAAAAAATAACCCGTCCGATGTGCTGAGCAAGGCGGTGGATGCCGTGTTTCGCGACACGCAATGCTGGATAGACCAAAAGGTGCGGCCGGTCCAGGCACGGGCCAATAAACACGCCAGCGGAATCACGGATTTGGAATATGAGGTGTTGATCGACATCGCGCTCGGCTTGACCGACAACATTATCGCCAAACGCCGTTATCTGTCCCGGCGCGGCGTGCAAAGCCGGTTGAAATCCCTATATGCGAAGCTCGGCATCGACCAAGAACAACACGTCGCCGAAAAAATCGGCGAGACGCTGAATATGCGCGCACGTGCGGTTTCCGTCGCCTTGCGTCGCGGACTCGTCAATCGATTCGAGTTAGAGCAGGAGGAGGAAAAATTACAACACTGGCTTGTTCGCGAGGGCATCGTCTGACAGCCGCAGGCATTGATGTCGTGACTAACGGACCGGTACGGTGCTACTGGTCGCGTTCCTTGGCGCGTAACTTGCGTTTATAGGCGGTAAAACTGGTGTTCTGTTGATAAACACCATCGGCAACGTATTGGCCCAGCCACATGAACTCGTCGACACCCGAGGTCGCGCCGGTGTACCGCAGCAGTAACTTACCATCAAGGCCGTAAAACGCCATTACCGGCGTGGCGCCGCGATTACGCGCCACTTTCGCAAACAGTTGCTTCGGCGTGGTCGGCTGACCCTTGAAATCGGTGATATCCACCGTGCTTTCTATATCCACAGAAAAAACTAGGAAATTTTTGCGGAAATAATCCTGCACCTTGGGCTGATTGAATACGGTGGTCTTCATGCGATGACAAAACGGGCATTCTTCCTGCTCAAAAAACAACAGGATACCCTTTTTACCTTGCGCCTTGGCGCTGGCCAGTTCGTCGCTGAAATCGCCCAGCGTGGTATCAAAGAAATACTTGTCCGGATCGCGCGGCACGCTCGCCCGCGCTATGGTCGCGCCGAACGTCGCCAACACCAACAGCAACAGCAACGCCAAACTGATTCGGGCTACTCGCATGACTTGCCACCCCCCGGCAACGCCAACTCAGGCGTTTCTTGCATCTGTCCGGCCATGGTGCGAGGCGCGCGCGCGAGCGTCAAGGTACAATTGCACAGTCTGCGCCATGGGCATGCCATGGCGCGCGTGAGCCGGTATCATGGCGACAGTCAACCGGCCCCTGATATGCTAAAGAGTCCACGAGCATGACCATAATCCGCGAACAGGACCTGACCGACAGTATCGCCGATGCATTACAGTACATTTCTTATTATCACCCACCGGACTACATACACGCCTTGTATCAGGCCTATCAGCGCGAGGAATCGGAAGCGGCGCGCGACGCGATCGCTCAAATCCTGGTCAATTCGCGCATGTGCGCCGAGGGACGACGCCCCATCTGCCAGGACACCGGCATCGTCACCGTGTTTCTGGATATCGGCATGGAGGTGCGCTGGGATGCCCGAGACGATGTAGAAACCATGGTCAACCGCGCCGTGCATCGCGCTTATACGGATCCGGACAACCCGCTGCGGGCCTCGGTAGTCCGTGATCCGGACGGTGCGCGCATAAATTCGGGCGATAATACGCCGGCGGTGGTGCACATCAACCTGGTTGCGGGCAGCACGCTTGGCGTCACCGTCGCCGCCAAAGGTGGCGGCTCCGAGAACAAGGCGCGCTTTAGTGTACTGAACCCGTCCGACGATATTGCCGAATGGGTGTTGCGGACACTGCCCGGCATGGGCGCCGGCTGGTGTCCACCAGGCATACTCGGCATTGGTATCGGCGGCACGGCCGAAAAGGCCATGCTGCTGGCCAAACGGGCGTTGCTCGAGCCGGTGGATATTCAGGAGCTGGCGGCACGTGGGCCACGCAGCCATATTGAAGAACTTCGACTACATCTGTATCGCGAGGTCAACGCCCTCGGTATCGGTGCGCAGGGACTGGGCGGCCTGACCACGGTGGTCGATGTCAAGATCCTGGACTACCCGACGCATGCCGCCTCCAAGCCGGTTGCGATGATCCCCAATTGCGCCGCCACCCGGCACGTGCATTTTACCCTCGACGGTAGCGGCCCGGCGACGCTGCAGCCACCGCGCCTGCAAGACTGGCCGCAAATTACCTGGGAAGGCGCCGCCGGTGCGCGTCGCGTGGATCTCAATGGTATCAGCCGCGACGACATCGCCGCGTGGCGACCCGGCGACACACTGCTGCTGTCAGGACGTCTGCTGACCGGACGGGATGCCGCTCACAAACGCATCATCGATCTATTGAGCAGCGGCGCAAAGCTGCCGGACGGGCTCGATTTTCGTGGTCGGTTCATCTATTACGTCGGTCCGGTCGATCCCGTCGCCGGCGAGGTAGTCGGCCCGGCAGGCCCGACCACCGCCACACGCATGGACAAATTTACCGACGCCATGCTGGCCGAAACCGGTCTGCTCGGCATGATTGGCAAAGCCGAACGCGGCCCGCAGGGTATCGACGCCATTCGCAAACACCGCTCGGTGTATCTAATCGCCACCGGCGGCGCCGCCTACTTGGTAGCCAAGGCCGTCAAGGCGGCGCATGTCGTCGCATTCGAAGATCTCGGCATGGAGGCCGTGTACGAATTCGACGTGCAAGACATGCCGGTCACGGTGGCCGTCGACCACGAAGGCAATTCAATACATCAACTCGGTCCGCAACAATGGCGTGCCCGCATAGCGGGAATTCCAGTGCAGATCGACTGACACGACAACCGAGTGGTTATGCATGCTCAAGAAAATATAAACTGGGTCGATGCCGGGACATGGACATCAACCAGCACAGCGCCGCACGCACCAACCGTGCCGGCGGCGGAAGTATTCACCGTCGTAGCGACCCTATCGTGCCGGCATCGGCCGAATGCGGACATCACTATGCAATGGCGTTGCGGCGATCGCTTGCGCCTCGACTTCAGACCCTCGGGAGGACGCCATGACCGCTTTAAGGATCAATAGCGTGCGTTATTCGCTGACACCGGATGGCCGTTTAGCCAATCTCGCGGCCTGGAACGAAGACGTCGCTCAAGCGTTGGCCGAAAAGGAACATATCGAACTGACTGACGAACATTGGGAAATTTTGTGCGTCATGCGCCTGTTCTACCAGGAGTACAACATTTCCCCAGTGCGTAAGCTGCTGCGCCGCAGTGTCGCCGAGCGATTGGGTCCGGACAAAGGTTCCGACGCCCATCTTGAGCATCTGTTCCCGAACGGCGTGGAGATACAGGCAACCCGCATCGCCGGCATCCCGACACCGCTGCTCGACGCCGAACTGGAATCATTTCCGCAAGCCAACGATGCCTTCTCCATGTCGTACGAGAACCAGCATTTTATCAGCGAGTTCCAATTCGAAGGAAACACGATACGCATATATGCGCACGGCAACCTGGTCGACCCGACCGAGTGGAGCGAGCCGTTAGCGGAATTCATGGCTGCCCGAGACGGGCTGCACTTGTCCGCCGAGCATTGGGAAGTATTGCGATTCTTGCGCAAGTTTTATTTCGAATTTGGCATCAGTCCAATGGTGCGGCTGCTGATGAAACACATGGAAGAGCAGTTCGGTGCGGAAAAAAGTAGCGAGGAGTACCTGTACACGCTATTCCCCGCCGGGCCGTCGCGGCAGGGCTCACGCATTGCCGGCCTACCGGAACCCCAGGGATGCATCGACCCCTAAGCGCGCCGCCGCCTGCGGCGGCCGGCGCTTGACAGCACGCACGCGCAGCCGGTAGATTGTGCGCCACTTCAGGTGCTCTGGCGAACTTCCATCGCCGGAGTGAAACGGGAAGCCGGTGCGCCCTCGAATCGAGCGGCAATCCCGGCGCTGCCCCCGCAACGGTAAACGAGTTGAGAGCCATCCAGCTCTCCGTCACCGCATCACGCCACTGTGCATGTACGGCATGGGAAGGCGCTGTGACGATAGGACGACAGTTCCCCTCGTGAGCCCGGAGACCGGCC
>JASBUN010000011.1 GCA_030147845.1 Gammaproteobacteria bacterium
GCCTAGCCGTGGCGAGTCGGTTAAGCAGCGTGCCGGTCGGTAGGTTCGACGGCAAGGCGCAAGCCGAAGGCTTCCAGAATTGCGGCCACGGTGCTCAGTCGCGGGTTGCCGCGTTTGGATAACGTGCGATACAGCGTTTCACGATTCAGCCCGGTACGGCGCGACAGTTCGGCCATGCCCAGCACGTCGGCAGCGGTGCGCAATGCCAGCGGCAGGGCGCGTGTATCGCCGTCGCGGGTGACTTCGGCCAGGTAGCCGGGGATGTCGTCCGCTTGCAGATAGTGCGCCGCGTCAAATGGAACGCTTGCGGCGTGCTTTGTAGTCTTTCCAGTAGTCATGTGCGCGCTCGATGTCCTTGGTTTGTGTTCGCTTGTCGCCACCACATAGCAACAGCACCAGCGTTTTGCCGTCCCGCCCGCAATACACGCGGTAGCCGGGACCGGCATCAATCCGCAGTTCAAACACGCCAGCGCCGACAGGTTTCCAGTCGCCACGATTGCCCGCCTGTAGGCGGGTCAGCCGGGCGGTTACGGCTTTGACGGCCTGCCGATCGCACAGCGTCTTTAACCATTCGGCAAACGGGTTGCGCCCGTTGGCGGTTTGGTATTCGCGAATCTCAATCATGTATATTGTAGCTTATAAGCAACGACAAGGGAAATGCAGACGATCATGCTTGGCGGTGCATGGGAACCACGTCGGCCTTGGTGCCTGTCAGCACGCGGTACAGCTTTTCCAGTGCCACGCGTGTTTCCGGCAGGTAGTCGTGCCGGTCGTAATGGCGGTCCTGTATTCCGCCCAGTCCATGCGATTGCAGCCGCGCGCGCACGTCGCGGGATATACCCGCATCGGCTAACCGGGTTTCCACGGTGCGGCGCAGGTCGCCCGGCGTGAACCGCCCGCCCGGTAGTTCGCCAGCCGCTTGCATGGCATCGGACACCTTGCGGACACGATGGAAAATCCCCGAGTAGTCCGCGCCGGATTGGCCCGCCGTTAGCGTGAACACGTACGGCCCGGATGCACCCGCGCCCATGTCTTTCATGGCGTCCATCGCGGCCGGCAGCAGCGGGACATGATGCTGGCGGGCGCTGGTACGTCGGCCCTTGTTGTCCAGCAAGCGCAGGCTTTCCGTATCAGGGTCGAAATCGGCTTGAGTCGCGCGGTTTAATTGTTCGATGCGCTGGCAGCCGGTGAGCAGGTGGAACCGGAGCGCGGCGTAGTCCGGCACGTCGCGGATATGCCGCCAATAGGCGCGAAACTCGGCAAGGGATAATGCCCGGTCGCGTACCTTGTTCGCGCCTTCAATCGGCGTCAGGTCGCGGGCGGGATTCGCGGTGACGCGCAGCGCCCGCAGGGCAGGTAGCGCCTTCGCGTTGTGGCGTGCCTTCATGCCAGCGGCGAACGCGGCCCGCAGGTAAGCGCGTATCTTTTCCGCCTGGCGCAGTTTCCCGGCATCGGCGGGAACCGCCACGATGGCCAGCAGGTCATCCGGCGTCACATCGGCCAACGGCGCGGTCCATAGCTTCGGCCATGCGTCGCGGGCGTGCCGTTCGAGTGCTCGCCGGACTTCACGGGCGCTTGGCTTTTTGTCCCGTTGTAATTGGTCGGCGTAGGCAGTCAGCAGTGCGCCCAGCGTGCGGGTACGTCTGGCGGCCGCTTGTTCACGCGCCGCCCGTTCAGCGGTTTGGCGGGCTTGTCGTTCGCGTGCCCGTTCGCGTTCGTCGGCGTCTCGCGCCGCGTGCAGGTCACGTTCCCCGGCTTTGTAACGCTCGCGCCATTCAGTTGCCTTCGCCTTCGCTTGGCGTAGCGTCATGCCTTGCTTGCCTTCGGGGTCGAAGCGGCCCAAAGGCAGGTCGGCTGTTGTGTTGTCGCCGCGTCGATAACGGAAGTAGAAACGTGCGCCGTTCGTGCTGCCCTTCGCCCTTAACTGGCCCTCGCCCTTGGCGGATTCGGCCAGCCACTTCTCAGCGCCCAGCGCCTTCAATCCTCTTGCGGTTAATGCCATGTTTTTGCCTCTGTCCCCACACCGTCCCCACACCGTCCCCATTCGTGCAAGATTATACGGGAAGTCACGGGAAGCCGGAAGAGCGCGTTATGCCTGTATTTCAGCGGGATAGAGCGAAAATTAGGGTCTTGAAGGAAACCGAAAGATAACAAAAAAAGGGACTGAAAATCCCCGTGTCGGCGGTTCGATTCCGTCCCTGGCCACCATTGTTCTATAAAGAAAAATCGCCGGCGGGCCGTACTCGAACACTGTGGCCTGGGTGACGCCTCGGGTAACATCCGCATACCCCCCAATTTGATGCCCGCTTTGGCGAGGTTCGACCATCAATTGCGGCACTTTCCGGGAACTGCATCGTTCAATTGGCCAATGACAGTGGCGGCGAGACGAGAGCTAGTACTGGCAACTCAATTCGCCTAGCCACCGTCGGCTGCAGCGTACGTTCTTCCGCTCAAACATGCGTTGGCACATGGTTTTTGCATGCCGGATTTCAAGCGGAATTTTTATGCAGAACAACGTGTTATCGCATTGCGGCCAGTTTCGCGAGCCAGTGACTAATAGCGATCCATGGTTACTGCTTTTTAGGGCGCCAATACTATGCTCGCGATGTTGCCGTTTTTCATTTGCGGCAAAAATGCCCAGCAGATTCTTACGCTGATTATTCAGCGCGAATGAGGCCAATTTTGCCCGGATGCTGTGCCTTTTTGTTGTCTCTCCACTGGAACCGCACTTCCACAGGGATGCGGAATTTTTTTGCCAGCCTGCTTATCTCCTTCCATGCATCCATTGCCGATTGCCCCTGAACCGAGATACCCAATTCAGGCTGGAACTTGTAGCCGTCCATCGTGTACTCGGACACATGGGCCGGAATCTGCAACTCGGTCACAAGTTTTTCGCCGCTCGGACCTTTCGCCTTCACGACACCGATTACCTTCATCAGTAACCCGGCCCAGTTGATTTTCTCGGGCTTGCCGTTGTCGACACTCGCGGACAAAATTCTTGTGAAGGAAAGGCCCGGCGCTTTTTCGAAGACCAAGTCCCCTTCGGGTTTGTCGTTAATCAAGGTTCCATCGTTGATGTCTCGCTCCAGATCAAGCGCCTCCATCTTTTCACGGACGATCGCATCTATCGTCTCTGAAGGTGTCTTCGTCCCGATCCAGGTTGAGATTGTCTTGAGATCGACGAAAGTGGCGTCGTTCAGGCGTATGACAGGCATTATCAGCTTCTCCTCATCCAATTGCTCAATACAGATTATATGTTACATATTTTTATCGTTCTTTCAAGCTTATATGTAACCTATATTTTTTATTTTTAGAATAGCCGCCATATATGGATATAATTGGATAATTTTACGGATAGTTGCAAATAATGGTCGCCTATTTGGATAATTTTGGATATATATTTGGATATGAGTTTGAACCTAAACACACTCGAAATCACCTCGGAAATTCTTTCGCTGATCGCCGAACTGGATGAGTTCAAAGGTGCATGGCGAGCGCTTGGCACGCTTGCGCCCGAACGCCTATCCGCGCTGCGCCGGGTGGCGACGATTGAGAGCATTGGCTCGTCAACCCGTATCGAGGGGAGCAAGCTCTCAGACCAGGAGGTTGCCCGACTTCTGAACGATATCGAGATCAAGAAGTTCGATACGCGCGATGAACAGGAGGTCGCGGGGTATGCGGAAGTTATGCGTGCTGTATTCAGCCACGCCAATGCAATCGACATGACGGAAAACCATATCAAGCAACTGCACCGTGATCTGCTCGCGTACAGCGCCAAGGATGAACGCCACCGCGGAAACTACAAGACGAGCCCGAACTATGTCAGCGCTTTCGATGCCGACGGCAAGGAAGTCGGCGTTATTTTCCAAACCGCAACCCCGTTCGATACACCGGGCTTAATGACAGCGCTTGTTAGCTGGACCCGCGACGCCTTGGATGAAAGAGACTTACACCCGTTGCTTGTCATTGCAGTGTTCGCAGTCGTGTTCCTGGAAATCCACCCTTTTCAGGACGGCAATGGCAGGCTGTCCCGAGTACTAACAACGCTGTTGCTGCTGAGAAGCGGCTACGCCTATGTGCCTTACAGCTCGCTGGAAAGCGTGATCGAGCAATCGAAGGAAGGTTATTACCTGGCATTGCGGAACACGCAAGGCACCATTCGCAGCGATGCGCCGCACTGGCAACCGTGGATATTATATTTTCTGCGGGCGCTACAAAGACAAAAGCAGTGCCTTGAAGCGAAAATAGAACGCGAGCAGATTCTTGTTGCCAAACTCCCTGAACTGTCCGTATCGATCCTGGAACTCGCAACACAGCATGGCCGGTTGTCGGTGCGCCAGATTGTCGATATCACGGGCGCGAACCGCAACACGGTCAAAAAGCATTTGCAGTCACTCGTCGCGAGCCGGCACCTATCCCAGCATGGCAAGGGCAAGGGGACGTGGTATGGCCGCGCGTAGAGTAGCTTCAAGACACAACATAGGGTCACGCATCGACAGGCATGGCGGTTTAGATGATAAAGCAGGAGTTGAACGCCGTGGAAATCGAGGGAGCCAATCAGCACGCGCGGGGCAGCCGTTTAATTCTGGGAGCTTCCCTTATGCCTTTTTGTAAGCCTTTGGTAACGAGGCCGCAACAAGCAAACGGCTGAAAAGCAGCTCAACGAATTCGTCCGAGCCCGACGGCGGCACCCTTCAACGCCATTACCTCCCTATCGCCGTATGCGAAAAACGGGCAAATCACGAAGACACTGGCTGCGCTTACAGCCAGCCGGACGACCGCCAAAGCAAGTTCATCCTGGCCATCGACAACCGACCTCCGGAAAAAAGGCCGATATACGCCTCGACTGCACGTCCAGTCCATGATGCCGCCACACAGGCGCGTTGAACGCATTTACTTGGTCGGCGGCACGTAACCCTGCGGCATCTCGGCACCACCACCGAAAAAGAATTTTTCCATTTGCTCTTCCAACAGCTTGCGGTGTTCCGGATTGATGGGGCTCCAGCGGTTTTCGTTGATCAGCATGGTCTGGTGGGCCAGCCACATCTGCCATGCCTGTTTGGAGACATTGTCGAGTATCTTCTGTCCCAGCTCGCCCGGATACGGAGCGCGATCGAGACCCTCCGCTTCCTTATCGAGCTTTACGCAATGCACCATGCGCGCCATGTTCAACTCCTATCGTTAATGGGGAATATGCGCCGACAACAGACGCTGCACCGGCGCCGCCAATCCGCGCCGATCGGGTTGGGCGCAGTTATACCAGACCTGCGCCGGTGCATCCATGACGGCATCCGGAGCGACACGCACAGTCGCGCGCGCAGGCAGGATGTCGAGATGGAAATGACTAAAGGTGTGGCGCAGCGGCGATAAGGTTTCGATGTCTTCGACCGCCATGTGTAGATTCGCCCGGCACCAGTGCGCCACGTCGGCATCCGGCGGGCATTCCGGCAGACTCCACAGTCCGCCCCATATGCCGGCCGGCGGTCGTTGCTGCAGTAACACCTCGCCGTTCGAATTAACGATGATGAGCATGCGCGTGGCGCGTTGCGGAATTTGTTTGCGCGGCTTGGGCGTGGGTAGCTCAGCGACGCGGTCCGTGGCATACGCAACACAATCGTCGGCCAGCGGGCAGCGTTTGCAATCGGCTTGGCCGCGCACGCACACGGTGGCGCCCAGATCCATGATCGCCTGCGTATAGGCATCGACACGATACTGTGGCGTCAGCGCCTCGGACAAACGCCACAGTTCACGCCCTACCGACACCTGCCCGGACCAGCCGTCGACCCCGCGATGGCGCGCCAGCACGCGTTTGACGTTGCCATCCAGAATAGCGTGACGTTGGCCGCAGGCCAGCGCCAGGATGGCGCCGGCGGTGGAACGGCCGATGCCCGGCAACGCTGCGATCTGATCGAAATCTTGCGGGAACTGACCATCGTACTGGTCGCGTACCTGCTGCGCGGCAGCATGCAGGTTGCGTGCACGCGCATAGTAGCCCAGGCCTGACCACAGGTGCAGTACTTCGTCGATGGGTGCGTTCGCCAGCGCCGAAAGGCTTGGGAAATGCTGCATGAAGCGCTGATAGTAGTCGATTACGCTACTGACACGCGTCTGTTGCAGCATGACTTCCGAGACCCAGACGCGATACGGACTGCGATCGCGCTGCCAGGGCAAATCCTTGCGCCCGTGGTGATCAAACCAGCGCAATAATCGCGCGGCGAAACGATCCGACAGGGTGGCGGGAATTGCAGCGGGTCCGGTCATGGACCCGCATTATAACCGATGCGCTCGGCCGTCCGAGCGTCGCGGCACGGACTTTACTTCCCAAAAAGGCCTTTCAATTTATCCTGCAACTTGTTGCGATACTTGTCTTCGAGCTGTTTCTTTTTCTCGTCGATCTTCGCTTTCTGCGTCTCGGTCAGGATCTGCTTGAGGTCGACGGAGTACTTCGGTTGGTTAAAGTTGCCCGTCACACGGATAGGAATCGGCACGCCTGCCAGCTTGCCCATCGAAGAGCCGCCCTCTCCCTTGAGCGAGGCGACCAACTTGGCCTTGATCAGGTAATCGACCTGCTCGTTGACCAGATTGGCGTTGCCGGCACCATCGACGCGCAACAATGGGCTTTGCAGCACCAGATCACGATTCTCGATCAAGCCGTTGCGAGCCGTCGCCGTGCCCTTGAGCTCGGTGAAGTCCGTCTTCGCCGGCTCGTC
>JASBUN010000015.1 GCA_030147845.1 Gammaproteobacteria bacterium
TCGGCAAATGCGAATGCACTGGTGAACGCCGGCGAAATGGAATTCAGCACATGCGTCGAGTGATCCGTTCGCTCGATGACATAGTCCATCTCCAATCGTCTGGTCCGCGTATTGACCAATTGCGGGCGAATTCCTACTTTATTGGTAGGGACGAGATCGTCCCACTCCAATATCGGCATGAGTTTCTTGGCTGCCGCGAGAAAATGCCGCTTGCGGTATTTCTTCAGTTCCGCGTGCACCAATGTGCGGAAATTGTCGGCGTTGCGGCCATAGAGCCGGGCAAGCTGCCAGCCAATGGCCGGCGTTTCACTCACTCGCATACCCTTCAAGACGCCGTAGTTCTCCCGACCGAGAGCCGGAATGGCGGTCGGGCCGACATAGACATCACCATTGATTACCCTGGTCAGGTGAACACCGAGAAAGGGCAGTGAAATATCCGGCACCGGATAGATATTGGCATTGACCAGATGCGATCGCTCCAGCCGTAACTTATAGTAGAGCCCTTTGAACGGCACCAGCGTGTAGTCCAAGCCGACGCCGAACGGCGCCGCCAAGCGGTCGGCATAAGCCCCGGTACAATTGAACACATGCCCATATGAATAAACCCCTTGCGGGGTCGTCACTTGCCGGCGCAGCGGGAGTATCTTGCGCACCGGTTCGCCAAAACGGAACTCGACGCCATCCGTTCGCAGTAGTTCGTGTAGCTTTCGCACCACCGCCGGGCTGTCAATTACCGCGGTAGTCGGACAGTAGATGCCGGCGCCACACGATCGGGCATTGGGCTCAATTGCGCGTATCCCGGCATCGTCGAGCCGCACGGCCTCGATACCGTTGACCCGGGCATTGGCGAGCAATTTATCCACCGCCGGGCGCTCGGCCTCTTCGGTGGCGACGATGATCTTGCCGTCTTGACGACAAGCAATGCCGTGTTCCTCGGCAAACGCGCGCATCGCAGCCGCGCCGGCGGCACAAACGCGCGCCTTTAGCGTACCGGGACCGTAGTAAATACCGGAATGGAGAACACCGCTGTTGCGCCCACTGGCGTGACGGCCGGCAGCGGATTCTTTCTCCAGAATGACGATACTCGCGTCGGCAAATAGCGTCCTGAGTCGCTTAGCTACCGCGAGCCCGATGATGCCTGCGCCAAGCACGAGAAAATCCGCGTTGCGGCCGCCCACGTTCTCCATCAATGGTCGCTACCTCAGACATTGCCGTATTTGGCGTTTTTGATCATGGTGTAGCCTTTGATCAATTCCTGAACGCCGTGGTCCAAGCCGTATTTTGGCTTGAAGCCGGTGGACTCAATCTTGGCATTGGAGACGATGTAGTTACGCTGATCCGGATCTTTTCCAACTGCTGCTTCCATAAAAATGAAATCCGAGACATGGCGTTGAATGACCTCGCACAGCTCTTTTTTCGATACGTTTGCGTCGGATAATCCAACGTTATAGATCTGCCCTGTCATGGATTCGTGATTATTGATGGCGTGCTGAAAAACGCGCGAAACATCGCGCACGTGCAAATAGTTGCGCTTGAAGTGACTTTCAAATAAGACCACAAATCGATCGTATACGGCGCGATAGGTAAAGTCGTTGACGAGCAGATCGATACGCATGCGCGGCGACATTCCAAATACAGTCGCCAAACGGAAGCTGACCGCGTTCGGGTGTTCCATGAACGACTTCTCGATCTCTACCTTCTCGATTGCATATTGGGAAATCGGCCGCAGCGGCGACTCCTCTGTGCAGAAGTTATTTTCGTCGCCGGTACCGTATGCGCTGTTGGTGGTCGGCATCAACGGAATCTGATCTTTGCTCAACAAACCGAGCATCATCATGATGGCATCGTGATTGACGGTGGTCGCGCCGACCGGATCCCGGTTGCAAAGTGGCGCACCAACCAACGCCGCCAAGGGAATAACGATATCCGCTTCCTTTAGCAACGGGCGTATGGTTTTTTCTACACGAATGTCGCCGCGCACGACGTTAAAGTTCGGATGATGGCAAACATGCGCGAGACTGTTTTGGCCAAACATGAAATTGTCCAGCACGGTGACTTTGTGGCCTGCCGCCAAAAGATCCGGCACCATCGTCGACCCTAAATAGCCCGCACCGCCCGTTACAAGTATATGGTGACTCATGAAACGCACCTGCCTCTCTGAGGTAAATATTCAAACAATTAATCGACTAACGCGGACAAATTTCCGCCTCTACGCACTCGCACAGCGAGTGTGCCAGCACAATATGAATTTCCTGTATGGTACTGGTCGCGTCGCCGCTGGCAATAATACAGTAATCCGCCGCGCTTGCCGCCTGCCCACCGTCTCGCCCGCAAAATACCAGTGTGGGGATGCCCATCTCGCGACACTGCGCCAGCGCGCGCTGGATATTGGGCGAACGTCCCGACGTGGTTATACCTAAAAACACGTCGTCCGGCCGCATTTTTCCGGCGATCTGGCGTGCGAACACCTCATCGTAACCATAGTCATTGCCGATCGCGGTCAACACCGACGAGTCCACCGTCAGCGCCTCCGCCGGTAGCGGCGTTCGCTCGCGCGCCAATCGGCTGACAAATTCGGCCGCCAGATGTTGGGCGTCGGCCGCAGAACCACCGTTTCCGGCAATATAGAGCCGCCCGCCTTTTCGGTAGGCGGCCACGACGGCGGCCACGGCACGCTCGAAAACCTCCAGTTGGGCCTCGCGCTGTAAAAATTCCTGCTTGGCCTGTATCGATGTGCGCAAATTACGCGTCAGTGTCTCGCGGAATTTCATCAATTATTCCTCCCCTACCGCCGGCAACAGTGATTGCGCGCGCCGGTAGTCCTCTGGGACGCCTATATCAATGAACATGCCATCGCAAGGATAGCCGTAAATCGCCGCCTGGTCTGTGAGCAACCGAGGAAACAAATCAGTCTCGAGTGAAAGCTTGCCGGCGCCTAATGACTCAAGCAGACGCAGCGTAGCGACGTTAAAAATGTAAGCGCCGCCGTTTACGTGGTTCTGCCCCCGGCGGATATCGCCTTCTAACGCCACGATGCGGGAACGCTCATCCATTCGCACCGGCGTATAGCGCTGATCGTCTCCCGATCGGAATAAGCTGAAGGTGACATCCGCGCCTTGCGCGGCGTGGAATTTACACATCGCGGCCAATGGCGCTTGGAAATAGGTGTCGCCATTCAGGACTAGAACCGTATCGGTCGCCAACACTTTTTTTGCCGCCAGACACAACCCGCCACCGGTGCCAAGCGGCTGCTCCTCAAGCGCGTAATCGATGCGCGCTGCGCCAAATCGGTTCCCAAAATGCGTCTGGATCGACTCGTGCTTATAACCGACCGACAACACAAAACGGTCGACGCCCTGCGCAATCCAGTAGGACATCAGGTACTCTAGAAACGGTCGCCCGCGCACCGGCGCCATGGGCTTGGGCACATCCGCCACCGCCGCTCTGAGCCGCGTGCCGAGCCCGCCTGCGAGTACGATGGCTTCCATCGCCTAGGTTACCGCGTTGCCGGGACGGTCGCTGCTTGCCGCCGCATTGGCATTTTGCTGTGTCGATGATGATACTGATCCGTCGATCTGGTCGGCTTGTTGATCGCGCTCGAAGACGCCACTTTCGACAATCTTACCGTGATCCAAGCGCACATAGCGATGGCAGAAGCGCTTCACTGTGTCCATGCTGTGCGATACGAACAAAAGCGTCATACCGTTGCGCTGCAATTCAGCAATCTTGTCGTGACATTTTTGCTGGAAAGCGACGTCACCCACAGCAAGAATCTCGTCTGCCAGCAAAACTTCCGGATTCAAGTGCACGGCAACCGAGAAACCCAGACGCATGTACATACCGGACGAGTAGTTCTTGACCGGCGTGTCGATGAAATGACCGAGTTCCGAGAACTCAACAATGGCGGCGACCAAGCGTCTGATTTCGGCGTTGCGGTAGCCATACAGACTGCCGTTGAGATAAATATTTTCCTCGCCGGTCAGCTCCGGATTAAATCCGACGCCGAGCTCGATCAACGGCGCAATCCTGCCCTGCGTCCACAAGCGGCCTGAAGTCGGGCGCAGAATGCCTGCCACGATCTGCAGCAGCGTGCTCTTGCCCGAACCGTTCGCGCCCATCAGCGCCAGCGCTTCGCCGCGCCTTACGCGCAGCGAGACATCGGTCAATGCGTGAAAGTGTTCCACATGCTGCCGCCAGCGCTGCTTAAACAGACCGATAAAACGACCCTTGAGACTGGACACGCGATTGTGATGCAAGGTGAATGATTTGGACACATGATCGACGACGATGACGTCGTCCGACTGAGCAGCATCGTTCGCCATCAGAGTCTCTCCACCGATTCTGGAACGCGCCGATTGAATAACCATAAGCCCAAACCGACCACGACCACCGTCCAGGCGAAAAACGCCATGGTGATGTTTAACGACGGCAGTTTGTTAGCGTAAAAGATTTGTTGAAAGATGATGGTAAATTCCGCCAGCGGACTGAGTATCATCACTTCCTGAATATGGCGCGGAACACGCCCCACCTCATAGATGATCGGCGTTGCCCAAAACAAAACCTGCAAGGCGACCTCGATAAGATGTTTGAGATCCCTGAACTCGACATAAAGGGTCGATAGTATCAGAGTCAGGCCCCAAATAAACGCGACAAATAGCAGCAAATACAACGGATAAACGAATAACACAAGGCTGAATTTACCCCCCAGCAGCGGGTAAAATACCAAATACACGCCCAGGGCGGCCAGCCACAGCACCAAATTAACCAATACGCTGGCGACCGGTATCAGCAAGCGCGGAAAATAGATCTTCTTGATCAGGCCACTGTTGGCGACCAACACTTCGCAACTCTGGCCGATCACTTGACTGAACAGTGTCCAATGCACAATGCCGGTAACCAGGAATAACGGAAAATGGGGCTGCGTTGAGGGGAAAATATAGGTAAAGATCATCAGATACATAAACGTAATGACGATCGGGTTGGCCAGCGACCAAGCAAAGCCCAACGCGGCGCCCATATAGCGCACCTTGATGTCCTTCAAGACAAGATTGCGCACCAAATCCCGGTAACGCCACAGTCGACCGAACGCTCCCGCCGTGTTCGTGATGTAAGCCATCTTTATCAGCAACCCCAGTTCATCGACACACAAATTAAAACAATCGGCGCACCATGCCGTCGGCATGGATCGTATTGACTGACGTTCGCCACCAATGGAACGCCGACTGTGCCACCCTTATTTGGCCACGCTACCGCCCTACAGAATCCATTTCGACTCCGTATGACGCTCGGCGGTCACGGCAAACGCGCGGTATACCCACTCGCATGGCCGGCCATTGTTTCGCATCGCAGCAAACGGCAACAATCGGCGCGCCCGGTGTGTGCATCGAACGGGACGGCTGCGGTTCAACGAACCGCCGGAGCCAACCGAGCGCAGCCCGGCAATATACCATTCGACCACCACAACGAGCGCGCCCCGCTTCTCACAATACGATCGTTCTTGATTCAATCGTTTACCCTGGCCGCAAATCCGCGGCGTGTAGCGCCTGGCCGCTGCGCGCCGATGCGTGCACAGTGGATACTTTACGAATGCGGGCGGCGAACAAGGCAAGGAGCCGCGACGGCGCCGCCACACGCATGCCATCGGCGCTTAGGCGTGCGGCCAGGCGGCGTCAGTCGTCACCCTTGAGTACGTAGTCGGCACTGCAGTAGGGGCACTTGGCCCGCCCGCTCTCCTCGATGGGCAAAAATACCTTCGGGTGCGAGTTCCACAGGCTCATACCCGGCATGGGACAATGCAACGGTAGATCGGCGCGAGTGACTTCATAGAGATTTTGAGCATTTGGCTCGATCGTGCCGTCAGGCTGTTGTAGTGGCATTGCAGCATCTCCCATGTTACCCGGTGGCGAATTCGGCTGCGCGCACCGGCGAATACCCTTGTAGGCACGGCTTCAGCCGTGCAGGGCGGCGGCGGCTCATGCGGGCACGGATGAATCCGTGCCTACAAAACCAAACCGCGTCACACCGAACATCAAAACCGTGGCCGTCGTGAATCCCCTTGTAGGCACGGCTTCAGCGATGCAGGGCGGCGGCGGTTCATGCGGGCACGGATGAATCCGTGCCTACAAAACCAAACCGCGTCACACCGAACATCAAAACCGTGGCCGTCGTGAATCCCCTTGTAGGCACGGCTTCAGCCGTGCAAGGCGGGGCTTTACGAATCCCGTATCAGCAACGCTAAACCAACGTCAACCATTCGGGGTGTTGTTCGCGGCGACCGTGCACTTGATCGAAATACAGTCCCTGCAATCGCTGCGTTATCGGACCGCGGCTGCCGCCGCCGATGCGCCGTCCGTCGAGCTCGCGGATAGGCGTGACCTCGGCCGCGACACGCGTGTCCGTCACGCACGCGCTGGACCAGGGACCAGTAGCAGCGTCTCAAGCGTGTCGCACAGCACGTCCCAGTCGGGCTTATAAATAACTACCGAGATACTGAGCGTCAACGAGGATAAGTCGGCGTTCAAACCAGCACGATTCGGTTGCCGACCGGATTATGCACGCGGTATGTCATCGCTGACCATTCACTCCGGCCGCTTTGAGCCGTTCGATCGCCGCCTTTGGCACTGCACGCGAATAGGAGTTTTGCAGCACGCTCATTGCCGCGGTCGACAGCCGTTGCCAAAGATCAGCATCCTGGTAAACCTGAGCGACCTTGTCGGCGAAGATGGACGGCTCATCTGCAACCATCACGTCGCGGCCATCGTCGAGGTCCATACCCTCAACCGCCACCGCGCTACCGACAATCGGCAATCCATAGCTCATGCCCATGTTGAGTTTACCCTTTACGCCGGCGCCGTAGCGTAAGGGCGCCACAAATACGCGGCATTGACTGAAATAGGGCTCCAGGTCTTCGACATAGCCGGTCACGATCACATCATCGCTCGCCAAAGCCGTGATGTTATCACCCGCATGACTGCCGACGATAAACAGACGAACGCCCGGCAGCCGCGTCTTTATCAGCGGGAACAGGTCCGCCACCAGGTGTTTCGCGGCATCGACATTGGGCGGGTGCCGATAATTACCCAAGAACAATAGATCCTTGCGCCCATCGAAGCCCCTGACGGCTTCGCGCGGCTCGACGATATTGGAGACGACTTCCACGCGCAGATCGGGGAGTTCATTTTTTAGTAAATCCTGCTCCACCGCACTCACTACCCAGGTGATGTCGGATTGCCGCATGATCTCCAGCTCGGCGCGCTTGCGTCGTGCCGCAGAACGTTTAAGACCGGCGCTGCGATACAGCGTCGCTTCGCGCTCTTCCCGAACGTAGCGCAAGTCGACGGTGTCGTATACCAGCGTCGCCGCCGGGCACAGCGCGCGCACCAGCTTCGTATAAGTCTCGCCGGTCTCCGGGTGACTCAATAGAATGACCGAATAACGCTGGCCGACTTCGCGCAGATGTGACTCGATAGCGCGCACGAAAGGTCGGTACAACATCTCGACACCACAGGATTGCAGTCGGGTTGTATACGGCTGCAGATAATCGAGGTTGGTAGCGGAAAACGTGACCCGAAACCCGGACTGCTGGAATATTTGCAGAAGATTCCACATTCGCAACGAGCCCGAATCCCTGTCCGGCGTCGGTACGCACGAGTCGATGATCAACACGTGATCGGATCGTTGGCGTTCTTGGCGGCACGGCTGACTGGCGATTGCGCCGTCGTCATCTACCGCTCGAACCACGGCGTTGTCGCTGCTAACCATCGTCACCGCCGGTTGATAGACGATTCTACGGCCAGCATCGCGGACACCCACGCTCAGCCCGGCGTCTATGCCTACGTCGGCAAGGCTCTCCCGAGCCAAGGCCGGCGCCACGCGGCGGAACAAACCGGCATCAAAAAATACACAGCCGCGCAGGCAACCGTCGACGTCGCGAGCATAACTGTATTCCGGGCTGAATGGCTCGCCGCCTGCCCCGATCGGCGCCCAGCCGATACCAGAGGTGCGTTGCACACCGGCCGCCAAAAGCCGACCGTGCTCCGACACCACCCTCGGCACCACTACACCGACGTTGGCATGGCATGCGAAGGTAGCCAGCATTGCCTGCAACCATCCGCGGGTAACCAGCATGTTGTCCGCCAACAGGAGCACGTACCGGCCGGTGAGGTCGGCCGCAGCCGCCGCCCACGTGTCCGAAGGCGGGGCACTGTGTTGGGGTGCAGCGATTTTTATGCCGCGCTGCTGCAATCGCGCGGTATCGATATCCGCGCCGGTGACAATGACCATGACCTCGACGGCGGCGGATTCTTCGTGCGCCGCCAAGGACTGCAGGCAACGATCCAGCGACGCCGGCTCGCGACCCAGGATCAGCACCGAAACTTCCGGCGTCGCCGCCGGCTGAAACCGAAACGTCGTTGCCCCCGCCGGTGGGACTCGCGGGATCGTCCAATCGGCGCTTGAACGCCCCGATTGCAGCCGACGCCTGACCGCCTGGACGAGACCGGCGCCGCCCTGTGTGCGCCAGACGCGATAGGCCAATCCAAGATAGGAGCGGTACGCACGCCAAGACATGTCAACGTTGCCAACGATAGATCTGGCTAGTCATCGGCGATAAAAAATCAAGCGCGAACCGCCGTCTTCCATCGAGAACTCGACTTCGCGCAGATCCTGCAGCGCAGCGCGCACCGCATCGCGCTTGTCGGGTTCGACATACATCAACAAAAAGCCGCCGCCACCGGCGCCCAATAGTTTGCCGCCAATGGCGCCGGCGCCACGCGCGCGCTCATAAATATCGTCGATGAACGGGCTGCTGATAGCGTCGGACAAACTTCGTTTACGCTGCCAACCCTCATGCAGTAATTCACCGAACGCCGCCAGCGGGCCCTTCCCACCGAGCAGTGCCACGCCTTCTTCGACCATCGCAGACAGCCGGTTCAAATCCGGCGTAAGCGTACCGGTACAAGTACGCTCCATCTGCGATTCCAGGATCTCATGCGCATGGCGTTGGATGCCGGTGTAGAACACCATCAAGCGCTGCTCCAACTGTTTCAGGCGCTCAGTAGAGATGGCCACCAAGCCGATTTGCACTTTGTCTTTATCGCGAAACGTCAGATGCAACAGCCCGCCACAAGCGCAAACATACTGATCCTGCAGACCGACTCGCTCATGAATCATTTCCCGCTCGATATAGACGGCCTCACGCGCCAGTTGTTCGCGTCCAACCACGGAGCCCTTGAGTGCATGCAAGGCATGTAACAGGCTGACGGTAAATGCGGACGATGACCCCAGACCGGTGCGCGCCGGCAGATCGCTGACCACGGCAACCTCAATGCCGTGTTCGATACCCATGAAGCGAAGGCATTCACGCACCGACGGATGCTGAATCTCATCGATGTCCCAACATAGCTCGGTCTTCGAGTAACTCACTCGAATGCGGTAGTCAAAAAACCCGGTGAGCGGTTTCACCGTCACGTAGGTATATTTGTTAATCGATGTACACAAGGTTGCGCCGCCGAACTCGGAAAAATGTTCGGGATAATCGGTGCCGCCACCGAGAAAGCTGATTCGAAGCGGAGTCATGCTAATGATCATAGTGCGCTTCCTGGCTGTAGTTCCCCAGCCGTGTTGTCGGACAGCATGGAGATCAAGCGTAGTGAATTATGCCGCGCGCGCCATTGCGGTGCGAATGCTTCGGCATGGCGGCGAAAAGTGGCGTAGTGGGCGATCATGTGGTTGAGCAGTTCGGGTACTTCAGTAACGTCATTATAAATTAGACCAATTTCATCGCGCGCCGGCTCCGTAACGGCCTGACTTGCGCCTTGGATGGTACTGAGCTGCGTCGCCATCCAGGTTCCCGCGGGTACGATCACCGGCCGACCGACGGCCAAAGCCTCTACGAATATCCCCGAACTACGGGCGCGATAGGCCTGTGGCTCGTACGGCAGCAAGACAATATCACTCGCGGCAAGCATGTCCCAATACTGTTCGGATGTCAGCGGCTCGGTAATCAACTCCACCAGATCCGGAATCCACCGCTGCAACGCCGCTTGGGCGGCAACGACTTGTTGTTCGCGATTCGGTGTGCCGTAATTCGCCTGAAACACGAATCGTAGGCGCTCGCCACCAGCGGCTTGGCTCGATAGCGCGTCGACAATGACGGGCAAACGATGAAACCCCTTTTCAACACGAGCGTCACCAATATATGCAATGCGTAGTCCGTTCTTCCTGCCGGCATTACCATCGCGTTTAGGGCGCGTATGCGGTATCGGCAGGGTCTGGAACGGCATCTGATCGAGAGCCGCGTACGCTGCGCTAAGTTCTTCGGTATCGGTGTAGAAATGGATCGGCCAGCCAGCGAACGCAGTACGCACGCGCGCCAGCGCTTGGCGCATGCGCCGGGTTTCCGCGGCACTTCTACTGTCTACGGATATGTCTCTGCGAAACAGTAGGTGCCATTGCGCCTGCTTGGCATCGGAACACCGGCTAAATACATCGAGAAGAGCATGTAGCTCCACCGCGCCCAATGTCGGCAGGAAGAAAACATCACCCTGCCGCACGCCCAAGCTATCCAGTAAGCGCATTGTATCCTGCGCGAACGCCACGCGCCTGCGTTTGTCGTAGAGGTGCACTATCGACGATTTCACACGGCTCCAAATCCCCGCCCTGTTATTGCTATCGTGCGTTGTCACCGGCGTTTGGTCGGCGCCGCCGCGCCGACCGAGCGTGCGCTCCACTGCCTTAAGCGCACCATACAATTTAGGAAAGGCGATGAAGCCCCAGACACCGTGACGATAGATGGGGTGCAAACGAAATCCTGCGCCACCAACATCCGTCGCCGCCCGGTTTGACACCAATATCGGCTCGTAGCCCATGTCGGCCGCCGTATTCAACACATGGTCGGCATATTCGAGATGATGACCGCCCACACTGACCACCGAGTGGTCCACTAAAACAAAACGCTGCATTTGTCTCCACTGCCACCGGGCATCTTCTTGTTCCGGCCGGGCGTCACGCGCACCGCGCGTCTACAGCACCGAATAGGATCAACGCGCCGCCTGGTCGGACGGCGCCGGCAATAACTTATCCTTCTCCGAGAGAAACCAGTCGATGGTCGTCGCCAGTCCCACGTCCAGGCTCGTCAATTCCAGGTCGGGAATATATGTTTTTAGCTTATTGGTCACCAAACATTTGGAACGCGCGCCGACATAACGGGAAGTATCGAATTGTATCAAATCGAAATCGTAGTCGACCGCACGGCAAATCGACGCGGCGAACTCGCGGATCGAGAACTCCGCCCCTGCACCTATATTAATCAAATCGTTGTCGGCCTTGCCGGCAAGCTCGATCGCAATGCGGGTAAAGTCTTCGAGAAAAACCAACTCACGCTTCTGGTGACCATCGCCCCATAGCACAACGGGCTCGCCATACATCTTACCGCGCAAAATTTTGCGTATCAGATCAAAGACGAAATGCATCTGACGAACTTCGGTATGGTAGCCCGGTCCGTACAACGTCGACGGCACAAGGCACAGCGACTTCAGGCCAAACTGTTTTTGCAAAGCTAAGAGGCCAACATACAGCATGCGCTTGGTCATCGCGTAAGTGAACAAACTGTCTATCGGCTCACCCTTGAGATAGTTTTCCTCAACCAAATCGGCGTCCGGCGCATAGGCACAACTGGTCCCCATACAGATCAGTTTCGCCGTCGGCTGCTTTGCCTGCCACCAGGCAAGCACGTTGGTATTAATCTGTTGATTAATTACCCATTGCTCACCTGGATGATAAAGACAGAAATCGCCCGCTTGCGTCCAGGCGGCCAGATGATATATCTGGTCGTAGTCGTTACCATCAAGCACATCGAGAGAGCCTGCATCGCGCAAGTCACAGTTCTTCGAGCCCAGACGCGTGACTTTGTGACCCTGCGCTTCCAGCGCGCGACAAAGTGACGTGCCGAGGAACCCGGTGGCGCCCGTGACAACAATATTCATTTCATCCTTCCTTCGGGTTCACTGGAAAATAGAATTCCACACCCTTGTTTACGAGATCTTGGTTATTGGCCAGGATTTCCTTTTTAAAATTCCAAGCCAGCACATAGTAGATATCAGGCAGCTCGGTCAACTCATCCTCGATCAATACCGGAATATGCATGCCCGGTGAGTAGAGGCCCTTGCGTAAGGTATTTTTTTCCACCAGACACTCAATCAAATCGGGGCCGATGTCGAAATAGTTCAATAGTGTATTGCCCTTGACCGGCGCACCAAAGCCAAATACACGCTTACCCTCGCGCTTGGCATTTCGCAGATAGTCGAGATCGCGCTGCTTCATTTGTTCTATTCGCCGGGCAAACGCCCGATAGGATTCAATTTCGTTACTGTGATCGTCGATTTCAGCCTGCTGCATTTCGCGCAGGCGATCGCTTATGTCGCGCTGCCCTTGGTGACCGACGAAGCCTATGATTGAACCGCCGTGTATGGGGGCCAAGTACGCATCGAACATCTGCAAGCCGTGGCGCTTGAGTAAAACGTTTATCGTGTTCAGGTTATAGTACAGCAGATGCTCGTGGTAGATTTGGTCAAAGGCAAGATTGTCCATGATACTTTTCATGTACAAAAATTGCACCGCGAACACGCCCGTGGGCTTCAGCGCGTCACGGATGCCATCGGCGACGGAATGCAGTTCTTCGAGGTGAAAAAAAACGCCCGCCGCATTGATGACGTCGAATTGCCGGCCGATCGTCTTGGCCGTTCCCTGGTTGAAAAACGCGTTCAGCGTCGGCACACCGGCCTCGTTGGCGATTTTTGCGGTCGTCTTCGACGATTCGACGCCCAGCACCTCATAACCGAGCGCCTGGAAGTGTTTTAGCTGGGTACCGTCGTTCGAGCCGATATCGAGCACCGATTTTTCTCTTTGTTGTTCAAAAAACCGACTATTTATCTCTTCAGACACCGCCTTGAAGTGCTGACTCAGCGACTTGGTCACACCGGATAAATAGGTGTGATCCCCAAACATAATTTCTTTTTTGACCGTGTAATCCAGCTGCGCGGTGGCGCACTGGTGGCAGAACACAACCCGCAACGGATAGGTTGGTTCCTTGCCGACCTCGTCCGCTTTGAGAAAATGATTGCACCACGGCTGGCTGCCGAGATCGACCACCGGCTCGAGGTTTTGCGAATCGCATACACGACAATACATGGTCA
>JASBUN010000029.1 GCA_030147845.1 Gammaproteobacteria bacterium
CGTGCTCGCGAACGCGCGGAAGCCCAATATGCCGAACTGCAGGCGGCACACGAACAAGCGCTGAACGAAGCCAACGAGCGCGCCGAAACACAGGCGCGTGAACGTGACCAGGCACTCGCGGCGCTGCAGGCCGATAAGGACGCGCTGGAACAACAATTACTCGAACGCGGCGAAGCACAAGTAGCCGCGCTCGAGGAACAATTGCGCGCCGCTCAGGCCGAAGCAGAGCAAGCGCATGTGCTGCTGCAGAAAAACGAGCAGGCGCTGCACGAAGCGCGCAGCCAGGGCGATTCGATAGCGCGCGTGTTGAGTGAGCGAGAACAGAAAATTGATGCGCTAGAGCAGGACAGCGCTCGACTCGAACAGGATTTGCGTGAACGTTCCGAGGCGCTCAGCAGCGCCGAACAAGCGCGTGCCGTGTTGGCCCAGGAACTCGCAGCGCGAAACGAATCTAGCGACCGTGGCATAGAGGAACTCCAGCAGCGCTTACAGGCATCAGAAAAACAGGCGGGTGCGCTCGACGACCAGCTACATGAGCGGACCGAGGCGCTCGCAAGCGCCGAACAGGAATTGGAAGAACTGCGCCAGGAACGGCTTGACGCGGATCGGGCCAGCGGTGCGCGCTTGCATAAGCTTGGTGACGAGTTGGACAGCCTTCGCAGTGAATACGAGGAACTACAGCAACATTCCACCTCCGCGCAGCGAAAATATGAGGATGTTCAGCGTGAATACGATCGTGTCGCTGAGGAGTTGAGCGAACTGCGCGCTGAGATTGACGCGTCCGCGCAAGATCAGCAGCAAAGCAGCGCTACGCTTGCGGCTGAAAATGCCAAACTCATCGACGAGATCGAGGTGTTACGCAAGCAAGCCGAAGCGCTGAGCGCCCAACAGGCGAATTCCGAGTCCGCGCAGCAGGATACGGTCGACGACCTGGTCCAACTCAAGCGAGAAAATGCAACGCTCTCGGCGCAACTGGCGCAGGCCGTTGATGAAGCAAACTCGTTGCGACAACGTGCGCTGGAGTTGGAACGGGAAAGTGAAATGGCCGCGGAGGAGAATCTCGATCAGGCTGGCGAAGAGATCGCAACCATTCGCGCCCAGGCAGACAAAGAACTGCAACAAGCGGGCGAGGAAATTAGCCGAATGCGCCGCGAGTTGGAGCAAGGCGCGCGACATACCGATCGCGCCGAGCGTAAATTGCAGGAAACCCTAAACGCGTTACGCGCGGCTGAGCATCGAATAAAGGCCATGGAATCAGAGCTGGCGTTAACGCGCCAAATGTCGGCGGACGATAGCGGTTTTCACCATGATCTAAGCCAGGTGCAACGCGACATGCAAGCACATCTGGTGCAGTACAAGGCGGAAGCCGATGCGATCATGCGGCAGGCGCGCGAGGAAAACTCGGCGCTTAAACTGGAAATTGAACAGCTCTATAAGGATAGGCATCGTAGCGGAGACGTTGTTGAAGACGGCGTGGTAGTGTCGGAGATTTCCGCGCGTAGTGTAGCAGACGACGCCGCCGAGGATGCTAAAGCCAGCGATATCTCCGATGGTCGTCTCGACCCGACGATTGGAGATTTGGCCGACGTTTTTGATCTGACCGACGCTGATGCCCACCTGCATAAGCAGGAGCTAGCTGATGTTCGTCGCCGTCGTGCACAACGATTTTTCGCGGTGACGGCGGCGCTTGTGCTCGGCGCCGTGGCCGGGGCGGGTATCTATTGGTACCTTGATCGCTCCGTGGCGCCCGATTCGGCGCCGCTTGTCCGCACACTAGAGACCAAGCCGCCGCCGGTTGCGGCAAAAAAAACGACCAAGCCGATGCCGCCGGCGCCGAATGACGCCAAGGCGAACGTGCCCGCCGGCGTCGCGCAGGCCGCGCGTGCGCCGGCGTTACCGGCGAATATTATGAAGCCGGGACGCACCTACCAGGATTTTCTCGCCGACGGTAGCGCCGGGCCGGTGATGGTGCAGGTTCCTCCCGGTTCCTTCGCCATGGGTAGTCGCATCGACTCACCGCATTTCAGCGAGCGGCCGCGGCACACGGTAACGTTGCCGGGATTTTCGATTTCTCGTGATGAAGTTACGTTTGCCGAGTACGACCGGTTCGCCGATGCCACCGGGCGTACTAAACCCGATGACTCCGGTTGGGGCCGGGATCAGCGGCCGGTGGTCAATGTCAGTTGGGGCGACGCGGTTGCATATGCCCAATGGCTATCGCAGCAGACCGGGCGCCGCTATCGTCTGCCTACCGAGGCGGAATGGGAATACGCCGCACGTGCCGGGACCAGTAGCACATTTTGGTGGGGTGATGTGGCCGGTAAGGGACGCGCCGACTGTTTCAATTGTGGTAGCCGTTGGGACGGGCACCGAACCGCGCCGGTGGGCAGTTTCGCCGCCAATGCCCTCGGCCTGCACGATACCGCCGGTAATGTCATGGAATGGACCGAGGATTGCTTTCACGACAACTACGACGGCGCACCGTCGGATGATCAAGCCTGGACCAAGCCCGGCTGCCGCCAGCACGTTGCTCGTGGCGGTTCTTATCGAACGCCATCCGAAAATCTTCGTTCTACCAAACGTTATAGCCTGCCGGCCGATACCCGCGTTGACTATGTCGGCTTCCGCCTGGCGCGCGAACGCTAAGCGCCGAGGTTGACAACGGCGCCGGCGTGCGTATCGTGCCATGCACATATGGCACGCATACTTGGCATCGGCAATGCCACTCTCGATATCATCAATACCGTGGACGGGTTCCCGGCGGAAGACACCGAGGTGCGTGCGCTTGCGCAGCGCATCTGCCGCGGTGGCAACGCCGCCAATACATTGGTGGTGTTGAGTCAGCTCGGCCACTCCTGCGAGTGGCTCGGAGTGCTGGCCGACGAGCCGGATGCAAAACGCGTCGTTGAGGATCTGCGCAAAAACGGCGTGTCGTGCTCACCGTGTTGCTACAGCGCGGCGGGAAAGTTGCCGGTGTCCTACGTTACGCTAAACGCACGCAATGGCTCGCGCAGCATCGTGCACTACCGCGATCTGCCGGAGCTGGATGCGGAGCACTTTTCCCAACTCGATCTGACCCCGTTTGATTGGTTGCACTTCGAGGGGCGCAACATTCCCGAGCTTGCACGCATGCTGGCGCGCGTGCGTAAAGAGCACCCGGCTATGATGGTGTCGTTGGAGGTAGAAAAGCCGCGCCGAGGTTTCGACGCGTTATTCCCGTTTGCCGATCTGTTGTTGTTCGCGCGCGCCTATGCGCATGCCCAGGGTTATGGTGATGCGAGGCAGTTCCTCGACGCCGCCGCGCAACGGCTGCCGAATACCGATCTCGTTTGTGCGTGGGGTGAGGCCGGGGCATGGGCACGTAGTCGTGCGGGCGCGACCTACATGGCGCCGGCGTGGTTGCCGGCCCGCGTCGTCGACACGCTCGGTGCCGGCGATACATTCAATGCCGGTATCATCGATGCGCGCATGCGCGGCTTGGATTGGGAGCAGGCGCTCGGTGTCGCCACAGAGCTTTCCGGCCGTAAGTGTGGGCAGGTCGGCTTCGAACATCTGCTGGACAACAGTATGCCGTCGGGCGCCGGAGGCGCCCCGCCTGAGTCAGGCAGGACAGCGCGCGCGCCGGGTTCGGTGCTGTTGTGCAGCCTTGATGATCTGGATGATCCGGGCGCGCGCGGATTTTACATCGAGGATGCTAGTGGCGTGGCGGCAATTTTCGTCGTACGGCGCGGTGATAATGTCTTTGGTTACCTCAACCAGTGTCCCCACATGGGCGTGTCGTTGGAATGGACGCCCGACCAGTTTTTGAACATCGATGGCACACTGATTCAATGCTCGACGCACGGTGCGCAGTTTCGTATCGACGACGGATATTGTGTATACGGCCCATGCTCAGGGCAAGCGTTGGCGCCGCTGGCGCTGAGCGTCGATGGCGCGGAAATACGTCTACACGGCGCCATACGCGTTGTCGATGGCGCGTCATGACGGCGCCCGTAACGGCGTTGTTTCCGCTCTCAGTGCTGTGGCGGACAAGCGTGTCGCTACTTGGTATCGTTGTGTCGGGTATGGACTTGAGGCTGACGTCGGCAAATCTTCGCAATGTCGTTAGCCACTAAGGCGTTATCGCACCTGTGTTCTCCGGACGGTTGATCAATATCTGGTCGGGACGTGCTCTGCGACCGCTTACACTCATCTTTCTATTGCGCTCGGATTTCGTGATTGCGCTGTTCAATACCTGGTGCAACCTTCCCGGTTCGCTGTTGGCGGCGGTTTGGTCGAGGCATGCGGGTCAGTGATCATAGTGGCGCAGCAGACGATTGACATCGAACAGCACAGGTTGGTGTGCGGCCGGAGGCGCGGTTGGCGACAATGCTGGCTGCAGCCCGGGTTGCGGCGCCGGGTCGATCCCGGCGGGTTCCGAAGACGCCGCTTGCGGCGCCGTCGTGGCGTCGGCGCGTGTGCGGATATGCTCGATTGTACCCTCAACCAGATCGTAGATCGTGACCATGGAATAGCTCCCGTGTACGTAGCGATTACGTCTTATCCCTGTTATCGGCTGGTGACGGCGTGAGTTTACATGTCGAACGCCATGCTATCGTTTTATCGTCGCGGTCGATGTGCTACGTGCGCGGCGTCGACGGTCACGGTCCGAGGCCAGACGATCGGCCCAGCGCGTTGTTTCGGGGAGCCGGAAACGAGGTGTGCAGGCCAGCACATAGTCGATACAGGTAGCCAGACTGAGACGATGGCCGATGGACACATATACCGGTCGCGTGGCGGCGCGGGTGCGTAGCACCGCACCAATAGTCTCGCCACGATCGCGCAGCGCCACCGATGCGCCACGTTGCGGCGGCACCGGATCGTGATCGCCAATCAGACGCGATTTGGCCACACCGATGCTGGGTAGGTCCAGCAATAGACCCAGGTGACTCGCCAATCCGAAGCGACGTGGGTGGGCGCGCCCATGTGCGTCGCAAAGCACGAGATCGGGGCTGCATCGCAGTTGTTGCAAGGCGGTCAAGATGGCGGGAATTTCGCGAAACGACAATAGCCCCGGGACGTATGGGAAACGCGTCGGTTCGCGTGCCAGCGCGTGTTCGCACAGTTCCAAGCCCGGGAATGTCAGTACCGCCACCGCGGCTCGGGTGACACGCCCGCTCTGCTCGAAACCGACATCGACGCCCGCGACGTACTCGACCGCGCCGATCCGGTCTTCGCAGATGACCTCCGCCTGCAGCCGGCGTTGCAGCGCAGCCGCTTCGCGCGGGGTCAGATCCCAGGAATGCTTGCCGGCGACTACTACGGCCATAGACACCCGTCGACGCATTTCTGTGCAAATGCGATTGCCAGCCCCGCGACTACCGGCAGCATCGGATATATACCCTCAGAGCTCCTGGCGCCGGATCGACAGACCCCGCGTTACGGAAACGCGGGAATAGTCGGCTCGGTGCCCTCGAGGCGCGTCTCGTGGTGGGTTTCCACCAGCATCTGAATCGCCTCAACCCGTTCCTTGGGCGCATCCACCATGAGCAGGATTTGACCCGACTGCAAGGCGCTCTCGAAGGATCGCAAGCGGCTGTTGCGCACATCGGTGGCGATCATACCCGAAGCCCAGACGCCTACCATAGCGCCACCAATCGCGCATGCGAGCACGAGGCCGCCGGCGCCGAGAAAACCGCTGGTTGGGAACAGCGTAGCGATGGCGCCGACCACGGCACCGGAGGCACCGCCGACGATCAGCCCCGATTCCATGCCGTGGATCAAATCGCTCTTTTGCAGCAGCGAGGCTTCGGGCAAATCGGTCAGGGGAATATCATCGCGCGCCAGTACGTGGATATGGTGCTCGTCGATGCGCGCCAGCAGTAGCTCGTCGACAATGGTGCGTGTGATGGCGATATCTGGCAGAAGAAAATAGAGTCGTCGTCTCATCCGGACCTCCTTACCCGGGGTAGCCGGGGTGTTAAATTGGTGCGGGATCTGCGGACTCTTGGCTCAAGTATAATGCAGCCGGAAATTTTTGCAGGATTCTAGTCCGGAATTTATGCGAAATATATTAATTAATTGAATAATAATAATAAATTAGGCAGCAAGTTGGCCGGCGATGCGCTCCAGGCCGTCGCTCGCAGCCATGACCGTCGCCAACGCCTGTGCCGCTTGCTCGGTGCCGACACCGAGCGTTTGCAGTAGCTCTGGCGGAAGCTCATCGTGCCCGGCTTCGCCGATATCGACGCGCTGTAGCAGGCGATTGGCGAGTAGGACCAGATTCGGGTAAATCGCATGCACGCCCGCATAGCCGGGATCATGATGCCAGCGGACCGCGCTGACGACCTCGGCATGCAAGCCCCAGTGCTCCATCAGCAACGCGCCCAGTTCCATGTGGGTGATACCGAGCACCTGCTGTTCCAATTCCGGCAGCGCCACGCCGGGCTGCTGTTGCATGACTTCGTTCAACCGCGCGAATTCCGATGCGAATAAATGGCCGAGCAACAACAAGCCAAAGTTGTGCACCATGCCCGAGAGGTAGGCCAGGCCCGGGCTGGGGCGCATTCGCAACGGCAGCGATCGGGCCAGTATCTGGCAGACGGCGGCGCAATGCACGGCGCCGCGCCAGAACTTCGTCAGGCCGAGCGCGCCGTCGGCAGGAATGGTGAACGGACGACCGACGGCAATGCCCATGACGACGTTCATCGTCATGTCATAGCCGAGCACGCGTGAGACCGCGTCGTGGATCGAGTGGACCTCGCCGCGGTAGCCGAAGAACGGTGAGCGGGCGTAACGGATGACTTGCGCGGCCAAGCTGGGGTCGAGTTCGACGATACGGGCTGATATGTATTGACCTGTCAAGTCCTACGTTTTAAATCGTTTCATGACGTCTCGGTTCATGTCGTCAGTGTGTTGAGAGCAGAACGGGCGGCGTAACGACGATTGATCAGTCTGATATACGCGGATTGGGTACCGCATGACAAGTGATCCGTCGTGGAGCTGCCTCGCTCTAACGTCGAGGATCATACCGTTTCCGGATGCCTCCTAGCCCGTTCGAGGGTTCTCCGATCGTTGCCCATTCTGCTCACAACACACTGCGTCATCATGATGGCCTCCGTTACGCTTGGGCCGGAACAGACGGTGCCGGTACGGCCTGCCCAATAGCCCAAATGAAGCCCGAGAGTTCACGGGCAATCGCCGTGCAGACCTGCACTTTCAGTTTACCTTTGGCTTCCAGGTGGCGGTAACGGCCACACAGCCGCTTTTGCGCGTCCCAGGCGATCTCCTGAATGACCTCGGGCGTGCGCTCGGCACGGCGCTGCAGCACCGCCGTCTTGCGGGCGGGATGCCGATAGGTCCAGGCGGCCTCGATCAGCACCCGGCGCACATGGCCGTTACCGGTCTTGGTGATGCCCCCACGCGTTTGCTTGGGTCCGCTGGAGTACTCGCTCGGCACGACACCCAGATAGGCCATCAGCTGCGGCGCACTGGCGAATCGTTTCAAGTCGCCGAGTTCCGCCACGACGATCGTGGCGGTGAGCAGATTCACCCCGCGCAACGCCATCAGCGCCTCGATCACCGCCCAGAACACCGATTCGCGTGCGGCGCTTTCAATCTGGCCATCAAGCGCCGCGACGCGTTTACTCAACACGACTACCGTATCGACGTACTCCTGGAAGACGATCTGCTGCGTAGGAGGATCGAACTTCACGCCCTCCAGCCAGCGATAGTGCGCCTGCGTCCAGTTGTCCTTTCCGTCGTAGCGCCGGCCATGGCGCAGGAGAAACGCCAGCAGCCGTTGTTTTGCCTGCCGCTGCAGGTGCTTCATGTCTTCGCGGGCCCGCGTGAGATCGCGCAACGCTTCCTGTGCTCCGTCCGGAACCCACACCGCCGTCAATTCACCGGCCCGAAGCAGGCGAGCGAGCATTAGGGCATCGCGCCGGTCGGTCTTCACCCGGTCTCCCGCCTTCTTCGGGATCAGCGAGGGTGCCACCACCCGGCAGTCCTGCTGGAGTTCCTGCAATTGCCGATGCAGGCCATAGCCACACGGGCCCGCCTCGTAGCAAAAGGAAAGCCGTGCGTCGCCTTTTGTCAGCTGCCGGAGCAGTTTGGCCACGGCTTGCGGCGTATGGGCGATCTCGCCGAAATAGCGCACCTCGCCCCCCGCCTGGTCGGCGAGTGCGACCGCGATGGTGTCTTTGTGTACGTCGAGCCCCACATATTTGGTAAACTGCTTCATGGCCTGCCCTCCTCAATATCGGCTCTGCGCCGAAGGTTGATAAAGACCCCAAGCGTAACCCGGGTTGCTTGAGGTTGGGCAGGTCAATACATGATGTCTAAATCACCTATATCGGCGTAGGGATTGGCGCGCAACTGCAAGACACGCTGCGCCATCTCCGGCATCGGCGGAAACCCACCGGCTTGGGCGATGCGGTCGGTTAGCTGTTGCGGCGCGATACTCAACGACACGTACTCGGGCTGCGCGAGGACGTCGTGTCGGGCCGGCATGCGCGCCGAATTCTTCGGATGGTTGCCGGGATTGCCATAATCGTCCGCTGTGGTTGATTGCGGGCGCGGTCCTGCGCTGCCGTAGGAGGCTGGCCTTCCGTGTCGTGTATGCCATATATCGGGCGTTACATCTTGATCTGAAGGCCCAGTGGCGGTCTCGCAACCGTTTTGCGACTTTGGTCACACGCCGGCGTGGTTATTGTTCCAGATCGTCCAGCGGATTGTGTGAATCGGGGCGGTTGTGCCCTTCAATATCTACGCCGTAGTCGTCCGGCTGGATGTCCAGCGAGCCGGACCAATCATCGGGTGGTTCGACTGCCTCGAGTTGCAGGTCTTGCCAGGCGTCCAGATCCAACTCCTCGACCGTGCCATCGAAGTACTGGATCTCGACGTAGCCGTCCTGCTCGTCGAGCGCGACCACTTCGAAGGTGCCGCCCGCTTCGTTTTTGTACCAATCGCCGATGCTGGGGCTATGTTCCATGGGCATGGTCATTCCCTATAGTAGAAAGCGTGCTTGCGATATCCGGTTGATTCATTTCGTTGGACGGGATCGCGATACGGGTCTGAATCCCGGTGGAGCGAAGCGAATACCCGCAGCGAGGCGCGCGTCAGATCTTCGCAACGGCGATCTCCGTTGATAATATGTTATAGGTGCAACATGGATACTTGGCAAGCGCCGGCCCGGCGGCAGAGCGTGCGTTTTCCGCTTAAGGGATTGTGAAAGCGATCACACTGTTGGCGCTGGCCTGTGCTAATTTAGGGGCAACGCGCCGAGGACCAGCGCGGCGCGAGCTTTTTTTGATCGCGCGACAACAACAATAATGTAACTTAAACGATGGATCGATCCATGAGCGAGACCTCTTCTGCCGATTCGGAAATCGAACTACTGAGACAGTTCGTGCCGTTATTTTCCCTTTCCGACGAGCGGCTGCGAGAACTGGCCGCGCTATCGTCGCGCGAGGCGGTCAATCCGGGCGTTCATCTGTTCCACGAAGGCGACGTGGACAATCAGACCGTCTATCTATTGCGTGGCGAAGTGCGTTTGTTCGGTACCAGCCATCGAGGTGAAGAATCCGTTGTCGCGGGTACTCCTGAAGCGCGTCACCCGCTGGCCGATCGACAGCCGCGACAGACATCGGCCTTGGCGGCCAGCGAAGTGGTGGTGCTGCGAATTGATAACAATGTGCTTGACTACATGATTACGTGGGATCAGATGGCGGCGCTGCATCGGGAAGTGGCGCTGGGGCTTGCCGATGACAATGGCGAAGCATTCGGCTGGATGAACACCATGCTGAACTCACTGCCGTTCAAAAACATCCCGGCGGCCAACATGCGCAAATTGGTTGATCGTATGGAGACCTTCGCGGTCAAAGAAGGCGAGGTGATCGTGCGTCAGGGAGAGCCCGGTGACTTCTATTATTTGATCGATAAGGGGCGCGCGCGCGTCACCCAACAAATTCACTTGGCTGACCTGGACGAAGGCAGCAGTTTTGGCGAGGAAGCCTTGGTCGCCGAAGTCGAGCGCAATGCAACCGTCACCATGCTGACGGACGGCTCCGTGTTGCGTTTATCGAAGAACGATTTTGATCAGCTGTTGAAGGAGCCGCTCATTAGCTGGGTTTCGGTTGTTGAGGCGCGCGAGCTGGTCAATCAAGGCGCGTTGTGGCTGGATGTACGTCATGCGCATGAATATCATTACTATCGACTGCCGAACGCGCTCAATTTGCCGTTGCACGAATTGCGCCAGCGCATGGCGGAGTTGGATCGTTCGGTATCGTACATCTGTTACTGTAAAACCGGGCGGCGCAGTTCGGCAGCTGCTTTTTTACTCTCGCAAGCCGGCTTAGACGTGCATGTGTTGCGTGGCGGTTTACAGGTATTGCCGCCGGTGATGCGCAAGTGAACGCGGACGGCGCCGCGGCGGCCGTAGTGCCGCAATGTAGCGGACACGGTCTTGACTATAGAAAAACCGTCAGTACGCCGGTATAGCCGTAGAGTTGATCTTTCGCAATCTCACCGTTAGCGAAAAACCCTGCCAGCGGTACGTTCCCCAATTGCTCTTGAATAAACCGCAACTCTTCCGAGTTTTCGCCGAATAGATAGCGGCCACGCCCGAGACATGAATAGTATAAGGCGCCTTTGATGGGACTGCTGACGCGCGCTTTCAGCGCGTTAATGGCGCGCTGCAAATCTTCCCAGGCACTGCTGCCATCGCGCCGACAGAACTGCAGTTGTTGGCCCGGATAAACGGCATCGCCGATGATGAGTTCACGCTTGTCGGGGTCAATGGCGACCAGGTTGCGTACCACATAGTCGCCGGTATCCGAACCGGGGATGGGTAAACCGACGAATATATAACCGCCAACGCGCTGCAGGTCGCGCGACAGAACCTCGCCAATGTCTTCCTTGAACACATCCAATGCCGGTCGCCCGTCCAGCGAGCGCACCACATTCTGCTCGCAGTCGCTCACTACATGCTTGTCTGAAATGGGCGAACAGCCTTGCGTCAGCGTCGTCGCTACGCTTATTTGCTCGGTGAACAGAACGCCCGATAAGCTGCCTTCGCATTCATGATCGGCATACTGGGCGTAGTCGCCTTGTGATGAACTCAAGCCGCCAACCAGATATAGGTCGGGTAAGCGTTGGCTGAGTGCGGGTAACAATTGCGGTGTCAGTGCGGTGCGCGGGTCGCCATGCACCACGCCGAATCGCGGTAAATACTCGCTATTCCACTCATGCTGCAATCGAGTCAGGTCACTCAGGTCGTGGTGTAACGACGGAAATACACGGAACGACTGCTGCGGAAATGCCGCCACTAATGCCGACGCCGCGGGTGCGTCGTAATACTCATTGCCGTCGGCGCAGATACCGATGCCGATGGTGCCAACCCAGTGAGTAATGCCGGTGCGCGTACGCAACGCCTCGATCATATGACCGAAGTCAGGCGCCAGCGAGTCGGTGGCGTAGACGAAGCCAAGATTGGCGTCGTCGGGAATGTCGCCGAGGCGGGCGATCAACTTGGCGACAATCTCTTGCCACGTACTGCCCTCGGCGACTGCGCTCAAATAGCGTTGCATAGTGTGGGCCGGTTCCGGGGGAATTCCTGATGGCTTTCTTGTAGCGCTTTACCGCGCCCGAATCAACGTGAATGAGCTTGGGGCTTTGCGGTAACCGCGTGGGCCCAACGAGAGACGGTCGTCGGGCCCACGTCGGCTTTATGCCGCGTTCTTGGCGTCCAGCATGCGTTCTATAATCGGGGCGAGGATGATTTCCATCGCGAACCCCATTTTGCCGCCAGGCACGACAATGGTGTTGCGCCGCGACATGAACGAATCAGTGAGCATGGACAACAGATAGGGGAAGTCGACCTCGAATTTGGCTGGGTCGCGGAAACGAATCACGACGAAACTTTCATCCGGGGTTGGAATATCACGCGCGATGAATGGGTTGGAGGTGTCCACGGTCGGTACGCGCTGAAAGTTGATGTCTGTACGCGAAAACTGTGGCGTTACGTAATTCACGTAGTCCGGCATGCGCCGCAGAATCGTGTCGACGATCGCTTCGGCGCTGTAACCGCGCTGGGCGTTGTCACGAAAGATTTTCTGAATCCACTCCAGGTTAACAATGGGTACTACGCCGATTAACAGATCGACATACTGGGCGACGTTGGCGACTTCGGTGACGACGCCACCGTGCAGGCCTTCGTAGAACAGTAGGTCGCTGCCCTCGGAAATGTCTTCCCAGGGGGTGAACTGGCCCGGCTTTTTATCGATGTTCAGGCGCGCGTTGTGTTCGGCGGCTTCCTCTTCGCTGTGCAGATAATAACGTTTGCTGCCCGTGCCGGTTTTGCCGTAGTGGCTGAACAGCTGTTCGAGTTTCTCGAACAGGTTGGCGTCGGCGCCGAAATGGCTGAGGTTCTTCCCCTTAGCGGCGTACGTTGCCAGCGCTTCCTTCATTTCCGCGCGATCGTAGCGATGAAAGCTGTCACCTTCCACCACCACCGGATGGATACCTTCGCGTCTGAAGATATGCTCGAAGGCGACTTTAACGGTCGTGGTGCCGGCGCCTGAGGAACCGGTGACCGCAATGATCGGGTGTTTCTTGGACATGGGATACTCCTTAGTATTTAACGGTAAATAGAAAACACATAACGGTGGCGCCGCGGCGCTGCCGCCGCGTCCGAGAATTCGATTTGCCAGGGCGCGCTGACAGCGCGTCATCCTGGCTTCCCCCCACGGGAAACGCGTATTGAACCACTGTTTGACCGCGCGGCTCAAGGAGAGGCGTTGGCTGCAGACTTGGTCTCGAGAATTAATACAAACAAAAACAAAAGATTATATTTGCATGCTGCTGAAGAGATTGACCTTTCCGCACGCCAAGTCGGGTTCGCAACCGTGGATGAATTCGCCGGCGGTTATTTCCACACTTTTGCCTAGCTTCGGCGCGATGCCTCGATTTATCCGGTTGCATCGAAATTGATAGGGGTAAAAACTTGAAAAATAAGGGTAAAATAATACTATTGGCGGCTTCAGATAGCAGCGCTGAGCATTGCGGGCTGCGGGCCGCCCATGGCACCCTTAAAGGCCCGCAGGTCACGCTTGCGGCGGCGCCGACAGCACCGATGCCGGTGTTCCGGGCAATTTCGCCGACGTGAATGGTGCTGTGTTTTGCAACGATAAGGCCGTGTGGTGCAGCCGGCCGCGCGCGGCGTGCAACCGCCGGGTAGAGTTCCCGGCGCAGTGACGCAAAAGATGTAAACCTTCGTTCGTACGCCTGGAACGTTGGCAAAGCCGGTGGGCGGAAGTACGCCCTCCGCCGGCCCCCCCGATGACAAAACTAACGCTAAACACCGGAGTCGATCACTATGCAGGTTCTAGATCCTACCAAGTTTTCCTATTATCTCGATTTGTACCTCGTGCCATGGGCAATCAAGGTGGTCATGGCGCTGGCGGTATTCGTCATCGGGCGCTGGTTGGCGAAGCTGTTGGTGGGACTGTTTCATCGCTTCATGGGTCGGTTCAGGCCCGACCCGATATTGACCAAGTTCCTTGGCGCCATCATCTACACTGTATTGCTGGTGGCGGTGGTCATTGCCGCGCTCGACCAATTGGGCGTCGATACCACCTCTCTGCTCGCAATCGTCGGCGCCGCCGGCTTGGCAGTCGGTTTGGCGCTGAAGGATTCATTGTCTAACTTCTCCGCCGGCGTGATGCTGATCGTGTTTCGGCCGTTCAAGGAAGGTGATTTCATCGAGGCGGCCGGCACCTCGGGCGTAGTCGAGTGCATTCATATCTTCAGCACTACTTTGCGCACCGGCGATAACCGCGAGATTACGGTTCCCAACGGGCGCATATTCGGCGGCAATATCATCAACGTCAATGCGCGCGCGACGCGGCGCATCGACCTGGTGATCGGTATCGGTTATGACGACGATATTCGCCAAGCGCGCGCCCTGATCGAACAGGTGCTCGGCGCCGAGGAGCGCATACTGCAAGATCCCGCACCGGCGGCAATCAGTATCGCTGAATTGGCCGACAGCAGCGTCAATCTCAATGTTCGACCGTGGGTCAAAAGTGCCGACTATTGGGCCGTGCGTTCGGACTTGTTGGAGAACATCAAGGCGGCTTTCGACGCCAACGGCGTGTCCATCCCTTTCCCGCAACGGGACATCCATGTATATAGAACCGGCGAGGATGCGGCCTGATGCCTACGTGCCGGGCGTGCGCCGCCGGTCAGAACATCAGATTGAGCATGACCATCATGACGACCAGGAACAAGAGCGTCATGATGCCGCCCGCGCGCATGAAATCGGCCACGCGGTAACCGCCAGGCCCCATGATCAGTGCGTTCACTTGGTGCGTGGGGATCAAAAACGAGTTGGATGTTGCGATCGCTACGGTCAGCGCGAACACGGCCGGGTTGGCGCCGGCGCCAATGGCAATGTTGACCGCCAGCGGTACCAGCAGCACGGTCGCGCCGACATTCGACATGACCAGCGTAAAAACCGTGGCCAGCACCGCGATGGCGGCCTGCAGAACCCATATCGGAACTCCGTGCAACAGCGTCAACGTCTGATGGGCAATCCAGGCGGCGGTGCCGGTCACTTCGACGGCCAGACCGAGCGGAATCAGGCTCGCCAGCAGGAACACCGTCTTCCAGCTCACCGCCTGGTAAGCTTCGTCGATATTGAGTACACCGCTCAGTATCATGCCCACCGCGCCGGTCAGCAACGCGGTCGAGAGCTTCAAATCGGTAAATAGCACCAGCGCCAGCGCCAGGCCGAAGAACAGCAAAGCGTGCGGTACTTTATGTGGCCGCGTTTCCTCGTGCGGAAACTCGGTGGTGACGACGACGAAGTTTCGATCATGCTCGAGTTTTGCCAAATCCTCCCAGGCACTATGACAAATCAGCGTATCGCCGGCTTGCAAGGGTATATCGCGCACGCCGGTGGTAATGGTCTCACCCACCCGGTGTAGAGCGAGCACTGCCAAGCCGTAGTTACGCCGCATCCAGATTTCACGCACGGTTTTGCCGATCAAGCGCGAACTGGGCGGAATCACGACTTCCGAGACGCCAGCGCGCGTAGCCACCAGTAATTCGGCGAATGTCTCCAGTTGTTTTTTGATATTGAGGTCGTTGCGTTCGGCAAAAGCCTCGACATTGCCCACCGGCGCCATCACCGCGAGCATATTGCCGGCCTCGACGACGATGTCTTTGGATGGTGCGATGCGCGAATCCTTCGCTGTCTGCAGCCCGACGATGCGCACCCAGTCGCGTCGTTCGATATCGCCGATGTTCATGCCGACGAGCACGCCTTCGGCCGGGACATGTACCTCGTGCAAAGCGCATTCGAGGCCGTAGGTTTCGCGCAAGTAGTCCATGGTGCTGGCGCCCTCGCTGCCTTTGGACGGCGTTGCCGGCAACACCCAGCGCCCAAACAGGACGAAGTACAGGATGCCGACTACCAACATGGCGAGGCCGATCGGCGTGATGGAAAACAAGTCAAAGGTGCGCATTGGCGCCACGCCCGCCGGCAATGTTTTGTTGGACGTCAGAATCAGGTCGTTGAGCAGGATGACCGGGCTAGAACCGACCATGGTCAGCGTGCCGCCGAGAATGGCGCAAAATCCCATCGGCATGAGCAGGCGTGACAGTGGCAATCCGGTGCGTGCTGAAATGCGACTGACTACCGGTATAAACAGGGCTGCCGCACCGACGTTTTGCATGAAGCTGGAAATTACACCGACGGTAGCGGAAATCAGCGGGATCACACGTTTTTCGGTCGAGCCGCCGACTTTGAGAATGAAACCGGCGACCCGCGTCATCAGGCCGGTGCGATCCAATCCGGCGCCAATGATCATGACGGCGATGATGGAGATCACGGCATTGCTTTCAAAGCCGCTGAATAAATCCGCGATCGGCACCACCGGCGCCAGCATTTCGTTCAGCCATGGTGCGTGCGCGGCCAGAGCGGGTGCATGATGGGCCAGCCAGGGCGTCACCACGCCGTTTTGCGCATACGGCTGAAACAGCTCGGTGAGACCAAGCAATACCATGACCACCAGTGCGGCGACATCGACCCGGACGATCTCGGAGACGAACATGAAGATCGTCAGTGCGAGGATCAACAAGACCAGGATCATCTGCGCGGTAAGCTGTGGATCCATTCGTAATTTACCTCTCTGTCGATTCCGTAATGGGCGCAGTTCCCTGATTATTCATTGAAAAGGGGTGGGCGTCCAATCACCGGGGGAAAGTCCGGCCATGCGCAGTTGCCGAGCTGTCGTCGGTCGTGCGCGCGACAGGCAGGCCGTGCCGAACCGCTCTATGCTTGCCGACGGACCGGCCAAGCAGTCGCGCCACGGCGTGCAAATGCTGCATTATTCGTTTGTGAGGAGGGTTGCATTATGGATCGGAACGATACTGGCGGAGCAAGGGACGATTTGTGCTGGCCGTTGGAGGCCAGTGTTAGTAACAGCGACGAGTTGAACTGGCACGCCGGCGCCAGTAATCGCGTGCTCGACTTCCACGGCGATCCCGCCTCGGCGCAGTTGACGGTATTCTCCGACGGCAACCACCATATGGCGTTGGAGCAGTCGCTGCAGGCGTTCGCGGCGCAATTCCCGTCGGTCGGCGAGGTCTTCTATGTGACGCTGCCACCGGCGGTACTGTTGCCGCTTATGGTTCGTCCGGCGATCCGATTGGGCAATCTGCGTTTGACCCTGCGCCCGCATATTTTCATTTCACCGCTCGATGTACTCGATGCGCTGGTCGCCCGCGAACAGGCGCAGTCGCCGGCCGCTTTTGCACGTAGTCGTGGCTGCGCGCTGTTGGTGGCGCGCGGTAACCCGCGCCGGGTGAGCGGACTGGAGGCCTTGTTACGCGACGACATCCGGCTGTTTATCTCGAATCCTGAACGTGAGCGGGCCAGCTTCGTGGTCTACTCCGAAACGCTCTGCACGCTGGCCCAGCATGCCGGTATGGATGCCGGTGCCTTGGCGGCACGGTTGGAAACGGGTACGCCAGGCTGCGTGCACGGCCAGCGCGTACACCATCGCGAGGCGCCGACCGCCGTCGCGCTCGGGCAGGCCGACGTGGCGGTGTTGTATCACCACCTTGCACTACGCTATGTGCGCGCATTCCCTGATCGTTTTGACATGGTTGCGCTGCCGGGCAGCACCGATGTCGGCGCCTTTACCGGTCACGTAGTTACGACCTACGGTATTGCCTTGATCGGTGACGGTGGTCCGTGGGGCGCTTCGCTGCAGGCGTTTATGCAGAAAGATACGGTGGCCGGGATTTATCGCCACCACGGCCTTGAGGCGGCGCCGGCGGCGGACTAAATAAAAAAAGCCCCGCGCGGGGGTGGGGCCGGCGAGGTGGATGAGCGGCTAGGTTCGCATGCATTGATCTCAATCACCTCACGTCCGACGACCGGCTATGACCTGAGCGGCTTTGCGAGACATTTAGGTTTGGCCAACACGAGTGATGATGCTCTCGCCAAGCCGCTAAGCGCGCCAAGGGAGAATAGGTTATCTCGCGTTGTGACCTGCGAATTTTGCACGGATGAGTCCGTGCCTACAAGGTGGGTAGCGATATCCAAACGTAGGCGCCGATTTCGAATTATTCCGTTGATCTTGTAGGCACGGCTTCAGCCGTGCATGCACCCAGCCACCGGCTGAAAACGTCTAAAGCTTGTGTTTACTTTGCGCGCTCGGCGACTTTGCGAGAGTTTAACATTCGGCCAACGCACATGATGATGCTCTCGCCAAGCCGCACAGCGCGCCAAGGGAGTGACGCGCGTAGCCGCCGAATTTCATTTCCGGCAGTGGCCGTGGCCTAGACAAAAAAAGCCCCGCGCACGGCGGGGCTTGAGGTGGTCATCGGCGGTCGTTTTATTTGAAGTTGATGAACAGGGCCGACGACCAGGCCATGGACTGGTCACGCTGACGGCCGGCGAAGTACACCGGCCGGAAGCCGTGCGGACCGTTGTGTGGGTCGACATCGATGACGCCGGACAGGTCACGCGGCAGTTCCGACTCGGTCAATCGTTCTACGCCCAGGAACATATCCTGGCCGCCGAGTTCACGCAGCAGCGCGCCGTTGCCGGCCATGAGCTCTTCGCCGGTTATTTCCCAACAGAACTGCGGGCAGTGGGTAAAGGGGTTGCCGTCGAGCGGATTGCCGACTTTGACGTAGCCGTCGATGGTGCCCTCGACGCGGATACGGCAACCGCGCAGATTGCTGACGTCCAGCTCGATGCCATCGGCATCGCCGTAGGTATCGGAACGGAAGCTGATTTGCTGTTCACCGTGCGGTGCGTGGTTCAGTGCGCCGCGCCAGGCGCTTTCTTCACGATGTTCGAAGCCGACGCCGTGGAAATGGTTGATGACGCCGTTGGTGATGGTGATGGTGCCGCGCCATGCCGCCCAGCGGTAGCGATCCTTGATCCGTGCGCCGCCCCAACGGAAGCGAATGCGCCGCTCGGAGTAGCCGCCTTCTTCGTGTAGGTTGCGCCGCCAGATCAATCCTGCGTGGTCGTAGGCGCTGATTTCCTCCCAGCCGGCGTCGCCGAGGAAGCGATAGCCGATCTCGGCGCTGCCCTTGTGGCCGAATTCGTCGCCCTGAATGTGTTTTCCGGACCACGACAGCGCGACGCTGCGTTCGCCGGTGGTGGCCCAGGTATGGCGCGCGCGTAGTGCTTTACCGATCGTCTTGCGGTCCAGTTTGTCCGCGATCACGCCGGTGACGCCACCCTTGACGCCAAACACCGCCGTACCCGGCACGCCGCCGCCACAACGGCCACGGTGTTCATCGCCGTTGGCCGAAGCGCCGAGTTTGTATCCACGCGCCATGGCGTCGCGGTATAGCCACGGGAACTGGCCCCAGGCCGAGCCGATCTCGACCAGACGTTCCAGCACCGGGTGGTGCCAGTCGAGTATGCAGCGCCGTCCGCCGACATGCGGCATCAGCAGATGGCCCTCCGGATCATGGGCGTAGGTAGCCCACAGCTCCTCCAGCGGCCAGGCGCCCGGCTCGATCGTGTCGCCAGCCATGTCCTCGTTCCACTCGAAAGACCGGCACACGTTACCTTCTTTGTCGAACGGGAATTCGGGTTTTTTGCCGTGTAGAAACACGACGTTGTGGTCGCCGCCGGCACACGAATTGCCGCACCACTCGGTGCCGGGGTAGCAGACGAATTCACCGCTCTTGTTCAGCCCGTCGATGGTCTTGACCGCCGTTTCCCAGCGCGCCTTGGTGATTTGAAAGTCATTGGCGGTATAGCCGAGCACGTCGAGCCCGGCGACGTCGCGACCGTAGGTGAGGTTGTAGACGGTGTTGTTGGTGCCGACGGTGTCGTCGGAATGCACGTGCAGGTCACCGTAATAGCTGCGTGGCACACTGAGCGCATCGTCGACCGTGATGTAGAAGGTCTGCTCGGGGACAATCGGGTGGTCGAGCATGCGCGCGCTGACCACCAGTTCACCGGCGGCGGCGGTCGGCAGATCCTTGATCAGCGCCACCGCCCAACCTTTGCCGGCCAAGGCGACGGTCTTTTCGTACACTTTCTTGCCGTCGAGCTTGGCTTCGATGGCGACTTTGCCGCCGACGTCCCAGCAGGTGTTACCCCACTCATCCTCGGCGCGTACCCGCAGCGGCAGTTTCTGCCCGCTACGGACCATGCGCGAGGCGACCAGTTGTAACTGTGCCGGTGCGCCTGCAACGATGTCCATGACGATGTCGCCGGGAATCGGCGCGAAGCGCGAGGTGCCGAGCGGATCGACGTAACAACGGAAGCGGAAGCCTTCCTCGACGAAGGTCTGTACGCGCGTACCCGGTCCGCCGGCGCGTTTGTCGCCCAAGCGGATGACGATATGATCGCCGGGTTTGAGATAGCCATCGACGGTATCGACGATCACCGCTTTCTGGAAAGGACGCTCGTGGCCTTTTTGGTCAAAGCGCACTTTCAGTGATTGCACCGTGGCGGGACTTTGACCGGGAGCCAAAGGTGCCGCCAGATACTCAGCCGAGACATAGTTGGCGCCGGTCGGGTCGACGGTCTGAAACAGCGCCCAGTCGGAATAGAATTTGAATGTCGCCTTCAGCCAGGCGCCATCGGCAATGCCGGATGCGCCGACCTCATAGTCGAGCACGATTTCCTGCCAACTCCCGGCTACCAGCCGGTCGGTATGGCAAGACACGCTGCCGAGGAACGACATGCCTTTGGTCTTTTTGTACAGCCCCTTGGGCGCCGTGTATTCGCCCAAAATGGTTTTCAACTCTGTGTCGGACATCTTCTTCACAGTAATTCTCCTACATCGGTGGCATGAAAAGACAGATCACAAGTAGTTCCATTGTCCGATCAAAACGGCCATGGTGCTGTCGGGTCCCAGACAGGCAGGCCGAGATAGGCATACCACGGCGCCATGATCAAAACGCCATAGGCCATCGCGATCAAAATACATACCCAGCCGGCTTTGGCGTAATCGGTAACGCTGAATGTCTCCGAGCCGTAAGCGATGACGGCGGCGGTGATTTGCGTCGGCAGCAGGTAGGCGTAGGTGTCGGTGTCGGACACCAGCAGCGTGAACGAGACCGGATGCAGATGTACTTGTGGCGCCATGTGATAGAGGATTGGCGCCAGCATGGCGATCGAGGCGACGTTGGACAGCATGCCGATGCGGATCAGGTGGGTACCGGCCATGAGCGCCAAAACGATGCCCCACCAGGGCAGGCCGACGACCGCACCATGAATCAGGTCGGCCAGATAGGCCGCCAGCCCCGACTTCGACATGGCCGCGGTCATGGTAATAGCGCCGCCGAGCAACAGAAACGTTCCCCAAATGGTTTTGTTTTGCACTTCGTTCCATTTGAAGGGGAACAGGCCGGGCGTGAATAGCAGCAAAATACCGATCAGTCCGATGATGCCGAGTTGGAAGCTGTGCAAATGATAGATCGGGCTGCCTTTGCCCATCATGAATAGCAGCGCAATCAATGCGAACAGCACCACCAGCGTCCATTCACCGCGCGACATCCTGCCCAGCTCTTGGTGCTGTTGATGAATTTGTTTGTAGCCCCCGGCAATCTCGATACCACCGGTCTTGAAGTGGTAGCGTACCCACCACTGCGTCAGCACGAACATGCCGAGATAGGGAAACTGCATCAACGCCCAGTCCAGATAGCCGATGCTGTAGCCGCCCTCCGAAAAAATGTTGACCATGATCAGGTTAGGCAGATGGGCGGTCATGATGAAAACGCCGCTGATCATGGTGCCGTAGACCAACGACTGGATGACGATGGCCTTCTTGGCTTCATTTTCTTCCGGCGAATCACCGAGCAGATTGGTAATGCCCTTGACTACCGGCAGCAGCGTCGCCGCGCGCGCATTGGCGGCCGGGATCAGAAAAGCAAGAATGATGTTGACGCCGAACATGCCCCAGATCACGCGCCCGACATTGGACGCCTTTATGCGGTCGAGCATACCCAAAGCGATACGCCGATCGAGTTTTAGCAGTTGCATGACCGCGCCGACCAGAAAGGCGAATAGACACAGCCAGACGACGTGTTTGGTGAAACCGGAGAATACGGTGCCCATGGGCGGCACAAATTTGCCTTTTTTCTCGACCCAGGGGATACCGTGAGTCAGGATCAGCAGGGTCGGCACCGAGATGCCGGTAATACCGACGGGCAGCGCCTCGGATACCCACATCAGGCTGGCCCAGACAACGATGGCGAGTACCGCCATGCCGTTGGCGGATAAGCCCTCTGGTCGTGGGAATACCCATAAAATCAAGGCGAACATGACCCAAGCGCCGATAAAGCCGATGGCGACGCGGGTAGGGTTACGCCCGCTTGCGCGGATGTTACCGGCGAGATATCCGAGGATGCCCCCTCGCTCTGCGGACAAGAGGACGTCGGGCTGGTCTTTAACGATGGTGGACATGACACGCTCCCGTGGTGATTTATAGTTTTATTGCGATGGTTGGGCGCCATCTGGCTTGTGCTCGGCCGCGGTACTGGTACTATAAATTCAATCTGTACCCCGATAGAGCCAGATTAACTATCAAATAGGGCTGGTCGCGCCGCTGTCGTCCAGCCGACATCAAATCGCATATAAGAAAAGCAACATATCGTGGACACCCTGGTCAGGTGGGGAGGTGGCATGGTTGAGCACGCTTGGAATCGTCCGCCGTCGGATTTTCTCGGCAATCTGCCTAAGGCTGAACGGGAGGCGCTGCTGGCGCTCGGCCACCGTCGTGTGTTCCGCAAGGGCGATCACGTTTTTCAATCCGGCGCGCCAGGTCAGAATGTATATGTTCTGCAAGAAGGCCGGGCGAAGATCTACAAGCTGTCCGATTCCGGTAAAGAAGTCATTCTGTGGTTCTGTTTTCCGGGCGAGGTATTCGGCCTTGCGGAAGTGTGTCGCGGTGAGCAGCGCGGAGTTTACGCCCAGGTTTGCACCGACGCTCAGGTGCTATGCCTGCGCCGTGACCAATTCACCCAGTTTCTGGAGCGATACCCCGCCACCGCGCTGCAGGTGATCGATCTGTTGTCCTGCCGTATGCGTGTGCTCAGCGATATTTTGCTCAACCTGGCTACGGACGACGTGCCGGCGCGCGTGATTAAACTCATACTGCGATTGTGCGCGCGATACGGCAAGCGCACGGATTTCGGCGTCGATTTGGATATTCCACTCACACATCAGGAAATTGCCGACATGGTCGGCACCACCCGCCAGACCGTGACGTCCGTATTAAGCGAACTCAAGCGTTTGGGCGTCGTCAGTATGGAGCACCGATGTATTCACATCGACAGCGAGGAGTTGTTGGAACATATCATCGCCGCGTCCGGGGGTGCGACGCCGGCGCTAACGCCGGTCTGGTAGTGCGGCGGCGCAGCCTGAACATCGGCGGGGGTAGCGCATGAGGGCGGCGCTGGTGGTGGTAATGGTGGTCGACTTCTATGTCCTTATCTACTATCGGCTGTTGGTGCGCTTCTACTATGAACGCACCACCGGTCGGCGCGAGACGACCTTCGGCGCCTTGTTCAGTCTGCCGCCCTACCGTGTGCTTCCGGAACGCGGCAGGCGTTATGCAAAACGCTATTGGCTGGCTTTGTTGCTGCTGATTTGCACCGTGCTGGTACTGGCCTGGCACTTGAAATTATCGTTGGCAAGCTTGCCCTGAGGCGAATTTGAGGCCGCCGGCGGGGAAAAGATGCCGCCGGCGTCTGGCCGTACGCCCGCGCCTCCAGTAGAATCGGCCGCCCTGATACCTGCCCTGTGCGGCCCATCATGGCCACCGATTGTTCTGCCAATAAATTCTTCGCCACCGCGCCCAAGGGCGTCGCCTCGCTGTTGGCCGACGAATTGCGCGCGTTCGGCGCCATCGAGGTTAAGGAATCGCCTGCCGGCGCTTATTTCGAGGGTTCGCTGGAGACGGCGTACCGGGCCTGCCTGTGGTCGCGTACCGCCAATCGCATATTACTACCGATCGCTGGTTTCGATGCGGCCAGCCCAGATGCGCTGTATGTGGGCGTCAGTGCAATCGACTGGCAGGAGCACTTGGTATCTTCCGGTACGTTGGCAGTCGATTTTTCCTCTTCGTTGTCGAGCATCGAGCACACGCACTTCGGCGCGTTGAAGGTCAAAGACGCGATCGTCGACCAGTTCCGCGCGCGCTGTGGTGAACGTCCGTCGGTGCGGTTGGAACGCCCCGACCTGCGTATCAACGTCTATCTGCATCGTAACCGCGCCACGGTCAGTATCGACCTATCCGGTGACAGCCTGCACCGGCGCGGCTATCGCGCCAGTCCGGTGCTGGCGCCGCTGAAGGAAAATCTGGCGGCCGCGATTTTGCTGCGCGCCGGTTGGCCGCAAGTGGCGGCTGATGGCGGCGCGCTGGTCGATCCGATGTGTGGTTCGGCGACGCTGCCGATCGAGGCCGCACTGATCGCCGGCGACTGTGCGCCGGCATTGGGGCGCGAGTACTTTGGATTCAATGGTTGGCTTGGTCACCAGCCGGCGCTGTGGCAGCGCTTGCGGCAGGAAGCCGGCGAACGACGCCACCTCGGGCTGGCCCGTGTGCCGCCGATTGCGGGCTTTGACGACGACCGCAGCGCCGTGCGCGCCGCGCTCGACAATGTCGCCGGTGCCGGACTTCAGAGTCATGTTCATATCGAGCGTCGCGCGCTCGGTGAAATGGCGCCGCTGGGGGACCGCGCCGGACTGCTGATCGTGAATCCGCCCTACGGCGTGCGACTGGGAGACGACGCCAGCTTGGCGCCTTTGTACCAGGAACTCGGCAGCGTTCTGCGACAGCAGTTCGTCGGCTGGAAAGCCGCTCTATTTACCGGCAATCCGGACTTGGCCAAAACATTGGGAATACGTGCGCGGCGCACACATAAACTCTATAACGGCGCGATCGAATGCCGCTTGTTGCATTTCGATGTCGACGCGCGCTGGTTCATGCACTCACTTCGCCCGGGCGTGCCGCGTCCGGCGGCGCCGGAAGATATCGGGCCTGGAGCGTCGATGCTGGCCAATCGCCTACGTAAGAATCTGCGCCAATTGGAGCGCTGGGCACAGCGCGAGGGTGTCAGTTGTTACCGCGTATACGATGCTGACCTGCCCGAGTATGCCTTTGCTGTCGACTTGTATCAGGGCGATCAACGTTGGCTGCACGTGCAGGAATATCAGGCGCCCGCGAGTGTCGATGCGGCCAAAGCAAAATCGCGCGTGCGGGAGGCCATGGCGGTCATTCCTGATGCGCTCGGCGTGCCCCGCGAAAACATGTTTTTTAAAGTTCGTCGTCGCCAAAAGGGTGCGGAGCAATACAGTAAGCGCGCCGATGAGCAGGAATTCGTTCAGGTAGACGAAACCGATCTGCGCTTTCTGGTCAACTTCAGCGATTATCTCGATACGGGCTTGTTTCTCGATCAGCGCCCGACTCGACAGTTGATTCGCGATTCGGTGAACGGCCGCAGTTTTCTTAATTTGTTTGCCTACACGGGCACGGCCAGCGTCTACGCCGCCGCCGGCGGCGCACGCGCCACGCACACGATCGATATGTCCAAGACCTACCTGGCCTGGGCCGAACGCAATATGGCTCTGAACGGTTTTGACGGCCCCGAACACCGTTTCATCCAGGCGGATTGCCTCGAATGGTTGGAGCGTCAAGCCAAGGCCGGCCGGCGTCTGTACGACGTCGTCTTTCTCGACCCGCCGACGTTCTCGGCGTCCAAGCGCATGCAACAAAGTTTCGACGTGCAGCGTGATCACGTTAAGCTCATTCAATGGGCGATGGCGTTGCTGACCCCGCGCGGTGTACTGATCTTTTCCAACAACTACCGCAAATTTAAACTTGATGCCGAGGCGCTGTCCGGCCTTGTCATCGACGACATTACCGCTAAAACCATTGCCAAAGATTTTCAGCGCAATACGCGTATTCACAACTGTTGGCGTTTGTCGCGCACATAGGGGCGAGGTTTGCCTGGCTTCAATTGCCAAGCTCGGCGTGTTGGTCTTGGTCTTGCTTCTCATTGTCGAGCAGTTGCGCAAGCACCGGCTTGCTGGCTTCACCGAAGTAGATGGACCGATGCGGGAAAGGAATTTCGATACCTTGGCGATCGAATTCATACTTCAGGCGGCGCAGGTATTGCCGCCCGACTTCCCATTGCTTGATCGGCCGCGTGCGCAGGCGGCCTTTGATTATGACCGCCGAATCGGCCAACTGATCGACACCGAATATTTCCACATCGCCGAGCATGTTTGGACCGAATGCCGAGTCCTCGCGCAATTCGGTCCCCACCTGTTTCATGATCTCGACGACTTTATCCGTATCTTCCTTGTAGGCGACGCCGATGTTTAGCACGTAGGCTGACCATTCGCGCGTGAGATTGGCCAATGTCGTGACGGTACCGTTGGCGAACACGTGTACAGTGCCGGACAGATCACGCAGCACGATGGTACGGAAATTCATTTGCTCGACTAAGCCGCCGGTGCCGTTGACTACGGCTACGTCGCCGACGCGCACTTGATTTTCCAGAATCATGAAAAAGCCGGATATGACATCACGGACCAAATTTTGTGCGCCAAAGCCGACCGCCAATCCGGCGATACCGGCGCTGGCCAGTATCGGCCCGATTTCGACGCCGACTTCGCGCAGCACCACCAGGCCGGCCACCACCCACAACATGATGACAACCGCTTGATGCAATAAGTGCACCAGTGTTTCGGCGCGTTTTGCCGATTCGCTGGCAATATCACCCTCCGCTTGGCCGCGCTTGACCAGATGGCGCTCCAGGCGCCGCAGAGCGATTTTCGACGCCAACATCGCTATCCAAAATATCACCAGTACGAGCAATATACGTACCGACGTCAGCAGTACGCTTGCCCAACTAATCGATGTAATGAGTTTTTCGATCGTCTCCATTGCAGTGCTCCTATTGCGACGAACTGCGGTTTGAGCGCGTTCCGCCGATTGAAAATTGATGTCGTACTAGTATAGAACGCCCGTCAAATTCGCAGCGGGGCGCATTCACGCCGCGACGTGTGATGCAATCTGATCGATTGGATGTTGCCAAGAACGCGCTGGGTGGTTTGGCAGCCGGTCACAGTTGGTTGCGAGTGCAGCAATGTAGCTACTCTTGTTGCCGCGATCATCGCCCTGATCTTTTTCTGGTCAGTCCTTTACGTTGAAAGCCTGGGTGGCGCCAGGTTGATTTGAGCTTGAATTGCTGGTCGTGGGATGGGTATGCGCCGAGCTACAATAATGATACGGCGCACGTGCAGCGCGGGTTTGTGTGACTCGACCCAAGTCAAAGGTTCTTGCTGGGTGCTACGGCGCGTTCAAACAGCAAATCCCAGATGCTGTGACCAAGCCGCTGACCGCGCTGTTCATATTTGGTAAGGACGCGCTCGCCGCGCTCGGCGTAGCGACCCGGTCCGGCGCAGTTGACGAACTCGGCTGAAGCCGACATCACCGCCATCATATGTTCAGCGTAATCTTGCCAATCGGTCGCCAGGTGGAAACGTCCGCCCGGCATTAGTTTGCGCGCGATGAGTGCAACGAAATCCGGCCGCACGATACGGCGTTTATGGTGCTTCTTTTTATGCCACGGATCAGGGAACAGCAACGCGATGCCATTCATGCTGTGATCGGGGAGTGCCGTGGCGATGATTTGCACCGCGTCGCCGCAGGCGACGCGCAGGTTGTTTAGTTGCGCCTTATCTGCGCGAAGCAGTAGCGCGCCGACACCGGGGCGATGCACTTCGATACCCAGGTAGTCGCGTTCGGGATGTGCCGTGGCTGTCTCAAGCAGCGCTTGCCCGGCGCCAAAACCGATTTCCAGAAAGCGTTCGGTACGTCGGCCGAATAGCGCGTCGAGGTCAACCATGCCCTGATTGGTCGGAAATCCGAAACGAGGTAACAGCACCTCCAGCGCGCGCAATTGAGCCGGCGTCATGCGTCCTTCGCGACGTACAAAGCTGCGGATAGGCCGATGCTGCGGCTGTGTCTCGGTCATGCGGTCAGGTGCACCGAACACTTGCCGGCGACAACGCGGCGGCCTCGTATCTCGCCCCTTGCCCGCATCCGGCTAAAAAAAAGTGCCGTCGATAGGCGAAGAGGCGGAGGCGAAACGCTTGCGCGGAATCCGTCCGGCAAGGTAGGCCTCACGGCCGGCCTCGATCGCTTTCTTCATGGCCGACGCCATCAGCACCGGATTGCCGGCGCCGGCGATGGCGGTATTCATGAGCACACCGTCGCAGCCTAGCTCCATGGCCACGGCGGCATCGGAGGCGGTGCCGACGCCGGCATCCACCAAAATCGGAACCTGGGCGTTCTCGACGATGGTGCGGATATTGTAGGGATTGCGTATGCCCAAGCCGGAGCCGATTGGAGCCGCCAACGGCATGACCGCAACGCAGCCCATGTCTTCAAATCGCTTGGCGATAATCGGATCGTCATTGGTATAGACCATGACCTTGAAGCCGTCTTTGATGAGGGTCTCGGCGGCTGACAGAGTCTGCACGATATCCGGGAACAACGTCTTTTGGTCTCCCAATACCTCCAGCTTTACCAAGTCATGGCCATTGAGCAGTTCGCGCGCCAACCGGCATGTGCGTACCGCGTCGTCGGCGTTATAGCACCCGGCTGTGTTCGGCAGTAAGGTATATCTGTCCGGCGCAATGGTGTCGAGCAGGTTCGGTTCATCGGTGTTTTGCCCGATGTTGGTGCGGCGAATCGCGACGGTGATGATTTCGGCGCCGCTGGCCACGGTGGCGCGGCGGGTTTCCTCCATATCTTTGTACTTACCCGTGCCGACCAGCAGGCGCGAGCGAAATACACGACCGGCGATGATTAGCGGGTCGTCGGCGCGGTCAAGCGCAATTTCGGGCAACGTAGACATGATCCTCTCCAAAGCGATGTGCGGTCGAGCGTACTAACAAATGCGATTGATGCAGCGCTCTATGGTGTCCGAATGCGCGCGGCGTTCAGCCGCCGCCGATAGCGCGCACCACCTCGACCCGGTCGCCGGGCGCGAGCTTGTGTTGGCCAAACATACTGCGTGGCACGATTTCGAGATTGACTTCGACCGCAATGCGGGCGTCTTGCAAGCCAAGCAGCTCCAGCAGTGCTGTGGTCGTGACGCCGTCGGGCACTTCGCGTGCTTCGCCGTTGACGATGATTTCCATAACTGGTATTCGATTCAATAACACAGTGGGTAAACGATACGAGGCCATATTTTACAACATCTGGCCAAGTTGTGCTCTAAGGGTGGCTAACCTTGCGGCTGAGCGAAGACGTCATTACGGCAGCGGTTGCCGTGACCTTATCAGGGCTTTTAAGTGAGCGCATTCGGCGCACACCGGAACGTTGTGCCTATCGTGATTTCGATCGCGGCGCATGCCGATGGCGTGAGTTGAGTTGGGCGCAATTCGGTGCGCGCGTCGCGCATTGGCAGGCCGGCTTGGCGCAGGAAGAACTACGCCCCGGCGACCGCGTGGCGGTGCAGATGCGCAATGGCTCGGATTGGGTTGCGTTCGAGCAGGCCGCGCTCGGACTGGGTTTGGTGCTGGTGCCGTTGTATGTCGATGATCGCCCCGACAATGTCGCCTATATTCTTGCCGACGCCGCCGTCAAAGTGCTGTTGATGGGCGATTGGGCTCAGTGGGCGCGTTTGGCGCCGGCGCTCGGTAGCGTGACCTGTCTGCGCCGGGTGTTGGTGCGCGAGGGTCGTCCGGATCAAAGCGTGGGCCAGCCGGCGTGGCCGGTGGAGGACTGGCTGCCGCGCGACAGCGGTAGTTTGCAGACACACCTGGACAATCCGGATGGGCTCGCCACCATCGTCTATACGTCCGGTACCACCGGGCGTCCGAAAGGCGTGATGCTGAGTCATCGCAACATATTGACTATCGCGCACGGCGCCATCGCCAACTATAAAGTTTATCTTGAAGACGTATTTCTGTCGTTCTTACCGTTATCGCATATGCTCGAACGTACCACTGGCTATTATGTGCCCATGATGGCCGGCGCCAGCGTCGCTTTCGCGCGTTCCGTGCCGCAATTGGCCGAGGATCTCGGCACCATCAAGCCCAGCGCGATGATTGCCGTACCGCGCATTTTCGAGCGCGTGTATGCGCGTATTCATGACCAACTGTCGACCAGATCGGTCGTGGCGCGCGCGTTATTCCGGCTAACCGTGGCCGTTGGTTGGCGGCGGTTCTTGGCGGCTCAGCATCGCGCCCGTAGCGGCCCGCCGGCGTTGTTGTGGCCGCTATGCGATCGCTTGGTGGCGGACAAAGTGCGCCAACGCTTCGGTGGTCGCATTCGCATCATCGTCAGCGGCGGCGCGCCGTTGCCGGTGACCGTGGCCAAGACCTTCATCGGCTTGGGCTTGTCGATCGTGCAAGGGTATGGTCTTACCGAGTGTAGTCCCGTGGTAAGCGGCAACCCGCTGAATGACAATGATCCGGCCAGCGTCGGTGCGCCGTTGCCGGGCGTTGAGGTGCGGATCGGCGCCGACAGCGAGTTACTCGTTCGCGGGCCGGGCGTAATGTTGGGTTATTGGAATAACCCCGCGGCGACGGCGGCTGTACTTGAAGCCGATGGCTGGCTGCACACCGGCGACCAGGCGCGCATCGCAAATGATCATATCTATATTACCGGGCGCATCAAGGACGTCATGGTGCTGTCCAACGGCGAGAAAGTGTCGCCGCTGGATATAGAAGAGGCGATCACGCTCGATCCGTTGCTGGAGCAAGCCATGGTGATGGGAGAAGGGCGCGCCTACCTGGCCGCGCTGGTGGTGCTCGAACCCGATCGCTGGGTGCGTCTGGCGCGCGAGTTGGGGCTAGACCCGTTTGCGGCGGAGAGTTTGCTAAACGCTCGCCTGCAACGCAAGTTGCTGAGTAAAATCCGCGCGCTGATGCGCCAATTTCCCGGTTACGCCAAGGTCAGACGCTTGCACGTCAGCGTCGAACCTTGGACGGTGGAGAATGGTTTGCTGACTCCCACGCTGAAGGTCCGTCGCGCCGAGATTTTGCGGCGTTTCGAGCGCGAAATCGAGCGCATTTACGCGCTTTGAATGTCGGCTTCGTCCTATGCGGTGGCGATGCCTGCGCATGCCTGAGATGCCTTATACGGCTGAAGCCGTGCCTAAAAGCTCGGCAATGCGCCGAGCGCATCGTGTCAATTGGGCGGGTGGGCTGCAGCCGGCCGGATGCTGGCGGATGCTTCGATCGGTGTGCCGCGAACCGCGGCTGATCCGCGCGCCCGCCGCTGCACTCGGTCGACTGGCGGCGCGTGCTGCTCCGCGGTTACTTTCAGCGCACGATGTCGACCAACGTTCCGACCGCAACCTGATTGAACAGATCGATGACATCGTGGTTGCGCATACGGATGCAACCGTGCGAGGCCGGTCGGCCGATGCGGCCTTCCTCGGGGGTGCCGTGGATATAAATGTAGCGGTGGTACGAATCGACACCCTTGCCTTCATTGCGCCCCGGCTCCAGTCCCTTTAGCCACAGAATGCGCGTAGTGACATAATCGCCTTCGGAGCGGCGGTCGTCGGTATAGATGGGCACGGTGCGACCGGTGTCGCGGCGCGCCTGGAAGAGGGTGCCGGGCGGTGCGCCGGCGCCGATCTTGCGAGCGACACGGTGGACGCCGAGCGGTGTTTTTTGGCTATTGGCTCGGCTGCCGACGCCGAACATGGAGGTTGAAACCGGCCAACTGCCCGCCAGCTGGTCGTGCTTGTACAAGTCCAGCGTTTGACTGGCGACGTGGACGACGATCACTTCCCCGTTGGGGCTCGGTCCGAAGCGTTTTTCCAGTTCCATGATGCGCCGGCTCGCCGTCTCGTGGTGTGTGCCGACGTTGGCCGCCGCGACGGCACTACCGAATGTCAGGAAAAGGGCGGATAAGACTAATAGTAACGTGAATCGCTGGTGAAATCGCATGTGTCGGTTGCCGGGATGATTTATGGGAGAATACAATGCCGATGACTGCGGGTGTGGTTCAATGGTAGAACCTCAGCTTCCCAAGCTGATGACGTGGGTTCGATTCCCATCACCCGCTCCACTCTCCATTGAACGAAAAATGCCGCCGCTGCATCGCAGCGGCGGCATCATTGCGTGGCAGGCAAACTCAGGCGGCCGGGTTTTTTCGCCGCGGTAACAGATTGTCGCGCGCCAAGTGTTCATGTAAATCCTGCGCAGTCAGCTTGCTGAGATCTTTCGGTACTTCGTACGTGTTTATACCATTGAGTCGTGACTCCATGGCGTTACGTAAGAAACCGAGCATACGCTTTTGTGACACCAGCACCAAGTCAGAAGCATTGTGGGATTTGGACAGCCGACAACATTCGGCGGCGACGTTGTTGGCGAAGCGGCGCTCGTATTCGTCCTCGTGCCGCGAGCGGTGATCATCATAGCCGTGTGCGGGGCCGCCGTTGGCGGCGCGATTGCGGCCGGTTTTCGTTTCACTCCACAACTCGTTGTTTTGCGCCTCGCGCGGGGCATTGGTCAGATGCTTGTGCTCGACCAGGGTCGGTCCGGATTCCAGCTCAGGAAATTCGGCGGGCTCTAGGCTGAAGAATCGGGCGCGCGCCCCGTTGGTGACAACAACGCAGTATTGGGTCATAGAACCTCCTCGTTTTGCGTCGGTACAGTACGAAAGGAAATGCGACGATGCGCCTGGTCTGCAACGTCATCGTGGTTGGCTTAATTGGAGCGGCATCGGCGGCCGCCATGTCCTTTGGCTGGGTCGGTGCATTCATGACGTCACGGCGGCAGTTGAGTGTGGTTTGATCGCCAGCGTGGGCGCGGGCTTGGATACCCTTTGCATGCCCCTATTATGGACCGAATTTCGAGCTTGACTAGACTGGGTTCGGGGCCGAGTCAATGGCCCTTTCGAAACAGGGGTTTCGAGCGTATTTGTTTGCGTTAGACTAGGATGCACGGCAGCGGCTGGATACAGCCGCATGGGCGCGGCTACGGGCGGCAAATCGTGCCGGGCCGGCGCGACGACCTCAAAACGGAGTGGCCATGAAAAAACTGCTAAAAATATTGGGTATCACGATCGGTATTGTGTTCGCGTTGCTCATCGCCACAGCGATTGCGGTCAGTGTGTTCTTTAATCCCAATGATTATAAAGGCGATATCTCCGCTTTGGTGAAGGAGAAGACCGGCCGCGATCTGAACATCGAAGGCAAAATTTCCTTATCGTTCTTCCCCTGGATCGGCCTGGAAGTGGGCAAAACAGAACTCAGCAACGCGCCCGGTTTTGGCAAGGAGCCGTTTGCCAGCGTCAAGCACGTTGGTGTCAAGGTCAAATTGCTGCCGCTGTTCAGTAAACGCGTCGTCATGGACACGGTCATGTTGGACGGTCTTAACCTGAACCTGGCGCGCGACAAGCAAGGCCGCAGCAATTGGCAGGATTTGGCCGGCGCCAACAAGAAGCCGGCCGCCACGCCGCCGCCGAAGTCCAGCGGCGGTCCCGCTATCGTCGGTATCGATATCACCGGCATCAAAGTCACTGACGCGCATATCGTTTGGGACGACCGCCAGAACGGCGCCCACTGGACCGTCGATAAACTTAATTTGAAGACCGGCAACCTCGGCTCAGGCAAACCCATGGACCTGGATTTGTCGTTCGATGTGCTCGATAAAGCCAATGCCCGCCCACGGCGCCTGGAACTCACCAGCGTCGTCGCTCTCAACGCCGAGGCGCAAACGCTCGATGTCTCCAAGTTCACGCTCAAGTTCATGGACCTGGAGCTGAAGGGCCAGGCGCAGGGCCGCGGTCTGCAGAGCAAGCCGACTTTCAGCGGTAAGCTCAGCGTCGGCGAATTCGTGCCGCGCCAGCTCATGCAGGAACTCGGCATCACTGTGCCGGTCACCAACGATACCACCGTGCTGGGTAAGGCGTCATTTGCCACGACCTTCAAGGCCAGCACCAACTCAGTACAACTGAGCAGTCTTTCCGCGCGCGTTGACGATACCACCTTGAGCGGCGATATCGGCGTGCGCGACTTCGCCAAGCCGGCGATCACCTACAAACTCAATATCGATAATCTGGATCTGGATCGCTATTTGCCGCCGCCCAGCCCGCCGGCCAAGCAAGCGGCCGCCAAGCGCGGCGCGGCGCCGCCGGCTGCGGCCGCGGTCGGTATTCCGGTCGATACGCTGCGCAAACTCGATGTCGACGGCAGTATCGCCATCGGTAAGTTGAAGGCCTATAACATCCGCTCGCAAGACATCAAGATCACCACCGTGGCCAAACACGGTAATCTGCGCGTGCATCCGGCCACCGCCAAGCTGTATGGCGGCAACTACAGCGGCGACGTCAAGATCGACGCCCGTGGGCGTGAACCACTGTTGTCCATGAACGAAAAGCTCAGCGGCATACAGGCCGAGCCGCTATT
>JASBUN010000030.1 GCA_030147845.1 Gammaproteobacteria bacterium
GCCTCGCCGTGACGGCCTCGATTCCAACCGCGTCATGCTAACGCCGTTGCGCGCCAATGGCGCCAATAGGTCGTGTAGCAATCCGGCGCGGTTTGCGCCCGAGATCATTAATGTCGTCTTATCGTGGCCGCATGGAGGCACCTCTTGACGGCCAATGACGAGAAAGCGCGTGGTATTGTCCGGGTCATCCTCGATATTGTCCGCCAACGCTTCAAGCCCGTAAATCTGCGCCGCTGCGTCCCCCGCAATCGCCGCCGAACCGGCCCGCTGAGCCACGAGTCGGGCCGCCTCGGCGTTGCTGCTCACCGCGATGCGCTGCGCATTCGGCAAATGGGTGTCGAGCCACTCGCGGCATTGCGCAAACGACTGCTGATGCGAGTACACGCATTCGATCGACGCCATTTCCGGCTCGTTCGACAATAGATGATGGTGAATGCGCAGCAACACCTCGCCACAGATGTTGAGCGCCGACTGCATGAATTGATCCAATGTGTGGCTGACCACGCCTTCGGTCGAGTTCTCGACCGGTACAACGCCGTAATTCACCGCTCCCGAAGCCACTTCGCGGAACACGTCGCCGATCGAATGCAACGGTACGGTACGCACCGAGTGGCCGAAATGTTTAAGCGCGGCCGCCTGCGTGAACGTACCCTCCGGGCCGAGAAACGCGATAGACAACGGCTCCTCAAGCGCCAGGCACGCCGACATGATCTCCCGAAATAGACGCGCCACCGCTTCATTACTCAACGGACCCGGATTGCGTGCCTGGATCTCGCGCAAGATGGCCGCCTCGCGCTCAGGTCGATAGAAACTGGCCTGTTCACCATTAGCAACCTTAATGCGGGCAACTTCCTGTGCGCAACGCGCCCGCTCATTGATCAACGCCTGAATTTGCTGATCCAGTTCGTCAATACGTCCGCGGATTTGCTGCAGCTTATCCGACTCGGTCATCACCTATCCCCCAATCCGCGCTACGCAGACCGCGTGCCGCGCATCAAAACCGGCGTCAGTTGCATCGCCCGAGCATGCGTACATTCAAAACGCCCTGAATCGACGCGATTTCGTCCACGGCGGTCAGCGGAATCTCCGTGTCCACATCCACCAGTGTATAGGCCAGATTACCATTTGAGCGATTTATCATATCGACAATATTCAATCCTGCGTTTGCCAATTTCGTCGAAATCTGTCCAAGCATATTGGGCACGTTTTCATTCACTACCGACAGGCGACAGCCACCGTTGGACGGCATCATGACATCGGGAAAATTTACCGAATTCGTGACGCTGCCCTGCTCCAGGAAATCCCTGACTTGATCCGCAACCATGACCGCGGAATTGTCTTCCGCTTCGCGCGTGGAGGCGCCAAGATGCGGCAGCGTAATCGCGCGCGGTTGCTGTTTCAGCAAGTTGGTGGGGAAATCGCACACATACGCATACACCTTACCGCTGTCGAGCGCGGCGACCATTGCCTCATCGTCGACGATGCCATGACGGGCGAAATTGAGAACGACCACACCAGTCTTCATGATTCGCAGGCGGTCGACGTTGATCAGATGGCGCGTAGCATCGATCAACGGCACATGAAATGTGACGAAATCCGCACGCACCAGCAAGTCATCAATGCTCATGGCCTGCTGTACTTCCGACGACATCTGCCAGGCACGTTTGACGCTGATGTCCGGATCGTAGCCGATCACCTTCATACCCAGCGCTAACGCCGCATTGGCGACCTGCACACCGACGGCGCCAAGGCCGATGACGCCCAGCACACGTCCCGGAAGCTCAAAGCCGACGTACTGCTTCTTGCCGGCTTCGACGGCGCGATGGATGTCTTGATCATCGCCTTGCAGTCCGTTGGCATAGCTCCATGCCTGGCAGACATTGCGCGCGGCAAGCAACATACCGGTCAACACCAATTCTTTGACAGCGTTGGCATTAGCGCCGGGCGCATTGAACACCGGAATGCCCATTGCGCTCAGTTTTACCACCGGAATATTGTTTACGCCGGCGCCAGCGCGACCAACCGCCTTGAGTGAGGCCGGAATGTCCATTTCGTGCATAGCGGCCGAACGCAGCAATATCGCGTCGGGATTCAGGATCTCGGAGGCGATTTCATAACGGTCGCGGGGAAAACGCTCGAGACCCGCTACCGATATATTATTCAAGGTCAAGATTTTGTACATGATGTACACCTGCCGAGCACTGTCTCAGCTTTGTTGGGCGGTGCTTGCGCTTCAACCGTTACGCTTTTCAAAATCGATCATGAACTCGATCAATCGGTCCACACCGGACTCAGGCATCGCATTGTAGATACTGGCACGCATACCGCCCACCGAGCGGTGCCCTTTGAGCGTCACCAGACCAACCTTGCCGGCCTCGCTCAGAAAAGCAGAATCAAGCTCCGGATTGGCGAGCGTAAATGGGACATTCATCCACGAACGGCACTCGGGCACCACCGGATTGGCGTAAAAATCGTGGCCGTCGATCACTGCGTAAAGCTTTTCCGCCTTGCGTCGGTTGATCTCGGCCATGCCTTCCAAGCCGCCTTTGTCCTTCAACCATTGAAACACCAATCCAGCCAGATACAAGGCGAAGGTCGGCGGCGTGTTATACATGGAATCGTTGTCTGCATGCACCTTGTAGTCGAACATGGTCGGCGTGCACTCCATTGCCTCGCCCAACAGTTCATCGCGCACGATCACCAGAGTCAATCCGGCCGGACCGATGTTTTTCTGCGCGCCCGCGTAGATCAAACCATAACGGCCGACATCGATGGGCCGAGACAGGATCATGGACGACATATCAGCCACCAGCGGCACATCGCCGGTCTGCGGCACATACGGAAAAGCGACACCGCCGATGGTTTCATTCGGCGTGTAGTGCACATAAGCCGCGTCCGGGTTCAGTTGCAACTGCGTCTGCGCCGGCGCCGAACTGAATTTATCGGTTTCCGTACTGGCGGCGACACGCACGTCGCAATAGCGGCGCGCCTCGGCAATGGCCTTGATCGACCATGCGCCGGTGTTGATGTAATCGGCCGAGTTTTTGCCGCGCAGTAAATTGAGCGGCACCATGGCAAATTGGGCGCTGGCCCCGCCCTGCAGAAATAGAACCTTATAGCCGTTCGGAATATGCAGCAGTTCACGCAGATCGGCTTCGGCCTTTTCGGCCACGGAACTAAACTCCTTGCCGCGGTGGCTCATCTCCATGATGGACATGCCGGAGCCACCCCAGTCCAATAGCTCCTCCTGCGCCAGCGCCAATACTTCGGCCGGCAGCATGGCCGGCCCTGCACTGAAGTTATATACGCGTGCCATTGCAAACTGCTCCTGCGATACGGTTACATGCCGATAAAAAAAAACGGAAATCGATCGCGTTACTCGTAACAGCTCGCGAAATGATTTCCTGATTCGTGGTCATACGATAATTTGGCGGCCTGGCATTGCGATCAAGTTTCGACGCCTGGCACGTCGGGCTCGCTGGAGGTGTCGGCGTCATTGGCCTCATCACCGTCCTCTTCCTCGCCGCCGAGATTTGCGATACGTTCGACACCGACGAGCTTATCACTGTCGCCAACGCTGATCAGCCGCACGCCCTGGGTGTTGCGCCCCATCAGCGATATCTCGTCGACTTTAGTACGCACCAGCGTACCGGTACTACTGATAAGCATGATCTCGTCGTCGTCGTGCACTTGTACGGCGCTGACGATGTCGCCGTTACGCTCACTCACCTGCATGGCGATCACACCTTGGCCGCCGCGCCCATGGGACGGAAAATCCGCCACCAGAGTACGCTTACCATAGCCGTGCTCGGTCGCCGTGAGAATAGCGCCCTCATCGACGATGATCAGCGCGATGACACGTTGGCCGGCTCCCAAACGAATCCCGCGTACTCCGCAAGCGGTGCGCCCCATCGGGCGCACCGCCTGTTCGGAAAAACGAATCGCCTTACCCGAATTATTGAACAGTATAACGTCCCGTTCGCCGTTCGTGATGGCGACATCGATCAGGTAATCGTCATCACGCAACTCCACGGCGATGATGCCATTGGTGCGCGGGCGGGAAAAATCCGACAGCGGCGTCTTTTTGACCGTGCCGCTGGCAGCCGCCATAAACACGTATTGGTCCTGCCGAAATTCCTTGATCGGCAGTACTGCGTTGATACGCTCGTCGGCAGCCAACGGCAACAGATTGACGATAGGCTTGCCGCGTGCGGTACGCCCCGCCTGCGGCAACTCATAGACCTTCAGCCAATAGGCTTTGCCGCGGCTGGAAAAGCACAGAATAGTGTCAAGTGTATTGGCGACAAACAGCTTGTCGATAAAATCTTCTTCCTTGACGCTGGCGGCGGCCTTGCCACGCCCACCGCGGCGTTGCGCGGTATAAGCGGAGACCGGTTGCGACTTTGCGTATCCGGCATGCGATAACGTCACCACGACTTCTTCGGGATTGATCAAATCCTCAATCTGTAAATCTTGCTGAGTGACCACGATTTCCGTGCGACGCGCATCGCCGTATTGATTGCGGATCTCGACCAACTCGTCGCGAATCACGCTCATCAAACGATCGGGATTAGACAGGATATCGAGCAGATCACTGATCTTACCCAGCAACTCCTTGTATTCAGAGACAATCTTGTCTTGCTCCAATCCAGTCAGCCGCTGTAGCCGCAATTCCAGGATCGCCTGGGCCTGCGCTTCCGAGAGGCGGTAGCCATCCGCTACCAGCCCAATGTGGTCCGGCAGATACTCCGGACGCGACAGTTGCGCATCGGCGTGGGCGAGCAGAGCCGATACCACACCCGACTCCCACGACCGACCCATCAGGCCGGCCTTGGCGTCGGCCGGGCCCGGCGACGTCTTGATCAGTTGGATGACAGCGTCGATATTGGCCAACGCCACTGCCAGGCCTTCGAGCACGTGAGCGCGTTCACGCGCTTTGCGCAGGTCATAAACGGTACGCCGCGTAACCACCTCGCGACGATGGCGGATAAACGCCGCCAAAATATCTTTGAGATTAAGCAGCCTCGGTTGCCCGTCTTCGAGGGCCACCATATTGATACCGAACACGGTCTGCATCTGCGTGTGCTGATAGAGATTGTTCAGCACCACCTCGACGACTTCGCCGCGCTTGAGTTCAATGACCATGCGCATGCCGTCCTTGTCAGACTCGTCACGCAGTTCACTAATACCCTCGAGCTTCTTGTCCTTAACCAGTTCGGCGATCTTCTCCAGTAGGCGCGCCTTGTTGACTTGATACGGCAACTCGACGACTACGATGCGCTCGCGGCCGCCACGCTCGATGGTCTCGACTTCAACGCGCGCGCGCACATAGATACGTCCACGTCCGGTATGGTAGGCCTCGCGAATACCGCTTGCGCCGTTGATGATACCGGCAGTGGGAAAATCAGGCCCAGGCAGGTATTGCATCAGCGCGTCGATGCTGGTGTGCTCGTCATCGATCAGCGCAATACTGGCGTCGATGACCTCAGTGAGGTTGTGCGGCGGCACATTGGTGGCCATACCGACGGCGATACCGGCAGCGCCGTTGATGAGTAAATTCGGCACCCGCGTCGGCAAGACGGTCGGCTCCTTCTCCGACTCGTCGTAGTTGGCGGAAAAGTCGACCGTCTCTTTGTCGAGGTCGGCCAGCAGCTCATGCGCGATGCGTGACATGCGCACTTCCGTGTAGCGCATGGCCGCCGGCGCGTCGCCGTCGACGGAACCGAAGTTACCCTGGCCGTCAACCAGCATGTAGCGCAGGGAAAATGGCTGCGCCATACGCACGATGGTGTCGTAGACAGCGGTGTCGCCGTGCGGATGATATTTACCGATGACGTCACCGACCACACGTGCCGACTTTTTGTACGGCTTGTTCCAGTCGTTGCCGAGTTCCTGCATGGCGAACAGTACGCGGCGGTGCACGGGCTTCAGGCCATCGCGAACATCGGGCAGGGCTCGTCCGACGATTACGCTCATGGCGTAATCGAGGTACGACTGCTTCATCTCATCTTCGAGATTGACCGGAACAACTTCTTTGGCAAATTCAGCCATCGATGGGCAACATTCCTTGCTACAGAATTAAACGTCGGTGTACTCACCCGCAGCTAAAATGACCGCCAGGGGAATGTTATCTGCGCCATACTAACATATAGGCTGAGGTACTTCATCGACAAAAAAGCCGCCAGAAATCGCTCTCAGAGCGCCTGGCGCGAAATGTCCATTTTTTGGGGTCTGATTTTCGGCGCTGCCAAGAATGAAAACGCCCGAAGCTCCGTCGGCCCGTATCTAGCCCAGCACAGACTCCATTACGGCGCGATTTGGGGCTCTGATCACGCCGTGCTCAGTGACGATGGCGTCGATTAGCGCGGCCGGGGTGATATCGAACACCGGGTTCCAGGCGTCGGCGCCGTCGGCCGCCACCGGCTGCCCTCCGCAGGCCAGAATTTCGGCTGCGGCGCGCGTCTCGATGGGAATCTCGGCACCCGATGCCAGCGACATATCCACCGTCGAGCTGGGCGCTACGACCATGAAACGTACGCCATGGTGATGCGCCGCGACCGCGGCGGCGTAGGTGCCGATCTTGTTGGCGACGTCACCGTTGGCGGCAATGCGGTCGGCGCCGGTAATGACCCAACCGATCCGGCCTTGCGCCATCAAATACGGTGCCGCACCGTCGACAATCAAGGTGACTGGGATAGCATCACGAAGGAGTTCCCAAGCCGTCAACCGCGCGCCCTGCAGCCAGGGTCGCGTCTCGTCGGCAAACACCCGGTCGATACGGCCTTGCGAGTAGGCGCTGCGTATCACGCCGAGCGCAGTCCCGTAACCGCCGGTCGCTAGCGAACCGGTATTGCAATGCGTTAAAACCGAGCAGCGCGGGTCAATCAACGCCGCGCCCAATTCGCCCATTTTTCGGTTGGCGGCAATGTCTTCCTCATGGATACGCCGCGCTTCGGCCAACAACCCGGGCACGGGATCCCTGCCGTCTACACGCGCCAACGCCGCCCGCATGCGTCGCAATGCCCAGAACAGGTTCACCGCGGTCGGTCGCGATGCCGCCAAAACATCAAAATCCTGGTCGATACCGTCTAGCCAAGTCGCCGCTGACCGAGCACGGCGGTCACGCACCGCCAACACCACGCCATAAGCGGCGGCGATGCCGATGGCGGGCGCGCCGCGCACGACCATATCCCGAATGGCGGCGGCCACCGCCGCGACATCGCTCAGGTGCAGATAAGTCTGCTGCTGCGGCAAGTAGCGTTGGTCCAGCAACTGCAAGCCATCGTCCCGCCAAACGATGGCGCGAATGCTGTCATGTGTATTGATCGAGTCTTCCATGCGGCACAAGAGTAATGAGGAACACGGCGCGAGAAAAGCGAAAAATACATAAATCACGCTGACGATAGCGAATTTTGCTTTCCTCCCCACCCTATTCTCTTTTATCTTTCGTCACCATGGAAACCATAGACACATTGATTCATGCGCGCTGGGTGATCCCGATCGAGCCGGACGGCGTGGTACTGGAGCATCACAGCATCGCCATTCACGACGGCCGTATCGTCGCCGTTGTGCCGCACGCCGAAGCACGCGCGCATTATCGCGCCGAAGCCGTGCACCAGCTCGAACAGCACGCCCTCATCCCGGGCCTGATCAACACCCATACACACGCGGCCATGACACTGATGCGCGGCTTGGCCGACGACCTGCCGCTGATGACGTGGCTGCAAGAGCACATCTGGCCGGCCGAGCAACAATGGGTCAACGAAGAATTCGTGCATGACGGCACGCAACTGGCCATGGCAGAAATGCTGCGCGGTGGCACCACTTACTTCAACGACATGTATTACTTCCCGGACGTCAGCGCGCGAGCCGCGTCCGCCGCCGGTATGCGCAGCACCGTCGGCCTGATCGTACTGGACTTCCCTACCGCCTGGGCCAGCAATAGCGATGAGTACCTGAGCAAAGGCCTGGAATTGTATGATCAATATCGCAATGACCCGCTGATACGCACCGCCTTTGCGCCGCATGCGCCCTACACCGTCTCGGATGAGCCTTTGTCACGCATCCAGACCTACGTCAATGAACTTGAAATTCCGGTGCACATGCACGTCCACGAGACTGCCGGCGAAGTGCAACAATGCGTAGCGGAACGCGGCGTGCGTCCGTTACAGCGCCTTGATCAGCTTGGACTGATCTCACCAACGTTGCTGGCCGTCCACATGACGCAACTCATCGATGGCGAGATCGACTTGGTCGCACTGCGCGGCGCCCACGTAGTGCACTGCCCCGAATCGAATCTCAAGCTGGCCAGCGGCTTCTGTCCGGTACAACGGCTGCTCGACGCCGGTATCAATGTCGCGCTTGGCACCGATGGCGCGGCCAGCAACAACGATTTGGATATGTTCGGCGAGATGCGCAGCGCCGCCATGCTGGCCAAGGCCGTGGCCGGTGACGCCGGCGCCCTACCCGCTATGCAGGCGCTTCGTATGGCCACCCTCAACGGCGCTAAAGCGCTCGGCATCGACGAGCTTGTTGGTAGCCTGCTGCCGGGCAAGGCGGCCGATGTCGTCGCTGTCGATCTCAGTAGCATCGAGACTCAACCGCTCTACCATCCGGTATCGCAACTGATATACGCCTGCGGCCGCGACAAAGTCAGCGATGTCTGGATCAACGGCCAACAGGTACTCAACGGCCGGCGTCTCACTACCCTGGATGAAAATGCCGTATTGGCGCGGGCGCAGGACTGGCAAGGACGTATTCGCCGCCATAGCTGACATAGCTGAGTCGGCTCCCGGAATGGGCAAAGATAGGCAAACCACAAGCGATTTGCCATACTTTGTGTGCGGATCCTGATCGCGCGCGACGTAAACAGCGATCATCAGCGCCTCGGTTTAGGTCAACCGACATCAATATAAAAGGAAGGGGGAATCCAAAACGAGTGAATATCTGACGTTCCAAAAAATGATCACACCGATCATTATTCAGATCCTGTTTTGGCTCGGCCTGGTCGTGATCGTCATTGGCAGTGTCGCATCAATGTTCAGCTACAGCTTCTGGGCAGGGCTGGGTTCGCTGGTGTTCGGATCCATCGGCTGGCGGGTCTGGTGCGAGTTGGTCATCATCTTTTTTGGCATGCACCAGTCGTTGAGCGATATTCGCGCCAATACCATGAAGGCGTGATCGCAAGCGCCCAGCCCATTTGGCCCTGGCTGGGCGTCGCTCGAAAGCGAATAACACAAGGCGCGGCCGCCGGCCGCGTTGCTGACCATTTGCGGCTTGAAAACATCAGACACGGTTGATCCGAAAACAGCATCGGCGTCTCGCCCTGCGGCGGGGCGGCTCTGTTCAGCTTGCGCTATTGTCGGTATGCTATCGGCCATGAGCGCACAGGCCGCACCCAACGTCGACGATCGTGAAGTCGCCAAGTTCGAACAACTGGCGGCACGCTGGTGGGATCCGGACAGCGAGTTCAAGCCCTTGCACGATATCAATCCGCTGCGCTTGGACTTTATCGACGAGCATGCCGGGCTGCACGGTAAACGGGTGCTGGACGTCGGCTGTGGCGGTGGCATCCTCAGCGAGAGCATGGCCGTGCGCGGTGCGCAGGTAACCGGCATCGACATGGGCGAGGCGCCGCTGGCGGTGGCCAAATTGCATGGCCTGGAGTCCGGTGTCGAGGTCGATTATCGCCGCATCACAGCCGAGCAACTTGCCGCCGAGCAAACAGCGCAGTTCGACATCGTCACCTGTCTGGAAATGCTCGAACACGTACCCGACCCAAGCTCGGTGGTGCGCGCCTGCGCGCAACTGGTACGCCCCGGTGGACAGGTATTTTTTTCCACCATCAATCGCAATCCAAAATCCTATCTGTTCGCCATCGTCGGCGCGGAATATGTACTGCGAATGCTCCCCAAAGGTACCCATGATTACCGCAAATTCATTCGGCCATCGGAACTGGAACGCTGGTCGCGCAGCGCCGGGCTTGGTTTCCGCACGCTGATCGGCATGACCTATAACCCCTTGACGCGCAGCTACCGTCTCGGCCGCGATGTCGAAGTCAATTACCTGGTGCACACTACGCGCGAAGCCGAGCCCGCCTGACATCGGCCGGACGCTATTATTCATGATTCAAACCCTTCTGTTTGACCTCGACGGCACGCTGCTGGATACCGCGCCGGACCTCGGCTACGCGCTCAACTGCGTGCTGCAGGAAAATGGCGCATCCGCGCTGACGGCGGCGCAGATTCGTCCACAGGTTTCGCACGGCACGCTCGGCCTGATTCGCCTCGGTTTCGGCATCGGACCGGAGCACCCGCGCTTTGAGCCCTTGCGCCAACGCCTATTGGCCATTTATAAGGACCGCTTGGCCCACGACACGCGCCTGTTTCCCGGTATGCGCGAACTACTCGACGCATTGCCCGACGAAGGCATGCGTTGGGGCGTGGTCACCAATAAGCCCGGCTGGCTGACCACGCCACTGTTGCAGCAAATGGGGCTCTATGACGACTGCGCATGCGTGGTCAGCGGCGACACCACGAGCAAGCGCAAACCGGACCCCGAACCCATGCTGCACGCCTGTGAGTTGGCCGCCTGCCGCGCTGAGACTTGCGTCTATATCGGCGACGCCGAACGCGACATCATCGCCGGCAAACGCGCCGGTATGCGCACACTGGTCGCCGGCTACGGCTATATCGGCGCCGATGAACAACCGTCCGCTTGGGGCGCCGATGCGATCGTCGAGCAGCCCGGCGATATATTGCCATGGGTCCGGCGACACTGCGCGTGAGCCGTCAACGTGGCCGCCAAGACGGGGCGAAAGTGGTAGGATAAAAACAAATACTCTGGCAAATAAGGGAAGCCGGCCGGTGTTCACCCTCTCGACAACTGTTTTATTGATCACACTGGTCGTCGCAGCAGCCATCGGAGCGCTCATCGGCTGGCTGCTCGGCACGCTGCGTGCGCGGCGCGATGCCACGGTACTCAGCGCAACCAATACCGAATTACGCACCACCTTGGAGTTGGAACGGCGCAACGCGGAACATGCATTGGCCGCTCAGGAACGCGCACGCGCTCAGATGAGTGAAACTTTCTCGTCGCTCTCGAGCCAGGCGCTCAAACTCAACAGCGAGGAGTTTCTCAAACTCGCTCAGGAAAATTTGAAGCAATTTCAGGTCAAGGCACAAGGCGAGCTTGCGCAAAAGGAACAGTCCATCGAGCAGTTGGTCAAACCCATTCGCGAAGCACTGACCAAAACCGAAACGCAGATCCGCGAAATCGAAAAAGAGCGCAAAGAAGCCTATGGCGCGCTGCACCGACACCTGGAACAAATGGCCCGTGCGCAGGAAAATCTTCAAGGCGAAACCCGTAATCTGGTGCAAGCGCTGCGTCGACCCGAGGTCCGCGGCCAATGGGGTGAACTGACCTTACGCCGCGTGGTTGAACTGGCCGGCATGGTCGAACACTGTGATTTTTATGAACAGGAGCACACCGCTGGCGACACCGGCGCGCTGCGTCCCGATATGATCGTACGCATGCCCGACGGACGCGAGATCGTGGTCGACGTAAAAACCCCGTTGGACGCCTACCTCGGCGCCATGGAGGCCGGCGACGATGACAGCCGCGACCGCGAACTTGCCCGCCATACGCGTAAGGTCCGCGAACGCGTCAACGAGCTGTCGAAAAAAGCCTATTGGAGCCAGTTTAGCAGCGCCCCGGACTTCGTCGTCTTGTTTATCCCAGGCGAACAGTTTTTGTCCGCCGCGCTCGAGCGCGATCGCAGTCTTCTGGAAGACGCCCTGCGACAAAAAATTATTTTGGCGACGCCCACTACGTTCGTAGCCCTGCTACGCGCGGTTGCCTATGGTTGGCGGCAAGAAGCTTTAGCCGAGAATGCCGATAAGATTCGCCAACTCGGTGAAGAACTGTACACGCGCCTGGCGACATTTACCGAGCATCTCGGCCGTCTGGGCAAGTCGCTCGGCGGCAGCCTCGAACACTACAATAAGGCGGTCGGTTCGCTGGAACGTCAAGTACTGCCGAGTGCGCGACGCATGGGCGACTTGGGAATTAGCTCGAAAAAGTCGATCGAACCCATGGATCCACTCGACATCCACGTGCGGCGGCTGGAAAGTGAGTGACCCACGCCGGCGTCAGCGTCGTCCCGACAACCCAACCCTTCATTTCCGATGCAGGCTGAAAAAATATACAGCGATGTCGTAGCGCCGCGCGGCAGCAGTCTTTACTACAGCCTGTTGTACCTGGAACCGCCGCGGCGATACGCACTACTGGCGCTGCACTCGCTTCGGCGTGAACTACGCGACGCCGTGCGCAAAGGCACTGATTTCGGCGTGACGCAAACCAAACTTGGTTGGTGGCGCGAGGAAATCGATCGTATCTATACGGGCGATACGCGCCATCCACTCGCGGCACACCTGTGCAGAGCGGTCTCCGACTACGCTTTGCCGCAAGAATATTTGCTGGAGATGTTTGATGCCGTAACCATGGACTTGCAGCGCAGCCAATACCCCACTTTTACCGAACTGTCTCTGTACTGTCGCCGCTCGGGCGGAGTCATTGGCAGCGCCTGGGCCGAAATCTGCGGCTACAGCGACCGCAGCACGCTCAAGTTCGGACATCAGTTCGGCATGGGGTTGGCGCTCAGCGAACTATTACTGGATCTACGACGCGATAACGCCGCCGGACGCTGTTATGTGCCGCACGACGAATTACAGCGCTTTCAGGTCCAGAGATCCGAGCTGTCGCTACCGCAAACGTCAGCACGCGTGTCGGCGCTGCTGCGTTTTCAGCTGCAAAGAATACGGGAATTTTTTAGCGGCGCCGTCGAACGGCTCGCACCCTCGGAACGACTGCGGCAATCCAGCGCGCTCATTATGTTGCAGCTTAACCGCACGTTGTTGGATGAAGTCGAGCGCGACGGTATGCGCTTGCTCGAACACGAAATTCAACTCACACCGTTGCGGAAATATTGGCTCGCTCGCAAGATTCAACGTGCCGAACGCCGCCGCGCCAAGAATCTGCATCGGTAGCAGTCGAAACCGCGGGCCAAGGTGCGATAGAATAGTGCGCCATGGAAATTAAACCGACGCAACATTACCAACCCGCAGCGGATCTGCTGCGCGATCGAGTCATCTTGGTAACCGGCGCCGGCGACGGCATCGGCCGGGCCGCTGCTTGCAGTTACGCGGCGCACGGCGCGACCGTGGTGTTACTCGGCCGCACCATCCCTAAACTTGAACGCGTCTACGACGAGATCGAAGCCGCCGGCTATCCGCAGGCCGCCATATATCCGATAAATTTGGAAGGTGCCGCGGCCAAGGATTACGAGGATCTCGCCGCCACGCTACGCAAGGAATTCGGCCGCCTCGACGGGCTGCTGCATAATGCCGCCACACTGGGCACACTGACGCCGCTACAAAGTTACGATCTGGAGCTGTGGTACAAAGTCATGCAGGCCAACCTCAACGCGCCGTTCATGCTCACGCAGGCCTGCCTGGAGCTATTGCGTGAATCGTCCGACGCGCGTGTAGTGTTTGTCGCCGATCACAAAAGCCGTGCCTATTGGGGCGCGTACGGCGTATCGAAAGCCGGCTTGGATAGCTTGATGCGCATCCTCGCTGACGAAACCGAAGCCAATACGCGCATCCGCGTCAACAGCATCGACCCTGGTCCGGTTCGAACCAATCTACGCAATCGCGCTTATCCCGCCGAAGAAAATGACGCGCTGCGCCTGCCCGACGACGTCATGGCGCCATTTCTATATTTGATGGGACCGGACAGCGCAAGCATTACCGGCCGCTCGCTGACGCTGGACGAATTCCAATAACCTTTGGCTACTTCCATAGATCGACGTGTTCGCCTTGTTTTTCCAGCTCCGCACGCCGGGCCTGTAGGAAGCGCTGAAAGTTCGGCTGCGTGCGGTACGCTCCGCTGTAGACATAAGCCATCGCGCCTTGAACATGGAAGGCCTTGAGATAGGCCTCCATGCGAAACACCTCATTGCCGGACTGGTCAAAAAACACCGTCGTCGGCGCGTATTTTATATTGAGTTTACTCGCCCACGCCGACGCTGTAGTCGACTTGCCGGCTGGCGTGACGACCGGCGTGTCGGCCCACATATCCAGCAGCACCGTATCCACATGTTTAAGTTCAGCGCGCGTGCGCGGGCGTTGAAAAATATCGTTGTGCAGCTCATCGCACGCCCGGCATTGCTTCTGCTCGAACATGACCATCAGATATTTTTCGTCCTTGCGCGCCTTGGCGGTTAAATCGTACGGCGCGCGCAGGAACGACGGATCTTGATGCAGCTTGCCGCTGGCAGGCTCGGGATTACGTTTTGCGTAGTAGTCGCGGAAACTGACTTTGGTTTCCATGTGTTGGCTGACGTAATCCAGCACCGCGTCGAATTTATGCGGAAAATAATATCCATTGATCCGCAATACCGGCTTACCCTGCTCGTTTAGGAATAGCAGCGTAGGCGTATACATGACGCGCATATTGCTGGCGAATTTCTTCTCGGCTATCTCTTTGCCGCTCATGTCAATCACCTCGCGGCTACCCCACATATTGATAGCAATGACGTCGAAGTGTTTACGCGTCTTGTCGGCAATTTTACGTTGACCAAAATTGTCCTCGAGCAACTTCTTACAATACGGGCAGCCGTCCTGATAAAAATACAGCATGACGCGTTTGCCGGAGGCCGTGGCCTCACCGACATCTTCTCGCAAATCAAGAAACGACACTTTGAACCAGTCTGGCTTGTCGTGGTATCCCGGGTTGCTCAAACCGCTGCTCAACTGTCCACTCTGCGCTGAAACGGCCGGTCCGGCGCCGAGGCATAACAGCAAACCGGCACAGGTGGCGACCATGGATGTACGTAGGCCCATCTGATTTCCCCTCATCCGCTATACGGATATTCGACTCGTGTTTCGATTCTAGGCAAGGCCCGGCGCGAACACAATTTCGCCGGCATGTTAGGCAAAACGCGTCTGCCAAGCGGCAATTATTAACCGCTATGACACTCCAATTCCGTCAAGGTTCCGTCAATCCCGCATCCAGCCTGCCACAATGGTTATTTAAGTATTTATTTTATATAAAAAAATAAATTGTTTCTAACTATGGCATGATTATCGCATTACCATGCCAACAATAAAGAATAAGTGGTAACGATGGCGCTGTTCCAAAATCCGTCAAGAGAGACATACATGGCGTTCAAGCAAGTACAATCGGAATCACCACAGGCAGACCTGGCGCACGCCAACTGGAGAACGACGCGTGCGCTCGAATTGGCCACGACATTCCAGACAACACTGGAAGTCGACCAATTGATCAGTCTGTTTGCCGCTGAATGCCAAAAACAAATCCGGCACGCCAGCGTAACTTACCGCCACGCCGACTCCGAGCTACAGATCACCTTCGGCGCGCCGGCCCGGCACCGTTGCAACTACCGTTTGTCGGTTGCCGGCCAAGAACTCGGGGAAGTCGAGTTTACCCGCAGCCAAAAATTCGCCGAGTCAGAAACGCTGCAGATCGAGTACACCATCGGCAGCCTGCTCTATCCGTTACGCAACGCACTCATGTATCGTGGCGCCGTAACGCGCGCGCTGACCGACCCGCTTACGGGCATCAACAATCGCAGCAGTTTTGAAGGAACGCTACAGCGCGAGGTCAACCTCGCCCAGCGACATGCAACACCGCTCGCACTGCTGGTGCTGGATATCGACCATTTCAAGCGTATTAACGACCGCTTTGGTCATCTCATTGGCGACGGCATATTACGCGACGTGGCCCGTTGTGCGGCGCGCTGTGTTCGCAGTACCGATATCCTGTTTCGCTACGGCGGCGAGGAATTCGTCATTTTGCTGAGCAATACCAGTAAAGACGGCGCCCACTTGCTCGCCGAGCGCATTCGCCAGGCGGTCTACAACTTACACTGTACCCACGGCGATACCGATCTGTCCGTCACCGTCAGTCTGGGAGTCGCCTGCCTCGGCAGCGGCGAAGACAGCACCCGGTTATTCGACCGCGCCGACCGTGCCCTATACCGCGCCAAGCAGGACGGCCGTAACCGCGTGGTGCTGGACGACCCGGCGCCGGTACAGTCGCACTCATAGAACCGCTCTCACTGGCGCATTGGCGTCAGGGTCCTACCGGCACAGCGCGCCGCTAAACAACACTCGCTACAACGTGGCCGGTTTTTACGGCAAACATCCTTACCGTGCCGAACCAGCAACGCATGGTACTCGTTGAAAAGAACCGCATCGGCACCGAGCGCCGACTCGATCTCCCGCCGTAAATCATCGTAGCGTTCGTCACCATCGATCAGCCCGATACGTGCCAAGATCCTGCGCGTATAGGCATCGATCACGAAAACCGGGCGCCCAAACGCATACAGCAAAATATCATCGGCCGTTTCCGGGCCAATGCCACTGACGGCTAGAAGAGAGCGCCTAAGCTGGTCGGTTTCCACGCGCCGTAAAGCCGGCTCGCCGCCGGCGCTTAAATACCAACGGCAGAAATTGCGTAGACGTTTTGACTTTACATTGAAATAACCGGACGGCCGGAGCAAGCGCGCGAGGCGAGCAGGATGAGCATCGGCAATGGCCTGCGCGTCGAGATGGTGTTCGGTCTTTAAATTGTCGATAGCTTGTTGTACGTTGATCCACGCCGTATTTTGCGTCAGGATGGCGCCGACCATAACCTCAAATGGCGAGTCAGCCGGCCACCACCGTTGTGCTCCGTAGGCATGCGTCAGCTTTCGGTACACACCCTGCAGGCGGGGCCGCCGCATCAGCGTCGCCGTGGTGGCCGGTTGCGCTGCGCAGTCGGACGCCGCGCACCTGCGGCTGATTTCGATTTCGGCCCCGGCTTCGATCGGGACGGCCGTGTCGGCGGCGGCACCGGCAAGCCGGCGACTTGCAACAACTCGTTGACCTGCTCCGGCGGCACTTCGGCCCACTTGCCGGTACGCAGTTCGCGATGCAACCGCACCGGGCCATATCGCACACGTGTCAAACGACTTACCTTGATACCCTGCGATTCCCACAGCCGCCGTACCTCGCGATTGCGCCCTTCACGCAGCACAACGTGATACCAATGATTTGCCCCCTCGCCACCACCATCGGCGATGCTGCTGAAATGCGCCATGCCGTCATCGAGCTCGACGCCACTGCCGAGGCGTTGGAGCATCGCTTCATCCACCGTTCCCAGCACACGCACCGCGTATTCGCGCTCGACCGCGGCGGACGGATGCATGAGTCGATTGGCCAACTCGCCGTCGGTGGTCAGTAAAATCAATCCGGCGGTATTCAGATCAAGGCGCCCGACGGCGATCCAGCGACCGCGGCGCAGGCGCGGCATGTTCTCGAAAATGGTCGGCCGTCCTTCCGGATCGGCGCGCGTGGTCATCTCACCCACCGGTTTGTGATAGGCAATCACGCGCCGCTCGGGTGTTGCCGTACGCTCGGTCGAGAGTGTGCGGCCATCGAGCTGAATCCGGTCGCTTTCGCCGACGCGATCACCGAGCTGCGCCATATTGCCATTAATGCGCAGCCTTCCAGCACGGATCCAAGTCTCGATCTCGCGTCGTGATCCGAGTCCGGCCTCCGCCAATACCTTTTGTAGTCGCTCCGCCAACCGCAGATTTCCTTTAGCGCTCAGCCGCCGGTCCGTACATGATCCTGATCGGCGTCCGCAGGCTCACCGTGCTCTTCGCCGTCGTCCGGCGCGTCCTCGTCACCGGCGGCGGAAGCAGATTCGCCACTCGCCTCGCGCGGCCTAATGGTCACGTTTGAATCGACCGTCACCGTATCATCATTGGTGCCAGTCTCAGAGTCAGTCTCAGAGTCAGTCTCAGAGTCAGTGTCAGCGTCCGCATCGACCTCGGCGCTCGGCGGCAAGTCAAACTCCAACTCGGCGTTGATACTGTCGATATCGCGAAGTTCCGCCAGCGTCGGCAGTTCATCCAGGCTCTTCAAATTGAAGTAATCCAAGAACTGTCGTGTGCTGCCGTACATGGCCGGCTTGCCGGGAACGTCACGATGCCCAACCACCTTGATCCAATCGCGTTCCTGTAGTGTCTTCATGATGGAAGAACTGACGCTCACGCCGCGGATATCTTCGATCTCGCCGCGCGTAATCGGCTGCCGGTACGCCACTAATGCCAGGGTTTCCAGCAAAGCGCGCGAATAGCGCGATGGGCGATCAACCCATAGACGCGCAATCCACGGCGCCAACTCCTCACGCACCTGTAGGCGGAAGCCACTACCGACCTCTTTCAATTCTACACCGCGGTCTTTATAGTCTTCTGTAAGTGACTGCAATGCGGCGCGTATGCTGTCGCGCTCGGGGCATTCCACTTCCGCAAACAGACCAAGTAACGCGTCCATAGTCAACGGTTGCCCGGCAGCGAGCAGCGCACCCTCAATAATATTTTTCAACTTTTGTTCGTTCATTGATCTGTCGCACTCTATCTAATATCGAATAATCCAGCGTTCTGCTTATTCAGCCAACTCGCCGCTGCGCTCTGCCGCCGTAGCCGCTTTGATATGGATCGGTCCATAGGGCTCTGCCTGCACGAGCTCCAGCAGCGACTCCTTGATCAGCTCGAGAATGGCTAACAGCGTAACCACCACCCCCATGCGGCCCTCTTGCGGATCAAACAAGGACGTGAAGGCAGTGAAGTGATCGCCGGCAACTTTGCTGAGCACGATAGACATGCGCTCGCGCACCGAAAGCGGCTCCATCTGGATATGGTGATGCGAAAACATCTCCGCGCGGCGTAAGACGTCCTTGAACACCAATAGCAGTTCTTTCAGATCGACTTCCGGCTCGACCTTGATTACTCGATGTTCCAGCACTTCGGCGCTGGCCGGGAAAATATCTCGTTCCAAGCGTGGCAAACCATCGATGTCGGCGGCCGCCTGTTTGAAGCGCTCGTATTCCTGTAAGCGGCGTACCAGCTCGGCGCGCGGATCGTCCTCATCACCATCCGCTTCGGCCGGCCGCGGCAATAACATGCGCGACTTGATCTCCGCCAGCATCGCCGCCATAACCAGGTACTCGGCCGCCAGCTCTAGGCGCAACTCCTTCATCAGCTCGATATATTCCATGTACTGACGGGTAATTTCAGCGATGGGAATATCGAGAATATCCAGATTCTGGCGCTTGATGAGATACAGCAGCAGGTCCAGCGGCCCTTCGAACGCTTCCAGAAAAATTTCCAGCGCGTCCGGCGGAATATACAGGTCGTGCGGCAGCGTCATGAACGCTTCGCCATGCACCATCGCGAACGGCATTTCGGCCTGCAATGGCGTCGACTCGCTCGAATGCGCCTGATCGGCGTCAGTCAACACTGTGTCCCGGGCACCATCCTCGACGACTTCCTGGCCGTTCACTTTACTCATGCCCCATTCCCCTAGCGGTTCTCATCAAACGCGCATTGCGTGGCGCGACGATGTCGAACACTAACGCTACGTTGCTTAACGATAAGCCAAACCCATAGCCTGGCGTACGTCTTCTAATGTGTCACGTGCAACATCGCGCGCGGCTTCACAACCGTCACTGATAATGTTGCGTACTAACTTCTCATTGCCGGCAAATTCCCGCGCCCGTTCGCGGATCGGCTCGAGTTCCTTCAAAACCGCATCGATGATCGGCTGTTTACATTCCAGGCAGCCGATACCGGCGCTGGTGCAGCCGGTCTCGACCCAGGATCTGACTTCCTCGTTTGAATACACTTTGTGTAGCTGCCAAACCGGGCATTTGGCCGGATCACCGGGATCAGTGCGCCTTACACGCGCCGGGTCGGTCGGCATGGTACGCAGCTTCTGCGTGACAACCTCGGGTTCGTCGCGCAGACCGATGGCATTGTTATAGGATTTTGACATTTTCTGTCCATCCAGACCGGGCATCTTCGCCGCCTCGGTGAGTAGCGCCGCAGGTTCGGGAAGAATGCTACGGCTGCCGCCGTCCAGATATCCGTACAGGCGTTCGCGATCGCCCATGGTTAGATTTTGCTGCGACTCAAGCAATGCGCGGCCGACATCAAGTGCCTCGTGATCGCCCTGCTCTTGATAGCGTTTGCGCAATTCCCGGTATAATTTGGCGTTCTTTTTCCCCATTTTTTTGCTGGCCGCCTCGGCCTTGGCCTCGAAATCGGGTTCGCGGCCAAATATGTGATTGAACCGCCGCGCGATCTCGCGCGTAAATTCCACATGCGCAACCTGATCTTCCCCCACCGGGACCAAACCGGCCCGATAAATGAGAATATCGGCGCTTTGTAACAGCGGATAACCGAGGAACCCAAAGGTGGCTAAATCCCGTTCGCGCAGTTTCTCTTGCTGGTCCTTATAGGTCGGCACACGTTCGAGCCAACCCAGGGGCGTGATCATGGACAACAACAATTGCAGCTCGGCGTGTTCCGGTACCCGCGACTGGATAAAGAGCTTGGCCGAACCCGGGTTCACCCCGGCCGCCAGCCAATCGATCACCATCTCCCAGACGTGACCGGACAGGTCGCGGGTATCCTCGTAATGGGTGGTCAGAGCGTGCCAATCAGCGACGAAAAAAAAGCAGTCATATTCGTGCTGTAACTTGATCCAGTTTTTGAGTACGCCATGGTAATGGCCCAGGTGCAAGGCACCGGTCGGCCGCATACCGGAAAGTACCCGTTGTTGGGCGCTATTCAACGTTCCCCCCTGCATCGGACGTGTGGAAATGACGGTCTCACGCGCCGATTCCCGCGATTCTCAACATCATCGACATCAGTCCATTGACCGGCGGCGCCAAAATGTGGCTGAGAATGCCGGTCGCCAGCAAGCCCAATATGATGAATAACCCATACGGTTCCAGGCGGCTGACTTGCCAGGACGCCGGGCCGGGCAGCAGCCCGACCAGCACACGGCCACCGTCTAAGGGCGGAATCGGCAACAGGTTCAGCACCATCAGGACCAGATTGATCTGAACGCCGGCGAAACCCGAATACACCAAAAACATAAAAGCCGGCGAGGAACTGGAGGCGAGCGTCACCCCTAGTTTGATAATCAACGCCCAAATGATCGCCATGGCTAGATTGGAAAGCGGCCCGGCCGCCGCCACAATCGCCATGTCGCGTTTCGGATTGCGTAGATTTTCCCAGGTTACCGGCACCGGCTTGGCCCAGCCGAATACGAAACCGCCCGGCAACAGGATCATAACCAGGGGTACGAGAATGGTGCCGATCGGATCGATGTGTTTGACCGGATTGAGCGTCAGGCGTCCCAGCATCATGGCGGTCGGATCGCCCAACATGCGCGCCACCCAACCGTGGGAAACTTCATGCACCGTAATCGCAAACAACACAGGCAGGGCCCAGACGGCAATCTGTTGGATCGTATTGAGTTCCGGCATTGACCGATTATACCTGCTCGGTTGCGGCAATCAGAAGCGCTGTACGGGCGCCGCTGAACTGCGTAGAAATGACATAAGAAAATCCATTTTTATACATGTTTTATAATAAAATTTTCAGAGATACAGCGTCGCAAATATAGCGCTGCCAAGCGCCAACAAGGCCCAAAATCGTATCCACGGCCAAATCCCGTCGGCGCCGTATAGCAGCGGCCACAACGGCGTCAGCCAAGCACCCACCGCGCCACGCCCGGCGGCGCGCGCACTATCGCGCATGAGCAGCCACGCGTAGGTCAACCCGGCGACGCACAACAATACCAGAGTTATGCCGATACTGCGCACCCACGTGCTCCTCGCTGCTAGATCTGAAAGGCCGTGAAATCGCCTTTACCCTGGCGTATCAGTTGCGGCACACCGTCGACTAGATCTACAACTGTAGTCAAATCGATGCCGCAAGCGCCGCCGTCAATGACCAAGTCGACTTGATGCTGCAAACGATCGCGCATTTGCTCGGGATCGCTCATCGGCAAGTCTCGACCCGGCAACAGCAAGGTCGAGCTCAGCAGCGGCTCATTCAGCTCCGTCAGCAAGGCCTGAGCGATCGTATTATGCGGCACCCGTATACCAATGGTCTTGCGCTTGGAGTGCTGCAAACGACGCGGTACCTCGTGCGTCGCCTTGAACACGAACGTAAAAGGACCTGGCGTCAACGCCTTCAATAAGCGATAGGCGCTATTGTCGACTTTGGCATAGGTGGAAATTTCTGATAGATCACGACAAACCAAAGTGAAATTGTGTTTATCACCGAGATCGCGAATATGTCGTATGCGATCGAGCGGCGCCTTGGCGCCGATAACGCAGCCAAGTGCATAGCTGGAGTCGGTCGGATAAACGATCACCGCGCCGTCGCGTAGCAACTCTACCGCGCGATGAACCAGTCGCGGTTGCGGATTGTCTGGATGGATTTTGAAATACTGACTCATACACCGATCAATCGACAGGGGAAACCTGCATGGCGCCGTAGCGACACGTACCCGTCCTCTACCTTGCCACTACCGATATAGCAGATTATTGCCCCACGCGGCGCCAGGCAGAGTTGAAAAACGGCTCGAAATGCTCATTTACCGATGGGCAAAGTGCGCTTTCTCGCGATTTTCGGCCTTGTTCGGCATCCACCGGCAGATCTTTGCGACCAGCGGTCAGCCGGTAGCGGCGGATAATGCCGGCCCGGTCCAAGCCGCGCTTTCCCAAATGGGCTTACAGCCGCCGGGAAGCGACGGCAGTCTTCCGAGCTCGATCCACGGATTCTCCGGTCCGTGATAATCCGAACCGACCGACGCCGATAATCCGTGACGACGCGCGTACCCCGCCATCGCCTGACATTGGTCGGCGCTGTGGCTTCCGGTCACGACCTCGATACCCTCGCCGCCGAGTTCCATAAATTCACCGATCAGGCGGCGCAACTTAGTGGCCGTCAATCCATAACGCGCTGGATGCGCAATAACCGCCTGTCCACCGGCGCCACGGATCCACGCCACAGCTTGCTCGAGCGTGGACCAACGTCCGGAGACGTAACCCGGCTTGCCGTTGACCAAAAAACGCTTGAATACTTCCCGCAGATTGGACGCATGCCCGCGTTCGACCAAAAAATGGGCGAAATGGGTGCGCCCGACGATGCGGCCCTTGGCGTAACCGCGGGCGCCTTCATAAGCCCCTGGCACACCGGCCTTGGCCAAGCGGAGTCCAATTTCCTCGGCGCGCCAGTCACGGAATTCGCGCAACCCATCCAGTCCTGCGCACAACGCTTCGTGCGCCGGATCGGTATTCAACCCGACCACGTGAATGGTATGACTGTTCCAACTCACTGATACCTCGACGCCGGGCACCAAGTGCAGCCCGTGCACCGCGGCCGCTTGCGCGGCTTCACCGAGCCCGGCCGTGGTATCGTGGTCGGTCAATGCCAACACGCCTACGCCGGCCGCGTGGGCACGCTGTACCAGCGCTGCGGGTGCCATAGTGCCGTCCGACGCGGTAGAATGGGTATGCAGATCGTACTTGATTGACATCCGGCGCATTCTAGCCGATGTGCGGGCATTTGTCGTCGCCGATGCACCCATACGGAGTCGTCGCCGGGCGGAGAAATCGCGGCTCACTTGATTATAAGTAGGATGTACGCGACATTATGGCCAGCCGAAAACTGCGCACTGAAACGACTCCAACCGGTCTTGATCACGCGCCCCGAACCCTATAGCTCAAGCACGCGGATGCCGATGAAATTCCTAGTTGATTTCTTCCCGATAATCATATTTTACGCCGCCTATAAATTCAGCGGTAACGACATTTTCATCGCGACCGGCGCTGCCATCGCCGCCACCGTGCTGCAAGTAGCATTCTCCTGGTTCAAGTTTCGGCGCGTGGAAAAAATGCACCTGATCACCGCCGTCCTGCTAATCGTGTTCGGTGGTCTTACCATCGCCCTGCACGACCCGCTGTTCATCAAGTGGAAAGTGAGTGTGGTCAACTGGCTGTTCGGCGCCGTGTTTTTGGGTAGCGAATTTATTGGCAAAAAAAATCTCATCGAACGTATGATGAGCACCACGATCACCGTATCCAAACCCATTTGGCTGCGTCTAAACATGAGTTGGGTCATTTTCTTCTTCGCCGTCGGATTCGCGAATCTGTATGTGTTCAAGCATTACGATCAGAACACATGGGTGAATTTTAAAGTTTACGGCCTGCTCGGATTGACCGTATTGCTGGTCATCGGGCAGGCGTTCTATCTGGCCCGGCATATCAAACCAGAACAACAAATCGAAGAGAATGACTCCTGATGCTATACGCGATTATCGCCACCGACATCGACAACAGCCTGGAGCGTCGCCAGCAAGCACGGCCGGCTCACCTACAGCGTCTGCAACAACTCATGGATGATGGCCGGCTTATCTTAGCGGGCCCACATCCGCATATCGACAGCGACGACCCGGGTCCGGCGGGGTTCAGTGGCAGCCTGGTAGTGGCCGAATTTTCTTCGCTGGATGACGCCCGCCGCTGGGCCGACGCCGACCCTTACGTGCAAGCTGGTGTCTACGCCCGCGTCGAGGTCAAACCGTTCAAAAAGGTATTCCCCTGATGAGTGGCACAGAACGTGTAAGCATGATCCGTGAGCGTCTGAGCAATGCGCTTGCGCCAATCTCGATTGATATTGTCGATGACAGTCACAAGCACGCCGGCCATCCTGGTGCGCGCGCGGGTGGTGGCCACTTCAATGTCCGTGTGGTGTCCGCTGCGTTCGAGGGCAAGAGTTTGATCGAACGCCATCGCCTGGTGTATGCCGCACTGGGCGACGCCATGCGCGCCGAAATTCATGCGCTGAGCATTGACGCCAAGACCCCGGCAGAGGCGTCCTGACTTGCGCCCTGCGCGCCGGCTTTCCGGCTTAGCGGTCGTCATCGCGGCCCTGCTTCTGCACGGTTGCGAGCGCGGTCCAAGCACAGCCGATACGGCCGCCAAGAACACCGCGGGCGGCAACAAAACTACGTCTGCAAAACCTTTATCGGCATTGCCCGCCGACACCATAACCGTCGTCAACGGTCAGGCCATTACCCAAAATATGCTTGCGCTCTACAAACAGGCCCGGACACAGCAAGAACCACACGCCGCCACCGACCGTCAAAACCTAGTCAATGAAATGATCAATCTGGTGTTATTGGCGCAGAGCGCGGAAAAAGCCGGCATGGCCAACGACCCGAGCATGCAACGGCAACTTGAATTTCAACGCACCAATCTGTTAGCGGCCGCCATGGTCGATAAACTGCTAGCGGGCATGCGCATCAGCGATAGTGACGTCCAGGCGGCCTACGATGCACAGTACAAAAACCATGTACGTCGCGAATACAAGACGCGCAATATTCTGGTCAGCACCCGTGCCGACGCCCTTGCCGTTATTTCGGCCTTAGAAAAAGGCGCTGACTTTGCCCAACTCGCTCGCGAAAAATCCATTGGTCCGGCGGCCGGTTCGGGTGGCGCGTTACAATGGTTCCAGCCCAAAGACGTGCTGCCGCAATTCGCAAACGCGGTAGCCGCGTTGCCTAACGGCCAGTACTCCCGCACGCCGGTAAAAACTCGCTATGGGTGGAATGTCATTCTCCGCGAGGACGCGCGCGACATACCACCACCACCGATCGCCGACGTGGCGTCCCAATTACGCGTCGAGATAGCCCGCGATCGACTTGATCGCCATATTGATGAATTACGCCGTCACGCCGAAATCAACAACCAGTCACCACTCAAAAACAGCAGCGGCGTTACCAGTACCCCCGATCCGCGTGCGACCAAACGCTAGTCTTATGCCGTTTCCTCAATGAGGTAAGCACACATCGACAGATCTCGGCGGTGCTTCACATCAACCGGATTCGTCGACCGCGTCGCGTAACAGCTTCGGTTCGCCGAGCCAATTTCCTTGACCGTAGTCGACGCCAATATCGGCGAGTTTATCCATCACATCCTTGCTGTCGACATATTCGGCGATGGTTTTCAGACCCATCACATGTCCGATGTGATTGATCGAACCGACCAGAGCAAAGTTAACCGGATCGTAGCTCATCTCCTTGATAAAACCGCCATCAATCTTGATGTAGTCCACCGGGAGATTCTTCAAGTAGCCGAAGGAACTGACACCGCTGCCGAAATCGTCCAAGGAAAAGCTACACCCCATCTCGCGAAATCGCGCAATAAAACTGCGTGCTTGCGTGAAATTGGAAATAGCCGCAGTCTCGGTAATCTCAAAAATAATCGACGGCGGCAAGTCCGGATACGCGGCGAATTGCTCTTGTACATACTCCAACGTGCGCTCGTCACCGAGCGATTGACCGGAGAGATTAATCGCGAAGCGCTTAAGCGGGAGGTCTTGCTGCTGACGCCGCCGACGCACGTAATCGCTGATCAGTGCGAACGCATTGCTGATCACCCAACGATCTAAATCGGTGATCATATTGTAACGCTCCGCAGCAAGAATATATTCCATCGGCAGTACCAGTTCGCCAGGAGCCCCAAGCATGCGCAGCAATACCTCGTAACGCCGCTCCGCACCAACGGCGGCTTGCAGAGGTACGATTTCTTGCGCGAAAAGCACGAAACGATTCTCGGAATAAGCCTCAGTGATACGATGCAGCCATTGCATCTCACCATGGCGCTTGAGCATGGCATCATCGTCAGCGGAATAGGCGTGCACCCGGTTGCCACCTTTTTCCTTGGCCATATAACAGGCCGAATCCGCAAAGCTGAGAATTTGCGTAAGCGAGCTGGAAACCTGATCGATCGCCACCACCCCTACACTGACCGCGATTTCGAACGTCTTTTCCTCCCAGGAAAACCGATAGCGCTTGATTGCGCCGATAAGCTGATCGGCCAACGTCACCGCTTCTTCCAAGAAACAGTCTTGCAGCAGAATGCCGAATTCGTCGCCGCCGAGACGCGCCAAGGTATCGGTCTCGCGCACACGCGGTCCCAACAGCGTGGCGACCTCGCGTAATAAATTATCGCCGGCGATATGTCCGCAGGTATCATTGACCACCTTAAATTGGTCAAGATCCAGATAACACAATACGTGACTGCGTTGCTCGGTGCGGGCGGACTCAATCGCGTTGTTGACGCGATGCTCGAATTCACGCCGGCCGCACAATCCGGTGAGGTCATCGTGCGTGGCTTGGTAGGATAGACGTTGCGACATCTCGCGCGTTTTGGCTACGTCCTGCAGCACCACCACGGCTCCGAAGACTTGCCCGTCGGCGTCGCGCATGGGCGCCACCGACACGTTTACCGGCTGTCGCCGGCCATTACGATGCAGCAGGCACAAATCATCGCCGATTGCGATGGCACCGTCCGCCCGCAATCCGAGCGCAATAAAATCGGTCACCCGGTCGCCGCTCGACTCGTCGATAATAACCAGCACGTCGTCAACGCGCCGGCCCTGCAATCCCAACTGACTCCAACCGGTCAGACGTTCAGCCACCGGATTGAGATATTGCACGGTTCCGTGGACATCTGTGGTAAGCACGCCATCGGCAACGGAGTCGAGTGTCACCACCGCACGCTCGCGCTCCAGGTATAATTCGGCACTGTTGCGTGATGCTCGCGCCCGTAGATAGCGCCAGCGTATCGCGTAGGCAATCAGCGCCAACGCCAACCCTAATGCTAAGCCGAATACGAACATCCACATCAGCGTTGCTGCCGATCGACGATCGACGTCAGCGCGTGCTCTATGGCGCGCGCTCGTCGGCGAAAATTTACAACGATGCTGATCATTGTTTGGCAAATGGTCCGGTATTGATGAAGCAACTCAGCGGGGAACGATCGACATCGCACGCAGCGACGGCAAAATACTATGCGTCCAAGAGGCGCAAAAAGGCCTGTTCGTCGAGCGTGGCCACCCCGAGTTGGCGTGCCTTCTCCAACTTCGATCCCGCATCCTCTCCTGCTACTATATAATCCGTCTTGACCGATACGCTGCCGCTGACTTTGGCGCCCAATGCTTGCAGCCTCGCCTTGGCCTGATCACGCGTCATGGATTCGAGCGTCCCGGTAAGCACGATTTTTTTACCTGACAGCGGATGATCAATCGGCTTCGGCGACGGCCTCACGCGCGGCCAGTGCACACCCGCTTGGCGCAGTCTGGCAATTACGTCTCGATTGTGTTGTTCGCGGAAAAACCGATAGACGCTTTCCGCTACGATCGGCCCGACATCGGGCACCGCCTGCAGAGCTTCTTTGTCGGCCGCAGCAATCGCCTCAAGTGTACCGAAATACGTTGCCAGCGAGTGCGCCGTCGCCTCCCCTACCATACGAATGCCAAGCGCAAAGATGAAACGCGGCAAGGTCGTTTCCTTACTCTTGTCAAAGCCATCGAGCAAATTCTGCGCCGACTTCTCGCCCATGCGCTCTAGACTGGCAATTTGCTGCTTGTCGAGATGATACAGATCAGACAGATCGTGGATAAAACCACGCTCATCCATCTGCTCGACCAGTTTGTCGCCCAAGCCTTCAATATCCATGGCTCGACGTGAAGCGAAATGCTTGATCGCCTCTCGGCGCTGCGCCGCGCAATATAAGCCGCCACTGCATCTCGCCACCACTTCGCCGTCCAGCCGCACGATGTGGGAAGCGCATACCGGACATTTATCCGGCATTTTGAATTTCTCTGCGCCGTCGGGCCGCTCAGACAACACCACACTCACGACTTCGGGAATGACATCGCCGGCGCGCCGCACGATGACCGTATCGCCAATACGTATATCTTTGCGGTCGATCTCGTCCTGATTATGAAGTGTAGCATTGGTAACCGTGACACCGCCGACCGATACCGGCTGTAGACGCGCCACCGGCGTCACCGCACCGGTTCGTCCCACCTGGATATCAATCGCAAGCACGCGCGTGACTTCTTCCTGCGCAGGAAATTTATGCGCCAACGCCCAGCGCGGCGCGCGGCTGACGAATCCGAGCTGCTGCTGTTGGTCGTTACGGTCGACTTTATAGACAACGCCATCAACTTCGTACGGCAATTGCTCACGGCGGCTGAGCATGTCCTCATAATAATCCAGACATCCCTGCCAACCTTCCACAACCCGGACTTCCGGTGATACGCGCAAACCCCAAGCACGAACTTGTTCGAGTATTTCGCTGTGGCTTGGCGGCAACTCGATACCCTCTACAATACCGACACCATAGCAATATAATTCCAGAGGACGCGCCGCGGTCACACGCGAGTCGAGTTGACGCAGGCTCCCAGCGGCCGCATTGCGCGGGTTGGCGAAGGTCTTGGCGTTCAACTCCCGTTGACGGCGGTTGAGATCCTCAAATCCCCGACGCGAAAGGATAACTTCGCCACGAATTTCCAATCGCCGCGGATAATTTTCACCCAGCAGACGCAGCGGTACGCTGGCGATGGTGCGTACGTTTTGACTTACATCTTCCCCCGTGTTTCCATCTCCGCGGGTTGCACCGCGCACCAACAAACCGTCCTCGTATAACAGGCTAATGGCGAGGCCGTCGAGCTTAGGTTCGGCGCTATAGCGAATTTTTTCGACACCCAACTTCTCGCAGGCACGCCGATCAAACGCCTGTAGTTCCTCGCTGCTGAAAGCATTGCTCAGCGACAACATGGGTAAAGCGTGACGTACGCTGGCAAACGCGGCCAACGGCGCCGCACCCACTCGTTGCGTCGGCGAATCGTTCGTAATCAGGTCGGGATATTGTGCTTCGATCTGCTCGAGTTCACGCAGCAATCGATCGTATTCCACATCCGGAATTTCCGGATCGTTGAGCACGTAGTAGCGATGATTATGATGATTGATCTGTGTGCGTAGTTCCGCGGCCCGCTGTTTGGCTTGCTTGGCGTTTGACATGATCGAGGAGATGAAACGACTGATCAAGTCCGCCCGCGGGCGTTCGATATACCGATGCGGCGCGCGTACTCCTGAATTTCCTCGCGCAAGTGGCCGATGGTCTGTTGGCTCAAGACGCTGCGGCTGGCATCGCGCAATTCGCCATTCAGATGCTGCTTCAATTTCTCAGCACAGACCAGCATGGCATCCACCGCTTGCAGCGGGTCGTCCGGGCCCGGCAACTGCAAGAACATGGTCAGGCCAGGCGATTCGAAACCGTCCATATTGTCGAGATCGAAATCACCGGGCTTAACCATATTGGCGACGCTGAACACCATTTGGCGGCCATCACCGGACTCGCTGTAGCGATGAAATATGCGCATATCACCGTATTCAAGCCCGGCGACTCGGGTCGCTTCAACGATATCCGGACCGGCGAAATGGCTGCCACTGTGTGCGGCGACGTACACCACCACCAACTTTTGCTCGAGCGGCGCGCGAGCGGCGCTCGCTGACTCGAGCGGCGGGCTTGGCGCACGCCGGGGGGCGCGGCGGACACTTGGGGTCCCATCTGCACTAGCGGGAGATTCTCGCGCCGGGGAGGCGTCAGTGGATGTCTGCGCCGGCATGGAGACGGACAGTGCGGGGTCGATGTCGTCACTGCTCACCGACATGCGGCGACCAAGTTCGTGCAATTCAGCATCTTCCGGGTCCGCGTGTGGCCCGTATCGATCTGACCTCGATCCTGACGCGACTCCCTCGTCGCCGTCCTCATAGATCCATGAACGGCGCAGACGGTCGCGTTCACGCCAACGTCCCCACAGATAAATCGCGAGGATGATGGCGCCACCGATCAATAACAGTACCCAGCGCAGTCGATCCATTGTCATGCCCGATCGTTGTGCAATCCCGCAGCAGCCACGGTCGGCTGCCGCCAGGGATGGTGGTCAGGAAGCTGCCATGCGGGCGGCCTCATCGACGTCGACGGCAACCATGCGCGATACACCGGGCTCATACATGGTCACTCCCATCAGATAGTCCGCCAACGCCATAGTGATTTTGTTGTGGGTAATGAAAATGAACTGCACATGCTCCGACATTTCCTTTACCAATTCGCAGAACCGTCCAACGTTGGCGTCATCCAACGGTGCGTCGACCTCGTCAAGCATACAGAATGGCGCCGGATTGAGCTGGAAAATAGAAAAAACCAGCGCTACGGCGGTCAAAGCCTTTTCGCCACCGGAAAGCAGGTGGATGGAGCTGTTGCGCTTACCCGGCGGGCGCGCCATAACCGTCACCCCGGTGTCCAACAAGTCTTCGCCGGTCAGTTCCAGATACGCATGACCGCCGCCGAATAGACGCGGAAACAGGGCCTGCAGACCGCTGTTGACACGGTCGAACGTTTCCTTGAAGCGCGTACGCGTCTCGCGATCGATCTTGCGAATGGCGTTCTCCAAAGTCTCCAGCGCCTCGGTGACATCGGCATACTGGGAGTCGAGATAGACTTTGCGTTCGGATTGTTCGGAAAATTCATCGATCGCGGCTAGATTGATCGGCCCAAGTCGGGCGATACGTGTCGCCAACCGCTCGGTCTGCTCGCGCCACGACTGCTCATTCGCGTCTTCCGGCAGATTTTCCAATAGGTCCGCTTGTTGGAAACCGGTTTCGGCCAGCTGTTCCTGCAAAGTCTGACAACGCACTTTGATTTCCTGTGCGTCCAAACGCGCTTGCTCCAGGGCGGCGCGCGCTTCCTGCACGCTTTGTTCCACTCCGGCGCGCTTTTGCTCGTGCGCGCGCAAACCCGCTTCGATCTCTTCGACGTGCCGCCGCGTCGCCGACAGCTCGGCGTCGATCTGCACGCGCTGCCGCAAAAAGTCAGCCAGCATGCTCTCTTGATCGCGCAACGGTTCGGTGGCAGACGCCAACGCCTGCTGAAGATCTTCGCGTTGCCGGCCGAGCACCTGCAACTGGCTTTCGCTGCGCGCAAGGCTCTGGCGTGTCGACTCCTGTTGGTTGCGCAGCGCTTCCAAACGCAACGCGATGGCATGCGTTTCGTCGCGTTCAGCACGTGCACGCGTGCGCGCCTCATCCAGCATCGCGCGCGCTGTGTCCCGTTCGGCAGTCAGGCGTTCGCGCTCGTGCGCCAGCCGTTCCATGCTGTCCAGGGCTTCGGTCAGTCGCGCCCGCGCCTCCTGGGCTTCCGTAGCGTCGCGCTGCTCCTGTTGTTGAAGTTCCTCGATTTCGCGACGCATGCTCGCTTCGCGTGCTTGAAACTGTTCCTCGCGTGCACGCGCGGCACCCAGTCGCGCCCGCAAATCGGCGCGCTGACGGTGACTATCGTTGACCTGTTGCTGCCCGCTTTCGCGCTGTTGCTCAAACTCGTGCTGGCGTTCGCGGCCACGCTCTAATTTTTCCTCGATGTCGGCAACGCGCGTGCCCAACTGCTCCAGGTGGGCGCTCAGTTGTTTGATTTCCTGTTCGCGCGCCAGCACACCGGCGCGGGCATCGGCGTCACGCGTCACGCGCAGCCAAGCGCGTCCCAGCCATAAGCCATCACGGGTAACCACGGATTCATGCGCGGACAACTGCTGCCGCATGGCCAGCGCCTCGGACAAACTGTCAGCGGTATACACGCCGGCCAGAAGTGACGCCAGCGGCCATGGCGCATGGACACGCTCGAGTAGCGCCGTACCGGTGCCGGCAGCGGTGTCAATTGGAGCGCCGCTGGTATCAAAAAGTGCCAGCGCGCCGTGCTGTAGCCCCTCGAGTACGCCCGCTACTGCGTCCATGCCATCAACGCAGACCGCTTCTAAATGAATGCCTAACACCGTTTCCAGGGCGCGCTCCCAACCGGAATCCACGCGCAACTGCTGCGCCAGACGTGAGGCGTTCGCCAACCCCTGGCCTTCCAACCACTGCGACACGGCACCCTCGGTTTGTCCGAGCGCCGCCTGCTGCAGCGCTTCCAGCGACGCCAGTCGACCACGCACGTCCTGTAGTTCGCCGCGCTCCTGATCCAATTCCGCGCTCAGCGCCCGGTTATGTTCGCGCACATCGGCGATTTGTTGCAGGATCGTCTGCAAGGCTTGCTGCAGTTCGCTTTCGCGCTCCGCGGCCTGCCCCTCCTGCTGCTCGAGCAACTGAATCTGTTCACCCAAGTTATGATCGACCAAGCTTTGCTGCTCGGCGCGGATGCGCTCTAGGCGTTGCTGCAACTGCACGATGTGCCGCTCTGCCTGGTCGATGCGGGTACGTTCGACTTGCGCGGCCTCCGAAGGCTGTGCGGCACGCAGCGTAAATTCATCCCAGCTGCGCTGCCACGCGTGCATGCGCTCCTCAGCCTCGGTCAGTCCCTGTTGCGACAGCTCCTCGGCTTCACGAGCACGCTGCAACGCCGGTTCGTCATGGCCCGTGCGCTCGGCCAGTTCCTGCAAACGGCTGCGGTCACTATCGATGAGCTGCGTCAGTTCACGCCAGCCCTGTTCGATCTGATCGAGATCGTGGCGCTGTTTTTGGCCCATTTCCTTAGCATGTTGAATGGTCTGTTCAACACGCGCGATTTCGGCGCCGACGGCGTAGAAACGCCCTTGGATTTCGTTGAAGGTGTCGCTGGCTTCGATGTGCGATTCGCGATCTTTCTCCAAGGCCGCCTCGATACCACGCTGCTCCGCCATCGCGGCCTGCAGGGCATTGTCATGCTCGGCAATGGCGCGCGCCTGCGTATTGGCCTCGCCGTCGAGTGTGCGCAGGCGCAAGGCCAGCAGCTCACCTTTAATGCGCCGCTCTTCCTGCTTCAGCTCCTTGTACTTCTCAGCGGTCTTGGCTTGTCGCTGTAAATGTTGAAGTTGTTTATCAATTTCTTCCCGTAAGTCATTTAATCTTTCAAGGTTTTCACGGGTATGCTTAATTCGGGTTTCGGTTTCCCGGCGACGCTCCTTGTACTTGGATATACCGGCCGCCTCCTCCAGGAAGACACGCAAATCTTCCGGCCGCGCTTCGATCAAGCGCGAGATCGTACCCTGCTCAATGATGGAATAACTGCGCGGACCGAGCCCGGTGCCGAGGAAGATATCGGTGATATCGCGGCGCCGACAACGGCTGCCGTTGAGGAAATAGTTGGACGTTCCATCGCGTGATACTTGCCTTTTGATAGCGATCTCACTGTAGCTGGCATACTGACCGCCGACCGCACCGTCGGCGTTCTCGAACACCAGCTCGATCGTCGCATGGCCGACCGGCTTGCGCGCGGTCGAGCCGTTGAAGATGACATCGGCCATCGACTCGCCGCGCAAGTGTTTGGCGGAACTCTCGCCCATGACCCAACGCACGGCGTCGATGACATTCGATTTGCCACAGCCATTCGGGCCGACAACGCCGGTCAGGTTGCCCGGCAGCGGAATGGAGGTGGGATCGACAAAAGATTTGAACCCGGCTAACTTAATCGTCAATAAACGCATGAAATTCGGAAATTTTTAGTAGTGCCGCAAGCACGGAAGGAGCGCCGCATAGGCGCCGCAGCGTGGCTGTAGTGTCGAATGAATTGCAATTAGTGTAAAGTATTTTTTGTTTTCACCGGCCGCGTCAACGCGGCCTCGATTCGAGCCGAAATTCATGGCAACCAAGCCCAGCAAAGACTTAGAGACGTTTCCCAACCCGAAACCGGGGCGCGACTACACCATCCGCATGCGCATTCCCGAGTTTACCTGCCTGTGCCCCAAGACCGGGCAACCGGATTTTGCCACCATCCAGTTGGAATACGTGCCCGATCAAACCTGTATCGAGCTGAAATCGCTCAAGCTCTACATATGGGCATTCCGCGACCAGGGCGCATTTCACGAGGCCGTCACCAACGACATCCTCGACGATTTGGTAGACAGCTGTGCGCCGCATTTCATGCGCGTTACGGCGCTGTTCAATGTACGCGGCGGCATCGATACCACGGTGGTGGCCGAATACCGTCGCGAGACCTGGGTGGCGCCCGAGCCGGTCACCCTACCCTGATGCTGCCCGCCGGCGCCGCGGCGGCCGACTTGTACGTCGGCATCGACCTTGGCACCTCGGGCTGTCGCGCGTGCGCGATCAACGGCGCCGGCGACGTGTTGGGCGCGGCGCAACAATCATTGTCAGCCGCTAACGACGACCAAGGGCTTGCGACCGCGCTGTGGTGGCCGTCGGTCGTGCAGGTCCTGCGCGAACTGCTTGGACAGGTATCGGCCCAGGCGATCCGCGCCATCGCCGTGGACGGCACCTCAGCCACCCTGCTGGTCACCGACGCCGAAGGCGAGCCGCTGGCGCCGGCGCTGATGTACAACGACCACCGCTGCCGCGCCGAGGCTCAGGCCATCGCCGCGTGGGCGCCGGCCGATAGCCCCGCACGCGGGGCCAGTTCCAGTCTCGCCAAGCTGCTGTACTTAGCGGCGCAGCACCACGATGCCCGCCACGCCTTGCATCAGGCCGACTGGATCGCCGGGCGCCTGAGCGGTCGATACGACGTCAGTGACGAGAACAACTGCTTGAAATTGGGTTACGACCCGATCACGCGATGCTGGCCCGATTGGCTACGGCGTTTACCGCTGCCCGCCCATCTATTTCCCGAGGTCGTCGCGCCCGGCACCCTCATCGGTACCATCCAATCGTCACTAGCGCGCGAACTCGGATTGTCGCCCGACACCCGCATTGTCGCCGGCAGCACCGACAGCACCGCTGCCTGGCTGGCGACCGGCGCCCGTGAACTGGGTTGTGCGGTGACCTCACTGGGTTCGACTATGGTGCTCAAGGTCGTCTGTGAGCGCCCCATCAACGCTGCCCGCTATGGCATCTATAGCCACCGGGTGGGCGATTTGTGGCTGGCGGGCGGCGCATCCAATAGCGGCGGCGCGGTGCTGTTGAAGTATTTCAGCCGTTCGCAACTCGAGACCATGACGCCGCTGCTGCGCGCGGAGCAGGACTCCGACCTGGACTACTACCCGCTGCCGGCGCGCGGCGAACGCTTCCCCGTCAATGACCCCGATCTACCACCACGCCTTGAACCGCGCCCGGCCGACGATATCGAGTTTCTACACGCTATGCTGGCGGGCATGGCCAACATTGAAGCGCGCGGCTACCGCCTGCTGGCGCAGTTGGGTGCGCCTTACCCTAGCGCGGTCTGCAGCATCGGCGGTGGCGCTCACAATCCCGCCTGGCAGCGTATACGGCAACGCGCATTGGGCGTGCCGGTCACCCTGGCGCGACATCAAGACGCCGCATACGGCGTCGCCCTCCTGGCGCGCGCCGGCGTCACCGCCAGTACAACACGCTAACGGCGTTCGCGCGGTCAGCCGCTTTTCACCTTCACTTGTAGGCACGGCTTCAGCCGTGCACATGCGTTCACCACCACGGCGGTGCGGATGAAACCAGATCCACAATACTTTCGCCGTGCCGAAACGTTTGCCGCTTTTCACCTTCACTTGTAGGCACGGCTTCAGCCGTGCAGGGGTTTTCACCACCACGGCGGTACGGATGAAATCGGGTCCACAATACTTTCGCCTCAGGCGTCATTTACCGAGATAATCGCGCAGCCGCCGCACGCCTTCCTCGAGTTGCTCCATCGACGTTGTGTAGGCAAAGCGGACATGCTCGCGCGCCCGGTATTGGCCGAAATCGGTGCCGGGCGTGACCGCGACACCGACGTCTTCGAGCAGATCGTGGCACAGGGATTCGCTGTCAGCGCTGAAACGACCACAGCCCGCGTAGATGTAGAAAGCGCCGTCAGGCACGACCGGCACATCGAAGCCCAATTGGCGCAGCGCCGGCACCAGATAGTCGCGCCGACGCTGAAACTCGTCCTTGCGCGCCCGCACGATCGCCAATGTCTCCGGCTGGAAGGCGGCCAAGGCCGCGTATTGCGCCGGCGTGGGTGCCGACAAAAAGATATTCTGCGCCAGTTTGTCCAAATCGGCGCTAAACGATTCCGGCGCCACCACCCAACCCAAACGCCAACCGGTCATGCCAAAGTATTTCGAGAAGCTGTTGATCACGAACAAGTCGTCGGACACCGACAGCGCCGAGCGCTCAACGCCGGCATAAACCAAGCCATGATAGATCTCATCGACGATCAAATGTGCGCCGCGTTGCATGCATAGCGCATGGATCGCGGACAGTTCCCCGGCACTGACGATAGTACCGCTGGGATTGGATGGCGAGGCCAATAAAACCGCCGCGCAATCCGCTGGCCAGTGCTGCCGCAGACGCTCCGCGCTGATTTGAAAATGGGTGTCCGCGTCGACCTGCAACAGCGTTGGCCGGCCGCCGACCAGATGCACGAAATTTCGATTACACGGATAGCCGGGGTCGCTCATCAACACACTCGCACCGGCATCGACCAGCACGCTCATGACCAACTGCAATGCGCCCGACGCCCCCGGCGTAATCAGAATTCGTTCGGGTGCGATATCCAGCGCTTGCTGGCTACGGTAAAAGGCGCTGATCGCGCCACGCAACTCGGGCAGTCCGGCGGCCGGCGTATATTGCGTGCGGCCTTGCTGAAGCGCGCGTACGCCGGCATCACGAATCGGCGCCGGCGTTTCGAAATCCGGTTCGCCCACTTCCATGTGCACGATCGAGCGCCCCGATTGCTCGAGTTCGCGCGCCCGCGCCAGTAGCGCCATCACCCGAAACGGCTCGATATGGCGCATACGCGCCGCAGCGCGGCGGCTTCGCCCGGTCACACCTGTTGCCGTCGACGTTGGGCGTCCGCATGTATACGGCGTAACAGCCCGAGGTCGAGAAAAGACGCGCCATGCGCTTCGCCGCGCAACACTTCAAACGGCAGATCGGGTTCCCCCCAATGATCGACCACCAGCAACGCGGAGCTGAAATCGTGCCCACGGGTGTAATCATTGACGGCCACCACAGTGCCGAGATCCGCCGCCGTGGAAGACAAAATGCCGTTACGCGAATCCTCGAACGCCAGGCATGCCGAAGCCGGCAGACCCAGTTCGCGCAGCGCGTACTGGTAGATATCGGCGGCTGGCTTCTTGGCCGGCACCATGTCACCGGCGGCGATCACCTCGAACCAGTCGAGACTATCGGCGTGCAGCGAATAACGCAGTAGCGCTTCGACGTTGGCGGGTGTAGTGGTGGTGGCGATAGCCAACCGCAGTCCGTCAGCGCGCGCCTCACGCAACAAGCGCACCGCACCCGGGCGCATCGGTATCTCACCATTGGCCAACAAACTTGTGTAGTAGTGTGTCTTGGCTTGGTGTAGCCCGGCGACAAAAGCATCAAAGTCGGCCGGACGCTCGAAGTTCGGGCAGTAGCGGTCGACGTAATGACGAATGCGTTCCTTGCCGCCGGTCACGGCCAGGAGTTCACCATACAACTGCACCGACCAGACCCAATCCAAGCCGGCATCCTTGAACGCACGGTTGAACGCCGGCCGGTGGCCATCGCGTTCGGTGTCCGCTAATGTTCCATCGACATCAAAAATAAGGGCTTGTAACGTAGGCATGATTGTTAACTTTCGTCTGTTGTACATTGAACGGCCGCGCTGCCGGCCGCATGGTAGGATACTGGAAGCTCGCCACGCGCGCCTAATTTGCGCGGCGCCGCTCTGACCACGTAACGGTCCGCGCGGCGACCTATGCATGGCGTTTTGTAGGGTTATTATCCTGGTCGCCCAACGCCGGCCGATTTCCCTTACAAGCGGCCCCCTCACGGGATGTTTGTTGCAGCGCGAAACAGATTTTGGTATAGAAGCGGATTCATTTTTCGCATGCATTTCCGATATCAGGAGTTTGATCGATGCCTCAGGCCAAGAAGAGTACCGCGAAGGCGTCTAAGACGGCCAAGACCGCGACGGCCAAAAAGACGTCCGCGACGAAGTCCAAGGCAGCTGCTCCGGCGACAAAAAAGCCCGCCGCCAAAGCAGCTGCACCTAAGAAGTCGCGGAAAACGCAGGGAAGTCAGACCACATCGCCGGCCCCGGAGAAGTCCGCCCGTGGCGATGAAAACCTATTATTCAAGGGCTTCGTTCCGTACACGCCGAAAAAGGGCGAGGAGTACATGAGCGAACCGCAGGAAGAGCATTTCCGTGGCCTACTGCGTGCTTGGAAGCGCGAACTCATGGAAGAAGTCGACCGTACCGTCCACCACATGCAGGATGAGGCGGCCAACTTTCCGGATCCCAATGACCGTGCCACGCAGGAATCAGAATTCAGCCTGGAACTACGTACACGTGACCGCGAACGCAAGCTGATCAAGAAGATCGATGAGGCGATCAATCGCATCGACATCCGTGAATACGGCTACTGCGAATCCTGCGGCATCGAGATCGGCATCCGTCGTTTAGAGGCACGCCCCACTGCGACACTCTGTATCGACTGCAAAACACTGGACGAAATCCGGGAACGGCAAATGGGCTGACAGCAGCAGCCCCGGCTCTCGAACCGTTCGATGCCCAGCCGGCCGCCGACCGCGGCCGGCCTCCCCAAGCGCGCCCAGGCAACCCCCAGTGCTCCTTCCAGGCCCATGAGTTACTGCGGCCGCTTTGCCCCCTCACCGACCGGACCGCTGCACTTCGGCTCGCTGGTGACCGCCGTGGCCAGCTTTCTCGAGGCGCGTTGCCACGGCGGCCGCTGGTTGCTGCGCATGGAAGACTTGGATCAACCGCGCGAGCAGCCTGGTGCAGCCGAGGCCATAATCGGCACGCTACGCTGCTTTGGTCTGTATTGGGATGGTCCGATTCTGTATCAAAGCGAACGTCACGATGCCTATGGCGCGGCACTCGCCCAGTTGCAGCGCGAAGGCGTTATATACCGCTGCGCCTGTAGCCGAACGGACATCGCCGCGGCGCTGGCGCAGCCCGGCGTCGCACTCGATTCCAACGCCGTCCCCATCTATCCGGGCACCTGCCGCAACGGTATCTCCGGCGAGCGCCCGGCGCGCGCACTGCGCGTGCTCACCGACGATACCGAAATCGTTTTCGAAGACTTGGTACAACGCAAACTACGGCAACGCCTGGCCAGCGATGTCGGTGACTTCGTCGTGCGTCGTGCTGATGGCCCGTTCGCCTACCAGCTCGCAGTGGTCCTGGATGATGCCGCGCAGGGGATCACCGACGTCGTGCGCGGCTATGACCTGTGGGAATTGACGCCACGGCAGATATATTTGCAACGCTTGCTCGGGCTGCCGACGCCGGACTACGCCCATCTGCCGCTGGCGGTCGATAGTGGTGAGCGCAAGCTGAGCAAACAAAGCGGTGCACCGGCGGTCGACTGCGCGCATGCAGCAACCGAGTTGTGGCGCGCCCTGGATTTCCTCGGCCAAGCTCCCGAGCCGGGCCTAGCGCGTGCCACGCTGCGAGAAATCTGGCGCTGGGCGCTGCTGCATTGGGATATCCAGCGCGTCCCGCGTCGCCACACGATTCCCGTCAACATAAATACGAGGACGCCGTGATAACGACAACATAGCTCGGTGCCGAAACGGTTGCGCCAGACAACCCCGGGCGTCCGTTTTTATTTGTTAAATTACATTAGAAATATAGTTTAATTATTTGTTATATATTATTTATTTTATTTTTATTACGCATCTGACTTTGGCTTAATGCTGGAATACCGATCCAATATGACTAATTTTCCGCGCGAATCTGCTAGGCTGGGTGTGCTTGAAATTGCACTCGCAGCGGCAGCATTCGAACCGATCCGTTCGCCCGCTAAAGATGAGTAAGGCCCGAACTTTGCCCGACATCCTAAGTCTTAGCTGCAACCCGCGATGAGATCGACACGAGAGATCACATGAACAGCGAACCCACCGAATCCGATCCGTTGTTCCTACAAGCCTATCGTGGCAGTTTCATCAATATTCTCCGCTGGCCGCAGCTGGACGCACTTTGGGATGCGCTTCGCGCTCGTACCGAACAACACTGGTACATTTACGCGGTAGGCGAAACCCCACCCTCAGCACCGGCGACTGCGCAAGAATTGGAGCGCTTTCTGCACGAAATCGACGCGCTGTTGCGTAAAGAGCACGACGAAGACTACTGCGGTATCGTCTACGTCGACGATCGTGAGCGACCGTCGTACGTGAAAATTTATGACCCTAACAATCTCGGCTCGGTGTGTGGCTCCAGCGGCGCACCGCCTCCGGTGCCCGGCTGGATCGTGTCAGTTCTGCCGCCGGTCGACCTCGAACATGCGTTGCCGCGCCCCGGCGCTCGGCAGCGCTGGTGGCGCCGTCTATTCAATAACACATGAACCCGATCGTCTCGTACCGCACTCGGCCTATGGCACCACAATTTTCTGGATTAATATCGTATAATTAATACCTTACATTTTGCATGATGGCCGCGCGGTAACGCGCCCGATGCGTCTCTAAGCACATTACCCATCGGTTGCGTTGCTACCCTTTGCTGGGCCGATTAGGCGAAAAACGCTAAACCGCGCTACTTTTTCACCTAAATTTAACACCATTAGCGATGTCGTTCGGGTTAGCGAAGCGTAACCCGACGTATCGTTGCCGCCCGGGCCATGTCGGGTTATGCCCAGGGACTAACCCGATCTGCGCGATTGGCGTTCGCGGAAACATTTACCCCAAGCGGTTTGTAGAGCGTGACCAAGGCGGGTATGTAAAGGGCTTTGCACAGGAAGGCATGACCGACCTTGGACATGCGCCGCTCACCTTTGACGCTGCGGCCGGACTCATGCCGGCGCGGTACTCTCGCGGCAACGGCACACCCGTCAAACACGGTCTCGAACGGACATGCGCCACCACGCCGCGCCGACGGCGCCATATCCCGAACGCCACAGCTACCGACGTTTTAGGCAACGCCATCGGTGATATGTGGCCAATCCGTACTCCGATTTCTGCCGCGCGCGCCCTGCCATGCTTTTCAGGGATTTCCGATTCCCATATTCGATACATAATGATCGCAATAACAGTGGCTTGAACGACGCAATAAGCACTATACTGGCAAAACCCTATACTCATTCGATCTTCGGGAGCGCCATATTAATTCGCGCCGCAAAGACCACTAATGCGCTTGAGCGCGCTGATGGCGGCCGACGCGCGTACGCCATGACGAGTGACCAAATTCGCCACGCGTCCGATTGCGCTAACCAACTTCTGATCCGGTTGTGACACCGGGCGAGCAGTTCACTCGCACTGCGAAGGAACACACAGAAATCCAGATCAGCATCCACGTACCGACGGAGAGGAGAACAATGTCCGACGAGAAACTCTACCCAGTGCCGAGCGCCATAGCCGAAAAAGCGCATATAACCGCGGCGCAGTATGAGACCCTATACAAACAATCGATCGAAGATCCGGACACCTTCTGGAGCGAACAAGCCAAACTGTTCCTCGACTGGGACAAACCGTGGAATAAAGTTCTCGACTACAGTTATGACGCCGGCGACCTGCACATCAAGTGGTTCGAAGGCGCAACACTGAATGTCACCTACAACTGTATCGACCGCCATCTCGAAAGCCGCGGCGATCAAGTCGCTATCCTGTGGGAAGGCGACGATCCGAACGTCGATAAGAAAATTACTTATCGCGAGTTACATCAGCATGTATGCCGGTTGAGCAACGTACTCAAACAACGCGGCGTCAAAAAAGGCGATCGCGTCTGTATCTACATGCCGATGATCCCGGAAGCCGCCTACGCCATGCTGGCGTGCGCGCGTATCGGCGCAGTGCATTCGGTCGTGTTCGGTGGATTTTCGCCTGAGTCACTGAAAGATCGCATTCTCGACTCTGACTGCCGGGTCGTGATTACCGCCGACGAAGGCCTGCGTGGCGGCCGTCCGGTACCGCTGAAGAACAACACCGACCAGGCTTTGGTGGACTGCCCGAACGTCCACACGGTGTTGACGGTCAAGCGCACCGGCGGCAACATCGACTGGCACGACGATCGCGACGTCTGGTATCACGAAGCAGTAGACAAGGCCTCAACCGACTGCCCAGCCGAACCCATGGACGCTGAGGATCCGCTGTTCATCCTCTATACCTCGGGATCGACGGGTAAACCCAAAGGCGTATTGCATACCTCCGGCGGCTATTTGCTGTTTGCCGCGATGACGCACAAATATACCTTCGACTATCACGACGGTGAAGTCTACTGGTGTACCGCCGACGTTGGTTGGGTCACCGGCCACACCTATATCGTTTATGGTCCGCTCGCCAATGGCGCCATCAGCGTCATGTTCGAAGGCATTCCCACTTATCCGGATTCATCACGCTTCTGGCAAGTGTGCGACAAACATAACATCAATATCTTCTACACCGCCCCGACCGCCATCCGCGCACTTATGCGCGACGGCACGGAACCGGTAAAGAAGACTTCACGTAAATCATTGCGAATCCTCGGTACGGTGGGCGAACCGATCAACCCGGAAGCCTGGGAGTGGTATTTTCGTGTAGTCGGCGACAGCCGTTGCCCGGTGGTCGACACCTGGTGGCAAACCGAGACCGGTGGACACATGATAACGCCTCTGCCCGGCGCCATCGCGGCTAAACCCGGCTCCGCCACCAAGCCGTTTTTTGGTGTTCTACCTGCCATTGTCGATGCCGACGGCAAGCCCATGGACGGTGAGTGTGAAGGTAATTTGGTGATCACGCGCCCGTGGCCCGGGCAGATGCGCACCCTCTACGGCGATCATCAACGCTTTATCGACACCTACTTCTCCACCTACCCCGGCATGTATTTCACCGGTGACGGCGCCAAGCGCGATAAGGACGGCTATTATTGGATCACCGGGCGCGTCGATGACGTACTGAATGTGTCGGGTCACCGCATGGGTACCGCGGAAGTGGAAAGCGCGTTGGTACTGCATGAGTCGGTCGCCGAGGCAGCCGTGGTCGGCTTCGCGCATGACATCAAAGGCCAGGGCATTTACGCCTACGTCACCTTGGTTAAGGGGGTGGAGCCATCGGAAGCGCTACGTAAGGAATTGGTCGATCAGTGCCGAAGTGAAATCGGCGCCATTGCCGCACCCGATGTCATTCAGTGGGCCCCGAGTCTACCCAAAACCCGCTCCGGCAAAATCATGCGGCGTATACTGCGTAAAATCGCCGCCAACGAATTGGACAGTCTGGGTGACACGTCCACACTCGCTGACCCCTCCGTGGTCGATGACTTGGTCAAAAACCGCGCCAATAAATAGCGCGATATGGCACGATAGTTAGCAAAGACGGGGCGCTTCGGCGCCCCGCATTTCATGAGTGCAATGATTACAGCCAGTTCCTTCGTGCCCGCTTGGTGGCTACCCGGGCCTCACCTGCAAACCATTTGGCCGAACCTGGTGCGCCGTTTGCCACAGGTGCAGCTGCGCCGCGAACGCATGGAACTGGATGATGGCGACTTCCTTGATTTGGACTGGACGACCAACACCGACGGTCCGATTGTGCTGATACTACATGGTCTGGAAGGCTCAAGCCGCTCGCACTACGCAGCCGGTTTGCTGCAGGCGTTACATGCGCGCGGTTGGCGCGGCGTGCTCCTGCATGCACGCGGCTGCAGCGGTGAGCCGAATCGCTTGGCCAGACGCTATCACGCCGGGGACACCGGCGATATCGAACGCGTGTACCAGGTGCTATGCCAACGTGAACCCAACGCGCTGCTGGCGACAGTGGGCTACTCTTTGGGCGGCAGCATGCTGCTCAACTGGCTCGCCGAACGCGCTGAGGCGCCGCGCGTGGCAGCCGCTGTCGCCGTTTCGGTACCGTTCGATCTCGACGCCACCGCAACACGCCTGAATCGTGGATTCTCCCGCGTTTACCAGTACATTTTGCTAAGCAGTGTGTGTCGCGCCCTGCGGCGGAAACACGCACGGATGCCGGATCACCCCCTGGCCCACACCGTGCGCCAACGACCGCGCAGTTTTCGCCAATTCGACGACGTATATACCGCGCCACTACACAACTTCGACAGTGCCACCGACTACTATCGACGTTCATCCACGCGCGCCAAGCTAAAGCGTATTCGTACACCGCTATTATTGTTACAGGCGGCCGATGACCCGTTCATGGGCGCCCAGACGCTGCCTACAGACGCCGAATTACCGCAAACTGCCGCAATGGAGCTATCCCGCAGCGGTGGGCACGTCGGTTTCGTAGCCGGATCACCGCGCCACCCGCACTACTGGTTGGAGACGCGTATTCCGGAGTACTTGGCATCCGTTCTGACGTGAAGTCTGAACGACACTTCGGCAAGCCGAAAAATTTCCGCGGTCACGTGTACCCGGCCGGGTATTTTCATGGTGATTGAATATCGCCGATTCGCCACGCATGGATATAATCTTGCTGCGTTGCGCTCAAACGGTCGATGGAGATGCCAAGGCTGGCCAGTTTGAGCGCCGCAACTTCCGCATCGACTTCGGTCGGCAGAGCGTGCACACCTGCACCCAGGCGTGCTCGATGCTGCAACAAATACAACGCCGCCACAAATTGCATCGCAAAGGTTTGATCCATAACTTCGATCGGATGACCCATTGAGGTCGGCGCCGCTAAATTGACCAAGTTCGCATGCGCGACAACATTGATACGACGTCCATCCGACAATTCATATTCGGAAATCCCGGGGCGCACTTCACGCATTCCGCGCGCCATGGCCTGTAATTCGTGTACGGCGATCTCGACGTGAAAATGTCCGGCATTGGCGATCACCGCACCATCGCGCATGTACTCGAAGTGTTCTCTGCGCAACACATCACGATTGCCGGTGGTGGTGATGTAAATGTCGCCATTACGCACTGCATCGGTCATGGGCGCGACCTCAAATCCCGCCATGTGTGCGCGTAAGGCCTTACGCGGATCGATCTCGGTGATGGTCACACGCGCGCCCCAGCCCTGCGCCTTGTATGCCACGCCCTGCCCACAGTAGCCGAAGCCGGCCACGACCACGCGTTTCCCGGCCAGTAGTAAATTGGTGACCGCCAGCAGATTGGTCAAGGCCGACTCGCCGGTGCCATGAACGTTATCGAAATCATGTTTCATCGGCGTGTCGTTGACCGCCAAGGCCGGGAACGACAACACACCGTCACGCGCCATCGCCTGTAAGCGTTGCACGCCGGTCGAGGTCTGCTCGCATACGCCCAGTACGCGCGGGCGCAAATCCGGGCACTGATCCAGCATTAGCGCGGTCAGTTCAGCGGCATCGTCGAGAATGAGCTGCGGACCATGCCGTAATGTCTGAAGGTGTAGCTCGTGTAGCTCGTTATCGGAGCAGCCATGACGCGCGTAACCCTGCACGTGCTGGAGTTGCAACAGCGCCGCGACGACATCGTCCTGAGTGGTCGCCGATACCGAGTTGGTGAATACCACGTCCGCGCCGGCAGCGGCCAGCGTCTCGATGAATACGCCAGTCTTGGCCTCGATGTGAGAACCTACGGCGATGGTCACGCCGTCGAAAGGACGTTGTTCGCTATAGCGTCGCCTTAACTCGGCATGCACGGGCATATGGCTGCGCGCCCAATCCAGCTTTCTACGCCCCGAGTCTAATTCAGCTTGGCTCATTGCCTGGTTCCACCTGTCAGCGCGGCGCCGCGTATCGCCGGCACAAACAAAAAAAGGGCCAAAGGCCCTTTTTTCTACGGTGCGCGGTGATTATTCGCCAACCGCTTTCATGCTTAGTCGGATACGACCTTGCTTGTCCACTTCCAGTACCTTTACGCGTATGACATCGCCTTCCGACAGCTTGTCGCTAACATTCTGCACACGTTCTTCGGAAATTTGTGAAATGTGCACCAGGCCATCCTTGCCGGGCAGAATGGTAACGAAGGCGCCAAAATCCATCAGCTTGGCAACCTTGCCTTCATAAATTTTGCCCACTTCGACATCGGCCGTGATCAGTTCGATGCGCCGGCGTGCTTCGTCGCTGGCCGCCTTATCAACCGATGCGACTTTGACCGTACCGCTATCGTCGATGTCAATGGTGGCGCCCGTCTCTTCGGTAATCGAACGAATGGTCGATCCACCCTTACCGATAACGTCGCGAATCTTTTCCGGGTCGATACGGAAAGTGATAATGCGCGGCGCGTACTCAGACATATTGCCACGCGATTCGGCAATCACCTCACCCATTTTCGACAAAATATGCATGCGCGCATCGCGCGCCTGCGCCAGGGCGGCGTGCATGATTTCCTTGGTGATGCCTTTGATCTTGATGTCCATCTGCAGCGCGTTGACACCCGACTCGGTGCCGGCAACCTTAAAGTCCATGTCGCCGAGGTGATCCTCATCACCCATGATATCGGTTAGCACGGCAAACTGATCACCGTCCTTGATCAATCCCATGGCCACGCCGGCCACCGGAGCCTTGATCGGCACACCGGCATCCATCAGCGCCAAGCTGGTGCCGCACACGCTCGCCATCGAACTCGAACCGTTCGATTCGGTGATCTCGGAGACTACACGTATTACGTAAGGGAACTCTTCCTGCGTCGGCATAACCGCCTGCACACCACGCTTGGCCAGGCGCCCATGGCCAATTTCGCGGCGCTTCGGGCTGCCAACCATACCGGTTTCGCCAACGCAATACGGAGGAAAATTGTAATGCAACAAGAACTGACCTTTGCGCTCACCTTGCAGGGAGTCGATCATTTGCGCGTCACGTCCGGTGCCGAGCGTCGTCGTCACCAACGCTTGCGTCTCGCCGCGCGTAAACAAAGCCGAGCCGTGCGTGCGTGGCAATACGCCGGTGCGAATATACAGCGGGCGAACAGTCTTGGTATCGCGACCGTCGATGCGCGGCTCACCGGCCAAAATACGTCCGCGCACAATACTCTTCTCAAGCTTGCCGAATGCCCCACGTACCGCTTCTTCGCTGACATCGCTGCCTTCGCCGGCGACTTTTGCAACCACGGCGGCGCGAACTTCGGCCACGCGTTCTTGTCGAGCCAGTTTCTCGGCAATATTGTAAGCGGCTTCGAGATCCGCCTTGCACGCGTCGGCGACCACTTTGGCAAGTGCTTCGTCGGGTGCCGGCGCCTGCCAATTCCATGACTGCACACCGACTTCGCTAGCCAGTTCATTGATGGCCTTGATCACGACCTGTAGCTGCTCGTGGCCGTACATGACGGCGCCAAGCATGACGTCTTCGGGAAGTTGTTTCGCTTCCGACTCGACCATCAGCACAGCGTCCTCGGTGCCGGCCACCATCAAATCAAGTGATGATGTCGCCAACTGTGTCTGAGTCGGATTGAGCAAGTACTGACCGTCGCTATAGCCGACCCGTGCACATCCGATCGGACCGTCGAAAGGCATACCCGAAATCGCCAGCGCCGCGGACGCGCCGATCATCGAAGGTACGTCCGGCGGTATCTCCGGATTGAGCGAAATTACTGTGATGATGACCTGTACTTCGTTGGTAAAACCTTTGGGGAACAGCGGACGGAGCGGGCGATCAATGAGGCGGGCGGTCAGCGTTTCTTCTTCCGATGGTCGGCCTTCACGGCGGAAAAAGTTACCCGGTATGCGTCCGGCGGCGTAAGTGCGCTCCTGATAGTTAACCGTCAACGGAAAGAAATCGCGCCCCGGAATCGGGTCTTTCATGCCGACTGCGGTAACCAACACGGTGGTACCGGCCATATCGACCATGACCGCGCCGTTGGCCTGCCGGGCAATTTCGCCCGTTTCTAGAATGATGTTCTGTTCGCCGTACTTAAATTCTTTTCTAGTTGCTGTCAGTGTCACGAGTCGATCCTTGCGCTGCGGTTCATGAAGAGCGGACGAAATGCGGGGATGATCAGCGTTAACGACGCAACCCGAGGCGCTGAATCAGATCCTGATAACGTTGTACGTCCTTGCCCTTCAGGTAATCCAACAGCTTGCGGCGTTGATTGATCATCTTCAACAGACCCTGCCGCGAATGATGATCGTGCTTATGGCTGCTGAAGTGATTGGTAAGATGGTTGATTCGCGTGGTCAATAGCGCGACTTGTACTTCGGGCGATCCGGTATCGCCAACAGCGCGCTGATATTGCTGTACCACTTCGCTTTTCTGATTCGTACTCAGTGACATTCACGTAACTCCCGATAAACTCAGTAACCCACTGAAATGTTAGGCGCTACATTGTACCTGCCCAACCGTCGCGGGACAAGCAGCAAAGCGGCGTTAACCAGCCTGGAACAGGCGCCGTGGCGCCACTTTGCCATCGTCTTGTATTTCGCCCATACCGATAAAACGTTGGTCCTGCTGATACAGCCTCACCCAGCCCTCGGTGGGCGCACGCGGCACCAGCACCGCCTGTCCCTGCATCAGATAGAAGGCCGCGTCGGCGCTCAGGCGCACCTCGGGCCATTGGCTGAGCGCACTCTCCACCGGCAGCAGCAGCGCGTCCAAGGCGGCCGGCCCTTCCTCACCGACGCGCTGAAGCTCATTCATCGTGATCATATGGCCGGCATCTTGGTAAGGTCCGACAGCCAAACGTCGCAGCACCGTGACATGCGCCCCGCAGCCGAGCAGCTCGCCAATGTCCTCAGCCAGTGTGCGCACATAAGTCCCTTTGGAGCAGATTACATCCAGCTCCAAGGTATCCGGTCCCATCGACAACAACTGCAAAGTGAAAATGGTCACCGGGCGCGGTTGACGCTCGACATGCTGACCCTGGCGCGCCAACTTGTACAGCCGCTCACCCTGATGCTTCAGCGCCGAATACATCGGCGGCAGTTGCTGAATCGGACCGCGGAAAGCCGCCAACGCCGCTTCGACCATCTGCGCGTCGAGGGGCGGAACCGGCCGTGTATCAGTCACTTCGCCCTCAGCATCTCCGGTCGCCGTACGCACACCTAGCTGACACACCATCTGATAACGCTTGTTGGCGTCGAGCAAAAATCCGGAAATTTTGGTCGCCTCACCAAAACAGATCGGCAGCATGCCGGTCGCAAGCGGATCAAGGCTGCCGGTATGGCCGGCCTTCTGTGCACGAAACAGGCGCTTCACGCCCTGCAACGAACCATTCGAGGTCTCGCCCGTTGGCTTGTCCAACAGCAGTATGCCGGTAATATTTCTACGATTCTGATTTCGGCGCGCCATGCCGCTTTAACCACCCATGATTTGGTCAATGTACTATTGAATGCCCACCACGCGTAAACCGGTGCGGGCGGTTATTGATCGTGGTCTTTTGCCTTGACCTGATCGGAGGCGATCGCCGCATCGATAAGCGTTGAAATACGAGATCCACGCTCAACGGAGGCGTCATAGTGGAAATGCAATTGCGGAACACTTCGAATCACCATGCGCTGACCGAGTCCGCGGCGAAGAAAACCGGCCGCGTGATTCAGCACCGCAACGGACTCTTGCGCGCGAGCATCATCCAGAACCGTGACATACACTTTGGCATGACCAAAATCGCGCGAAACTTCCACCGCGCTGATCGTAATCATGCCGAGGCGCGGATCTTGTAGCTCATCGCGTACAAGCTCGGCCAACTCGCGCTGCATTTGCTCAGCGACCCGACGTGTTCGACTAAATTCCCTTGACATGTGTGCTTACGACCTGTTGAATGCATTGGAGCGCGCGAGCCGCGTCGCACACACCCGCATCAGAGAGTCCTGACCACCTCGACGCGCTCGTACACTTCAATTTGATCACCTACTTTGACGTCATCATAATTGCGCACGCCGATGCCGCACTCGGTACCCGCGCGAACTTCCGCGACGTCGTCCTTGAAGCGCCTTAGAGACTCCAATTCGCCCTCGTAAATCACCACGTTGTCGCGCAATACGCGGATCGGATTACTGCGTTTGACCACACCGTCTACGACCAGGCAGCCGGCGATAGCACCAAGTTTGGGCGAACGGAAAACATCGCGCACCTCGGCCAGTCCGATAATTTCTTCCTTGAACTCCGGCGCCAACATACCGGTTAACGCCTTGCGGACTTCGTCGATTACATCGTAGATGACGCTGTAGTAGTGCAGATCAACGCCTTCATCTTCGATCAAACGCTTGGCCGCGCCATCGGCGCGCACGTTGAACCCGATGATAATGGCGCTGGAAGCAACCGCCAGGTTGACATCGGATTCATTGATGCCACCGACGCCGCTGGAAACAATCTTGACCTTCACTTCATCCGTTGACAGCTTGGTCAACGACTCGTTCAGCGCCTCGGCAGAGCCCTGCACGTCCGCCTTGATGACGGCGTTAAGCGTGCTGACCTTGCCCTCTTCCATCTGCGAGAACATGTTTTCGAGTTTGGCTGCCTGTTGGCGCGCCAACTTGATCTCGCGGAACTTGCCCTGCCGGAACAACGCTACCTCGCGCGCCTTGCGCTCGTTTTGCACCGCCACGGCCTCATCACCGGCGTTCGGTGTTCCCGACAAACCCAATACTTCCACCGGAATCGAGGGACGCGCCTCGTCCACCGACTGGCCCGCTTCATTGAGCATGGCGCGCACACGGCCGTACTCTTTGCCAGTGAGCAAAATATCGCCCTTACGCAACGTACCCTGTTGCACCAGCACGGTAGCCACGGGGCCGCGACCTTTATCGAGACGTGACTCGATTACCACGCCCTTGGCCGGACAATCCACTTGCGCGCGCAACTCAAGAACTTCCGCCTGCAGCAGCACAGCATCAAGCAACGCGTCGATACCCTCGCCGGTCTTAGCCGAGACGTTGACGAACATGACATCGCCACCCCACTCTTCGGGCACTACCTCTTCGGCGACCAATTCCTGTTTGACGCGATCCGGTTGTGCGTCGGGCTTATCAATTTTGTTTACCGCCACCACCAGCGGCACCGCCGCGGCCCGCGCATGTTGAATAGCTTCCTTGGTCTGAGGCATGACGCCATCGTCGGCGGCCACGACCAAAATGACGATATCGGTCGACTTCGCGCCGCGCGCGCGCATGGCGGTGAACGCAGCATGGCCCGGCGTATCCAAAAAGGTGATCATGCCCTTATCCGTTTCGACATGATAAGCGCCAATGTGTTGTGTGATGCCGCCGGCCTCACCCGCCGCCACCTTGGTGCGACGAATATAATCCAGCAGCGAGGTCTTGCCGTGGTCGACGTGACCCATAATCGTGACCACCGCCGCGCGCGGCAGCGCTTCGGCGCTCGACTTTTCGTCCTCCACCAATGCGTCTTCGACCGCATTCTCCTTCAGCAGCTTAACTTTGTGGCCCATCTCCTCAACCACCAAGGTCGCGGTTTCCTGGTCAAGCATTTGATTGATGGTGACCATGCTGCCCATTTGCATCATGCTTTTGATGACTTCGGCCGCCTTTACCGACATCTTCTGCGCCAACTCACCCACCGTGATCGACTCAGGGATAGCTACTTCACGCACGATCGGTGCTGTCGGACGTTCAAATGCATGCTGCGAACCACCCGAGACCATTGCCGGGCGCGCTCTGGATTTTTTCTTGCGCCGCCCACCCAGGCCGCTGGCGACATGCAGCTCTTTACGGCCGTATTTGGTCTCTTTCTCGTCCTTGCGCCGTCCTTTTTTGTCCTTGCGCTCAGGCTCGGCGGTGGACCCTGGTTGCGCACGCGGCGCATCTTCGGATGCACCTGCCGGCGCCGGCTGTTCAGCCGCTAGCTTGCGCGCCGCCTCTTCCTCGGCTAACTTGCGCGCCTCTTCCTCGGCCTTGGTGCGTTCGGCGTCTTCTTCTGCCGCCTTGCGCGCCGCCTCTTCCTCGGCTAACTTGCGCGCATTTTCTTCAGCCTGGCGTGCGTCTTCTTCGGCTTTGCGCGCCTCTTCTTCTATACGACGCGCATCTTCCTCGGCCTGCCGCGCAGCCTCTTCCTCAGCCAATACCGCGCTGCGCTTGACATAAGTACGTTGCCGCCGCACCTCAACGTTCACGGTCTTCGCTTGACCACCGCGGCCGGCCGCCACCCTGAGTTCGCTCTGTGTCTTTCGGCGCAGTGTGATTTTTTTCGGCGCAGAAACGGTAGTCCTCTCGCTTTTGCCATGACTCTTGCGCAGATAACCCAACAGCTGCATCTTTTCATCATCGCTGATGGTCGCATTGGCGTCGCCGACGGTCAGCCCAGCCTCGCCAAGCTGCGTGAGCAAGCGATCAACCGGGATCCCGACTACTTCCGCAAATTGCTTTACCGTTACATCCGACATCTACGCATTCTCCGAGACTTCAACCCTGCTGTTCATCCGCAAACCAGTGGGCGCGCGCGGCCATGATCATTTTCGCCGCGCGTTCTTCGTCCATACCTTCCAGCTCCATAAGCTCGTCGGTGGACAGTTCGGCCAACTCGTCGCGAGTGGTAATACCTTTATTGGCCAAATCGTAGGCAAATTCTTCGTCCATGCCCTCGACTTCCAGAAGGTCATTCGAGGGCTTGGTTGCACCCAATTTTTCTTCGTCAACGATCATGCGCGTCAGCAACACGTCACGCGCACGACCACGCAGTTCCTCAACGGTATCTTCGTCGAACTCTTCGATTTCCAGCAACTCGTGCCCCGGTACATAGGCCACTTCCTCGATGCTCGAAAATCCTTCTTGCGCCAGGATTACCGCAATCTCTTCATCGACGTCCAGCTGTTCCCTGAACATCTTCTGCACCGACTCCATCTCCGCTTCGGTCTTTTCCTCGGCCTGGGACTCGCTCATGACATTGAGTTCCCAGCCGGTCAACTCACTCGCCAGTTTGACGTTCTGACCTCCCCGTCCGATCGCCTGCGACAGCTGATCATCGGTCACGGCGATGTCCATACTGTGACGGTCTTCATCCATGACGATGGAGGTGACTTCGGCCGGCGACATCGCGTTGATGACGAATTGCGCGGCATTGTCGTTCCAAAGAATAATATCGATGCGTTCGCCGGCTAATTCATTAGAAACCGTTTGGACGCGGGAACCGCGCATGCCCACACACGCGCCGATCGGATCGATGCGCGGGTCATTTGATTTGACCGCAATTTTGGCGCGCATACCCGGGTCGCGAGATGAACCCATAATATCGATCAACCCTTGGCCCACTTCCGGTACTTCAAGTTTGAACAACTCGATCAACAGCTCCGGCGCAGTGCGGCTGACAAACAGCTGCGGACCGCGCGGCTCGGACCGCACATCATATAAATAGCCACGGATGCGGTCACCGGGACGAAGCGCCTCGCGCGGAATCAAATCTTCGCGCATGATAGCCGCTTCGGCGTGTCCACCGAGATCCATGTAGACGTTGCCACGCTCGATACGCTTAACGATGCCGGTAACCAGCTCGCCCTTGCGCTCCTGGAACGCCTCGACGATTTGGGCACGTTCGGCTTCGCGGACTTTCTGCACGATAACCTGTTTGGCCGTCTGCGCAGCGATGCGCCCGAAATCTACCGAAGGTATCGGTTCTTCGACAAAATCGCCCACCTGAGCGTCGGCCTCGTCCTCGCGCGCGACCGTCACCGCCATCTGCCGCAGCGGAAATTCCAGCTCCGCATCGTCGTCGATGACTTCCCAACGCCGGAACGTCTCGTAGTCACCGCTTTCGCGGTTGATCGCTACACGCACTTCGATATCACCACCGTGGCGTTTCTTCGCGGCGGACGCGAGCGCCGCTTCGATGGCTTCGAAAATTATTTGCTTGTCGACACTTTTCTCATTGGAAACAGCGTCCACGACCAGCAGAATCTCTTTGCTCATTTCCAATGCCTCCAGCCGAATCCCAGCTCAATACTCCGGCACCAGTCGGGCCTGCTCAATAGAATCCAGTGCAATGCGAGTCTCATGATCATCAACCTCAAGCAACACGTCCGTTCCATCGACGCCGTGCAATATGCCCGTAAAGGTGCGCCGTCCTTGCAATGGCACTGCGAGGCGGATGCGAGCCCGTCGCCCGGCAAACCGCTCGTAGTGCTGCGCCGTAAACAACGGCCTATCCAAACCCGGTGAAGATATTTCCAGCGTGTAACGGCCCGGTATCGTATCTTCGACGTCCAACACGCCGCTTAACTGATGACTCGCGCGCTCGCAGTCCTCCAGCGTAATGCCGTCTTCACTGTCAATATAGACCCGTAACAAACTGTTTTTGGGCTGCCGATTGTACTCAACGCCCACCAACTCGTAACCCAGCGCGGCAATCGCGGGTTCGACGACATCTTGCAGATTTTGCGGTATCCGCCTCATCACGCTCTCTGCGGAAACAAAAAATGGGCCCAAGGCCCACTTCCAAAATACACTAATATCATAACGATATATTATAACGCGGGTGTCGGCCAGAGCCAACACTGATAGGGCGGACGACCCGCTGCTCCGTCGATACGAACCCAGCAAAAAGGCCCCAGCGGGGCCTTGGATGCTCAAAATTCTGCGGACAAGCCGCATGCCGACGACTTCGCACCGCCCCCGAAGCTGGCCGCCCCCAGTGCCGACTCGGGCATTATACCCGATCGGAACTAAGTCGCAAGGACGGCCTGGGATCGCGTCCGCAACGCGCCGCCATCGGCACGCACTCGTAGTAATGGCGGAGTGCTTACACGATGCCGTCCAATGGATTCGGAATTACGTCCACGAACAGCGTGGCATTGGTTTCGGCGCTGGTACCACTGCTGGCGTCGCTGACCGATGCGGTCACCGATAACATAAAATCATCCGCGATGGTCGGCGTCACGGTTAACCCGACCAAATCGAGCACGCTGAGCTGGTAACTACCGGGACTAACCTCTGTACCCGCGCTCAACGTCGCTCCGGCGCTCAGTCCCTCGACGGTTACCGATAAGGTTTCCGTCAGCGCCAGCGCACCGACCTACACACGCCTTTCATATTGGGTGGGTATGTAACTCTCATCTGATGTCGTCCCGAAAGCCGATCACATCCGAGAGAACGGTAAGCTTGCCGATCTTCCGGCACGTCCAATAAAAAACGGGCTAGAGAAATTGATCTCTAACCCGTTATTTTATTTCATGTTTTGGTAGCGGGGGTAGGATTTGAACCTACGACCTTCGGGTTATGAGCCCGACGAGCTGCCAGACTGCTCCACCCCGCGTCTGGTAAGAACGAAACTATAGCGGGTTTCCCCCTTGTGTGCAAGTGCACAAACGCATGCAAACGCCTAAACCGCGGCTGAAAAACCTTTATCCTACTGAAACCACAAGAAAAACTCGCAGTAAAAAATGTTTAAAAAATTTCTGAAAAACCTCTCTGACAAGCCCGAATTCATGCGCAGGGCCATGAATTTTTACGCACCTTTGCGCGGCGCAGGCATTCATGTGCATCACATCAGTGCCAATTTCGAAGAAGTCGAAGTGCACATGCCACTCACGCGTCGCAACAAGAACATCATGGGTACGCAATTTGGCGGTTCTCTCTACGCCATGGCCGATCCCTTCTACATGCTCATTCTCATGAAGCGC
>JASBUN010000038.1 GCA_030147845.1 Gammaproteobacteria bacterium
CCAAAAACCGTTCCTTGCGAGTCTGCTTATAGTACTTGTCAAAGCCGCTGCTGAAGCTCTTCTGGCGCATGCCCTTGTCCTGTCTGGATGACTGTGTGCATTATCGCATGACAGAGGAATTAATCAGACCATCCTTAAGTAAGTGCCATTACTCCCAAGTCCGATATGACGGCGCGCAACGCCCCCGGGACATCCTTCCCCGGGGGAATTAGACCCAATTACGAGTGCGCCGCAAACGGATGCGCGCTAGATCCCTTTTCTTTCACTACTTGGCTGGCCGTCGGTTCGCCTTTGACGGCACGTTTAATTGACAACTTGGTGGCTTCATAGTTGTAGTCTTGAATTTTAGCGTCATCTTCCGCTTCCCAATGAATGAAGACGCCGACCGAGATAAAAAGATCATCGGCCTCCGCAGAAGGTATGGTTCCATCTTCAACGCAATCGGCAACCGCCATCGCCACGCCACGCTGCGCGGGGCCAAACATCTGCACCGCTTGCTTGGCATTTTTGATCGTTACTTTATTGAACATGACCGTGGCCGGCTTCACCATCAAGTTTGGCGCGACCACTGCCAACAACCCATTTACACCCTCTTTCTGATTGGTCAAGGTTTGGCAGAAAGCCGTTTCTGCGGCACTCCCACGCGGTCCCATGATGAGATCAATATGCGCGACTTCGTTACCTTCGCCCACAAGCGCCTCGCCAACCAATAATTTATTAATAACGGCCATCTCTGTTTCTCCTCTTCTCTGTCGATTGAACTTCGTTAAACCACTCTCCCGCTCGGTGCATCCGCCGGATAATTTTTCCGGTTTGGCACTACGCTCAGGAGTTCGTCAAGAAACACAGCAAACAAGCTGGCAACCGTCAGGTCCGCTGTAGTGCCGGGATTGATGCCGGCGCGCTTGAGTTCTCGATCGAATTCCAATAACTCATGTTTAAATTCCTCCGGCGCATCAGAGTCACTCAGCCTGGATGCAATTTTCGCCGCTCGAACGCTCACACGGAGTGCAAGCGCTCGACCAAGCTTTCGTTCGATGTGCGTGTCCGGATAGTGCGCCAAGAACTCCATAAAAATAGCGGTTGCCGCCCAACCGATGCTGCCCCAGCGGCTACTCAATATCAGCAATCGCTGCATTCCCAGCGTCAGCACATCGGAAAATTCGTGAGCATACTGATATGCAACACGATCACGTCCGGCCGCCAGCGCCATCACCTCGCGCAGCGGAGCCCTTGCCCGGCCGAACACATCATGATCGGCGCTGCTTCCAAGCCCGCCTGGCGAAGCCAGGCGTATCGCCGAAAAAACCGACTCCGTATCTTGTATGTTGGCGCGTAGAAGCACGCCCGGCAAACTTTCGCGCCAACGATCCGCCGGCTCGCTCTCCCACACCGCTTGCGCGATCGGGGCGCATAACAATACGATACCAAGATTGGTGTTACTACTCACGACCCGGCTGGTGGCGGCAATAGCCTGGTAAATACGCTCGCCCAGCGACCTACCCGCGGTGCTGATCGCAATACTACTGGCCGTAGCGCTACGCCGGAAATCCTCAACGGTCATACCATGACCATCACCGTATACGTGCACATTTCCCGGCTTTAAGCTGGTAAGTTCGAGCTCACAAGCACGCAAGTAAGCCGACCGGATAATATCGCTCGGGTCACCTACTAAGGCCGGCATCGCCATCATGCGCGCTGCTCCGCTGTGCTCAGTACGCGCTCGTCCAGTACTCGCATGAAGTCGGTCGCCAACAGGTGCGCAATATCGGGTGAACAAACGCTCTGCAATCCCTTCCAGGCGGGGATACTGTTGACTTCAAGGACGCAGATTCTCCCCCGTCCATCCTCTATCAGGTCGACGCCGCCATAGTACAATCCAAGCAGATCAACCGCGGACTCTGAAAGCCGGCGCATTTCCGAATCGATGAGTGCCGCATGACAGCTTGCGCCTTGCTTTACGTTCGTGATCCAACTACTACCATCACGGCGCATAGCCGCGACCGCCCTTCCACCGATGACAAATACGCGCCAATCGAACCAGTCACCGTCCTCACGTTCGATATACCGTTGCAGATAAAATATGCCGCCTGCGGGTTCTATCGCACCCATGTCCGGCGCACGTTCCAGCAGCCGTAAACCGGTACCCTGCGAACCGAATAGCGGTTTGAGAACCGTTCGATGTCCCAGCGCGGACTGCGCATCGACCACTTTTTGCGCCGCACCTAAATCTCGCAGCACCCACGTCGGAGGTGTAGAAATACCCGCCGCTCGCAGAAGAAAACTGGTCATCGCTTTGTCTACCGTGCGCTCGATACTACGTGCGTCGTTGTATACGGGGACACCCAAATGCCGCAGTGCATGCAGCACATCAAGGTAGAATACTATTTCTTCAAGCGAGCCGCCGGCGACAGCACGCACGAACACACCATCCGGTAAGCACTGTTCGAATCCCGGCATTTCCACTGTTGGAACCGGTCCCGAAATGTCGATCTTGCAGTCCTGCAACGAAACAAACCGCACACTACAATGTACCGTAACGAAAGCTTCCCGCATGCGCTGACCGTGCCAGCCTGCATCGTCGGTCACGATCGCGATCTGTCGAGTCATCGCATCACCCCGAACGATGTCTGAAGCAGCGACTCATCAAATCGCCCGGACATATACGTCGATCCGGACTCAATCGCATGGACCGCTACTCGCGCCGGACTGAATAGCATCGGGTCGATCTGAAAAAAATCATACTTATATGACTTAAACACATCGGCAAAACAACGGCCGTAATCTTTTGACTGCGAACTCGGCAATGCCGCGGCCAAATCGCGCGCTGCGTCGGCTTCGCCGCCAACGAATAAATGCACCATCCCGCCGAACAAAATCGCATCGTTCGTACGCCCCATTGCCGTCACAAAATCTGGAGATGGCGGTGGTATCGGCGCACTACCGGCGCCATCGATAATATGCTCCAGCGGAAATCCGAGTTCATGAGCCTTATGTAAGGCGACTTCGAGCACACGGGAAACAACCTGTACGGCGCCACATAAACTCGTAGTGGGCGTAATGATCAGCACCAGATTTTCCGACTTAATTCCGCAATCATGGGCAATCTTATCCGCCAACGCCAACGGCGGCGGCGCATCGACCTCAAGTACCAGGCAGGTCTCCTGCGCATGGTCGCGATAATCCAACTCGGTAAATAACGCTTCTTTTGCCGCAAGCGCTCGCCCCGGTCCCGACCCCAGCGACGAATAACGTTCTTTGCCTTCGCCGTAGCTCAAATCCCATCCGGCGTATTGGCTGCCAAGGCATGCCAACACCGGATTTGCCGTATGCACATGAACCGAGAGTGGCCAATCGGAAAAGTTGCCCGCACTGGTCAACGTCACGGTACCCAAGCCACCGAGGCATACCTGCGCAATTTGTCTGCCGGCCTCTAATCCACCGAGCGCGTGCATGCCCGCATCGACGATCATCGTACCATTCGCTAGCCGCTGCGTTTCCAGACGTAATGCCCGCGCATCCGCTAACAACCGTTCAAGCAATGCATGACTCAGTTGGTTCACACTGACGCTTGACATACTCGCATCGGACATAGCGCTTTCAGTCATTTGATGACGATGGTTGCAAGCCAATCGGATCGCAGCCGGGCTCAGACAAAGCGTCAAGCATGCCTTTGGCCTGCTTCATGCGCCAACGCAACAACGCGCCAGCGCTTGATACGCTTTGCCCGCGAACCATTACGCTGCAAACCGGTTGGCCTTCCCGAATATGGGAAGCGGGGGCCGGCAAATCCGCGCACCACGCCGGCCAGGTCAGGTCTTGTGGGCACCAAACGTCTTGATCGGCATAAATCACCCCCTGGGCACGGACCATGAGAGAACTGGGAACATATGCAGGAAGATGCCGATGGCGACATGCGTCGATATGCAAAGCGATCAATCCCTGAGCATAATCCGGATCATGCAATTCAACGGTGGCGGTAGGATGTGGGTTGACTTCCAGTATGCTCAGGCGTTCCTGATCAACGATAAAGTCCATGCCGTTGAGTCCGATCAAACCCAACTCCTTCACCAAAGCGCCGACGTATGCCAGCAGTCGATCACGCAGCTCGGCACGCAGCGACACTCGGCTGATTGCACCACCATAACGAAATGGCTGGTCCTGACTTCCTGCATTCGAAAACAAGCAATTCCAACCGACCGGGAACGCGCTCTTGCCATCGGCAAGGAACAACACCGACATCACGGTACCGTCGGTAAACTGCTGAAAATACGTCGACTCAGTAATTTCTTCGCAGCGATCGAAGTAGTGCACATGGGTTCCGCCACAACCGTGTGCGTCTTTGCATAGCCAACCGGCGGTGTCGGCCGGCGGAGTCAATCGCGTCGGCGCATGCGGAATCTCCAACCGATCCAGCAGTTGCGTAAAACGCCCCGGTGACTTGACGACTTCCAGTACGTCCGGTCGGTTCCCATACACCGTCACACAATCCGCCAATCGTGCTATTACGTCAGGCTGCGCGCCGAGACCACTGCCGTATATCAATCCGGTTATACTGTGTCGCTGTTTGAGGCATCTGACCTCCGACAACAAGGCGTCGGCGTCCAGATCAAATCCGTGAAGCGGAATCGTTATCGACTCCAGCGCATGGCTACGCGTATCGGCATCGGCGAATGCATCGATCGTCAGCGGCACCAACTGACTACGCTGCGCGAGCGAAGCCAGTGCCCGCGCCGAGGTGCTTACGATAATGACGTTGTCCGCGTTATTGGACATAACGACGAGCCATTTCGAACGCCTGACCGAAATGCAGATCGAGCGCTTGGTCCGACTCGCGCATCTGAATCAAAAGCTCGTGCTGAACGCGATACTTGAGCGCTCCCACCGCCAACGCGCCTACGCCGATGGCGCCTTCAACTGCTCCAGCAATCGCTACTCCGTCGGCGTGCGGCGCCACACCTGACACGCCCGCAGGTGGTACGGCGTTTACGTCGGCGACGACTTTCAAGCGGCGCGCAAGCGCCAAGTCGTCCAAACCAACCACTTCGACGCCAGCTTTTGCTACGGCCAGAATCAAATCGGCCTCATGCAAAAGTTCACGTTTACGCTCGGGCCGACTACCGTCTCCGGCATCAAGCCGCACACCGTAGCGATCACTATTCGTGTCGCAGGCCGCCTGAGCTGCGTCCAGACTGGAGTGACTAACGATGGTCACGTGCGCGCCGGCTTTGGCTGCGAGCACGGCTGCGGCGGTACCGACCGGACCCGTGCCGCCGAAAACCAGGCAGCGCAAATCATCCATGCCCATATGGTGCGCAACGTGCAGCGCCTGTTCGACCTTCGCCACGAGCGCGGCCGCCGTCGTAAATGCGCCGCTTGGATCAGCGAATACGGATACTTCAAATGGCGGTACCATCGCCTCACGGGCAGTCTGCAACATGTCCATGGATAAGCCTGCATCACGTCCACCGATAAAAATTCCCGTTCTTTTTACGCCTTTGGGTCCACGCGAAAAAATGGCATCCTGTACCAAGCCGGTAATTTCGTTCGCATCAATCCCACAGTAGCCATGTACCGCTTGCCAACCCGCGTCATAAGCCATGTTGACATCAAACGGACTGACGTTTTTCCCCGGTGTTAAAATGTGCAAAACATAAGGCTTCGACACCCGCGACTCCTAACAGCCGAACTCAATTGACCAAGCGAAACGGACGTAAACCGTCGGCGCGCGCGCCGTAGTCAACGTCACTACCGCGGTTTCGCGCACTGGCGACGACAAACCGAAGATTCTCATTATCCGAAAACCGCCGCCTAGCTTGTTCTACAATCTGTTGCGCCGCATCCACACCTTCGACGACGCAAAAGCCCGTCGGACCCCACGAACTCTGGCCGATGGCAGTGGCATCCCTGGCAGCCAGCCACGCCAGCGCGTCGCGGACGTCGTCACTGGTAAAACAGCCGCCTTGAACAGGCGCAAAATAATCGCCCACGGTACGCTGCAACTCCGTCAGCCCGGCACCAAACGTCCGGATATCCTGTTCCGCCAGGGCCGGCAGTATCTGCATCAGAACCAACTGGCACAAGCGTCCTGCTTCCGTTTGCGCAAAAGGCGGCAGCGACTGGAACACGGACATTTCTTGTTTGCCATGCAGGCCCTGACCACGGCGATCAAAAACCAGGATCATGCGCCAATGATCCGGAAACACCATGCGCGATATCACGGGAGGTACGTTCCCACTCGCCCCACGCCCACCATCGACGAGAAAGCCACCATACTGAAACGCGCCAATACCTACGCCGGAACGCCCACCGCGTTCGACCAGCGCTGCCAGCGACGCCGTGTCTGTAGTCAGGTTGTTGATGCGCGCTAACGCGCTGGCAATGGCCAACGCCAACTGCGTACCCGAGCCCAAACCAACATGCTCCGGTATCGCCTGCTCGACGCAAAGATGGACGTCGGTTGAAACACGCAGCGACTCGCCGATGCGGACCACCAGGGCCTGGGCCCGCGCCGCGCACAAACCGGTCACGCGCAAACGCCGCGCCCGCTCAACTGTCACTACCGTGGAAAATTCTTCAAGCGTGACACCCAGGCTGCCAAAGCGCCGCCCCAGCCCGCCGTGTAAATCGATAAAACCCATGTGCAAGCGCGCCGGCGCACGCAAACGTACGCGGTCGAACGATGGAGGAACGACAGGGTAAATTGATCTCATAGCGCCGTAGGAGCAACTAACATGCCAGACAAATTTTAGCATGCTTTCTGGCTGCTTAGGCGGATTAATGAGAATCACTGCACCAATCGTGTGTCAGTGTGTCACCCTTCACCTAAACCACGCGAGTGACAGCCATTTGACACCTCTAGTGTGGGACCATACGCTTGCTATCGCCATTGTCCGACACAAACAAGCTGGCTTCTATACATGGCGGATACAAGGCAGCCGCGGCGCGAGTGGTTGGCACAATCCGTGCTTGGCCGGATTACGTGCCTCGACGCATTTCTGTTTATTGCCCGCGCAGCGTCCGGCCACCGCCGCGTCTCAAATCGGAGAATCAGCCATGACCGCGACCGCGGCCATCGAACATAAGCACGTCGCCTGCCCGTTCTGTGGACTGAGCTGTCAAGACTTGCGCATAAACGTCCGCGACGGCCATTTCGAGGTAGACGCCATGGATTGTGCACAGGCTGCATGCGGTTATGCGCGGGCCAGTGGCATCACCAACCAAACTCCATCGCCCACCATACGCGGCCAAACATGCAACATCGCGGATGCTACCCTACGGGCCGCCGAAATCCTCGGCCAAGCAAACTCGCCGCTTGTCGGCGGATTGGGTTGTGATGTCGCGGGCGTGCGAGCCGCCGTCGATTTAGCCGAACGTATCGGCGGCACGCTCGACCACATGCACGGTGATTCGATCGCGCGTAACGTCCTCGCGTTACAGGACGGCGGCTGGATGACCGCCAGCATGACCGAAGTCCGCAACCGCGCTGATTTGATCGTCGTCATTGGCAGTGAAATATTTGATGCATATCCGCGCTTCGGCGAAAAAATTCTATGGCCTGAAAAGCCATCGAACCTTGAGATAAAAAGCCGAACCGTGATCGTCTTGGGCAGCAAAACAACGGCCGCCGGCAGCGACCACGGGGCTCGACACGTTACGCTACCCAGAGAACAACTGACGGATGTCCTGGCGGCGATCTGCTGCTTACTGCGTGGGCGGCCGCTACAAGCAACGGCTGTCGCCGGTATTTCGTTCGCCGAACTCAAGGACATCGTCGAGCGCCTGAAACAAGCGCAGTACGGTGCCATCATCTGGTCCGCAGCACACTTGGACTTTCCGCACTCGGAATTGACCATCCAGATGGTGGCCGAACTCATCGCGGAACTCAACAACACTAATCGCTTCATTGGCATGCCTCTGACGGGACCAGACGGAACCGCGACCGCGCAACAGGTATGCACTTGGAAGTGCGGGTTTCCGCTACGAACGTCCTTCGCCAAGGGTTATCCCGATTACGACCCCTATAGTCATGGCACGCTGCATCTTCTCGCCACCGGGCAGGCCGACGCACTATTGTGGATCTCGTCATTCAACGCACAATCGCCGCCAACAACCAGCGCTCCGACCATTGTACTCGGACATGGCGCCACACGGTGCGACAGCCCTCCGGAAGTGTTTATACCCGTTGGTACACCTGGCATCGATCATGCTGGACTTTTGTTTCGAGGCGATGGCGTAGCCGCGTTACCCTTAGCGCAGCTGCGTAACAGCGCACTACCATCGACCGCTGACGTCATCGGCATGATTCTATCTCAACTGCCGCGCTGACCGGGGATAAGCCATGTTGATCAAACTAGCCGGTGGCCGCGTATACGATCCCGCCAACGAAACTAACGGTGAGGTTCGCGATATATACATCCGTGACGGCCGTATCGTCGCTCCGGATAGCGCCTCGGCACGAGTAAACGAGGAATATGATATAAGCGGTCGTATCGTCATGGCAGGCGCGATCGACATTCACAGCCATATCGCCGGGGGTAACGTAAACACGGCACGAATGCTGCTGCCAGAACAACATCGGGCCCATTTAGCACGTAAACTCTCCTTACCATTCGGCAATGCCAAATGGTCAACGCACGAAACCGGCTATCGCTACGCAAAGATGGGATTTACCACGGTGGTCGAGCCGGCGATGCTGCCGATCAATGCCGCGCATGCCCACCTGGAAATGGCTGATATTCCTATTATCGATAAAGCCGGACTCGCTGTTCTCGGCAACGATGATTTGTTACTGGACATGCTGCGCAACCGCCAGGAGCAGCGGGCGATCAATGACTACGTCGCATGGACGCTGCATTCGAGCCAAGCGTTGGGCATCAAAGTAATCAATGCCGGTGGCGCCAGTGCCTTCAAGCAAAACGCCCGGAGCTTCAACCTCGATGATGAAGTTCCGATGTATGGCGTGACGTCGCGCAGAATCATTCAAGCGCTGCAACGCGCGGTGCACGAAATTGGTGTTGAACACCCCCTGCACGTTCATTGCAATAATCTAGGACTTCCCGGCAACGTCGAGACCGCGTTAGCGACGATCGAGGCGGCCGAGGGACTACCCATGCATCTGGCGCATGTTCAGTTCTATAGTTACGATCGCGGTAAAAAAGGCGGCTTTGCATCCGGTTCGGTAGCGCTGGCGGAAGCCTTAAAGCGCAACGCCAACATCACCGTCGACGTTGGTCAAATCATGTTTGGCCAGACCGTAACGGTTTCCGGCGATATCGTACGTCAATTTGCCGCACGCAACACCGCGACACCGCGCAAATGGGCAACATGGGAAGCCGAGGACGGCGCCGGAGGTATCGTCCCGTTTCACTACAAGGAAGCCAATTTCATCAATACACTACAGTGGGCGATTGGTCTGGAACTATTTCTTTTGATTGATGACCCATGGCGGGTATTTCTGACCACCGATCACCCCAATGGTGCGCCGTTTACCGCCTATCCTTATTTATTCCATTTATTGATGGATCGCAATTTGCGCGCCGTCTGGTCGGCGCGCAGCAACCAGTCCGCCATCAAGGCAAGCCTGCTTCCACATCTGGAGCGCGAATACGGTTTATACGAAATCGCGATCATGACGCGTGCTGCACCGGCTCGCCTATTGGGCCTACACGACCGCGGGCATCTCGGCCCCGGAGCGATCGCGGATATCGCTGTGTACACTGATCAAGCCGATAAATCGCGCATGTTTGGCGCTGCTGACTACGTCTTCAAGGACGGTCGTCTCGTGGTTCGAAACGGCGAGATCATTAATATCGTGCAGGGATGCACGCAGGTCGTACATCCTGCGTACGATTCGTCGATTATCGAGACATTGAATCGACATTTTTCGCGCTACTATAATTTACCCTTGCATAAGCTCGCGTTGTCGGACAGTGAAATGGCCGATCAAATTGGTAGCACGATCCGGGTTCACAACGCTAAGGAACGCGCCGCGTGAAGTTAAACGGAATAGATATCGACGACACATTCGCCGAAGCGTTCGATATGAGCGCGACGCGTATCATTGTCACCGCACTAAATGACACTTGGGTCATGCACGCGGCTCGATCGGTAACCGGATTTGCCACATCTGTCATAGGATGTGGCGTAGAGGCCGGCATCGAGCGTACGCTCGCCCCCGCTCAAACCCCCGACGGCCGGCCGGGCGTTGCCATACTGCTGTTTGCCATGAGTCGGGACGCACTTGCCAAACACGTCGAAAAGCGCGTTGGGCAATGTGTTCTTACCACGCCAAGTTCCGCAGTGTTTTCCGGACTTGATGGCGAACCCATCGATCTCGGCAGAAACATCCGCTACTTCGGAGACGGTTTTCAGATATCGAAGCTGATCGGTGAACGCCGTTTCTGGCGCATCCCGGTCATGGACGGCGAATTTATCTGCGAAGAAACGACCGGCCGCGTAAAAGCGGTCGGTGGCGGAAATTTCTTGATCCTGTCGACATCATTGGAGCAAGCCTTGAGCGCCAGCGAGGCGGCAATCACGGCAATGTCGAAGCTTGGCAATGTCATTATGCCGTTCCCGGGCGGCATCGTGCGTTCCGGATCGAAAGTGGGCTCCAAGTACCCAAAACTCATGGCATCAACCAATGACGCCTTCTGCCCCACCCTGCGTGGCGTCACTAACAGCCAACTGTCAGACGAAATCCGCGCGGTACTGGAAATCGTGGTGAATGGTCTCACCGCAGCCGATATTGCTCGTGCTATGCGCGCCGGCATCGAAGCCATCTGCGCACTTGGCGCTGATGCCGGTGTTAAACGAATTTCGGCCGGCAATTACGGCGGCAAGCTCGGCCCACATCATTTCCATCTGCGGGAGATCATGACATGAAGTGTGTGCGGCTGACACTGCGGAGCCCCCCCGCCCAGCGCCTGGACATGAGCGTACTCGACGTCGACATGCTGGCAGCATTGTCGATAGACGAAATTCGCGCCATCGAACTTCGTTGTGGTCGTGCCACAGCGCCACTGGACAGCATTTTCGATATCGCGGTCTCTGGGGACGGCAGCGTCCGGTTGGAAATCTACAATAGCGACGCTCATCTCGACGGTGTCGGCCATCGCTTAAAGACCGGAACGGTAGTTGTATATGGCGATGCAGGCCGATTTCTCGGTCTCGAGATGGGTGGCGGTGACATTCATGTGCACGGATCATGCGGCGATTGGGCAGGCGCCGAAATGACGGCTGGAAAAATTTGCATCGACGCGAACGTCGGCGCATTTGCCGGCAGCGCGCGCGCCGGCGAGCGTCGGGGAATGCGCGGCGGCGCCATCGTGATTCGCGGCAACGCCGGCGACCGCGTCGGCGATCGCATGCGTCGTGGCATAATCGTGGTTCAGGGAAACACGGGTAGTCACTGCGCATCACGTATGATCGCGGGCACGATCGCCGTCGCCGGACAAATCGGACCAAGTGCCGGACTGGGCATGCGACGTGGCACGCTCTTGCTCGCGCAAGAGCCGGCGTCGTTACCGTGTACCTTCAACTCTGGCGGCTTACAGGAAATGAACTTTTTGCGGCTAATGGTACCCGCAATCGACGCGCTCGACAGCGATTACGTATGGCCGTGCGCGCAGCGCACGCGCGTGCAGCGCTGGGTTGGTGACTTAGCCTGGAATGGCTACGGTGAAATCATACTTCCCGCCTAACGCACCTGTGTATGCGCTGAAGCCCGAGGCGCCTTGGAGGGCTGCACGCGTACTGGCGCCCCACTCTTCGTATAGCGTTGCAGCACCGATCGTAGAAACGTGAGCATGGGTTCCCCGCCCCAATCACGGCCGGCACTAATCCGGTAGATCATACGGCCATCCGGGCTGATCAGTATCGACGTAGGAAGCCTGCTCACTGCCCAGTTTTTCAATGCGAGTTCCCGGTCCACCAATATGGGGAAAGTAATCTGATTAATCCTCAAAAAATTCATCGTGCTGTCTTCCATCGGACCGGCATGCACCGCCAGGACACGCACCCCGTGGGCACGCAACACCTCGTAGCTATGCTGTAGCGAAGGCATTTCCTTGCGACACGGCTGACACCAACCTGCCCAGAAATTGACCAGCAGCAAATGCCCCCGGAAATCCGAAAGCGAATGCCGCTGCCCATTGAGATCGGGTAACGTAAACTCAGGAGCGACTGCATGTTCCGTCAACGGCGCCATCGGCAGTTCCGCCCAAGCACCAGCAGATACCATCAACATGAAAGCAAACGACAACCAATACCATTTTCGCGGCTGAACTATCATTGTGTATCCTCTTCGTGTCGTCCGAGGCCGTTCCTAACAGCGGAATGAGCCCATTCGGGATCGCCTTCACGCCAATCTCCGACCGGCGCTGCAAACGCGTCGTCAACCAGCGTGGCCACATTACTTCCCGTCAGGGTCATCAGAAACGCTACCAGATCGGCGCGCTGCGATTTGGTCAAGGCGAGTGGATGGATGCGTGAATCGATGCTCTCATTGAAAAACCCGCCCTGGTTGTAAAACTCCACGACCTCTCCGAGGCTGGCCATAGAGCCGTCGTGCATATACGGCGCGGTAAGCGCGACATTGCGTAACGACGGAGTTCTATATTTCCAACGATCAGTCGGCTTCTGCGTCACCTCGGATAGCCCGAGATCCGCCAACCGGGCATCGCCGACCGAATTGATAATCGTGGTCGGCACATCTACTGATATCCCGGGTGCGAGTGTGACCTTGCGTGTTGCCGGCATGGTCTGCATGGTGCGCGCGTAGCCGACACCCGTATTGTGCATGGCGTTATCGGTAAAAAGAGCGCTGGCGGTACCAATTTTGTGGCAAGCAGAGCACCCCGCTGCGCCTGTAAATAGTTCGAATCCGCGTTTCGCGCTGACACTGATCGCTTTATCTTGTTTCCCGTAATACCAACGATCGAACGGCGAGTCCGCAGATACCAACGTACGCTCGTAGCTGGCCAGCGCCATTCCCAATGTCTCCATAGAGACCCCACGGCCTTCGAAGGCTGCCTGGAACAGGCCTCTGTAATCAGGCAGAGCTCTGATCTTTTCGATGACAGCACCGGGCGACGGATTCCCCATTTCCTGATGCGACAGTAGCGGCGCCCAAATCTGATGCTCCAGTGTCGTTTCCCGGCCATCCCAAAACAGACGCTTGAGATAAGCGACGTTGTAGGAAGTCGGTGTATTGCGTCGAACTGTCCTACCTTCAATACCAACGGCCGTGTTGATTTCATTATTCGTGAAACCCTGCTCCGGTATATGGCACATGGCGCACGACATGGTGTTGTTAAGCGACAAGCGGCGATCGAAAAACAACTTACGTCCGAGCTTTATCTTCGTGGCACTAATGGGGTTATTCGCCGGAATCGGAACCTGAGGTAATCCGAGCGGAGGATTACGTACAGCACCTAAAAGGTCGGCCGCACTACCCTTACGCATTAGCAAATCTTCCGACTGTGTGCGGTAATCCGGTGTATCGTAGCCGCCGCGATAATCCCCAGGCGCGGCGAGAACGATGACCGGATCGGCTAGGGCCAGTGCGAACAAAAGTGTGGCACATAGCCACTTTTTCGATCGTATTGCCATTATCGTGTGCGCACACATAACTGCAAGACCAGCTCGTGAGCGCTTATTCAGCGCGCGTTACTTGCGGCACACCGCCGTCGGTCGCGGCACCGCCAGGATCTCCGATCGGCGCGGACGACGCATCGCCGACGAGCGCCCCTACGTCATCGCCCGTCAGAGTACTGAGGAATGCGACTAAATCATCAATCTCCTGCTGCCGCAAATGCAGTGGATGTATTCGCGTATCAAGCTCTTCGTTGGCTACGCCGCCGCGATTGTAAAACTCAATCACATCCCGCAGGGTGGGCAAGGATCCATCATGCATGTAAGGCGCAGTAAGCGCGATGTTACGTAATGTCGGCGTCGTATATTTCCACCGATCAGCCGGATCTTGGGTGACCTCATAGAGCCCAAGATCAGCCGGCGCCTGCCCCGAAACGGAACGCATGATGCTGGTAGCAACGTCCAGCACCACGCCCGGCGCCACCTCCACCTTACGCGTCGGCGGTTCTATAGCCATCGAACGAGCATAACCAATCCCCGTGTTATGCAAGCGCTGATCGGTAAACAATGCATGCCGTTTTCCTACTGAATGACACGCGCTACATCCTGCTTTACCGCTAAACAGTCCGAACCCGCGTTTGGCGCTTTGACTAACTGCGCCCTTTTCGCCGCCATAATACCAGCGATCAAACGGCGAATTCCCCGACACCAACGTACGTTCATAGCTGGCAATCGCCATACCGAGCGTTTCCATATCGAGTCCGCGCGTGGGAAACGCCTGATCGAATTGATTGCTGTAGTCTTGTAAAGATCGAATTTTGCCGATAATTTGCCCTACCGCAACATTACCCATCTCATTGTGATTCAATAACGGCCCCCAAATTTGCCTACGCAAGGCCGTTTCGCGCCCATCATGGAAAAGCCGCTGCTTATACCCGACGTTGTAGAGCGTGGGAGCGTTGCGTCGCACGGTTCGCCCTTCGATCCCCACAGAGGTCGCCAATTCATTGTTGGTGAATCCCTGTTGCGGAATATGGCACATCGCACAGGAAACGGTCTGGTTCAATGATAACCTGCGGTCGAAAAACAGCTTCCTGCCCAACGCTACTTTAATCGGACTCAGCGCATTGTCGGCCGGAACCGGCATAGGCGGTAAGCCAAGCGGAGGCGTTTGCAATCGCGCGAGAAGCTTAGCCGGCGAATATTTCGTCGCAGCCGATGTAGCAACTTTTGACGAGGATCGCGCGATGATCGGCGGGGCGCGAAGAATGGTCTTGATATCGTTGACCACCAAGTCAGGATGTAGAAACGATACTGCATAAATATTGCGAATTTGCCGCTGCCGGTCAATCAGAAAAACCCGTAGAACATGCGAAAACGTATTCGTCGCCTGACCACTGGCGTCGACTTCCCTTTGTATCCGTTGACCATAACTGTCAAGAATTGGACGAAGTTGCTGCTGTGACGCAGTGGTAAGAAAGCGCCATTGGCCGGCGCCATCTTTAAAGTTTGCGGCATACAGGCGCATTACGGCCGGGGTATCGTGCTCGGGATCAAAACTGATGGTAACTAGACGAACGTTCGCACCCAGCTCCGGGTCTGCGTCCATTCTTTTTTTCAACCGATTAAGAACAAAAGTCGCCAGTGGGCAACCGTTGACATCCCCACATGTGCTGTAGATGAAGCTAAAGACGACGATTTTATCGCCAAAGACCTGATATAAACTGACCTGCTTGCCCGATTCGTCCAGCACATTGCCGTTCGGCGCCATTTTAAGCGCCGGCAATTCGTAGGAACCTACCGCTGGCGGCACAAAACCGAGCGCACCATAACCCGGAGCCAACGCAGGTGTCGCGTTATCGCCGCCGGCGTACGCCAAACCGGTCGCTGCAAGCAGTAGCGAAAACAGACCACCGGCCATGGCTATCGAAGCTTTCATAACAACTCTAGTCGCGTCGGATTACGTCACAGCTAGGAGACGACCAATGCACCGATAATAACACGGCGCAGCAATAAGCTGCGCCGTGTACTACCGCACTAACCCGATGTATCAGCGACGATCCGCCAATGTGGTCTGCGAGTTCGGCGCTTTTTCCGCGTATAGCGAATATGCACCAAAACGCATTTGATGCGGGCGACCCAACTTCGCTTTCATAAAGTCGATGGCAAACTGCTCCTTCAACTGACGACCATCCCAGTCATACGCCTTGAAGAACTGCTCGTCGGCTTTGCCCTTCTTATCCCAGTTACTCAGCAAAGAGGTCGTGAAGTACAGCCTCTTGCCATCCCAACTGGAGGACACCATATTCACTTGGCTGCCAATCTGCTTCTCGAAAACCATTTTCGGATGAAATGGATCGGAAACATCAAATAAACGAGTATTCCCATCCATAAAGGTATTTACCCAGAGATGACTATCATCCGAACTAATCGAGATGTCCACCGGCAACGGAACCTTGGAAGGATCACCGATATCGGCTACAGCTTTGGCATGCCACTTATTTTTCTCATCCATGTAGACGAGCCAAATTTTTGAAGTTAGCGCCGTGGTCGTGAAGCAATAGTTGTGATTCGGGTTCCAGGCACAACGCACCTCTAACGGCGCGCCGGGTACGTCCAGAACCTCCTTCGGCTTACGCGTATGCAAGTCCCACACTACCATGGTGTTGCCGAAGCGCTTCATCGCTTCTTTATCGCCCAGCATTTTACCGAAGTCCATCATGTAGTTGGACCAACCGGTGAACGATGACGTAATCATCACATTCAAGCGCGGCAGCGCACGTACATCATAGCCATAGCCGTCGGCATATTTTCCGGTCTTTTTGGCGCCGTGTAGATTCTGGTCTGTGGGCATCCAGTGAGTCGACACGTACTTACCGTCATTGGTGTACTCCACCAAGGCCGTGCGGCCGCCATGGTCCTTGTTATTCGACAACCCGGTAATCATCATTCGCCCCGGCAGTGCGTAGGTCGTATGCGGCCCAACGACACCACCGCTCTTGCGAACGAAATCTTTTATGGTTTTCGTCAACTTCGGCTTGGCTGGGTTGGAATGCACGTCAAATACAAAGATTTTATTCGTATCCAGACTGGCTGCCCAAAGAAAACGGCGATCGTCTGTGAATCCAGAGTGGTGTGCTTCGTTACGTCCGCCAACGGACACAGAAGAGACAACTTTTCCGAAGCTTGATGACTTGGGATTGACGCTGACGGTAACCAGTTTATCTTGGCCATCACCGACGCCTTCGACACCCAACGTCCATACATACACGAAATCTTCCTGGCCGACGATTTTGGCCATATACGGAGACTGACACGTTTCGTCAGCCACGGCTGGGCTTGATAGCAACGCACCGGCCGTCAACCCACCTGCCATCGCGACAAATAACGCCGCCCCGATGCCCCTTTTCCATCTTGCTTTTATCATTGTGTGACTCCTACCGCGTTGCTGGCCCGAGATAATATTATGTTCGCTGAAAATCAGTAGCGATGGGCTAGACGATTACTCACAGTAGCCCGTCCGCTACGGCGTATCAGCTCCTACGTACCCAACCGGAGCAAGATTCGGGCCACGAACACCCACAATCGACCGCGAAACGCCACGCGCCGCGTTCAAACCGCGATAGCGCGGCAATGCGGCTCAGTAAAGACGATGCCACGAGCGGCGATGGCGTAGCGTGGACTGAAACTGACGACTCGGGAATGCTACACGGGCGTGACACATGCCCGCTAAAGCTGCTCTCGCGGCAACACATTGAACTTCGATTTTGCTAATATACTTATGAAGATTACTGCATCCGATTGGCTCCTGACTCACAACGGCACCGCACATCGATAGTGGCACGTATATTGCCCGTCCGTTTCATACACCGCGACGATATCCGCGCTCCTACTTTTTCATTCAAATACCAAAATATGCCGACGAAGCCAACTGCATTTGGGGCCGCGATCACGATCGCATTATTGGCCCTGCTGACATTTTCGCCGCAGTCGCATGCCAATTCCGAACTCGGCGGCGATTTCACCCTGCACACCACCGACAGCAAATCGTTTTCCCTGCATGACGCCCGTGGCCAGGTGGTCATTCTATTTTTTGGTTACACCTCGTGCCCCGATGTTTGTCCGACCAGCTTAACCATGCTGGGCGCGTTGATGAAACGTTTAGGCGACCAGGCGCGGCGGGTTCAACCGTTGTTCGTATCAGTCGATCCTCGCCGTGACACGCCAAAACTACTGCGATCCTATCTCGACCATTTCAATGGTTCGATCATCGGGCTGACCGGCGATGTCGAAACCTTACACCGCATCACCAAGCAGTATGGGACTTACTTCCGCTATCACGGCAATTTGAACGCTAATAGCTACGCGGTAGATCATAGCGGCAGTTTTTATTTAGTGGACAAACGTGGTCATCTTGCAGGCATTCTTCCCTACGGCATGCCGTTGCCGCAGTTGGTGTATTCTGTTCAGAATTTATTGAAAAAATAGTTACGCTAAAGTCCCATGCAGCCGGACTTCGCCGCATTCGCTATACTGAATCCACTGGGGTTATCCAATCCCGGGAATCCATCGTCACCGGCGCGGACTTTGCGCATGCCATTAAATAGCCGAGCGGATCGGCGCCGATAGCCCGAGCAAGAAGCTACGCGCTTATGCCAACAGGGCAATACCGCCGACGAAAATCAGGAACAGCGACCATACCAAGTCCAAGTTGAACCAGGATTTCTGCAACATCCTCAAGCCGAGATAACGATACACCAACCAGGCGATAACCCCTGCCGTCAATATCATGGACAGGGTATGCGCTAACGTCACCAGCAGTGCCATCACAATACCGCCCTGCGCCAGATGCGCCATGCCCGCCATGTGCATGGCGGGATGCACGCCGAGTCGTTCGACATCAAGAAAGAACGGAATGAGCATCAATCCTGCACCATGACTGGTGGCCATCAGGAATGACCAGAGGACCAAATGCCCACGCCCGATACGGGCGAGATAACGCGGGTGCCTGGACTGTATCAGTTTAAAAATCCCAAAGCTGATCAGCAGCAGACCCGCTAGCAAACGCAACAAATGGAGATGTACAACATAAAGCGAGAGCAAGGAAACGGGTAATAGCACGGCCGCGATGGCCAACAAATGCCCAAATGCCAGCGGTGGTAGTGCGACTAAGACGCCCTTGATACTCCGTTCTTGCATTCCATTCGAGACCGCAAACAACCAACCCATCCCTGGGTTGGCTCCATGAAATACGCCAAGCGCCAAAATAGCGGCCCATGCCCACTCCGAAGCACCACCACCATGCAGCGTCATACCGCTACACCGACGGGTAACAATACGAATCCGTCGAGCAGTCGCCGCCCTCCAGCCGTATCTGGTGAGCGCGATAGCCGTCTTCGAACGTCACGAAAAAATCCTTGTCGAGACTAATCCCACCGTTCGGGTCGACGTTGGCCATGACTTGCGCACCGGGCATACCGCCTGGATAAAACTGGTCGTCCCAGGTACTGTAGAGCGAATTAGTAAAGTACACTCTGCGCCCATCCCGGCTGATCTCCAACATTTGCGGGGCCCCGGAAAATACCCGCCCGCTCGGATGTTTGGTCCTTTTCGCGATACCACCGAGTTCAATTTTCCCGGCCAACTTGGGTTTGTGCGGCTCACTTACGTCGTACTGATGCAATTCACCGGTACCCCAACACGCGACGTACAAAAATCGATCATCCAAGGACAAGTCGATATCCGTCACTAAAGGCGGCACGGCGCCAAAGCCTTTCAGCAGCTCCGGAAGAAGTTCTGGGTCTGCCGGTTGCGCCGGGATCTCAATAATTTTCTCGATGGCAAATTCGTCATTGCCCTTCTTCTTGCCGCGCTTATCGCGATGCCAGAGCCAGATCTCGCCGGCTAAATTCTCAGAATTCACCACCACGCCGATAAAGCCATACTCCTTCGCCGGTTCATGTGCGGGGCGCACCTCCAGCGCCATCTGATGACTAGCGCCAAGATCGAGCGTCTGGGTCAACTTGCGTTTGGACAAATCCCAGAAGTGAATCCTATGTCCATATTTGTTGGCAAGCAGTTCCGCCGGCACAATGCCATTTTCAAACTGAGGCGGTAATCCCCACTCGCTGGTCATCGCCACGTTGTGCGCGATGTGCCACCAGAAGTCGTACGAATAGACTTGATCCCCACGGTCCATTTCCCACGGCCCGCGGATTTCAAACGTTTCGCAATCCATAACGAATATTCCCGCAGGGCTCTCATCGCCGTTGACGCCCTTGCCTCCCAAACAACTTACATAGATTCCTTCCGGTCCACAGTGAATCGTATGCGGGCGCGAATAACCTGTCTTGCGCATCAGCTCTTCCGGCTCGATGGTTTTAACAATACGGGCTTGCGTCGGATGCGGCTTGGTATCAATTATGTAGATGCGTGATGAACGAATACCCGGAACCACCAGGTAACGTCGCTCGGTAAACGGGTGTCCACTCAGTGGACACAACATCGAACTACATGCATTCCATCCGTAGTGATGCAATTCATCGCCGATATTCGGCATCACGATTTTATGCACCATTTTCCCGTAGTCCGCCGAGCGCGGATCCAAATCAATTACCGCAAGTGCGTCGGCTTTGCTGCCATCTGGACACAGAAGACAGACATAACCGTACGACTCACGCGGTGCTTCCATCGCCAGCTTCGGCGAGGGGTAAAAAGTTGGGTCTGGACGAAGCAGTGTAGCCATGATGATACCTCCTCGAGAGAATCATGAATTTCTGTCCTGCCGTCACACTCGACACGTGGCATGACAGTGTGGCGAAACCGACTGGCTCTAGCTATACCTCACGGAATTCTCGCATTTAGCGTCATCTGTGCGCACCGACGAACATGGTACGCACAAATCCGAAAATGAAACCGTGCATCGCATTCCATGCAAGCAACATCAATACCAACCCGGTGCATTCGATTTCCTACCGATACCTTCAACACCCGGCGTCCGCCTATTTTTCGTCATGCCAAACGAGTCGAAGAACATTATCCGACGGAAATCCCGTGCCTACCGGTACTGAGTAACTTCGTGCGTGGCGCTCCAGCGCCAACAATTTTCCGCATCGCCATCGGCTTCAGCGGCGTACTAGTAGCAACCGCAGCGTGCAGTGTAGGTTTGAAACATATCGGGCATACAAGAATTGTGGTTACGATTCGGTAATGTGCAAGCGCTGGAGTAGCAATACAGCGCCTTTACCGGCATAGCCCACGTACCCAAAAAGAAGCGGGTTCAATCTGCGGATTTCTTGGATACAAGCCTTGGCGGAAAACATACACACTTGTATCACCCATGACACAACCTACGCTGAAAGTGAAACAGTGTTACGAACAATGCGCGCAATACTCAAGCGTCTTTAAGATTATTGACTGACACCACATAATGCAGTCAACCTGTTTCCAGCGCCGGGGTCCGACAGGTGCGCGCCAATAGAGCTTTACGGGCATCGATTTCCAAACCTGGCGCAAGCAGCCTCACGCAAAACGCTTTCCGGCCAGGACGATCCCGTCTACCGGTCCATCCGGGGAATTCAACATGAGCGGCAGGGGGGACGAGACGTCGGCGTCGAATGACCCATTTTTCTTCGGCAGAATAAAAACGGTGCGAAGTGTGACCTCGCGGGTAAAGAATATCATTCGTTGGTTCCGGTCTGCCCGCTCGCCAATCGGGATACACGACCCGCGGGGACTCATTAGGACTGACGTTCGGCGTCCACCCTGAGAGCCGCGATGCTCGGCGTGAAAACTGGCAGGCGGAGACTACAGAATCCGCATCCTTCGCGTTCGACACGGCATTTTCGCCAGCAACAGCAAAGGATCGCCAGTTTAAATCGATCACACCTCTAATTCCGTGTTCGTCGCACGAATACGACGCACCTCGCGATAACTTGGTTTTTGATTGACCGTAAGACACCGTAACCCATATTGCGTCACATATCGCGTGAACTATACTTGTTATCGTTAGCTACGGTATCGAGTGGCGATAATCGAGAAAGGATATGAAGTTTTACGCGCTCGCTCTGCTCACATTGGCATTGACCGGATGCGCTGCTGTGTCGCGCCTCGAAGGAGCCGGTTCAGCAACCGCACCGAGGTTTGGGACGTTGCAACTGAACCAGACGCTCACCATACCGGCACACCGCGGATGGGTGTATGTACAGGGTGGCCAAGTCTACGCCAACACTGATTCCATCTCGCTGCAGGGGGTAGACCAATATTATACGAACTGTCGCGTCGAACTTCGCAGCATCAATAGCGACACCCTAACGCTGCAACCGCAGAAATTCCACATCATCAGTATCAATCACGATGAAGAGTTCGTGCGGCACCCCTCGGTCATGGTGGCCGCGCTCGATTCGCGCATGGCATTTTCGACAGGCCCGATGATCATGATAACTTCGTTCTATCTTGACTCAGCACAGGAGCCACAGGTGTGGCGTTTGCGCTGCGCTCGCTGGGATGATCCGTGGAATGCACGCTATCCCAGCATCGCCCAGATTCGTAAAACCCTCGGCAAGGTATTCACCCTCCAGCCGCGCTCCTGAAACCACAGGGTAGCCCGGCGGGCCATGCGTTGCGCGCTCTCGGATGAACCAAAAAGGGCCACTAAGCATGTTGCAGCGCAGGGTGGAACGGAGGCCCGGATGTCCGGTTTCATATCCCGAGTACTGCCATACACTTACAGTGGTTCAGCCCGTCCGGTCTGGGCGCCGAAGAGGCGCTGTACGAGTGGCATTCAAAACGCCGATTCTCTGGCATCAATCTCGGCTGTGAACTGAGGTACTCGGGTCAACCTTTTCTCGTGCACGACTATCCCTCGAAGTAGCAAGCCTGATTATTTAGATCAAATATCGCGCGCCGCTTGAGTTGTGCCGCGGATAGCCCATGTCACATCAGCGGCCTGGCGATTCTCAGCAACATCATGCACGCGAAACACCGTGACGCCAGCCCATATGCCCAACGCAGTGGTAACAATAGTCGCCGGCAGCAGTTGCAGAGGTTGGTCGGCGTTACAAATGTTTCCCATGAAACGTTTTCGGCTAGCGCCCAGAACAACGCGCGCTCCCAGTGCGACAAACCGCGGTAGATTAGCCAACAGCACCAAATTATGCTGCCGGCGTTTGCCAAAGCCGATGCCGGGATCGATCAATAACGACTCGACGGCGATACCTGCCGACTGCGCCGTGCGCAAGCGTTCCGTCAAAAACGCCGCGACCTCATCGACGACATTATCGTAACGCGGATTATCCTGCATGGATTTCGGTTCACCTTGCATATGCATCAGCACCATTTCGACGCCGGCCTCGGCAACCAGATTGAACATTTTCGAATCATCACGACCAGCAGAGATGTCGTTGATCATCTCGGCGCCTGACGCAATCGCCGATTCTGCTACTGACGCCAAGGTCGTATCGACACTGATCGATACACTTTTCGGCAAATCGGCGCGTAGTTGGCGTATCACTTCGACCACCCTACGGCACTGTTCCGCGGCTGGAACGCGGGATGAGCCGGGCCGCGTCGACTCACCGCCGATATCGATGATATCCGCGCCTTGCCCCGCCATGGCAAGACCGTGCGCTACTGCGCGATCCAGTACATCGTATCTGCCACCATCGGAGAAACTATCGGGCGTAATATTCAGTATGCCCATGATTTTTATTCGTGCCATATGCTTACGTCGTATCTCCGAGAAATTACTGTATTCGTCAGTGATTACTAAAAGTGAAAAAACACCGCGTTGAAATCAGCGCTCCGCCTTATTCGCCAAGTTCGGCGTAAAGCGCGCTACTGCGGCTAAACCTTTTACGTGGTCCTCATTCGTTTGTTGCCGTAAAGCGCAAAGTAACTCGACCAGTTCACGCACATCGGTGTCGGTAGTGCCGTGGTTGGATACGCAGGCACGCAGGACTTGTCGGCCTGCGAAAGTCGCGCTTGATATCCATGCCTTGCCGGTCGCGACTACTGCATCTGCGATTGCGGCATGATGGAAGTGCGCCGTACTAGGATCCATGTGTGAGTCAACGAAACATACCACCGGCAGGTGAGTGGAATTCAGCACCTGCCAGTGATTCTTCGCTAGCTCGATACGCAACAAGTCGGCCAAACGAATTTGATGGCGGATGGCATCCGCGTAGCCGTCCCAGCCAAGCGTCATAAGAGAAAGACATACTTTAAGGCCAATGAACCGTCTCGACCACTGCATGGATTGGCAGTAGGGATCAACCGTGCCCGGCACCGGGCCGGGCATATAGTCCGGTCTTTCGGACAAAGAAAACGCGCGCTCAAGTGCGCCTGGATGGCGCGTAAGTAGCATGCCGGCGCCCATCGGTATCGATAACCATTTATGCGGATCAAAGGTGATCGAATCAGCTTGTTCAATGCCATCCAGCAACGGTCGTAGCTCGTCCACCAGCGCCACGGCGCCTGCCCAGGCGGCGTCCACATGCAGCCATGCGCCTACGTCCTGGGCTAACTGCGCCATTGTTTTCAGCGGATCAATGCTACCCGCCACGGTAGTACCGGCGGTCGCGACAATCATGACTGGTTGATACCCGGCTCGTATATCGTGCTCCAGTTGACGCTGCAAAGCGGAAAGATCCATAACCAAGGAATCGCTCTGCGCCAACACGCGAACCGCCGCAGTCCCAAGACCGCAAAGACGCGCTGCTTTAACGAACGACGGGTGTGCCCCGGCGTTGACATAGATTGCCGGGGCTCGATCGAGCCCGCGAAGCCCGTTCTCAAGATAGCCGGGGAATTGCGCCGCCAATGCGGTGATTAAGGCGCTCTGATTCGCCTCCGCACCACCATTGGTAAAGGTGCCGTCAAGCTGCGGCTGCTGGTATCCGAACCGAGCGCCAAAGACCCGGATCAAATGCGTCTCGACCTCTACCGCAAACGGGCTATGCGCCCACGCGGCCAATTGCGGATTGAAGGCGGCGGCCAAAGCTTCGCCCATAATGCCCGCCTCGGTCGGCGATGGCACGAACAGTCCGAAATGCCGTGGATGCGCTGCGTGCACCTGATAACGACGTAGACCATCGGCCGCCCAGGTCACTGCGTCCATCGGACTGCAGGGCTTGGCAAAATCGAGAATGCGCAGCGTCTCGCGAACCTCTTCGGGCGTAAATTTCGCTGCGGTTGGCAAGCTGGCTACCTGACATCGGTATGCCTCGATCTGACGTAGAACTTCAGCCCACACCGCAGCGCGGTCCTGTACGTTCATGTCCAACACCGATTCGCCGTGGTGTTGATCGGGTATTTCCGTCATGACCTACTCCCAAGTCTGCGTCGCGGGCCTTCAAGCGCTAAACAAAATATGCTTTGTTCTGGCGACCGAGTGGATTCGGCCTCCCCGTTTGGCGATTGCAATTATATGGCGGGATCATCGGCGACGCGTGTCATATACAGGCCATGTACGACCGCGCGACAGACTATAACGGGGCAGCGTCTCACACGTTGAACACAGTGTAACGTGCCTGCCTATATCGCCTCACCGACACGCTCCGCATAGAAGTTAACATATTGTTTTTCGGACAAAACAAAACTGGCACGCTAGTTGCCTCATAACAATCCTATGCCAGTCTAATCGGCAAAATAGGCTTTCAAGCGGCCGCAAAACGCGGCCAGGAACCCAGGTACGAACCGGAAACGGCACCGCCGACGGAGAACTATCATGTCACAAGAAGCGCTCAAGGCAGCACTGCTAAACACGATTGGCAATATAAAAGAAAATCCCGCCAGCGCAAACGTAGTGTTCCGGGCATCGACCCGCTTGGTGGAAAGCGTACGCTGCGGCGCCTCGGTAAGAAACTTCCCGGAACTCACCGTTGATGAACCACCCGAACTGGGCGGTCACGATGCCGGCATAAACCCCGTTGAACTGGTTTTAGCCGCGCTCGGTACGTGTCAGGAAATCATGTACTCGGCCTATGCCAGTGTCATGGGCATTCCTCTCGATAGCGTAACGGTTGAACTAAAAGGTTACCTGGACTTGCACGGGCTATTCGGCATGTCCGACGCGCCTGCGGGCTACAAAAAAATTCGTTTTGAAACGAAAATCGAAAGTTCCGCTGACCCCGAAAAAATTCAAACGTTAATCGAAACCGTAGAGTCACATTGCCCGGTACTCGACACGCTCATACGTTCAATCGACGTTTCCGGCACCGCTTCATTAAACGGCTCACCTATCCAGGCAGCACCGAGTCAGGCCACCGGCTGAAGCCGCCGTCGATATAAAAGAACTTGTGTACGCCGCAGCGGGTGCCTTTCTGGGGGCCGAAAGCGGCCGCGGACGTTAAACAAGTCAGCGGCGGCAGTTGCGGACGCAGCCGAAAAGGTACCGCAAGCGGGTTCGTTTAGCGTTCCGAACGTGCTGATTTTGCGCTTGCGCGATTACGTGCTTGTCGGGGCAGGTCGGCTAACTAACGCCATCCGCCGCTTTACTGACACGATGGATAACAAGTGATGCCAGCAACCGATCACCCGACAACAGGAAAAAAGCACATCGTGATACTCGGCGCCGGACCGGCTGGATATGTTGCCGCGCTTCATGCCAGCGCGGCCGGCGCAGCGGTGACGCTAGTCGACCCGGATGATACTGGTGGCACCTGTCTCCGGCGCGGTTGCATTCCGACCAAAACACTCGTTGCCAGCTGCGCCTTGATTGAAAACATAAAAAAGGCGAAGCGCCTGGGAGTCGTTCTCGATGGCGCGGTGCAGGTCGACTGGCTTCGATTGCGCAAGCGGATGGATAGCGTAGTCGGCACGATTGTGGGCGGTGTAACGAAACTTCTGCAAAACCGGCGTGTGGAGTCAATGTGCGGTCATGGACGCCTGATTGATGAACATACCGTCGCCGTTTCGGCAAACGACCAACGGATTCATGCCGACTTCACACTCATATGCACTGGCTCCCAGCCGGCACGCCCGTCCGTATTTCCGTTCGACGGTAACCGCGTCGTAACCAGCGATGAGGCGCTATTATGGCCGAGCCTACCGCGTTCGTTGATCATCGTCGGAGGCGGCGTTATCGCCTGCGAATTCGCTTTCATCTTCCAGTCCTTAGGCGTAGACGTGACCATTATCGAGGCCGCGGACCGGCCGTTGCCGGCCGAGGACCGCGACGTATCGAGCCTGATAGCGCGTGAGTTGCGCAAACGACGTATTCGCTTTCTCGGCTCCCGCCTAATCGAAGAAATGCGTGTCGACGGCGATCAAGTACACTGTTTCCAAAGTGGAGAACCATTGGCGGCGGCAGAACGCGCCTTGGTCGCGGTTGGCCGCGTTCCGAACACGTCCGGCTTAGGGCTCGAGCAGTTGGGCATTGCTCTAGGAAAAGGCGCTTCAATCCCGGTCGACGACAGAATGCGCACGAAATTACCGCATGTCTATGCCGCGGGCGATGTAACAGGACAGCTTATGTTGGCACACGCGGCTTCGGCCCAAGCGCGTTTGGCTGTAGATCACATGCTAGGGGCCGTAGCCGAGCCACCGTTGCTGGAAAACATACCGCGTGTGACTTTCACCACTCCTGAGGTCGCGAGCGTCGGACTATCGGAACAAGACGCCACGAGTAGAGGCATTCCAGTCCGCTGCGGAAAGTTCGATACGCGCGGATTGGGCAAGGCCCAAGCCAGCGATGAATTATCGGGAATGGTGAAGGTCATCGGGCACGCCAACAGCGGCAAATTGCTGGGCGTGCATATCGTCGGCGCACATGCCGGCGAAATGATCCACGAAGCCGCGGCGCTTCTCGCCGTCGGCGCTAACGTATCCGACCTGTCCACGACCGTACATGCGCACCCAACCCTTTCAGAAGCGGTTTGCGAGGCTGCGGAAAGTGTATTCGGGCACGCTATTCATCAGATCCTATCGACCATAACAGCGGAGAATGATGCGAATGAGATCGCAGGAAAAATTTCTGTTTAACAGCGCTCACCTTTGGTGTTATCCGGAAGGCGAAAATGTTTATAGCATCGGGGTAAGTGAGTTTGCTCAGCAGAGCCTCGGCGAGATTATGTACGTCGAGCTGCCCGATCCGGATAGCGAAATCGTGAAGGACGACTCATTCGGTACGATTGAATCACCGAAAGTCGTAAACGAACTATATTCGCCGCTAAGCGGAATCGTGTTAGAACGCAACGAGGCGCTGACAGACGTCCCCGGCCGCGTCAACGAAGCTCCCTATGAAGACGGCTGGATGCTGCGTATTCGACTAACCGGAGATACCGACTTGCACGACCTGATGGATTCAGAACGTTATCTCGCATTCGTCGGCAAGCAATGACGGCACATCGATAACCGCGATGACCGAGCGCGTGATATAGCAAACGCAGGCGCGACACCGCCGTTTCAGTCGTATTTGATATATTTAAATCTCGCGTCGTCGGGCGTTCCGGTCAGCGGCGCGCCCTCCTCTTTGGCGGGCTGCCACTGAATCACTTGTTCAATTTTATGCGCCAGCGCAAAATCCTTATCCGTCACGCCCTTGGCTGAATGCGTGACCAGCTTCACGATTACGAATGCATACGATACGGTGAGATCCGGATGGTGCCAGGCCGCCTCGGCCAGATGCCCAACCGTGTTGACCACCATCAACGTAGCCTTCCAGCCGGCGGTCCGGAATTTTCTTCGGATCCAACCGTCCTCGTAATACCAATGCGGCAGCTCACGCTCAAGTCGGGCGATAACGTCGCCTTCGCTATAGGCGACTTCGGTCGATTGGTCTTTATTCATTGGCTTCACTCCATGTAGGGGGCACGCGCCGGACTTATTCGGTACCGGGTACTATAAAGCAGACGAGCCATGGATTACCCGCCAAACCGGTCGCGCTGCCGCTTCTTGAGCAGATCGACAACGATACGGTGACCGCGTTCGGCCTCCTCCCATGTCGACCAGCGCCATGATTCCGACCGGTGAGGACCGCCGATTACCAGGGTCTCAAATATTTGCGGCGGCGCACCGGGAACATTCGAGTTGTCTTTCCCGACGAACAATGTGGATACAATAATTTTTTCGAAATCGAGTAGTTTGTTTCCAGGCCGCGGTTCCGTGCGCAGATTCAGCAGACTATAGGAAACCCGCTGATTCCGGCTTTCCATCCATGCTTTCCAGGCCTGTTCATCGCCCAAGGGCACCGGCTTGTGGTGTTCGTCAAGAATCCACCTAACGGGTCGTGGACCGGGAAAAAGTGTGATCGGCATAGCGGTAATAGTCTAACGTCATTGCCGCGCTGCGAACAACCGCGATGCGAGACGCCGCCGCCCTGCCGGAGGTGGGATTCGCAAAACGACGAGGCCGGTCGCTGCAGCCGACAGCGCAAATCGGGCACGCGGACATATTCCATCCACAGCCCAATTTGCCTGGCACATAGTCCGGCGCCTTCACCTTTATGCATGCGGTGCTGCTACGCACACGGCGGCTACCGTGCGCGTAGCGTTTAACACAGGATTTCTCTGCTCATCAAAAAGGAACGTGGTAACCCCAACCCAGATCCCGGGTATCCAATTTAACGTGGCGATTGACCAATGCGGGTTTTCCTCCTTCGAGTGAAACGGTGTCGAAATACTTACCCACCGCGAATAATTCTGAATGACCACCGTTCAATGCCGTCTTGAAGATTTGAAAAGAACTGACGACGTCGGCACGCTTATGGTTTTCGTCCACTTTGACCCGGTAGACGACCGCGTTACGAGTCAACGGATTGCGATCACTATTATGCTTCGGCAAGGTATGAAAGAGATGCTCGATCTCGTCCCGATTATGGTCAAGCCATGTCATCTCCTGTTTTACCTCAGGACTATACGCGCTGAGCTTGTAGCTAAAGTCTGGGCTGCATAAATCCATATAGGCGTCATAGTCGCTCTGATCCAAGGCCATGCATGAATCGTAGATCAACTCTTCAATATCTTCTCTATTCGCGTTCATGTGCTGCACTCCTGGGATTCTGATGTAAAAGCGCTCATACCTTCGCGGTATGGCGTACTTAAGCCATCTTGGCCTGCGCGGATTTTGCATATGGATCCGCCGAACTGCGTCCCATGCGCTTGCTCCATTCCTGCAGGTAGTGGCGCATACCGATCTCGTCGTGAATCGTCAGATCTTCTTCACGCGCCTGCAGCACATACATCGGATCCGAATGCGCCGTCATCGCAACGCCCTGCCCCGACGAGGCCAGCAAATCTTCATGCAGATTGCGCCCGAAAGGACTCCAAATGGTAGCGGCGTCCTTCTCGCGCTGTGCGCGTGTTTCCGCAGTGTCACTCTTTAGTCCTAGAGCACGGAATTCGAGCAGCACATCTTTCGGCCCCAGCGGGATATAAGAGTCGATACGTAACACCGAGGTGCGTAGGTTGAAAGTAATGCAGGGAAACAAATCAACCAGCTTCCAGCCTTGCGGGGGTAACTCAGGCCAGCCCAGTTCGGAATGTCCCCCGCCTTTGTAGGCGTCGTATTTCACTTCCATCGAGCCAACCGACGCATGACCGTTCGGGAACGCCGTGTACTTTCTCTGGAAATAGCCGGACTTTGGATCCAGCATGCCGGTCACGCGGTTATGGTAATGAAGATAGTCGTGGTAAAACTCGCTATTGGTATCGTGAATGAGCTTGAAATTGGTCTTTAGACGCGCCTGGTAGTACCACAGGGTCTGCAATGGCTCAGCTTCGAGCTCCGGCAGCATATAGTCGAGCGCGCCACCGATGTGGCTTGATAACGAATCGCAGTTGTCGTCAACGTTGATCCAAACGAAACCGCCGTAGCCCACCTCGGTGCGCACTTCCTTCAGTCCCACGTCGTTCTTGCATACGCGGTCCTGGTAGCCGTTCTTGTCGCGGGGAATGTCGACACATTCGCCTTTGCCATTGAATGCCCATTGGTGAAAAATACACACGAGCTTTTTGGCATTCCCGGAAGGCTCATATACCAGTAAATTTCCTCGATGCGGACAAATGTTGTAGAACGTTCGAATCCGCTTATCCTCGCCACGTACGATGACCACCTCTCGTCCTGCTGGATGTTGGTAAGTGCGGTAATCGTAGGGCTGCGGTATTTCGCTCTCGTGGATCGCAAGCTGCCATACCTTACTGAAAATCTTTTCCTGTTCCTCGGCGAATATATTCTCATCGTAGTAGATAGCCGGGTCGGCATAGTGACTCATGGGAAGCGTCGGACGCTGTGTCCATTGCGATTCGTTGCGTGACATATATATACCTCCTGGATAGCGAGTGACGTGGATTCGTGCACGCGCTATCAAGCATATTTAGTGCCATGAACCGTAAGGTCTTTTAGCCTTTTGAATCGTAAGTCTTTACTTTTTATCTTTATATCCTACTGTTTTTGTTATATTTGTTTCTTATAGGAACGGGATGTTTCGGGATGCCACAGCAATCAAACCTAGCCGTGTGTCGTTCGGGAACGGCCACGGAGATCAGTCGAGTTGCTGCGATGCCCCGGCTCGGCGGCGGTGCGGTGTGTTGGCTATAGGCGAGCGCAAGCAGCGACGGCGACCGCCGCGCACACCATGCCCACGGCTCGTAAGTCAGCCGAACGACGCTCAGCGCACATCGGGCGACAAAAGCACACGACATGCAGTCCGACCAGGGCGCGTGCGACAGAATTTTTTTTACCTTTGCAGCAAATAATTTTGCGCAGCAGTGCGTCGAATGGAAACAACCAACAAGCCAGTATTGTTTCCCTACGCTACGCAAAAATACCGAAAACGAAGATGCCGGCGAAATACGTATCAAAACGAGACAACTCGCGTGAATTTATGCGGCGTAATGAGCGTACTCGCGCGCGTACGGTGACTTGACACGTATGACGCACGATCTACACTCGCCCTGATACCGCACAAAATCTTTGGAGAAGAATAAATGAATTCGAAAAAATCCAACCGCGGTGATGAAGTTAAAAATCGCCTTAGTGCTGACCTCACACAAACCGACATAGCGACACCGGTGCGCTCGATGCACCGACGTCAGTTCTTAAAAACCGGCGCAGTCGTAGCGGGGACCGCGCTGATGGCCGGCGGCCTGGGACCCATCGCCGCGCGCGCCGCGTCGACGAAAAACAATCTGCCGCCAAACACCCCCGAATGGATGTTGAAACAGGGCCATCCAATCGTAACGCCGCCATACGGCGTTCCGTCGAAGTATGAAAGCGACGTCATCCGTCGGCCCACCGATTTAACGCCAACGGATATCTCCTCGTGGAGTTTCACGCCATTGCAAGACCTGCACGGCATTGTCACGCCCAACGGCTTGGTATACGAGCGCCACCACGCGGGCGTACCGGCGATCGATCCGGCCGAACATCGCCTTATGATCCACGGCATGGTCGACAATCCAAAAATCTTTACGGTCGAAGATCTGAAACGTTTCCCGGCGGTTTCACATTTTTATTTCCTGGAATGTTCCGGCAATACACTTACCGAATGGGTCAAACCCAAAGGCAAGACGGTCCAATCGACGCACGGCCTGCTGAGTTGCTGCGAATGGACCGGTGTACCCTTGTCGACCGTATTGCAGGAAGTAGGCCTGAAACACGGCGCGTCTTGGTTGCTCGCCGAAGGCGCCGATGCGGCCGCACTCGACCGCAGCGTGCCGATCAGCAAGGCGCTTGACGACGCGATACTGGTGTACGCGCAAAATGGCGAGGCGTTGCGCCCAGAACAAGGCTATCCACTACGTCTGCTGTTGCCGGGATTCGAAGGCAACATGAGCGTGAAGTGGCTGCGCCGCATCGAGGTCGGCGACAAACCGTTCATGAGTCACGAAGAGACGGCCAAATATACCGACTTGATGCCGGATGGCAAAGCACGAATATTGACTTTTGTCATGGAAGCCAAATCGGTTATCACTTCACCATCGGGCGGCCACAGGCTGCACGACAAGGGCTTTCACGAAATCCGCGGACTCGCCTGGTCCGGGAGCGGGCGCATCAGTCGCGTCGATGTCTCGGTCGACGGCGGACGAAACTGGCGCCGGGCCGAGTTGCAGGGTCCGGTTTTACCCAAGTGTTTAACGCGTTTCCGCATACCGTGGGAATGGCGGGGGAAAGAAGCCATTCTGCAAAGCCGTACTATGGATGACACCGGATATGTACAACCAACACTCAAACAACTGGTGGCGGTGCGCGGAACTCACTCGGTATATCACTACAACGCCATTCAGAGTTGGCACGTCGCCGCAGACGGGGAGGTAACCAATGTACACGCCTAAAACATTCATGGCGCTGACTGGATTGGTCGCCGCACTGGCGTTCGCCTCAACGGGCATCGCCGCCGAGCGCTTTGATTTTGGCAAGCCGGCCACGCAGAAACAAATCGCTGGATGGAATATAGATGTCGACCCTGATGGCACTGGCGCACCCGCCGGCCACGGTACCGTAACGCAAGGCAAAGAGATCTATGCCAATAAATGCGCTTCGTGCCATGGCGACAAGGGCCAAGGTAAACCCATGGACCGACTCGTCGGTGGCCAGGGCACCCTGGCGAGCGCCAAGCCGGTCAAGACCGTTGGTAGCTATTGGCCGTACGCAAGCACGGTGTTCGACTATATTCGGCGTGCAATGCCGTTTAACGCCCCTGGGTCTCTCAGTAACGATGAGGTTTATTCAGTAACGGCCTATCTGCTGTACATGAATGGCATCGTCGATAAGAATGCGAAACTCGATAAAGAACAAATTGCGCAAATCAAAATGCCGAATCGGGATGGCTTCATTCGCCCGGATCCACGTCCTGACACGCACAATATACTGTGCATGCAGAATTGCAAATAGCCTAAGACACGCGCCAGTCATGTCCCTGTGGCGCCACACCAAGACGGCGACCTTAACGGTCGCCGTTTTTTTGCTGTCCAGTGTCAGCGCATCGGTAGCGGGCATGACCGAACAAGCACCAACGCAAAACGCCGATCGCATCGTATCAGTGACCGCTACCGAAATCGTCGCAGTGTATAGCTCAACGATACGCCGAACACGGCAGACGGCCACCGCGTGGTTCAAGGTGGAGCATCCCGCCAGCGCCGGGAGCAACGGTCGCAGGCACAGAACCTGGACGCAGATTTATGCGCGATTTGATTGCGCCCATTACCGTTGGATGCTACTACGTTCGATTGACTATGATGCCGCCGAGCGCGAGCTGGGACGTCGTACTTACAGCAACGCAACCTACCAATCGGCCAGGAAACCATCGATCGTCAAAGTGCGGGAGTACGTCTGCCGCGGTTGGCAGGAGGGCAGCGATGACGGTACGAAATACAATATGTAACACCGATGAGGAACATATTATCGCCGAATGCAGCTAATCCCGGCATCAACTCCCGACAGACCCCATTTCTGCGCGACCCAATAACTCCAACATAGCGGCAGCCTTATCATTGGTTTCTTGATATTCGGCGTCCTTATCCGAGTCGGCCACAATGCCACCTCCGGCCCAAAACCGCATGACACCTCCCGTGTGCACTAAAGTACGAATCGCGATATTCGTGTCCATGCTGCCATCGAACCCCACGTATCCAATCGATCCGCAGTAAACGCCGCGACGATGAGGCTCCAACTGTTCGATGATCTCCATTGCGCGCAACTTAGGCGCACCGGTTATCGACCCCCCAGGGAAGCATGAGCTCAAGACATGCAACGCATCCTTTTCCTTAGCCAAGGTTCCGGTAACCGTACTCACCAGATGGTGAACCGTGGCGAAGCTCTCGAGTGCAAACAAGCTTGGTACGGACACCGATCCTATTGCACAACTTTTGCCTAAATCGTTGCGCAAAAGATCCACAATCATAAGATTCTCGGCCCGGTCTTTCGGATTGCCCTGCAATTCCCGTGCGAGTTCGACATCCATGAGCGGGTCTACGCTGCGCGGGCGAGTACCTTTAATCGGTTTGGTTTCGACACTGCCACTCTCTACACGGAGAAACCGTTCCGGCGAGGCGCTCAAAACACGTGCAAATGGATAATTTATATACGAGGCATACGGCGCCGGATTAATCTTCCTCAACCGCATATATGCCGACCACAGATCGCCGTCGACTTCGGCGGAAAAGCGCCTGGCTAAATTGACCTGATAACAATCTCCCTCGTGGATATACCGCATGACCTGATCAAACAACCGTCCATAGGCTGGGCGGTCCAAATCAACGCGGACATCGGATCGTACGATAAACGGGACCCTGGCGCGCGCGACAGGAAGCGATGACCAAAATTCGATCATTCGTTGCCAGCGCGCCGTATCCAGGCCACGGCGGGTATCCCCTACCAGCCAGCAGCGACGCAACTCGTGGTCGACCACCAGTGCGCAGTCATAAATGCCCACCGCCATTTCGGGAAGCTGTTCATCGTCCCGCGCGATCTGTGGCAAGTGCTCCAAACGGCGGCCTAAGTCATAGGAAAAATAGCCTAAGGCGCCACCACAAAACGGTATACCTTCGATCGGATCGACGTTCGGGCCGAGTTCACGCCGCAGCAAATCGAACGGGTCGTGCGGCGACAGAGCGGTATCCGCAGGGGAATGTACCTCGGTCAACGCACCTCGAGTGATCAGTGTCGTGTGTGGAGCAGTCGCAAGAATATCGTAACGCCCACACGTACTAGCCGGTCGACCACTATCAATGAACACCGACCACGGTTGATCCGCGATCGCATCGAATCTAACAGAGCTGTCCTCAACATATGGAAGCTCGGCCAACAATTGAAATTTATTCGGCATACACGCGTACCGCGGAAGACCACCCGGCTGCACAGGCCGCAAGCATTCGACTGGTTGACTGACGGATTACTCAACGATGAATAGATATGCTACCACCGTCGTACACCGACTTCCCGCTGTGCAAACAGCGTATTGCGCACTCGTCGATGAGCTTGCTTACGGCCTATGAAAAAATCGTAAGCTATTGATTAATAATTCTCAATGCTTCTCCGACCGGGGCGCTGGCGAAACGCCGCAAATCCGAATTGCCGAGATCCGGATGCTGAAAGTGCTTTTGCAACAAGTCCGCGCCATCGCGTTGGCGCTGCTCCACGCTCGGACCCTGATAGCAGCACCACGATTGCGTCGTCTCGTAAAGCTGTAATTCCACCAATCCCGGCAGATAGTCGATCAATTGATCCCAGATATAAACACAAAGCATTTCCGTACTCGACCGCCATGCCAGCTCACCCGCTGCATAATTCAGCGTATGATGATCAAAATGTTCGATGATGCGATGATTTACTACTCGTTTCAGATAGCCGTAATCGATAACGCAGCCGGTGATCGGGTCAATCCGTCCCTTTACTTTCACGTGCAAAACATAACGCCCGCCGTGAAGGTTGGAACACTTGGCTGGGTGATCAGTAATGAAATGCGCGGAGTCGAATACCAACTCCTTAGCCACAGTGACTTCCGGCGTCTTCATTTCGAAGCGCTCCGCAGCGCATGGGATCGAAGACAATTCCGCCGACAATTTCTCCAATAGTTGACGCGTATCATCCATCGTTTCGCTGCGTAACAGTAGTGCATTTTCGGAACTCACATCACCCAGCGGCAAAAAATGCACGGCAAAATATCGTTCCAACGCAGACATAACGGCATCCGCATCGTCATAACTGCTGGTAGGAATAAACAAATAGCCGGCCTGTAATTCCGCTACATGCGAAATCAATACCGCCAGCGCCAGCCTGCATTCGGTTTCAGGAGCATTGGACAGCCATTGGCACACCGGCTCGCTCATCGAGAATCTCGGTGCTTTGAGATGATTTCGGGCAACGACGCGATGGCTGTCGTTGTCGTATACGTATTCCTGCTTGTACTGAAATCCGTATTCCCGTACGTATTGCAGCGCCCAAAGCAACTGGTCCAATCGGCGGATTTCTCCCGGAATCACCATTAATGACTCTTCATCTAGCAGCAGGCCGGCGAGGTCCAGACCGGCTTTGACCGCCTGCGCACGGCCGCTCGGAACGCCACGTACTGTCGCGTAATTAGCCGGACTGTCGGTGGTATTGATCTGTTGAGGATGCACCAGGAGCTCGAGCGGAACATGATAACGAATGGCATATTCCTGTAGCGTCAATCCAGAACATTGCAATAAATGTTCGGTGGACATGTACTCTTGTTCTACATCACATTCCCGGCAACGCATGGTATTTCTCCTAGAGCTGATGACTGAAGGATGCTCTGATTAATCCGCGGGAACGGCATCGGCCGTCTCTAATCGGGAAGCACTCCGCCCGGCCCTTCTCTGCCGGCAAAGCGGATGCCAAATAAACTAACTCGAAGCAAGCAACTTGAGTGCCAATATCACCTATGCCTTGATTCATGCGCTTACCATTTGAACACTACGCTCTTGTGCCACATTCGGCACAGTCTGTAACCAGCTAGCGAATTAACCGTACGCTGCCCCATTTGGCTTTACGTTGGCGCCTGTACTCACGAGGTTGATATAAATAGCGAGTGACATACGTAGAAAAAATAGTACGGAAAGGACGGCACACGCACGGATCGAGCCGCTCGTGATCAACAACGCGTAGTTGGAAATCAACCGCACGACGAGTAATGCCCAACGGATATCAGAGCAGCGGAGAAGCTAGGTCAGAATGAAAGCCGTGCCGATATATCGATATCACCCCTGCGGGCGCACATTCACACTTACGAAATGATTCCTACTCAGGAGTGTCCCAAATGGATAGCAACCTGGTCATAAACCTCCATCGAACCTTCGATGAAACCAAGGATAAAATCCGTATTCGCGGTCAGATTCGTGTGCCCAGGACCCACTGCATCGCTCCAAAACTGCGCTTCCTGACCCTCAATTGCTCTGATTTCGCGCGCTAGCAGCGCGCTGCAACCATCTGTGCCCACCCAGTCGGCCCAGTTACCGTCATTGCTCTGCCCCAACCGCGCAAGCCGATCGAGTTCGAAAAATGATGCCTTGGTCTTGGCCCAACGCTGGCCGCGCTGATAGCCCTGTGTATAGTTGTCACCATCGCGAAGCGCGTCGTTCGCCAAACTATTCGCAGTCGATCGTTTCATAATTTTGTTCCCCTGAGGCCGCCGGTTCCGCCTTACACGACACCGGACTATTAAGTATTTATGGTCCGCTAACCCTATGATGTCAAGCAATTCGAGTCGCTATCATGATCGCTCAGGTAAAGCCCCGGTTGCCGCTCGCCGCACGCTGGCGCCAAATCCATGATCTTTCGATCATAACATGGGCGCCGACGAGCCAATCTCTACACGGCGCGCGTAACGAACTTAAGCACGATCGGCGCCCAGCACCGCGCTCTCAGTGGTCGAAAGCCCGGCCGACGAGCCTCCCGCCGACTGGTTTGACCGAATTGGCGGCGAAATTTCGACCTGCGGCCCATTGCCGCGGAAATGCTCCGCCCACGACGGACAACCGCGCCGTTGTGCCGGTACTGCCGGGATTAGCCATGTCTCGAGTTGCGGCAACACGCCCGCATCCCTCGCCTTACGGTACTTCACACTGTGAATGCACTCTCGATCACCGAACTCACAGCGGTTATCGCGCGTACCTCCACAGGGGCCGTTGGCCAATCCTTTTGGACAGGTCTCTGGGCACACGTACTGGGTAGCGGCCAATCGACACATGCCGCAGCTCTCGCAACCCAGCAACGTGCCCTTCACCGTGCGTTCGACACGCAACAACAGTTGTCCGGCTAAACTACGATCATCAACTGCCTTAAGAACCGGCGCCACCAACCGTGCCAGCGCGCCACGATCGAATGCAAATTCGTGCGCCCAATTCATCAACCGGTAGCGCTTACTTGCGCCCTGCCGAACGGGCAAAGCGGCATCCTGCGCCAGATACCACGGCGCCGAGCCTACGGTGACAGCTGCCGAACGTTCGCCTCCGGGAAAGGTCAATGCCTCGGACCAGGCCTCGCGCCAAGCCGATAAGTCAGGACACTCGCGCGCTACCGCAGCGACCTCCTGCGCCAGAGCCGCAAGCTGATCACTGCTGTGAATACCGGTAAATTGCACACCGGCATAACCCAAGCGCTGCAGGCCAACCACCTGCAGCGCTAAGCGGCGTCGCACACGCGCAACGCCGCGGTCTTCAAAATATTGCTCGTCGGCCTCAAGCAACTCCATCAGCGAATCGGTGATGGTGATCCCGGGAATGGAACGCTTGCGGATAAACTTTGCCGACCGCACCGATAACGGCATTACATTGGCGATCAAAGGAATATCATAGCGTCTGCTTCGTACCCATCGTAGCGCTTCACTGTATTTACCGAAATCATAACCGATCTGAGTGATGGCGAAATCGATCCCAGCACCGACTTTCTTACCTAATTTCAGGTACTGCGCCAGCGTTTCTTCTTCGCTGTACTTGAACGGGTTGAGCGCGGCACCGATCAGCAAGCTGGGTATAACCTCCCGCGCTACTCGTATCGCTGCAACCGACTCCAGGTAGCGGACACGCCGATCCTTAGGCTCATCCTTCAACCTGTCGCCGGATAAAATCAGCATGTTTTCCAACCCGTACTTTTCCATTTGCCACAAAGTTTCCGATAGATCGCTCAGTTCACGATCTTTACCGGAGAAATGTACGATCGGCTGACGTCCGCAACGCTGTTTAAGTGACAACGCGGCCAGTGTGGGATCTGGGTCATCATCGGAGTGTACGCGGTCGGTGACGGAGCAGGCGACAATACCGTTACGGCCTGAAAAAGACGATTCGAGACGCAAATAGCGACTTAGATCGTCACGTAATCCGCTGTCGCGTGACGGAATAAACTCAACGGTCCAAAAGAATTCGCCCGCATCGAGCTTTTCGCGCAACATGTTGGCGGCGCCTCGCCCGGCGACCTGCTCAGTCGCCTTGGTCTCACTATCACACGACGCCGGCGACGGCATGGAGGACGAGCCATTGCCGCCAACAACCGACAAATTGGACGGTCGCCGACGCACGCCGCCGTGCGAATCCTCGATGGCAGACTTGTTACGCTCCATAACCAATGGAAATTGTCCGTCTTCAGCATCCGCGCCGATCATTACTACACGATCGGCGATACGCGTCGCATCACGGATGTCTTCGGTCAGTAGTAGGACACGGCTGGCGGTTATATCCGATACGGCGCGGATGAAATCCGCCGCGCGTTGGCGTGCATCGGCCGAGCGGCCCCAAGCATCGTGATTCACTAAGATTACTTGCTGCGTTGCACAGGCTTGGCCAAGCAATCGCACATACAGGCTTTGCTCCTGCGACAGCCCCGCCATGGTCAGCGATTGATGCTTATCCACACCGATGCCATGTGTGCGAAGCAGCGCTTTCAACGCCGGCCAGGATACGGGATGCTCACTGCCTTCAGATAGTCGTCGTAGATAGCCTTCCACGGTAAGCTGCGAGCGACATAAATGCTCCCACAACACGTTCGCACTCCGGCCGTCTTCGTAAGCGTCCTCGGATACGACACTACTGCTTGACAACGTCAATCGCACCTGCTCATCCAAGTGCAGGCCCAAAATCGGCGCCGCTACCCGGCCGGTTACCTCATACGGACCCACCAATGACAGGATGAACGCCGAGCGCAGCGCACTCGGCTCCATGCCACTACATGCGCGGTTTAACGTTAAATCGGCTCGACAGATCAAATTGCCGGGCTTCGGCCATGCTAATTTGGGGGCAAAACGATGCTCGTAGCGCAGGTGCGCGCGCAACATCTCCTCTACCAGTCGATGGCCGTGACGTCCATAGCGCAAACAAGTCTGAACCGCTTTGGTTCCCGCGACGCGGAGTACGATCGACGAATCCTCGCAAAGCGCCGAAACCGCACGTTGCGCGTATCCTAGAAAAGCCGCTCCAAATCCAAATATCCTGCAACTACTTACCCGGCGCTCAGGGTGATCGCGATCTGCGTCGCGATAGCGCAGTTCCGGATAACCAACGCTGCCGTGAACCAAGAAATATAAATCGTCCGCGCGGTCCGTACGCCCAAAAATAAAATCGCCCGCGCCGTGCTGGGACTCCCGCGCCAAGTCGGCCAAGCTGATTAACAAATCAGCGGGCATGGCAGCCAACATTGGATCGGAAGCAAACAGCTTCGCCTTCTGCTCAGTGGTCAGCACGGCGGTAAACTCAACGCTCGCGCGCGTGCGCACGGACAACCGGAGATCCGTTCCGGCCGTCCGCGCGGTTCTGCTTTACGACTACCGCTGCGCATTAGAAGAGGCCGACGATACGTCCCGTTTCGTCAATGTCGATGCGATCCGACGCCGGCACTTTCGGTAACCCGGGCATAGTCATGATGTCACCGCAAACCATGACCACAAACTCCGCGCCGGCAGCGAGCCTTACTTCCCGAATGGTCAAGGTATGCCCCGACGGAGCGCCCAACAACTTCGGATCGGTCGAAAACGAATACTGCGTCTTCGCGACACATACCGGGTAGTGCCCATAACCATCATCTTGCAATTTTTGAATCTTCGCGCGCACCTTCGTGTCGGCAGCTACATCGCCCGCACCATAAATCTTGGTAGCGATGGTCTGTATTTTTTCCCACAGTGGTGCGTCGTCTTCGTATACGAAACTGAAATCGGCCGGTGTAGTCTCAATAATCTTGACCACCTCCTGGGCCAACTTCTCCGCACCCGCTCCGCCGTCGGCCCAATGCTTGGACACGACCACCGGCGCATCGTGATGAGCAATTTTCTTCTCCAGCAACGCGATTTCCGCTTCCGTGTCGTGCGTAAAATGATTCACGCACACAACGCACGGCATACCGTAATGGTTACGAATGTTGTTGATATGCCGCGCCAGATTCTCCACACCTTTTGCAAGTGCGTCGAGATTTTCTTCATTCAGCGATTTCAAGTCCGCGCCACCATGGAACTTGAGTGCGCGAATAGTTGCAACCAGGACCACGGCATCGGGACGGAGTCCAGACTTACGGCACTTGATGTCGATGAACTTTTCAGCGCCCAAATCCGCACCGAATCCGGCTTCGGTCACCACATAGTCAGCCAATTTCAACGCCGTCTTAGTCGCCAATACCGAATTACACCCATGTGCAATATTGGCAAAAGGACCACCATGAACGAACGCTGGATTGTGCTCCAATGTCTGCACAAGATTAGGTTTCAAGGCATTTTTCAACAATGCGGCCATCGCGCCGTGCGCATTGAGATCCCTGGCTAGCACAGGCTTGAGTTTGCGCGTATAGCCAATGACGATATTTCCCAAACGTTGCTTTAAATCCTTTAGCGAGGTCGCTAAGCAAAATATAGCCATCACCTCGGACGCCACCACGATATCGAAGCCATCTTGACGCGGCTGGCCATTGCCGGGACCTCCAAGCGAGACGACGATATCGCGCAATGCGCGGTCGTTCATGTCGACTACGCGTTTCCACGTGATTCGTCGCACATCGATATCGAGCTCATTGCCGTGATGGATGTGGTTATCGATTAGCGCCGACAACAGATTATTGGCCAATGCGATCGCGTTAAAATCACCGTTGAAATGAAGATTGATATCTTCCATGGGCACAACTTGCGCGTAGCCGCCTCCGGCCGCGCCGCCTTTCATGCCGAACACGGGACCCAAGGACGGTTCACGTATACAGATCGCCGCTTTTTTGCCAATGCGGTTGAGCGCATCACCCAAGCCAACCGTCGTTGTAGTTTTCCCTTCGCCGGCAGGCGTCGGACTAATCGCGGTAACCAAAATCAGCTTACCATCCGGGCGTTCCGCCAATCCGTCCATGAACTCGAAACTCAGCTTCGCCTTATGGTGACCATACGGTTCCAAACTGGCTTCGTCGATGCCGAGCTTCGCCGCGACATCGTTAATCCGCTTCATCTCTGCGTTTTGTGCAATTTCTATATCCGATGACATTTTTCAATACCTCGTAAGCGCGTTAATTCTAAAATCACTTCTGCAAACTTCATTCCAATTCAAAGAACCACTCACGATCTGTCCGTGATGTAATAACAAATGAGTACGTTAACCATTCTCTGGCGCACTACACGATGCGCCGAACTAGTGACAGTAGTGGCTTGCCCGGTTTGCAGGGCATCAAACAGCATCACCAGAAAGTCCCGTGCACCATTCCACGTTATCCGAGCGTCATACTCGAGCCCGAACGCGTGGAGGATCAAAAAAAGGTAGCCGTGCTACGCGTGCGCGCGCACCGCTCGCACAGCGCACCAACGAACCGGGGCGAGCATCGTCGGCGTGTACGTAACCCATTCCCCGCCACGACTGAAATAGCGGCGACCACGCCAAGCTGCTGAGCACCGCTCTCCCCTTATTCACTATCAACATCGACGGTCGCTCATCGGAGTGTGTTTTCGGCGTCCCCACCGCTATATCGCTGCCGTCTTGAGTCGGAACGAGCCCCACCAAGCGCACTGCCGGTGGTCGATTGAAGCGCTGTCGCAACCCTCTCGCACCCATAAATCGGTGTAGTTTTGGCTGTCGCACTAAATGGGTATATCCAAGGGAATACGGTGTGACACAGTGTGTCAGTTCGTTTGCAAACAGAATGTAACCCGCCTCTATGCGAAGACTATTCGCAGCACTAAATCCACACTCTTTCAATCCAAAACGCTGCCCTTCATCGGTAAGATGAGTCCATAGACCCACCGCATCCTGAGATTTTATCAGCAGTTCGTAACCGTGCTCACCCGTATAGCCAATGCGCGCGACCAACACTTCACTGTGTGCAAATTTCCGGCGTGAAAATCGGAAATAACGTAAATCACGATCTCCCTCCACCAGCCCAACAACCTCCAGTAGAGATCTACTCAGTGGTCCTTGCAGAGCAATCACACTGTATTCACCCGACCGATCACACACCTGGATATCGAACATCGACGCTGAAGACATTACGAAATCCCAATCACTCCGTCGTCCGGTGAACAACCAGTATTGATTATCGCCCAAGGCCCAAACAGTCGCGTCGATGAACACGCTGCCATCTGCGCGACACAAAAGGGTGTAAGCAATCTGGCCAGGTGCAAGACCGGCGATATCGCGCGTTTGTATCCAGTTCAAGAACCGAACAGAATCGGGACCGGAAAATTCGAAGCATGACATGAACGAAAAATCGAATAAGCCTACGGCATGTCTAACCGCATGGTGTTCGCTGTTGAGGTCGTCGAAGTGCGTCGGGACGGCCAGACCGGTGGCCCATTCGTCCATTTCCACTCGGCGCTCGGCAAAGAATTCCGACAAGCTATCCGAAGCGCGTGTCATCCGATCGCCTTCGCCGCCATCCATACACCTATCACGACGCACAACCAGGCAACAAAACGCCGTACCGTAAGCTGATCGACGACATGTACAATCTTTGCGCCAATGACGACGCCAATCACCTCGAAAGCGGTAATAAGGCCAATGATCTCGAAATTGATCGCGCCATATTTCAGATTCCCAAGCGTTCCGGAAACCGCAGCGAGAATTTGCACGACTTGACCGGCGCCGATGGTCGTTAGCGGCGGGAATCCGAGCATGATCATGACCGGGACCGATAGAACCGGCCCACCAGCGCCGGTAAGACCGGCGCCGAATCCGACGAACGCTCCGACTGCAAGTAATGCAACAAGCTGTAATTGCGGCCTGTCCGAAAACACCGGGCTAACCATGCCGCGCAAAGACCGCAGCGTATACACGCCCGCAAACACGATAACCAAGGCGAGAATGATGGAAAGCCGCTGGCCATCGAGCAACGAGTTAGCCCAAGCGCCGAGAAATGCAAACAAGACGGCTCCAACACAGACTGGGATAGTAATACGCCAGTCGATGCTGCCGCGGCGCTGGAATGAAACGGTGCCAACGACACCGGTTGCAATAAAACTGCACAGGGCGGTGGCCATCGCCTGATGAACACCCAACCCAGCCAAGTACACCAGCGCGGGAATCAGTAGTACACCTCCCACCCCCACCGCGCCAATCAGCGCGCCGACACCAAGCGCGGACAACGACAGCCAAACCAGGGAGGAACTGAGAATCATGGGACACTTGGTCCTGAGTTGATTAGATTTGTTTTGGGCAACGGCCCACAATCGCGGCGAAACCCGCCCCGCCCCATCGAATGTCGGAACCATACAAGCAACATGCGTGGCGCATATTCAGCGCGTCAGAGGTGCGGCGCGAGCGTCCATCAACGGAAACTTCGCTCGTTAAAACCGGCGCCCACAAGCTTCCTGAGACGTTGAGCCGCGCGTAACAATCTAACCCGCGGCAAAGCTGGTCAGTTTGCCGTTTATGAGGAAATTCAGTTGCCGCATGAGGTAGTAGCCCATCGTGTGGTCATCATCCATCATCGCGAGCATGACATTTCCGGATATTGCCAGCACGGTCGAAGGCGTCAGACAAAACGCCGTGGCGACTCGCCGCTGTGCTCCCTGGATAAGAGCTGCCCAGCCGAAAACATCGCCGCACCGTATGATCTCACCGGCAGACGTCCTGCGCCCGCCGCGACCAATCGTGAACCGCACTACACCCTCGACAAGGATAAAAAAATCCTGCGCGGTATCCCCAAGTTCATAGATCGACTCGTTGCGCTGGAAGGAGACGAGACGCCCGGCATTCGCCAGGCGTCCCAGATGCTCCGTTGTCAGTTCAGCAAAGAACGCTGTTCGGGAGATAACCCCGATCGGATCTACAACGCTCAACTGACTACCTTCGCCTTCCGTCACTTATTCCAGCCCACCATATCTTTAAATCGATCCAACTCGTCGGGCTGCATGAACACGGTGTGCTCTTTGCCAGGATAAGTTCTGCTCTTGACGTCGTCCATATAGCGACGATAACCATCTTCAAGAATCGGAACCAAATCCGTATATACCTTGGAATGACGCGGCGTGTGCGCTTCATAGAGGTGGAATAAATCGGAACCGATGATGTGTACGCCGTCCGAGGTACTGCCCGAGCCAAGGCTGATCACAGGTACTGGCAAGGTTTCGGCCAGATACTCCGATACTTCGTTGGTTACCACTTCGCACATAATCGAGAAGCAGCCGGCATCGACCATGGCCAGCGCATCGTCCACCAACTCCTTAGCGCGATCAGCAGTTTTACCCTGCGCGCGGAAGCCGCCCAACTGCGGAATACGCATGGGACAAATGCCGATGTGGCCCTGCACAGGAATACCCGCCTTAACAATGGCTTCAATATTCTTGGCGTGGTGCTGATTACCTTCACACTTCATGACTTCCGCATTCGCTTCTGCAACAAATCGGCCGGCGTTTTCCACAGCCTGCTGCTCGGACACGTGAAAACTCATGTACGGCATGTCCACCATGCGGAGTCCATATTTGGATCCGCGATCAATGGCCTGCGCCATGAATAGGACCTCTTCGAAACTCACCGATACGGTCGAGGGATGCCCAAACAGCACCATGCCTCCGGTGTCGCTCACGCACAGGATATCGATACCAAGCCGATCGGCAACAATGGCGTTCTCGTAATCGTACACTGCGAGCTGGGTGATGGCTTCACCACGCTTTTTCTTTTCGAACAATTCCGGGATGGTGACCTTTTTGCGCTTGGGGGCGTCTGTCTTTTTCTGACTCATTTACTAGCTCCTAATGGCTGCCGATGACTCATACGAACCGTCGGTACGTGACTTAGAGGTTGAGCCTTATGCTCGCAGCCGATTAACAAAGCAAATCTCGTGCCTAGGATAAATTATTATTATATTCAGATTGTTATAATCATTTTGCAAGGCCTGTTTCCTAACGAGTCACGCCCCCGTGGATTCAGTGTGTCGAGAAGAAACACTGCAGGCCGAATCGAAACAGGCGCGTACCCAATCTTGTAGGCGCCGAAAAACAATGCCACAGCCGGCGGTCATCGGTCGGTACGCGGGGCTGCGGCTAGCAAAAAACCGCTGACTCGACCGTCATCCGATTGCATTCCCGATCCGCTTTTTCTGCGCGCGGTCTTTGCGAAACAGGCCCCATTTGCGGCGCCGAACCCATAACGCTTTTCGACCCACGCCTAACATGCGGGCAAGCTCCGTTTCACTGTGATCATCCTGATAACGCACGATGCATGCGCGGATGTAATCTTCAACAGACAACGGCTTGTCGGAAAACACAATATCAGCCGAGTCCGCCGCCTCTGCCAAGGACGAAGAGGACGTAACGCCGGGGGTGTCCATTAGATGCCTCGCCGTTAGAACATCCGAGTCGGATAGTATGATGGCGCGCTCAATCAGATTTTCGAGTTCGCGTACATTGCCCGGCCAATTGTAGGTGCGCAGGAATTGCGTCAGATCATCAGCCATACCTACGATCTGCTTGCCCATTTTTCGGCTATATTGAGCGACAAATCGCGCCGCTAATAACTCGACGTCGTCGCCTCGCTCCCGCAGCGGCGGAATTTCGATATTGATCACATTGAGCCGGTAAAACAGATCCTTGCGGAAGGTTCCGGCGTCGACCTCCGTACGCAGTGATTTATTGGTGGCGGCCAAAAAACGCACATCAATTTGATGCACGCGATTGGCGCCAACCGGCCGAACCTCACGTTCTTGAATCACGCGTAAGAGTTTAACTTGCATGGGCAAAGGCAATTCCGCGATCTCATCGAGCAGCAGCGTGCCGCCGTTGGCCTCACGCACCAGCCCCTCACTGCTACTGGTCGCACCTGTATACGCCCCTCTGGCGTGACCAAACAACTCCGATTCAACTAAATCGGCGGGAATCGCACCACAGTTGATGGCAACAAACGGGCCATTGACGCGTGGACTGTTTTCGTGAATCGCGCGCGCCACCAATTCCTTGCCGGTACCACTCTCTCCCTGAATCAGCACGGGCGCATCAGATACCGCCACGCGCGCTACCAAATCCAATACCTGCCGCATTGGCGGACTGTTTCCCGAAATCTCGCGTGACGAGTATGCGTTTTTTAAATTACGTTTTAGTATCCTATTTTCGCGCCTTATCCAGCGCTCTTTTAGCGCGCGTTCAACCGCGTGCACGAAATCCGCGTTATCGAACGGCTTCATCACATAATCCGTGGCGCCCAAACGCAGCGCCTCAATCGCGGTTTCTATGGATGAAAAGCTTGTCATAAGAATTACCGGGGTTTCCGGGTCGGCCTCTTTGACCGCCTTGATTATTTCAAGGCCATTGCCATCGGGTAGTTTCAGGTCGGTAATGACCAGATCGAACTCGTCGGAAAGCGCAGTGCGAATACCTTCTTCGGCATTCTTCGTCATCACCACGCTGTACTCTTTGGACGTAAGCAGGAACTCCACCACCTCAGAAAGCCCAACGTCATCATCCACAACCAAAATGCGCTGCGTCGAAGGGATATTCTCCAATGCGGATGACTTACTCATATGCCCTTGCGCTCCCCTGGAAACTCGATGGTAAAACACGCGCCTCCGGACGCCTTATTGTGGACTTCAATCGTGCCGCCGTGTTCTTGAACGATATCCCACGTAATCGCCAATCCCAGGCCGGTGCCCGCGCCGGCGCGCTTGGTGGTGAAAAAGGGTTCAAACACGCGGTCCATGGCCGACGGTGGAATTCCGGGTCCGGTATCGTCAATGGTCACCGACACGCGTGACCCGGCAGTTATTCCGCTACTGAGCGTAAGTTCCCCGCGACCATTCATGGCCTGTGCGGCATTGAGCGCGATATTGTAAAAAACCTGTTGAATCGCTCCTACCTCACCGCGTATTACCGCCTCAGGATTGGGATTGTGATGAATCGTAATTTGCTGATATTGCGCATCGCTACGCAGCAGGTAAATCGCTTCCTGTATCGCGAAGTCAACCTCAAAGCGACGCCTACGATTGTCGCCGACACGCGAATAGTCATTGAGCTTGCGCGATAGTTCCAGAATGCGCTTAACGTTCGCGGCAATATTGGTCAGACCCTTACGAAACGTCTCCTCGGAAAACTCCTTCTGAGACCGCAAGAGTTGTACCATCGAGTAGGTTGCCGCCAATGGATTGCTGACCTCATGGCAAACCCCGGCCAACATAAAGCCAAGCGATGCCAGCCGGCTGGTCTGAATACGCTCGTGCTCACTCTCCTGAATTTCGGTTTCGTCGATGATGATCAGACAGCCGCCCTCGCCGACTCGGGACATAATGAGGCGCTCAAACACGTACTCGGCGGCGGAGTTATCTTCGTATTCGACTTCCTGGGCCACGAGCCACGGCTCGTCGCCTTGCAGCACGGCAAGGTATTGCGGATAAACTTCGCTGAATTTCTGCCCGTCCAGATTCAGTTGTGGCGCTTGGCGCGCCCGGGCATTGCTATTCAAGAAATCGATGTTGCCGGCGCGGCCAATAAGCACCACGGACCACGGCAAGCCTTCGAGGAATTCCTCTAAAGCCACCGATCTGTTGGCATGATCGAGAATTCCGATGTTTCTCACTCGCGTTTGACAACCTATTCGTGGCCAATGATGGGGTTCGCTCCTCCTCTCGATTCTCAGCGGATTTCACCGAAAATTCGCTTCCGTGGATGCGACCGAGGGACAATCGTGCAGACGCATTTTGCTTGGCAACGCCGCAACTCTCCGCCAAATCGCGGGGTCGGCGCAACTGCATCTCGGCCTGTTTAAAGACTATAACAAGTTCACCACCTGTTGAAAGTCATTGTACACCCGTATGCATAGCGAACCCGGTCTCTCGCGCCGAAATCGCTCGTCACAAACGCGTTTTGCCTACCGTTTCGATGGTACCGCAGCCGAATATTAGTGGTTGCTGTCTGTGTCTAAATGTTACAGGCAACGTGAAAAGCATTACGCGTCGTTCTCCTTCTTGCCCATGATGCCGCCGTGCATGGCCGCTGGCCGATTGACGCAGGGGTTAGTACGAACGGGGTAGTGCTCTGTTCCTGCAACTGGCACGGTGCTTGCTTTCCTGTAATCGGGATCCCGGTGCAGGCCCCATTGGCGTGACATATGTGCCTCTCGAAACGGAGAGGCGCGGCTGCGTTGCGAATGGACACACCTCATCGGGACGCGATTTCAATACCATAGATTATATAAGCAATAGGGCTCATTGTGACCACAGAGACGATGCGTAAGAAACGGCGCGCGCAATTTCGCGGACGTAAAATCGACCCGGCCGCCCTTTCCGAGGTGCGCGCACTGCTTGGCGAACAACCACGACGTCGCGATTTACTGATCGAGTACCTGCACCAGATACAGGATCAATACGGCTATTTGTCCGCACCGCACTTAGTCGCTCTGGCCGACGAACTCGGCATGGCCTCCACTGAGGTGTATGAAGTCGCCACCTTTTACCATCATTTTGACGTCGTGCGGGAAGACCACGAAGCACCACCGGCCCTGACCGTACGCGTATGCGATTCGATCACCTGCGCAATGATGGGGTCGGACGAATTGGTCAGCGCGCTGGAAGCAGGCTTGGGCAACGCCGTGCGTGTGCAACGTGTGCCGTGTGTAGGGCGCTGCGACGCGGCGCCGGTCGCGGTGGTAGGCACATATCCGATCGGCGACGCCAGCAGCGCGCAGGTGCTCGATGCAGTACGCGAAGGAAAAACGCAGGACCGACTGCCCGTTGATTACGTCGACTATGCATCCTATCGACACACCGGCGGCTATGCGCTTCTGGTCGATTGCGTACAAGGAACACGCAGTGCCGAGTCCATCATCACGGAATTGGAAAATTCCAATCTACGCGGACTCGGCGGTGCAGGTTTCCCAACCGGACGTAAATGGCGCATCGTGCGCGACCAACCGGCACCGCGTCTGGCGGCCATCAACCTGGACGAGGGCGAACCAGGCACATTCAAAGATCGCTATTATCTGGAACGCGATCCGCACCGGTTCATCGAAGGCGCTCTGATCGCCGCACACATTGTCGGTATCGACGAGATCTACATTTATCTGCGCGACGAATATGCAGGCTGCCGGCAGATGCTGGAAAAGGAACTCGATGCGTTGCGATGCGACCCGCCATGTCCGTTGCCGGCGATTCATCTACGCCGCGGAGCCGGAGCCTACATTTGCGGTGAAGAGTCCGCCATGATTGAGTCGATCGAAGGGAAACGCGGCATGCCGCGACTGCGGCCGCCGTTCGTGGCTCAGCAAGGTCTGTTTGGCAGACCCACCCTGGAACACAACATGGAGACGCTGCACTGGGTGCGCGAAATTGTCGAAAACGGCGCCGACTGGTTCGCGTCGCAGGGACGACACGGACGTAAGGGGTTGCGCTCGTTCTCGGTTAGCGGTCGCGTCTGCAAGCCCGGCGTCCACTTGGCGCCGGCCGGAATCACCATGCGCGAATTGATTGATGAATATTGCGGCGGCATGCTGAGCGGTCAGGAATTTTATGCCTATTTCCCCGGCGGCGCCTCCGGCGGCATACTCCCCGCTGCGCTCGGCGACCTTCCACTCGACTTCGATACGCTGCAGGAATACGGCTGCTTTATCGGCTCGGCGGCCATCATCGTACTTTCGGATCAAGACCGCGCCCGTGACGCTGCGTTGAACGCCATGCGTTTCTTCAAAGATGAATCGTGCGGGAAATGCACACCCTGCCGTGCCGGCACGTCCAAAGCATCGACACTTATGGAACGCAAAATCTGGGACGCGGAACTGTTGGCCGAGTTGGCCGAAGTTATGACCGATGCCTCGATTTGCGGCTTGGGACAGGCCGCCGCCAATCCAATGCTGAGCATATTGAAATATTTCCCTAACGAGGTCAGTCATGGTAGCTAGCCCGAAGATCATCGCCGACACGATCACCTTTACGCTGGACGGAAATCCGGTCACCGCCAACGCGGGAGAAACGATTCTCCAGGCGGCTGAGCGCGCAGGCGTGCAAATTCCGCATCTATGCTACACACCGGGGATGCGCCCGGACGGCAACTGCCGTGCTTGTATGGTGGAAGTCGAAGGAGAACGGGTACTGGCGCCATCGTGTTGGCGCGAGGCGCAAGAAGGAATGGTGGTACGGGCCAAGACCGAGCGAGCCACCAAAGCTCAACGCATGGTATTGGAACTTCTGCAATGCGATATGCCCGAGAAAGCCTATACTCGCGACAACGAGCTTGATCATTGGTCACGCGAGCTGGGACTCGGCCGGCCGCGCTTTGAGGGTCGATCGGAGCCACCCGCAGACAACTCTCACCCCGCTATCGCCGTCAATCTGGATGCCTGTATTCAATGCACGCGTTGCGTACGCGCCTGCCGCGAAGAACAAGCCAATGATGTTATTGGTTACGCCTTCCGTGGACACCATGCAAAAATCGTCTTCGATCTCGACGATCCCATGGGAAACAGCACTTGCGTCGGCTGCGGCGAATGCGTGCAAGCGTGCCCCACCGGGGCGCTCATGCCGGGCGGCGGAGTCGGGCTGCTCGAAGCCGACAAGCGAGTCGATTCAGTTTGTCCCTACTGCGGTGTCGGCTGCTTGCTCACCTACAACATCCGCGACAACCACATCCTGTTCGTTGAAGGGCGTGATGGGCCGGCAAACCAAAGCCGTCTCTGCGTTAAGGGGCGTTACGGCTTCGATTACGTGCATCATAAGCACCGTTTAACCAAGCCGCTGATACGTCGAGACGATGCGCCGAAAAGCAGCAACATCGATGACATCGATCCAGGTAACTACGGCGCGATATTCCGCGAAGCGAGCTGGGAAGAAGCGCTCGAAGTCGCCGCCAAGGGATTGCGCGAAGTGCGCGAGCAACACGGTCCTAAGGCCTTGGCCGCCTTCGGTTCCGCGAAAGGATCCAACGAAGAGGCATATCTGTTTCAAAAATTGGTCCGCACCGGTTTTGGCAGCAATAACGTCGATCACTGTACGCGATTGTGCCATGCCTCGTCGGTCGCCGCCATGCTGGAAATGATCGGTTCGGGCGCGGTATCGAATCAGGTCTCTGACGTTGCGGAAGCCGACGTAATCGTCGTCATCGGCGCCAACCCAACCGAGAACCATCCGGTCGCAGCCACCTTTATGAAGAACGCGGCACGCGCAGGAAAGACGCTCATCGTCATGGATCCGAGGCGTTCGGGCCTTGCCCGCCACGCGGATTATTTCCTGCAGTTCAAGCCCGACACCGACGTCGCACTGCTCAACGCATTGATGAATGCGGTCCTCGAGCAAGGACTGGTAAACGAGCACTTTGTCACTGACCGCACGGTCGGCTACGAAGCGTTGCGCGAACATATTCAGGCGTTTACACCGGAGGCCATGGCTCCCATCTGCGGCATCGATGCCGCTACCATCCGCGAGGTCGCGCGAATATACGCATCCTCCAAGGCGTCGATCATTTTCTGGGGTATGGGCATTTCGCAACACGTTCACGGCACCGACAACGCGCGCGCCTTGATCTCATTAGCGCTGATGACAGGCCAGATCGGACGCCCGGGAACAGGCTTGCATCCGTTGCGCGGCCAGAACAACGTGCAAGGCGCATCCGACGTTGGCCTGATCCCGATGGTGTATCCCGACTACCAGTCGGTCGCCGACAAGGATATCCGTAGTCGTTTCGAGGAGCTGTGGGGCGCAACACTCGATCCCCAGCCCGGCTTGACCGTGGTCGAGATCATGCATGCAGTACTGGAAGGCAAGATCAACGGCATGTATATCATGGGCGAGAATCCAGCCATGTCCGACCCCAATTTGCATCATGCACGCGAAGCATTCGCGAAACTCGGGCACTTAGTGGTTCAGGATTTGTTTCTGACCGAAACTGCGTGTTTCGCCGATGTCGTACTACCAGCATCGGGATTTCCTGAAAAGACCGGCACGTTTACTAATACCGATCGGCGCGTGCAACTTGGGCGCCAGGCGCTGGATCTTCCCGGCGATGCCAAACAAGATCTGTGGATCATCCAGGAAATAGCCCGTCGCATCGGGCTGAATTGGAACTATCGCGGGCCTGAAGACGTCTTCAATGAAATGCGTAAAGCCATGCCCAGCATTGCGGGCATCAGTTGGGATCGCCTGGAACATATGCAGTCGGTTACTTATCCCTGCACGACGGAATCCGATCCCGGTCAACCGATATTGTTTACCGAGGCCTTCGCCACGCAAGGCGGTCGGGCAAAATTCGTTCCGGTGCCGTTCACCAATGCCGATGAACTGCCGGATGCCGGCTATCCATTGATCCTTATCACCGGGCGACAGCTCGAACATTGGCATACCGGTGCAATGACACGGCGCTCGAGAGTACTCGACGCCATCGAACCGGAGCCAGTCGCCAGTGTTCACCCGAGCGATCTGGAACGGCTCGGTATTACGCCGGGCGCGCAAATGTTACTTACGACTCGCCGTGGACAAGTGACCGTCCGCGCGCGTGTCGACACTGCACTCCAGCTCGGCCAGGTTTTCCTGCCATTTTGCTATCGTGAAGCCGCGGCCAATCTGTTGACCAACCAAGCATTGGATCCATTCGGGAAAATTCCCGAGTTCAAATTCTGCGCGGCGAAAATAGCGCCGGCGGCTTAGAAAACACCTATTCCCTCCACCACGAGACCGGCAGAAACCGCCGGTTCTCATGGTGTGGTTTACGGTAAACCTGAAACAACGACGTGAACGGGTGTCGGCTCGATATGATCGCAGCTATCGTGCGCTACTAAACATCCGGCAAGTCCATCTTCAGCCGAGCAAAACCATTGAGTCCGACCTCAGTCAAACCGCTAAGCCCAAAACAAGCCTGGCAGATGCTGCACGACAATCCAAGTGCGGTACTAATCGATGTTCGCTCGACGATGGAATTTCTATTCGTCGGACACCCGAAAGGAGCGGTACATGTCGCCTGGATCGACGAACCTGATTGGCACATCAACCCGGAATTTGTCACTCACGTGCGCAAACTGATGCTAGGTGGCGTTAGCTGTGATGCCGACGACGGCTGTGTTCCCATCATTCTGATTTGCCGTAGTGGTCATCGTTCGCTCGAAGCGGCACAATTACTGATCAAGAATGGTCTTCAGCACGTATACAATGTCGAAGGTGGGTTTGAAGGAGAATTGGACGACACGCATCATCGAAATTCGATCGGCGGCTGGCGCTTCGACGGGTTGCCCTGGGAACAATGTTAATGTCGAACGACGTCGACATATGCGCTACACGCTAAGCTAGTTGTCAATCTCAGATGCTGTATCATCACTCTCAGGCTGCCGTCGCGGAAAGCTCCGCTCTAGCACCAGTCGACTTAACTCGCGCAGACATGCGTCCGGCTCGATGCTACGTAATCGACCACCGCTACGTGAATATAGTCCGGCCTCGGTTACGATGATATCCATCGGCAGATCGTACTGGTTAGGACGTATGGTCGGCAGACGAAACTCTTCGTAGGCAATGGCGATGGCGATGGGCTGCGGACTAATCGAAGCCAATGTGCGATCAAAAAATCCTCCGCCATAGCCGAGACGGAAGCCGTCACCATCGAAGGCATTCATAGGCACAAACAATGCGTCGGGTAATAGCCGAGACGTCCCGTCAGGCACCGGGATATCATAAACGCCCGGCACCATGGACACACCAGGCCACCATTCGTGAAACTCTAATGGATGAGCCTTTTTCACCACCTTCGGTAGCGCGGTACGCGATCCATGTTCGCGAATCTTGCGTATGGCAAAGCGAATATCGAATTCCGACTTATACGGCCAACAGAATCCGACGACCAATCCCGCCAGGGCGTCAACGACGCCGGCGTTAAGATGCGCATTGATCGCCGCGGCGTGATCACGCTGCAATCGTTCCGGCAGTTTGGTACGGCGCTCGATACATGCTAGCCGCGTTGCGCGCTTCCAGGTTTGATTATCCGCAGACTCGTTCATAGCCGAAAGGATGCCACTCCACTAAACTCATTTATCATCATTACGCATTGCGTAAATTTCGGTCAATTCGTATTGGCTATCGTTGTGCGTTCGCCGCCACCTGCTCGGATCTCGACGATTTCCAGGCCAGCATCGCATCCGTTACGGTAACAAAAGACCCGAACACCACCAGCCGGTCTTCCGGGCCGCTCGATGCGAACGCATGCGTACATGCGGCGGCAACAGACGTAAACACCTGTACCGGCGAGTTTGCCTGCCGTTCTACCTCATCCTTCAAACGGCTGGACCGCGCCGCACGCGCTGAGGCTAGATCGCATACCAACCAACTGTCTATCTCTGAACTGATTGCGCCGATCACGCCGGCGATGTCCTTATCAGCCATGGCGCCAAATATCGCCAAAGTTCTACCGGCGCATGGGCGTGCATGCAAGCCGGCGGCGAGATTGGCGGCTGCGTGCGGATTGTGAGCGACATCCAGGATCACTTCCGGTCGCCCGGAAAGGACTTCGAACCGCCCCGCAAGCGCGGCCGATCGCAAACCGTGCTTGATGTCGTCGACGCCGACGTCCAGAACCTCACTGAGCAAACGCAGCGCCGTGATGCTTGCGCTGGCGTTGGCAAACTGAAACGCGCCGCGCATTCCCGGCATTGGCAGAGTAAGCCGCTCTGCGCCAGTCTGCCAATAGTCCCAATCTTCGGCGCGCACGACGAAGCCGAACTCGCGACCGACCTGTTGCAAATTGGCCTTAATCTGGTTGGCATACTGGCCGATCTGCGCGGGCGGCGCCGGATCCGCACAAACCGCTGCGCGCCCGGAACGAAAAATCGCCGATTTCTCACGCGCGATAGCCGCCCTGTCGCTACCGAGATACTCTGTGTGATCAAGATCGATACTGGTAACGATGGCACAGTCGGTATCAAACACATTGACCGCATCGAGACGACCACCCATCCCGACTTCCAATATTCCGACGTCGATACCGTTGGCTTCAAAGGCAACCACGGCGGCGAGCGTCATGAATTCGAAGTAGGTTAGCGGGACCTTACCGCGTGCGACCTCGACGCGCGCCAATGCAGAGCACAATTCGGCATCGCCGATATTCTGGGCACCGATACGGACTCGCTCGTTGACGCACAATAGATGTGGAGAAGTATACGTGCCGGTATGATACCCAGCGGAGTCGAGCATGGCTTCCAGGAACGCACAGGTCGATCCCTTACCGTTGGTGCCGGCCACGGTGATCAGCGAGAACGACGGTGCCAAGTCCAACGCCTTGCGCACCACTTGCGTGCGCTCGAGGCCCATTACGATGGATGATGGGTGGATGGACTCGATATAACTCATCCACTCCGGCAATGTTCTTTGCGTCACAACCAGCCCTTATCCTGCCGCGATGTACTGAACACGTCAGGAATCGAATAATGCCGCAATCCGTCGCCACGCTCGATAGGTTGTATCAGGTCGGCACGTGATCGACGGCCGACCCGTTCCAGCAATCGATATCAACCGCAGGCGTTACAGAGCCGGGGAGCCGGCCTGCCCTTGATTCGCTACACGCTGTTGCGCAGATTGGCGCTCGGCTGCATTTACGGTGTTGGCGATCAACATGGTCACGGTCATCGGCCCGACACCACCTGGAACCGGAGTAATATAGGATGCTTTTTTCACCACCCCGTCGAAATCTACGTCACCTACCAGCTTGCCGTTGTCCAGGCGGTTGATGCCCACGTCGATCACCACGGCCCCGGTCTTCACCATCTGCGGAAGAATCAGATTGGGCACTCCGGCGGCAACCACCAGGATGTCAGCCAAAATCGTAAACTGCGCGAGATCTCGGGTTTTGATATGACAGATGGAAACGGTCGCGTTCTTACGTAGGAGTATCAATGCCATCGGCTTGCCGACGATATTACTACTACCGACGATGACCACATTCTGTCCTTCGATAGGAATATCGCTGTATTCCAACAGCCGCTGCACACCATACGGTGTGCATGGCGGGAAAATATTCTCCGCACCGTCATCGCCGGTTTGGAGCACCAAACCACCGACGTTGTACATATGAAAACCATCGACATCCTTCGCAGGCAGAATCGATTCCAATATCAAACGCATATCAAATTGCGCCGGCAACGGCAACTGAACGATAATGCCGTGAATCTTGTTGTTTACGTTCAGCTCCGCAATACGTTTCAGAACGGCCGCTTGCGGCACATCCTCCGGAAACTTATGTGTTTCCGAATGCACGCCTACTTCCTCACACGCGCGCGTCTTTTGTCCGACATACACTTTGGACGCTGGATTGTCGCCAACCACAATCACCGCAAGACCCGGCACAACACCGTGCTTCGCCAACGCTTCCACTTTCGGCTTCAGTTCGTCTTCCCGAATCCGTTTGCCAATCGCCTTACCGTCAATCAGTTTCGCCGTCATAGTATTTGTCCATATTCCGCCGCACGTGCGGCACTACGTTTAGAGATCAATCGGGCACAGCACGCTATTCGCGAAGGCCTCGAAATCCGATAATTACAAACAAAAGCATACTGATACCGGTGCATAGGTAACCAGCCCAATAAAGCCAGCGCCCCAAATCAACCGAACCTCGGCTTTTCAGCCAAGAGCCGGTCATCGCCAGCACCGCACCACCAACCGCCAGTCCGATCACAGCGCCTCGTGTCAGCCAGAATTCCATCAACGATCACCCTTTCGGTCTGCGGCCAGCCAAAGCGTTTGGCGAAATAACAACGAGTGCATCCTATTTCCCGCTTTTGCCAACGCGGTCCGAATAGGCTTGGATGAAATCGCTCGCCGCTTTACTGCCGCCGGCGAAGGATCTCATAGCTTCTTCATGCAAAATTGCCAACGCTTCCATTTTGATCTGATTAGCACGATCGTCGTCGACGATATTGCTCAAGCTGCGTGGCCGAGGGAGATCCACGTCCAGCACGGCGCGCACTTGCGTCGGCTTGTTGCTCATAATCAGAAGCCGATCAGCAAGAAAAATTGCCTCATCGATATCCGTGGTAACGAAAAAATTCGTGCGATGCGATTCTTCGTACAAAGTCGCATAGTACTTCCACATCAATTCCTTCGTCATATGGTCCAAACCACGAAACGGCTCGTCCAGTATCATGACCTCCGGATTATTGATCATCGCCCGTGCGAGTTCGGCGCGACGCTGCATACCGCCCGAAAGTTGCGGCGGATATTTGCTGCGGAATCGCTGCAACCCTACTTTGTCCAGCAAAAATTCCGCACGATCACGCATCTCCGGCGTATTCTCGCCGCGCGCCTTGGGGCCGTACATAATATTGTCGTAGGTGCTCATCCATGGAAACAGCGCACTCTCTTGAAACACCACCAAACGGTCGCGTCCGGGACCTGTTACCTTGTTTCCATCGATAGAGATTGATCCCGACGTCGGCTTCTCGAAACCCGCCAGCAGCCGGATCAGGGTGCTTTTACCGCAACCGGATGGGCCAATCATCACTGTGAGCTTGCCGCGCTCGATCGTAAACGAGCAGTTCTTCACCACCTCGGTTGCAAATTGCTTCTCGCCGTAGGTTTTGTCTACGTGCGATATGGTCATTTCGGCGGCTTTGATCTGCATCCCGCTACCGGCAGGCTTTTGAATCTCTTGAGCAGCACTCATTTCAGGTATCCTCTTTCAGGGTTCGATGTCATTGCGTTGACCCGCCCTACCGCATTCGTAGCCAGGGCGTCGCGCGCGAACCGATCCACCGGATGATTGTGCTGGAAATATAGCCGGCGATGCCGATACTAATCATGCCGACGACGATTTGTGGATATGAACCACCCACATAGGAATTCCAGATAAAAAACCCTAGACCACCGCCTGCGCCACCCATGCTATTGCCGCCGCCGGAAATCATCTCGGCGGCCACCACGACTTCCCAGGTGATACCCATGCCGACCGTCGCGCCTATGACGATCGACGGCAACGTACCCGGAAGAATGATGCGCCGGAAAATATCCCAGCCGTTTGCACCCATGGAACGTGCCGACTGAAAATAACGTACGTCGATAGATCTCGCGCCGCCGATCACGTTGAGCACAACGGTGAAAAATGCGCCGTAGAACGTTACAAACGCGATAGACATTTCCTGCGTTGGCCAGAAAATGATGGCTGCGGGAACCCACGCCAGGGGCGGGATCGGTCGAAAAATCTCGAATACCGGGAATACGGTATCGCGATAGTTCTTACTCACCGCCATCAGCAATCCAAAAGGTATGCCCAGGATCATCGCCGCGATAAATCCGAAAAAGACGCGGTACGAACTTTGCCACCAGCTCTGCCAATAGCTTGGATCAAGCAACAGTGGACCCCAAGCCGAAAACACCGCAGTCGGTGCCGGCACCATTCCAATCCACGGCAACTGCACGCCAAACCATGCTTTGGACTGTGAACCGACTTCCCAGAAAACTAAAAATAGGATTAAGGACACGATCGCCCGGCGCGATCCGGTATCGTGAAAAATCGATTTCCGTAACCTACCCATAGGCCGATTCGCAACTATTGTACTGGCGTTCATCAAATATTACCCCTCTGCTCAATATCGATGTAGATGCGGCGTCAGTCGCGATTTGCTTCATGAGCATCACGCCGACGTCACTCCGCGGCTGGCGAGCGGGACGGACGGTCAGCCTTCTTTCTCGCCACGCTCAAACGCCTTCATGGCCTCCTCGTGCACCGCTTCCATGGTTTCGTCCATGAGTTCCCGGAATCGCTTACTCGTGAGTACGTTGTAATCTCGCGGGTGAGGGATGTCTACATCAAGAATTTTCTTCGGCCGACACGGACGAGTCGTCATAATGACGACCTTATGGCCTAAAAATATTGCCTCTTCAAGATCGTGCGTAATGAAAAAGATGGTCACCTTATTTTTGTAATAGATGTCCAACAGTGCTTCGTGCATTACCGATTTGGTGAGTGAATCGAGCGCACGATAAGGTTCATCCAGCAGCAGAACTTTGGGATCGTTCATCAGGGCGCGTACGATCTCCACACGCCGACGGACACCGGACGAAGTTTCTCCGGGATAGCTGTTTTCGCTGCCGTTGAGGCCGGCGGACGCCATCATGTCGCGCGCCTTTTCGAACGCTTCCTTCTTACTCATCGTCCCCTGCATGATCGGACCAAAGGCAACATTCTCCAGATTGGTCTTCCATGGGAACAGCGCTCCATTTTGAAACACGACTACCCGATCCGGTCCGGGCTCCGCTTTCGGCTTGTCAGGACCGCACAGCAACTCATCGTCCAAATAGATGGTTCCGTTGGATATGCTGTGAAATCCAGCAATGGCGTTTAGCAGCGTTGTTTTTCCGCATCCGGACGGCCCTACGATCATGCAGATTTCGCCGGCGCCGATGTCCAGCGAACACGTATCTACAGCCTTGACGGCCGCACCTTCCGGATCGTAGACCTTATCAACCTTCTCGATCCGTATTGCGCCCTTGGTGCCCTTTGTATTCATATTTCGCTCTCGCTGCTTCGCTTCAAATGCGTTGCTTTGGATGACGGCGTTCATTGCGACCCTCCAAGGGCCAGTTCACGCACTCGCCATTGCATCATTTGATCGCCAGCAATTCGAACCATGGCACTGGTGATGTAGCCGACAATACCAAGCGTAGCCATGCCGATAATGATGGTTGGATAACTGACCATGGTATAGGACGTCATGATGAGGTAGCCCAATCCGTATTGGCCGGAGACCATTTCCGCCGCCACCAAAGAGAACCAAGCCACGCCCACCGAGATTTGTAATCCGGTAAACATGTGTGGTAGCGCGCCGGGAATGACGACGTGGCGAAACACCTGCCACTTACTCGCTCCGAGGCATGACGCTGCGCGCGGGTAAGATTCATCAATGGATTCGACGCCTAGCATGGTGTTCAATGCCGTGGCAAAGAATGATGCCAGTGTGGTCAGGAAAATGACCGGGGTTTCCGTACCCGAGAACATCAAAATCGCAAGTGGCACCCAAGCCAGAATCGGGATCGGGCGCAAAGTCTCGAATATCGGGAAGGTATACTCACGGAATTTTCGCGACCATCCCAAAAATAATCCAAACGGGACGCCCAATAGCGTGGCCAGGAAAAATGCCTCGGCGATACGCCGAACGCTATACCAAATGTGGGTGTAGTATTCCGGGGTAAACAGCGAAATACCATAGACCGGGTTGCGGCTGGTCCACTCTTCCCATACTTCCACCGGACCGGGCAGACGGTCAAACCGCCATACGTGCCAGCCTTCTGAGAGCAGATACCAAAGCCCAATGAATATGGTAAATCCCAGCAGCATCAAGTAAGGCCTGGGACTTTTCAGCCATTGCGCGATGCGGAACATGGTAAGGGATACGCCGGTGAGGTTGGCTGTCTCCAGCCCATCGGCCCCTACTTTTACTTTACGTGGAAGTTCCTGCACTTGACTCAACCATGCAGGCACTGTGAATTCATTCATAAGCATTTTGGCGAAACAAGTCATCACTTCCCGGCCGCTCGCTTCATCGTGCGCCAGAATTTCTATGAGATGCTGACCGTTGATGCGCAACACTTCACAGTCTTGCAAACAAGTGGTCTTCGCGAGCCGTGCAGGTTTGTTCTTCAGCAATGCCGCCCAACCGATGACATCGGCTTCGCCAACGATCTTGACCAGTTGTGTCGCCTGCGCGCTGGGGCCAAGCGCGTGTTCAACGGTACCCGTTGCGATTACGTACACGTCGTCAGAACGTTCATCGACGGTGTAAATTAAATCGCCCTTTTTCAAATATACAGGGGTCGCAATGCTCGCAACTTCCCGCAAACGCTGATCGGATAGCGGTTCAAAAGGCGCGGTCCGTTTTAGCAGCGCAACAATTCGTTCTTCGTTCAACTCCGATCCGGCTGCCAGAACTGTCGTGGTCGGATTCGTCATCGGTATACCTCGCATTCCTACAAAATGACCGTCGGACAGGGAATACAATTCCGCATGCTATGCCCTGCCCGACGGTCTAGCTGTCGATTCTACTTCCGCCTAGTAGGTATTTACTCAGTTCTTGAAGTCAGACACTGGCAGTGACTTGACTTCGCCGATCGGCGCGGTAAGCCCGCGCTCCTTGAGGATCTCCTGAGTAAACTCCGGCATCACCGCATCGGACCGCAGCTTGCTAACGTTGATGCTCTTGATCTTATGCAAGAACGCCGTGGCGCGATGGATCAGATCCATAGCTTTTGGAGTGAATGCATAAGGCAGAAGGATACGCACGTCGGTACCACCTTCGCTGGCCGGATAAGCGCCGGTAAAGGCCATCCACATTTCCTTCTTGGTAAAGCCGGTGGTCTGATCCACTGCCATCTGCGCGATGGCATCGGCATTCTTCGGATTTGCCATGAACTGCTGCGCATCCAGCTCTGCCTTTAACCACGCCTTGACCACGTCCGGACGCTGTTTGATCAGATCGGCGCGCATGGCCAAGAAGCCACCGTCATTCTCTTTCACGCTGAAGCCGGACGCGACGCGCCGGGCAATACCTTCCTCAACAATCTTCGAAGCTGTTGGTTCCCAGATCGCTGCCGCATCAAGTTTTCCGGCTTTGAAACCACTGGTAATGACTTCGATATTCTGATTCAGATATTCGGCGGGCTTGATATTCAGCTTTTTGAATACAGCGCGAGCGAATCGGTCCGTACACGCGCCCTTGGGCACCGCTACACGCTTGCCGCTCAACCACTTCAGCGCTTCTTCGGAGTTTTTGAACTTTGGTGCACTATTCCGAACCAGGACGATATTGCACTGATCCCATCCCAAACCGGCAACGGCAACCAAACGAATGTCGGCGACACGAGTCTTGGTGGTAGACACTACCGCAGGCATATCGCCCATATAGCCGATGTCTTGTTTGCCGGCGAGCATGGCGTTAACAATGATCGCGCCTTGCAGGCCGATCTGGAATTGTACAGTCGAGCCTTTCGGCAGATATTTCTTCCAAAGTTCCTTGGAGCGCATGATGACGCCCGACCAGGACTCGGTATAGTACGGTTGATAACCAATCACCAAATGTACCGCTTCTCCCGGCTTGCCATAGTCTTTCGCCTGGGCGCTGCCTACTGCAAACGCACTGGCCGCGATCAGCCCGAGCGATAGCCCTAATCGACGGATAACCCGTTTATATAATCCGATATGTACTGTGCTCATAACTTCCTCCTCCGATTTGTTTGACTCCTGCTCACCTGGAAACGGTACGCAGTTTCGTTTTTTGAGGTCAATTTCTACATAATGTCGAACGTCACTTGGTCTCCATCTCGAGCGGCTATTCGCCGCCCACATTCCGCGATCCACCGCGGCCAAGCTATCAACCTTCCGGGCACCAAAGCGCGATAACCCGACCTCATTTCCACCCCTCCTTCATATTCATGAGCATCATGCCTACACACATTCACGCATCACGAATTTTGTCTGGCGGTCTTAGATGCAGGTAAGACCGCCAAAACCTTATTTCGCTCCCGAAGACGCCAGATAGCGCGTGACCAGGTGCACTAGCGAGGTCATGACGCGATACCCTGCCGAAGGATCCTTGGACAATGCTTCGAGCACTTCACGTCCATTCAGCGCCAACACCGACGAAGCTTCCTTACACGTCGCGCGCGCGATACGCATCGGTTGATCCGAAAGCAGCGCAGCCCATCCGAATACTTCCCCTTTGCGCAGGATGAATCCCGCCGGGCTAACGCGGTCGTCACGACCAAGCTGGAACTCGACCCGGCCAGACTCCAAAACATATAGGTCCTGAACCGCGTCACCTACCTGATATATCGTGCTGCCCTCGTCATAGCTCTCCACGCGAGCCAACTTTGACAAGGCGTCGCGGGTCTCGGACGACACGCCTTCGAATAAAGAGGCCACATCCAAGGCGCTCGAAGAACCGATAAAAATTTCGTCGCCTTCGATTTTGAGTTCGTAAAACTCGAGTCCGGTCTCGGCAAGCCCCATCGGCGCGCCGGTTTTGACGTCCCACTGCCACAAATGTTGATGACAGGTCAGCACGCAGCCATCGTAAAAGCCTTCACATAATTCGACTTCCTGGTGCGGACAGATCGCCTGATAAGCGAAGTACTCATCGCCGGAGCTGAGCACCAACACCTTCTCGCCACTCTCGGTTTCAAAACTTTGCATGCCGTCCTTCGGCACATCTTCAATTCGGCATAATCGTGTCAGACTCATAATCGAAACCTTGCGTTATCGTCCGCCCACTGCCGCACGATTCATTACCGGCTCACAAACATAAAGGTCTTCGCCATCCAGCTCCATCGCCACCGACGTCAGCGGAGCCTCTGCCAAGCCCATCATGTCTCCCGTCTTCACATCCCACTGCCAAAGGTGCTGATGACAGGTAAGTACGCACCCGTCATAGAATCCTTCACACAACTCGACCTCTTGGTGCGGGCACATGGCATCGTAGGCATAGAATTCATCCCCACTACGCAGCACGATAACTTTGGTTCCGTCATCTAATTCGAACTGTTTCATGCCGTCTTCCGGCACCTCGTTCGTGTTACACAAAAGCGTACGATCCTGCATGCAAACTACCCCTCGACTAACTGAATTTGTCATACCGTATGGAATCCGCCGACAATCGCGCCTCCAGCACCAACGTCCGAATCGCCGCATCAACCGCTGGCGGTGGTCCGGCCAGATAGGCGACGATATTGTCGTAGTGGTCTTTCATCTTACGTGCCGCTACCTCATGCACGAATCCGGTGTCGAATTCCAAACCAGGGAAAGCGGCCTTGACTTCGTCCGTAACGGCTTCGGTGGAAAGAGCCACCGTGATATGCAAATTTTCCGGGTGTTTAGCTTTGAAAGCGGCGAGTTCGTCGAGATAAAACGCGTCATTGGCCGTTCGTACGCCGAAAAACAGGTATCCCTGGTGGTCAGCGAAATAATTTTCCTGGCAGCCGCGTGAAAAGATCGACATCATGCCGGCAATACCGCTGCCACCGGCAATACACAATACGTTTTTACCCATACCGGGGTAGAAAGTCGCGCTGCCCAGTGGGCCAAAGATTTCGAGTTCGACACCGGTAGGCTCATTGTCAAACAACCATTCGGAGACGCCTCCGCCAGGTAGCTTTTTAACGACGAACTCTAACGTCTGTGTGCGGCGCTCAAAGTTGACCATCGAATAGCCACGATAGCCGCCTATCCCTGGAAACCGCACCGCCACAAACTGCCCAGCGTCGAACTCTGTCGATCTGTCCAACTCGACCGTAAACGCCTTTACATCCGGGGTAAGCATGCGGCTGCCGCCTACGATGCCGGTAAACTTCGCTGGTATCACCGCACCGGGAGTTGCCTCGGAAACGAAGTTGCCAATTTCGATCGACAGATCGGTCTTCGCGGCGCACTGGCACATAAGAAACTCGCCTTGGTCGGACTTGAGGTATTTCCGACCGGGGGCCTCTGGCCACTGATCATCGAGTTCGCCCTCGATCAGCTTCGCCTTACAAGTGCCACAAGTACCGGTTGCGCATTCGTATGGCAGCGCCACTCCCGTACGCAGGCCGCTATACAGAACGCTTTCGCCCACACCCGTATCAAATCCGAATGCCCGATTTCGGGCTTTGACTTGCACCTTCATCATCTACGCCTTTACCGGGTGTTCAATTCATTTAGAACGGTACATGGTGACCGATCCCCAATTCGCGCGTATCCAATCGAATGTTTCTCTTCACTAGAGACACACTATCGCCGCTCAGCTTGACGGTATCGTATATCTTTCCAACCGCATACAAGCTTGTCGCGCCGCCATCGAGCGCCGTTTTGTAAACTTGCAGGCCCGATACGACTTCCGCTTCGGTGCCATCGTCCTTTTGATCAACCGTATACACGGTCACATGACGAGTAAGTGGGGAATGGTCGCTGTTATGCCGCGGTAAATTTTTGAACAGCGTTTTCATGCCCTCCTTGTCATGCTGGAGCCAGATCATGTCTTTCCGGATTTCGGGGCTATACGTACAAATCGTGTAGGTAAACGCGCCATCACAAAGCTCTAAATAGCCATCAAAATTTTTCTCGTCCAACGCGAGTGCGGATTTGTAAATCAACCGTTCGACGGCTTCGTGCGAATTCATGCTCGAATACTCCTAAACTTATTTCCCAATAGTCGACCAGCGCAGCGAAGGCCCGTGCAACGCACGAGCCTTCGCACACAGGTATTACGCCGCCTCGATCTTCCCTTGCTCTTGCGGGGCCGAGGCTTTACGGCCCATTCTCCGGCTCCACTCAGCGTAGAAATGTCGCATGCCGACTTCGTCATGAATGGTGCTGCTTTCTTCACGACCTTGGATGACCCACTTGCTGTCGGTGCCTTCGCGCATGGCGATACCTTGCCCGTGTACCGCGAGCAGATCTTCATGCAGATTGCGGCCAAACGGTCCCCAGATCGTATTATGGTCGCGGATGCGTTCAGCGCGTTGCTCGGGCGTATCGCTCTTCAGACCCAAACCGCGAAATTCGATCGCAACTTTGTTGGCGCCCAAAGGAATCGCCGTATCCAGTCGCAACACGGATGTACGCAGGTTGTAGGTCATACCGGGGAATAAATCGATCAGAATCCAGCCGCCAGGGCCAAGGCCCGGCCAGCCGACACCGCGCTTCTGGCTACCCGCATATTTGTCGTACTGCACTTCCATGGAACCGACGGAGGCGTGGCCGTACTTGTAGCCTTCGTACTTGCGGTCGTAGTAACCCGGCTGGATCATGCCGGTGATACGATTAAAGTAATGCAGGAAGTCGTGGTAGAACTCGCTGTTGGTGTCGTGCCACAACTTGTAGTTCGTGTTTACGATTGCCTTGTGGTAATGAAATACTTCCATTTCCGGCTGGATGCATTCGTCGAGCAGACCTAATGCGTCACCGATGTATTCCTTGAGCGACATCGATTCGTCATCGACATTCACCCAGATGAAACCACCGTAACCCGTATCGCATTTCACTTCGCGCAGACAGACATCCTGCTTGTCAATACGATTCTGATAGCCCTCGGTGCCGCGCGTGATATCCACGCAGTTACCCTTGGTATCGAACGACCATGAGTGAAAGATACAGGTCATGTTCTTGGCGTTGCCGGATGGGTCATACAGGATCGTGTTGCCCCGATGCGGGCAGATGTTGTAGAACGCGCGTACTTTCTGATCGTCGCCACGCACGATGATTAGATTTTCGCCGCCCGGATGCTGAAAGGTCCGGTAGTCATATGCATTGGGCACTTCACTCTCGTGACAAGCGATGATCCATACCTTGTTGAAAATCTTTTCCTGTTCTTCGCGGAAAAATTCCTCACTGGTATAGATCGAACTATCTACGTAATGGGTTTCCGGGAGATTGGGTTTTGCATGCCACTGTGCCGAATTTCGCGACATTGAATATTCCTCCTGATCGAAATGAATGTGCGACGCTATACGGACCGAAGCAGTTTCTATGCCAGCATCCACAAAAGCGATAACCAGCTAATTCCAAAGTGGATATTCCAAAGTGTGTAGCCAGCCGAAAGCGCGTGTATCACTATGAAACAGCGACGCGAATCGCCCTGTTTCTCTACGAAACGAGCTTGCCACAACTATCCGTACGCACCGGCCATAGGGTACACGAACTGTGCCGGCATGGTTTGAGCGCCGCGGGTTCGCCGACAGCAACATTCGATTGCCGCAAACGGCAGTTCACGTATCAGCAAAGTGGCCGCATCGAATGCGTGCCTGGCGCTCAGACTTGCCGGGCAGGCAGGCCACCAGGACCTGTGTGCTGTGGCCATGTGCAGGAGCGATGGGGCGTCGGTTCGCGCAATATGGAAGTAAAATTCGAGGGGATATCACTGACCTGCAGAGATTTACGCATGCGCTATTTGGCGCAACGGCAGGATTTGGGCGAGGGAAAACAGTGCGCGCCGTTCGCCATTATGATGACTAACGACTCCATCGGCGATTCCAATATTGCGCACTGGCCGCCAGTAATCGGAGCCGCGATGCCGTGGCTAAAAATGTCACGGAGCGACGCCAAAAACGGTCATGGTAACGGACAAAGCGTGACGGTCGAAATGCAGATCAGAGTTGGTACAGAACTTGCTCGGTCTACCGCATGCATCCGCGGGTAACCGCGCTGCCGAATTTTGTTGGCTCCTCCCTCCCTTGCCCAGCCTTGGGCACTTTTGGTGCCGTCCCTGTCCTCCGGGGGCGGCGTCTTTCTTAACCACACCAGCGCAGTAGACGGCAAAACCCGCCGGCACAGGGCGGCGAACTTCTGATCACGGTTTACGGTTGAGAAAGTAAGCCGCACGCATGCTGCGTGACCGATGACGCCGGTGCGGCACGAAAAGAAGGCCTTGAACTTGGCGTAACGGCTACTTGGGTCTGGGCGATGGCGAGCCGTACGTGCCGTCCACCATACAACCCTCATTCCAAGCGCAGTCAGCGCAGTACTCCTTACCCGGGCAGCGGCCCTGCCGGCGCATGGCGCAGCCATCCGCGATACCCAAAACTTTGCGCTGCGTCAACGCGTCGGTGAGATTGCCTAGAGGGGTCGCCCAATTCAAAAAACGCGTGAAAAACATGCTCCTACTCTCCAATGCATGCGGATTCAATACACTGCTGTAAGAGTATGTTTCCAGACTATGAGACTCGGCGCCTTGATCTCGGTCAAACGCATCACATTCGCGCCGGCGCCCCCTCAACCCGCCTCAGCCACCGGCTCGCGCGCCGATCGACGTGACAACGGTGCATCGTTGATCGGCCAATGCAATAAAGCCGCTAATAGACCTAAACCAATCGAAATTAGCCAAACTACGTTATATGACCCGGTAAGGTCGTAGACGTAGCCGCCCAACCACGCGCCGGTGAATGCGCCAAGCTGATGGCTGAGAAAAACAACGCCAAAAAGGGTCGACATATAACGCATACCGAATATTTGCGTAACAATCCCGCTAGTCAGCGGAACGGTACCCAGCCAAAGAAACCCGATGGCCGCCGAAAACAGCAGTGCCGACTGCGTCGACAGCGGTACTACCAAAAACACCGCGATGATCACCGAGCGCATAATGTAGAGCAGCGCCAGCAGATGCTTGCGGCTATGGCGTCCGCCCATTAAGCCGCAGAAATAGCTTCCAAGAATATTGAAAAAACCAATCAACGCCAGGCTCAAGCCGGCAACGTCGGACGAAATGCCCTTGTCCGTCAGATAGGCCGGCAGGTGGGTTGCGATAAACGCGACATGAAAACCACAGACAAAAAAACCGCCGTTCAACAGCCAATAACCACGGTGACTGGCCGCTGCACGCAAGGCGGCACGCATACTTGCCGGTGCATCGGGCGCGATGCCGTGACCGGGGTGCGCCGGTCCGCGAAGCACCATGGCGACTGGCAATAACAGCAGCGTGGCGCCAGCCAAAACCAACAATGCCGTAGTCCAGCCATAATTGGCTAGTAGCCGTTCGACGACCGGCACCAACGCAAACATACCGACCGAACCGCCGGCGGTAACAATGCCGAGCGCCAGGCTAGTACGCTCATGCGGTACAAGCCGAGCCACGGCGCCGAGCACCACGACCCAAGTAGTACCACTCAATCCAAGGCCGACTAATAAACCGAGCCCAATCTGCAAGGACACCGCATCGGGACTCAAGGCCGTGAACAACAGTCCTGCCACATAAGCCAACGTGCACACGGCTAAGATACGGGACGCGCCAAAATGATCCGCCGCCATACCGGCCACAGGCAACGCCAATCCCAATACCAAATTCTGAATTGCGATCGCCAAACCGAACGTTTGGCGATCGAGCGACAAACTGCTGCTGATCGGCTCAAGAAACAGACCGAACGATTGCCGCACGCCCATGGTGATGGCCACCAACAGACCGGCAGACAACACAAGGTAGGCAAAACGAGTACGCGTCACGCCTTCTCATCCCCCTAAAGAGCTACTACAGCAAGTGTATGGGTAAGCGTGTCAGAACAACAGGCCAGCGCTGCGCAGATGTCAACGGGTATGAGAACAAGCCTGGTATTCATCAACTGGCCGTTGCAGCCGCAAGCGGATTGACCCGGCAAACAGCAGCGCGCCAGCGCATAAAAATACGGCTTCGACGCTGGTGCGAACGGTCGTGCGGCTGATCGAGCCCTGGTGTGATCGAGCACCGCCGCCGATATCGATCTGTGGCAAGAACGTGACACAAAGTCACACCCATTCACCGTATTTATTACCGGGAATGACACAACCAAGTGTAGCTGCGCTCGGCTCGAACCGGCCTATTTCGATAGATCCGTGGCTTCGAATCCACCAACGGGATCAATAAAAAAAGCGGCCCATTCGGGCCACCTTTTTTATCGATTGGCGGAGAGGGTGGGATGACTCGGGGCTTCGCCCCTCGCCCTGCGGGCCGCCGTCGCCAAGTCTCCGGCGTTGTCTCGCGCCGCTTCGCTGCGCTCGGCTCGAACCGGCCTATTTCGATAGATCCGTGGCTTCGAATCCACCAACAGG
>JASBUN010000061.1 GCA_030147845.1 Gammaproteobacteria bacterium
CGACAACGTGAAGATGACGGTATCGTTGATTGCGCCGATTGCGATGGAAGAAGGGTTACGCTTCGCGATCCGCGAAGGTGGACGAACGGTCGGCGCTGGTGTGGTGTCGAAGGTGATTGAGTAACGGTTTGCTCGTTGCGGCGACTGAGGTTTAGAAATGGCGGCCAAACAAAGAATACGCATCCGACTGAAGTCCTTCGATCATCGCTTGATCGATAAGTCGGCGATCGAGATCGTGGAGACGGCTAAGCGGACCGGCGCGCAAGTGCGTGGACCGATTCCTCTACCGACCAAGATGGAGCGTTTCACGATACTGGTTTCGCCGCACGTCAACAAAGACGCGCGTGATCAGTACGAGATTCGCACCCACAAGCGGTTGATGGATATCGTTGAGCCGACCGACAAAACGGTCGATGCGCTGATGAAATTGGATCTTGCTGCCGGCGTGGATGTGCAGATCAAGTTAGGCTGATTTAGGTTGCTAGCGGAGAGTTTCCAAGGGGCTCGGGTCTAGCGGCAGTTTACTGGAGTTGACAATGACTATCGGGGTTGTCGGTCGCAAAGCAGGTATGACGCGCGTCTTTACGGACGATGGGGCTTCTGTGCCAGTCACCGTGATTGTTGTGGAGCCGAATCAGGTCACGCAGGTCAAGGGCGTCGAAGCCGACGGTTACCGCGCCTTGCAAGTTACCATGGGTACGCGCCGCGCCGGTTTGGTGAGTAAGCCGCAGGCCGGGCACTTCGCCAAGTCGGGAGTGCAGGCGGGATACGGTCTTTGGGAGTTCGCGTTAGCGGAAGGCGAAGGCGAAGGCATCGCCGTAGGTGGAGAGCTCAAAGTCGATTTGTTCGAGGTCGGCCAGAAGGTCGATGTCGCCGGCACCACCATCGGCAAAGGCTTTGCGGGCGCGATCAAACGGCATAATTTCCACATGCAAGATGCTACTCACGGCAACTCATTGTCGCACCGTGCACCGGGATCCATAGGTCAAAATCAGACGCCCGGTCGTGTATTCAAGGGCAAGCGCATGGCCGGCCAGATGGGCAACGTGCGCGCGACGGCGCAGAATCTGGAAGTCGTCCGTGTAGACGTTGAACGTAACCTGCTGCTGATAAAAGGCGCTGTTCCGGGCGCCAAAGGCGGCGACGTAATCGTTCGGCCCGCAGTAAAGAGTCGATAGGAGTCGGTGATGGAGCTGCAACTCACAAATGCCAACAAAGACGCCACCGTTCAGGTATCGGATGCAGCGTTTGGCAAAGATTTTAATGAGGGCTTGATCCATCAGGTGGTCACCGCCTATTTGGCCGGCGGCCGATCCGGCACGCGCGGCCACAAAAATCGGGCCGCCGTGCGTGGTGGCGGGGCCAAGCCTTGGCGACAGAAGGGCACCGGACGTGCGCGCGCGGGAACAATCCGCAGTCCGCTTTGGCGTGGCGGTGGCAAGACCTTTGCCGCTACCAATCAAGACTGGTCGCAGAAGGTCAACAAGAAAATGTACCGCGCTGCGATGCGTTCTATCGTCTCGGAGCTTGCGCGCCAGGAGCGCTTTGTGGTGGTCGAGAGTTTTGCAGTCGGCTCGCCCAAGACAAAGGATCTTGTCATCATGCTGAAAGATCTCGGTCTTGACCAGGCATTGGTGGTTACGGAAGACCCGGACGAAAATTTGTACTTGGCAGCGCGCAATCTCTATCGCGTGGAAGTTGTAGATGTTGAGGGGCTCAATCCGGTCAATTTGGTCGGCGCGGAGAAAATCGTCATTACCGTTGGCGCGCTGAAAAAAGTTGAGGAGTGGCTGGCATGAACCAAGAACGTCTGCTCAAAGTGTTGCTGGCGCCGCATGTCTCTGAAAAGAGTACTCGCATTGGCGAAAGTAGTAATCAGTACGTGTTCAAGGTGCTGTCCGACGCCAGCAAGCCGGAGATCCGCAAGGCGGTGGAAACGTTATTCAGCGTTGAAGTCGTTGGCGTGCAGGTAGTGAACATGAAGGGCAAGCGCAAACGCTTCGCCAATACCGAAGGCCGCCGTTCGGACTGGAAAAAGGCGTACGTGACGTTGGCCGAAGGCAACGACATCGACTTTATGGGGGCGGAATCGGCGTAATTTGCCGATCCAAGGCCCGCAGTAACCGCATAGCGACGATACGAAAATGGCGATAGTCAAAGTAAAACCTACATCTCCCGGCCGACGTGGCGTGGTCAAGGTGGTCAATCGCGATCTGCATCGGGGTGAACCGCATGCAGCGCTGTTGGACAAAAAATCGAAATCGGGCGGCCGCAATAACGCCGGCCGCATTACCACGCGGCATCGCGGCGGTGGTCATAAGCAGCGTTATCGCATGATCGATTTCAAGCGCGATAAAGACGGCATTGCCGCACGCGTGGAACGTATTGAGTACGACCCGAATCGGAGCGCCAATATCGCTTTGCTGCTGTACGGGGATGGCGAACGCCGGTATATTGTTGCGCCGCGCGGAATTCAGGCTGGCGACACCCTGATGTCCGGTGTGGATGCCGCCATCAAAGTGGGTAACGCGCTGCCACTGCGCAATATTCCGGTTGGTAGTGTCGTTCACTGTATAGAGATGAAGCCGGGCAAGGGTGCGCAGATCGCTCGTAGTGCCGGCGCCAGTGTGCAATTGGTCGCCCGCGAAGCAGGCTACGCAACCCTGCGTCTGCGTTCCGGTGAGATGCGTAAGATCATGGCCGAATGCAAGGCTACCGTCGGCGAAGTCGGAAATTCGGAGCATAGCCTGCGGAAGTTGGGCAAGGCGGGCGCCACACGTTGGCGCGGCGTGCGACCGACGGTTCGCGGCGTGGCCATGAATCCCGTCGATCACCCGCATGGTGGCGGCGAAGGTCGTACTTCGGGCGGCCGGCACCCGGTGTCGCCTTGGGGTGTTCCGACCAAGGGTTATAAGACACGTAGCAACAAACGCACCGATTCCATGATCGTGCGTCGTCGCAACAAGTAATGCATCGAGGGTGAAACAGTGCCACGTTCAGTAAAAAAGGGTCCGTTCGTCGATGTGCACCTGGCTAAGAAGGTGGACGAGGCAGTAGCTACCGGAAGCAAGCGCCCGATCAAGACCTGGTCGCGTCGTTCGATGGTGCTCCCGGATATGGTTGGACTGACCATCGCTGTCCACAACGGGCGCCAACATATACCCGTGTTGATCAGTGAGAACCTGGTCGGACACAAACTTGGCGAATTCGCGGCGACCCGCACATTTAAGGGTCATGCCGCCGACAAGAAGGCGCGGTAACGGAGTGGTTGCAATGGCAATATCCGCTAAACATAAATTTGCACGAATTTCTGCCCAGAAAGGCCGTCTGGTCGCCGATCAGATTCGTGGGCTGCCGGTGGAGAGTGCGCTTAGCACGTTGACCTTCAGCAACAAAAAAGCGGCCAGCTTGATTAAGAAAGTCCTTGAATCGGCGATTGCCAATGCTGAGCACAATGACGGGGCCGATATCGACGAGCTGAAAGTCGCGGCCATCATGGTTGACGAAGGCCCGACGCATAAGCGCTGGATGGCGCGCGCCAAAGGGCGTGGCACACGTATTCTGAAGCGAACCAGTCACATTACTGTGACGGTAGCTGAAAAGTAAGAGAGGGCCGTAATGGGTCAGAAAGTTCATCCGACAGGCATTCGTCTTGGTATCTCTAAGGACTGGACGTCCAAGTGGTACGCGAACAGCCAGGATTTTGCCGATTATCTGGAGCAAGACATCAAGGTGCGGGAATTCCTTAAGAGGAAGCTATCCCAGGCATCGGTGAGTCGGATTCAGATCGAGCGACCGGCGCGTAGCGCGCACATTACGATTAACACCGCGCGTCCCGGCATGGTGATTGGTAAAAAAGGCGAGGACATCGAAGCATTGCGCAAGCAGCTCACGGCAATGATGGGTGTGCCTGTGTCGGTAAACATTGAGGAAATCCGCAAGCCGGAACTGGATGCGCAGTTGGTTGCGGAAAGTGTGGCGCAACAGCTGGAACGCCGCATCATGTTTCGCCGTGCCATGAAACGTGCCGTTACCAATTCCATGCGCCTAGGAGCGCAGGGTATCAAGATCAATGTTGGCGGTCGTTTGAACGGCGCGGAGATCGCGCGCAGTGAGTGGTATCGCGAAGGCCGCGTGCCGTTGCATACATTGCGTGCCGACATTGACTATGGATTTGCCGAGGCGCGCACAACGTACGGCATTATTGGTGTGAAGGTTTGGATCTTCAAGGGCGAAGTGTTTGAAGCCGAGCCCCAGGCTGAAGAGCCGGCCGCCAAGAAGTCTGCGGCTGCGAAGTAAGGGGAGCGCGCGAGCATGTTACAGCCGAAACGTACGAAATTTCGAAAACAGCAGAAGGGTCGCAACCGGGGCTTGGCCCAGCGTGGCAGCAAGGTCAGCTTTGGCGAGTATGCGCTCAAGGCGGTTGATCGCGGTCGCGTAACGGCGCGCCAGATCGAGGCGGCGCGGCGTGCAATGACCCGTCATATCAAACGCGGTGGTAAAATTTGGATTCGTGTATTCCCCGACAAGCCTGTGACTAAGAAGCCGCTCGAGGTTCGTCAGGGTAAAGGTAAAGGCAACGTCGAATACTGGGTAGCCAAAGTGCAGCCCGGCAAGGTGTTGTACGAGATGGAGGGGGTCACGGAGGAAATTGCCCGTGAAGCGTTTCGTTTGGCCGGTGCCAAGCTCCCCATCAGGACGGTATTTGTCAGCCGGCAGGTGATGTGATGAAAGCCAGCGAACTGCGAGAAAAGACGATAGACGGTCTCAACGGCGAGTTGAAAGACCTGCTGCGTGAGCAATTCAATCTACGTATGCAGCGTGGTATTGGGCAGATGTCGCGACCGGATCAACTTCAGAAGGTCCGCAAGAACATCGCGCGGGTAAAGACCGTGCTCAATGAAAAAGCACGTGCGGGTAAGGCGTCATGAGTGAGCAAATGAATACGGAGTCGTCGGCGAATACGGTAACGGGTCGCGTGGTCAGTAACCGCATGGAAAAGACCATCACGGTGGTACTGGAGCGACGCGTACCTCATCCCATTTATGGTAAGTACATACGCCGTTCGACCAAGATACACGCGCACGATGAGAACAACGAGTGCCGTGAAGGTGATCTCGTCATGGTGCAACAGTGCCGCCCGCTGTCCAAATCGAAAAATTGGCGGCTGGTCAAGGTCCTGGAGCAGGCCGGCGAATAGTGCGCGATATTGGGTATGGGCGCTGGGATTAACGAACAGGTTGTGTGGGAATAAGCCATGATTCAGATGCAAACAACGATGGATGTGGCCGATAACAGTGGCGCGCGCCGGGTGCAGTGCATCAAGGTGCTGGGCGGTTCTCATCGCCGTTACGCGGGTATCGGAGACATCATCAAGGTCAGCATAAAAGAGGCGATTCCGCGCGGAAAGGTTAAGAAGGGCGAGGTGTACAACGCCGTGGTCGTGCGTACCCGTAAGGGTGTACGTCGTCCCGACGGCTCACTGATCCGCTTCGATACCAATGCCGCAGTGCTGCTGAACAATCAGCATCAGCCGATCGGCACCCGTATATTCGGACCGGTGACGCGCGAGCTACGCAACGAGAAGTTCATGAAGATCATTTCGCTAGCTCCCGAAGTGTTGTGAGCTTGGAGTAAGGGTTATGCGCAGAATTAAAAAAGGTGATGACGTGATCGTCATTTCCGGCAAAGACAAAGGTCGCCGAGGCACGGTGTTACGCTTGATGCCGTTCGACCGCGTTGTGATCGAAGGCATCAACGTGGCAAAGAAGCATCAACGCCCGGATCCGAATCGCGGCGTCAGTGGCGGCATAGTGGATATCGAAATGCCGATTCACGCGTCCAACGTAATGTTGTACAACCCGGCGACGAAAAAAGGGGATCGCGTGTCCATGCGCGTGCTGGAAGACGGACGCAAGGTCAGGTATTTCAAGTCGAATGGTGAGGTCGTAGACGCGTAAAGCGTGGGTGCTGTCATGGCTAGATTGCAAGAATTTTACAAGACGGATGTGGTGAAGCGGCTCCAGGAGCAGTTCAGCTACAAAAACGTGATGGAAGTACCGCGCATCACTAAGATCACCCTGAACATGGGTGTGGGCGAAGCGGTCGGCGACAAAAAGGTACTTGATCACGCAGTTAGTGATATGGAAAAGATCGCAGGGCAGAAAGCGGTAGTCACGCATGCCCGTAAATCGATCGCCGGATTCAAGATCCGTGAGGATTGGCCCATCGGCTGCAAGGTCACCTTGCGTCGTGAGCGCATGTATGAATTTCTGGACCGTTTGATCAGCGTCGCCATCCCGCGTGTGCGTGATTTTCGCGGTCTGAATGGCAAGGCGTTCGACGGCCGCGGCAACTACAACATGGGTGTGCGCGAACAGATTATTTTTCCGGAAATTGATTACGACAAGATTGACGCGCTGCGTGGTATGGATATCACCATTACCACGACGGCAAAGACAGACGAGGAAGGTAAGGCACTGTTGTCGGTGTTTAACTTCCCGTTCAGAAACTGAGGATCGGTAAATATGGCTAAGACCAGCATGGTCAATCGGGAGAAGAAGCGAGCAAAGCTGGCGCGAAAATACGCGGCCAAGCGCGCCGAACTCAAAGTGTTGATCAGCAGCCCGAAGACGGGCGATGAGGAAAAGATGGCGGCCGTCGCCAAGCTTCAATCATTGCCAAGGGATTCGAGCCCGTCGCGCAAGCGGAATCGGTGTCGTATCACCGGACGCCCGCACGGTTATTACCGTAAATTTGGTCTGGCGCGCAGTAAGCTGCGCGAGGCCGCGATGCGCGGTGACATCCCTGGCCTGCGTAAGGCCAGTTGGTAGGTAGCATAGTAGGGTCGGTTCCGTCCGACTCGGCCAAGGTGGGCGGAAGCCCGCCCCCATATGGGATTTAGAATATGAGCATGAGTGACCCGATCGCTGATATGTTGACCCGAATTCGTAACGGTCAGCGAGCCAACAAGATGCAGGTGGAAATGCCGTCTGCGAAGCTGAAGTTGGAACTCGCCCGCGTGCTGAAAGAAGAGGGCTATATCGAGGCGTATGCGGTCTCGGACGTTGACCGTAAACCGGTATTGACGATTACGCTGCGCTATCACGCGGGCCGCCCGGTGATCGACGTGTTGCGTCGGGTCAGCCGCCCTGGGTTGCGTATCTTCAAGGGTAAAGATGATCTGCCCAAGGTAAACGGCGGGTTGGGTGTTGCGATCGTATCGACGTCCAAAGGCGTGATGACTGATCGTTCCGCACGATCTGCAGGCCAGGGCGGCGAAGTGCTCTGTGTCGTTTCGTAAGACAGGTAACTGACCATGTCGAGAGTAGCAAAAAGCCCAATAGCCATCCCCAAGGGTGTTGAAATCACGCTCAAGGGGCAGAACGTGGCTGTTAAAGGTTCAAAGGGATCACTGGCGCTGGACGCGCATAATAGCGTCGAGGTGAAGCGCGAGGACGATACGCTGGTGTTTGCGCCTCGCGATCGTACCAAGGGGTCGAATGCGATGGCTGGAACCATGCGCTCGATCATCAACGGTATGGTGATCGGTGTAAGTCAGGGCTTCGAGCGTAAACTCGAACTCCGCGGCGTCGGTTATCGCGCGCAAGCGCAAGGCAAGGTTCTAAACCTTACCTTGGGTTTTTCGCACCCGGTTCAGTACGCGGTCCCCGAAGGCATCAGCATAGAGACACCGAGTCAAACGGAAGTGATCGTAAAAGGTGTTGATAAGCAGCAGGTGGGTCAGGTTGCTGCCAAAATTCGCTCCTATCGGCCGCCCGAGCCCTACAAAGGCAAGGGTGTTCGCTACTCGGATGAACAAGTCATCCTTAAAGAAGCCAAGAAGAAGTAAGGTCTGCGCGCTATGGATAAGAATACTGCACGTCTACGCCGAGCACGCCGTACTCGCCTCAAGATCCGCGAGTTGGGTGCCTTTCGCCTTACCGTGCATCGCACTCCTCGACACATCTATGCGCAGATCATTGCGCCGACAGATGCTAAGGTGGTAGCGACAGCGAGTACGGTACAAAAGGAACTGCGTGGCTCATTGAAGGGGACAGGCAATGCCGAGGCAGCTGCGGCTGTCGGAAAGGCGATTGCTGAGAAGGCCAAGGCGGCCGGTGTTACCAAGGTAGCATTCGATCGCTCGGGCTTCAGATATCATGGCCGGATCAAGGCGCTGGCCGATGCTGCGCGCGAAAACGGTCTGGAACTGTAAGGGTAGAACATGGCAAACACAGAGCAAAGTTCGGGTGACGGTCTCCTCGAGAAATTGATCACCGTGAATCGTGTGGCCAAAGTGGTCAAAGGCGGTCGCCAGTTCGGATTTACCGCGTTGACGGTAGTTGGCGATGGCAATGGTCAAGTCGGCTTCGGTTACGGTAAGGCACGCGAAGTTCCTCTCGCTATTCAGAAAGCGATGGAAAAGGCGCGGCAGAATATGCGTAAGGTCAATATTCGAGAAGGCACTCTGCAGTTTGCCTTAACCGCTCGTCACGGAGCCAGCAAAGTCTTCATGCAGCCTGCGTCCGAGGGTACCGGCATTATCGCCGGTGGCGCGATGCGCGCGGTGTTCGAGGTGGTTGGAGTCCACGATGTGCTGGCCAAGTGTATCGGTTCGCGCAATCCCATTAACGTCGTGCGGGCCACCATCCGCGGGTTGACCGATATGACGTCACCGGAACAGGTGGCGGCTAAACGCGGCAAAAAAGTAGAAGAAATTCTGGGTTGAGCCATGGCTGACAATAAATTGAAACTCACTTTGATCAAAAGCACGGCCGGCCGCCTGAAGAATCACCAGGCTTCGGTGCGTGGACTGGGGCTTCGGCGTATGCATCATAGCGTCGTGGTCGATGATACGCCCCAAAATCGGGGCATGATCAATAAAGTCCAGTATATGCTCAAGATTGAGGAGCTCTGACATGCGATTAAATACCATCAAGCCGCCGGCCGGCAGCCGCAAGACCGCGAAGCGGGTCGGTCGCGGCATCGGTTCCGGCTTGGGTAAAACCGCGGGTCGAGGCCATAAGGGTCAACGCGCCCGCGCCGGCGGATTTCACAAAGTTGGGTTCGAAGGCGGGCAGATGCCGTTGCAGCGCCGATTGCCGAAGGTCGGGTTTCGCTCGCGCACATCGCGCCTCAACACCGAGTTGCGGTTGCATGAACTGGCAAAAGTCGGTGACGTCGCCGATATGTTGGCATTGAAGGCGGCTAATCTCGTCGGACAAGAAGTCACGCGGGTAAAAGTTATCGCGTCGGGCAGTATTGATAAGGCGGTAACCGTACGCGGCTTGGCTGTGACTAAGGGCGCGCGCGCGGCAATTGAGGCTGCTGGCGGCAGGATCGAGGAATAAGTGGCCAAAACACCGGCAAACGTGCCCGGCGCAATGGGCAGCCTTGGCAAGTTCAAGGAGCTGCGCCAGCGCATATTTTTTGTCTTGGGCGCGATGCTGGTGTTTCGTATTGGTACCTTCATTCCGGTGCCGGGCATCGATCCAACCAAATTGGCGCAGCTGTTCGATCAGCAGCGCGGCACCATACTGGGCATGTTCGACATGTTCTCGGGTGGCGCTTTATCGCGCTTGTCGCTGTTTGCGTTAGGCATAATGCCGTATATTTCGGCATCCATCATTATGCAATTGTTGTCGGTGGTGGTGCCGTCGCTGGAACAGCTGAAGAAAGAGGGTGAAGCCGGCCGGCGTAAGATTACGCAGTACACGCGTTATGGCACGGTAGGATTGGCCACGTTCCAGGCGTTTGGTGTCGCCTACGGTCTGGCGGGGCAGCCCGGCATGGTGTTTATGAACACCTATAATTTTTATTTCGTGGCGGTGATCACGTTGGTTACCGGCACGATGTTTTTGATGTGGTTGGGTGAGCAGATCACCGAACGCGGTATTGGCAACGGTATTTCGTTGATTATTTTCGCCGGCATAGTCGCCGGTTTGCCGCGCGCGATCGGCGCCGTGCTGTCTAACGTGGAAACGGGCTCGTGGGGCGTGTTTACCGTGCTGGCCTTGTTTGCCATCGTGGTGGCAGTAACCGGATTCGTTATTTTTGTCGAACGCGGACAGCGGCGAATCACGGTGAATTACGCCAAGCGCCAACAGGGTCGTAAAGTCTACGCGGCGCAGAGTAGTCATCTACCGCTTAAATTGAACATGTCGGGGGTCATACCGCCGATTTTTGCCTCTAGTTTGATTTTGTTTCCGTCGACACTGGGCAAATGGCTGAGTCAGAACTCGCCCGAGGGTGGCATGTCGTGGTTGGGCGACGTGTCGCAAATGTTGTCACCGGGCCAACCGTTATACGTTTTGCTGTATTCGCTGTTGATTGTGTTTTTCTGCTTCTTCTATACCGCGTTAGTGTTTAATTCGCGTGAGACGGCAGACAATTTGAAGAAATCGGGCGCGTTTATTCCGGGTATACGGCCTGGAGACCAGACCGCCCGATATATTGATGGGGTGTTGACGCGATTGACCACGGCCGGTGCCATCTACATTACCGCGGTGTCTCTGTTGCCGGAATTCTTGATCATATATTGGGATGTTCCGTTCTACTTCGGTGGCACCTCATTGCTGATTATCGTCATAGTGGTGATGGACTTCATGGCGCAATTGCAGGCGCATCTGATGTCGCACCAGTACGAGGGCTTGATGAAGAAGGCCAATTTGAAGGGCTATGGTCGTACCGGCGCCCTGCGTTAGATTTAAAGTTTTATATTTCAAAGAGTTATGGCGGACAATAGGCTGTTTTGGAGATAGACCATGAAAGTGCGTGCCTCGGTAAAAAAGATCTGCCGCAACTGCAAGATCATTCGGCGTAACGGCGTCGTGCGGGTCATTTGCAAGGACGCCCGGCACAAACAACGCCAGGGCTGATAGTGCCAATGCATTTATTTTTTGCTCGAATTAGGCTACCATTGCGCGTTTTCGCGATGGCCTATGTGCAGGATTTGGGAGAGTAACTGAATGGCCCGTATTGCAGGCGTCAACATTCCGGACCATAAACACGCGGTGATTTCTTTGACTGCGATTTACGGTATCGGCCGCACCCGCGCACAGCAGATCTGCGCCGCTAGCGGCGTCGACCCGGCCGCAAAAATCAAGGACCTTACCGAGGCAGAGCTTGAGAAGCTGCGCGGCGAGATTTCCAAGATGCCGGTGGAAGGTGATTTGCGTCGCGAAGTTTCAATGAATATTAAGCGACTCATGGATCTCGGTTGCTACCGTGGACTGCGACATCGCCGAGGTTTACCGGTGCGTGGACAGCGCACGCGCACCAATGCCCGCACGCGTAAGGGTCCGCGCAAGCCGATTCGCAAATAAATCGGCAACATTGGCTTAACGAAATTTAGGATTACGAGACATGGCAAAACCGCCGACTCGCACACGTAAGAAGATTAAGAAGAACGTCGTAGATGGGGTCGCCCACATCCACGCGTCGTTCAACAATACCATCGTGACCATTACGGATCGCCAGGGTAACACGCTCGCGTGGGCTACCTCGGGAGGTTCAGGATTCCGTGGCTCGCGTAAGAGCACTCCGTTTGCTGCTCAGGTCGCCGCCGAACGTGCGGGCACTGCGGTGCAGGAATACGGCATGAAGAACATCGAAGTGTTGGTCAAGGGCCCTGGTCCCGGACGCGAGTCGGCGGTACGTGCGCTGAATGCGTGTGGTCTGAAGGTCGCCAATATCACGGACGTGACGCCGATCCCGCATAACGGTTGTCGTCCACCCAAGAAACGTCGCGTCTAAGTCTGGAGGCTTGAACGAGTGGCTAAGTATATCGGTTCGAAGTGCCGCCAGTGCCGTCGCGAAGGCGGTAAACTGTTTTTGAAAGGCGAAAAGTGTTTTACGGCCAAGTGTCCAGTCGAAAACCGCGCCTTTCCCCCGGGTCAGCATGGCCAGCGACGGACGCGTCTGTCGGATTATGCGTTGCAGCTGCGCGAAAAGCAGAAGTTACGCCGCATGTATGGTGTGCTCGAGCGGCAGTTCCGGAATTACTATAAGGAAGCCGCGCGTATCAAAGGCTCCACCGGTGAAAATTTGCTGCAGCTACTGGAGTGCCGGCTGGATAATGTTGTCTACCGAATGGGTTTTGCGGCATCGCGCAGCGAAGCGCGACAGTTGGTGCGGCACAACGGCATCACGGTCGATGGACAGAAAGTGAATATTCCTTCGTATCAGGTAAGCGCCAATAACGTGGTCGCCGTGAGAGAGAAAAGCCGATCTCAGGTGCGCGTGCAGTCGGCGCTCGACTTCGCCCATCAGCGCGGTATTGCCGAGTGGCTGCAGGTGGATGCGAAGAAGATGGAAGGTGTATTCAAGTCGATTCCCGGTCGCGGGGAATTGCCGCCGGATATCAACGAACATCTGGTCGTGGAGCTGTACTCCAAGTAGGCGTGCGCATCAGGGATCATTAAAGAGGACAATCCATGCAGGGTTCAGTGTCAGAATTTCTCAAGCCACGGATAGTCGACGTCCAGCTGATCAACGAACGGCGCGCCAAGGTTACGCTCGAACCACTAGAGCGTGGCTTTGGTCACACGTTGGGTAACGCCCTGCGGCGTATCCTGTTGTCATCGTTGCCGGGCTGCGCGGTTGCGGACGCCGAGATTGAAGGTGTGCTGCACGAGTACACGACGATTGAAGGCGTGCAGGAAGATGTGATCGATATCCTGCTTAACCTCAAGGGGTTGGCGATTCGACTCAATGCGCGCGATGAGGCCACGCTGACGCTGAAGAAAAAAGGTCAGGGTGCGGTTCTGGCGCGGGACATTGTCCTCGATCATGACGTCGAAATAGTTAACCCGGATCATGTGATTGCCAATCTAACCAAAGATGGCGAGCTCAATATTACCCTGCGCGTGCAGCGCGGTCGCGGCTATGTACCGGCGCCGATGCGCCAAGAGAGCGAGAGCCGCCCGATCGGTCACTTGCGTCTGGATGCGTCGTTCAGCCCGGTTCACCGCGTTACGTACACGGTGGATAGCGCGCGCGTGGAGCAACGCACCAATCTGGATAAGCTGATTATCGATATCGAAACCAACGGTACCATAGATCCGGAAGACGCGATTCGCCAGGCCGCGGGTATCCTGCGTGACCAGCTCTCCGTGTTCGTCGACCTCCGGGGTAAAGAAGAGGCCAAGCCGGAGGAACGCGAGTCGGAGATCGATCCGATCCTGCTGCGTCCGGTAGACGATCTCGAATTGACGGTACGTTCCGCCAATTGCCTCAAGGCCGAGAGTATCTATTACATCGGTGACCTGATTCAGCGCACCGAAGTGGAGTTGCTGAAGACGCCTAACCTGGGCAAGAAGTCGCTGACCGAGATCAAAGACGTGCTGGCATCGCACGGCCTGTCGCTGGGCATGCGCTTGGAAAACTGGCCGCCTCCGGGTCTCAAAGAGCAGGAAAAGGTCGGCGTCTGATCGGCACCATTTACCCACGTTTGCGAACTTTCGCCCGCAGCAGAAGAAAGTCGTTAAGGAATCGTAGCAATGCGTCATCGTAACATCGGACGGCAGTTGAGCCGCAACAGCAGTCATCGTCAGGCCATGCTGAAAAATATGACCTCGTCGCTGATGCGCCACGAGATCATCAAGACCACACTGCCCAAAGCCAAGGAATTGCGTCGCGTGGCGGAGCCTTTGATTACGTTGGCAAAGAACGATACGGTCGCAAAACGTCGTCAGGCGTTTAATCGTCTCCGCGATCGGGATGTGGTGACCAAGCTGTTCAATGAGCTCGGGCCGCGTTACAAGGATCGTCCGGGCGGTTACTTGCGCATCCTCAAATGCGGCTTCCGCGCTGGTGATGCCGCGCCGATGGCGTATGTGGAGTTAGTCGATCGTCCTGAGCCGGACGACGATGGTCGGGTCAGCGGCGACGATTGAAGCCGGGATCAGGCAGCGGACATCGAGGCCGGGCATTTGCCCGGCCTTTTCATTGGTGCCGTAGACGCGAGTCGATGCTGGACAATCCGACCCCCGGTGACCCATGATTGTACGATTCACGCGAGCACGGGTGTGTTGCGATGATCGTTCTGTTCACTGACTTTGGCCTTGAAGGGCCGTATGTGGGCCAGATGAAGGCGGTCCTGCTATGCAAGGCGCCGAATGTGCCGCTGGTTGACCTATTCGCCGATGTTCCGCCGTTTGACGCTCAAGGCGCGGCTTATTTATTGGCGGTTCACGTGCAAGAGTTCCCGGTCGGTACGGTCTTTCTCGGTGTAGTCGACCCGGGTGTAGGCAGCGACCGGCGTGCCGCTTTAGTCAACGCTGATGGTCGCTGGTTTGTCGGTCCGGATAACGGCTTGTTCAACATGGTCGCGCGACGGGCACGTAAATTGGCGTGGTGGGATATTACCTGGCGCCCAGGTCGGCTGTCGGCGAGCTTTCACGGTCGTGACATATTTGCGCCGGTTGCGGCGTCTCTGGCGCTTGGAGAAATGCCGCCTGCCGATCAGCAAAATCCATCGTTGCGTCTATGCGCTGAGTGGCCGGACGAGTTGCAGCGCATTGTTTATATCGACCGCTTCGGCAACGCGCTGACCGGTGTGCGGGCGTCGGCGATAGCGGCCGATTCAACGCTCCAGGTGCGCGGCTTACGCTTGGAGCGCGCACGTACTTTTTCGGATGTGCCTATCGGCGCGGGATTTTGGTACGAGAATGCCACCGGTTTGGTCGAGATCGCGGTTAATCAGGGCCGCGCCGACCGAGCGCTCGGAATCCAGGTGGGAGACTGGATTACGCTATCCGACTAAAGCGCGGCGAGGCGTTGTGCGCGCCTGGGTTCAAGGCGTTTGCGCGCGCTTTGCTCGTTGGCGTGCTTCGAGCAATGGCCCGAGATATTGACCGGTATGCGAGCGCGGTTGCGCGGCGATATCCTCCGGCGTGCCGCAGGCCACGATCTGTCCGCCGCCATCACCGCCTTCCGGCCCGAGATCGATGACCCAGTCCGCGGTCTTGATGACATCGAGATTGTGTTCGATGACGACGACGGTGTTGCCATGGTCGCGCAGCCGATGCAACACGCTGAGCAATTGTTCTATGTCGTAGAAATGCAACCCTGTGGTCGGCTCGTCGAGAATGTAGAGCGTGCTGCCGGTTTCACGTTTGGACAATTCGCGTGACAGCTTGACGCGTTGGGCCTCGCCGCCCGACAAAGTCGTGGCGTTCTGCCCCAGCTTGACGTACGACAGCCCGACGTCCATGAGCGTCTCCAGCTTGCGCTTGATCGCCGGAACGGCATTGAAGAAGGTCAGCGCATCTTCCACCGTGAGTTCCAATACCTCGTGGATGCTCTTGCCCTTATAGCGGATTTCCAGCGTTTCGCGGTTGTAGCGCTTGCCCTTGCAGACGTCGCAAGAAACGTAAATATCGGGCAGGAAATGCATTTCGACTTTGAGTACGCCGTCGCCTTGGCAGGCTTCGCAGCGTCCGCCCTTGACGTTAAAGCTGAATCGCCCGGTCTTGTAGCCGCGCGATCGGGCCTCTTGCGTGCCGGCGAATAGTTCGCGAATGGGGGTGAATAGACCGGTATAGGTGGCCGGGTTGGAGCGCGGTGTGCGCCCGATCGGGCTCTGGTCGATATCGACGACCTTGTCGAAGTGCTCCAGTCCACTGATGCGTTGACACGCGGCTGGCGATTCGCTGGCGCGATTGATTTCGCGAGCGGCGTAACGATACAAGGTGTCATTAATTAGGGTCGATTTTCCCGAGCCGGAGACACCGGTAATGCAGGTCATGAGGCCGACCGGGATTTCGGTGGTGACGTCGCGTAAGTTATTGCCGCTGGCGCGCTCGATGCGAACTATACGTGCGCGGTCGATCGGCCGGCGTTGTTCCGGTATTCGGATATGCTCGCGTCCCGACAAGTATCGCCCGGTCAGCGAGTTTTTATCGGCTATGATTTCGGCCGGCGTACCTTGCGCCACAACCCGGCCGCCGTGGACGCCGGCGCCCGGCCCCATATCGACGACGTGGTCGGCGCTGCAAATGGCATCACTGTCATGCTCGACGACGATGACCGTATTGCCGAGATCACGCAAAAAAGTCAGCGTATTGAGCAGCCTTTGGTTATCGCGCTGATGCAGTCCGATAGACGGTTCGTCGAGGATATACATGACCCCCACCAGACCTGCACCGATCTGGCTGGCTAAACGAATGCGCTGGGCTTCGCCGCCGGAGAGGGTTTCGGCGCTGCGCTCCAAGGTCAGATAGTCGAGCCCGACGTTGACCAGAAAATCGAGTCGCTGGCTGATTTCCTTGACCACCTTGTCGGCGATTTCGCCGCGTCTGCCGGGTAACGACAAGTCGTCAAAAAAGCGCTTGGCGCGGCCAACCGGAAGCGCCGCGATTTCGGGCAAACTGCGTTCGGCTACGAATACGTGTCGCGCCGAGCGATTCAGGCGCGTGCCGTGGCAACTTGGGCAAGCCTGGGTGCTGAGAAATTTGGCCAGTTCCTCGCGTACGACGTTGGACTCGGTTTCGCGATAGCGCCGCTCCATGTTCGGAATGATGCCCTCAAAGGTGTGCCGCCGCATGGTGATGCCGCCGCGGTCATTGAAATAGCGAAATTCGATTTCCTCGTCGCCGCTGCCATAAAGAATGACCTGGCGCTGCTCCTCGGTCAGGTCCGCAAACGGGATTTCGATGTCGAATTGGTAATGATCCGCTAATGAACTGATCATCTGAAAGTAGTAGGCTGTACGACGGTCCCAACCGCGTATTGCGCCTCCCGCAAGGCTTAGGTGCGGGTGCGCGACAACACGCCCCGGGTCAAAGAACTGTTTCACGCCGAGGCCGTCGCAGGTGGGGCAGGCACCGACCGGATTATTGAACGAGAACAGGCGCGGCGCCAGCTCAGGTAGCGAATAACCGCACTGAGGGCAGGCATACTTGGCGGAGAATAGTATCTCAGGCTGCTGCGCATGGTCCATGGAGGCCACCACCGCGACGCCGTCGGATAGGCGCAGGGCGGTTTCGAAGGACTCCGCCAGCCTCAAACCCAGGTCTGGACGCACCTTGAATCGGTCAACCACCGCTTCCACGGTGTGTTTTTGGTGCAGCTCAAGTGGTGTTGGTTGATCCAACTCCAACAGCTGTCCGTCGATACGGGCACGGACAAAGCCTTGCGCGCGTAGCTCATCAAGTAGCTGGACGTGTTCTCCCTTACGTTCCTGAATGAGCGGGGCGAGCAACATTAGCCGGCTGCCCTCCGGCTGCGCCAACACTTGGTCGACCATTTGGCTGACCGTCTGCGCGTCCAGTTCGACGCCATGATCGGGGCAACGCGGCGTACCGGCGCGCGCGTACAGTAGCCGCAGATAGTCATAGATCTCGGTTATGGTGCCGACGGTGGAGCGCGGATTGTGCGAGGTTGACTTTTGTTCGATGGAAATGGCCGGTGAAAGTCCCTCGATATGATCCATATCGGGTTTTTCCATGATCGCCAGAAACTGGCGCGCGTAGGCCGAAAGGGATTCCACGTAGCGGCGCTGGCCTTCTGCGTAGATGGTATCGAACGCCAGCGAGGACTTGCCGGAGCCCGACAGGCCGGTGATTACGATGAGTTTGTCGCGCGGCAGATCGAGATCGATGTTCTGCAGGTTATGCGTGCGTGCGCCGCGAATACGTATGTGGTTCATGACAATTTTCGCAGTGAGGCCAACCTGTTAATATACGCTGCCTCGGCAGCATGAGGCAAAGGGAGAAAAATCGTTGAGCAACTCCGACACCACGCAGTTTACCCGTATGACATCTCTCGAGCGTCGTGCGGCCATGTCGTTGTCCAGCATTTTCGCGCTGCGCATGCTCGGCCTATTCATGATTTACCCGGTGTTTTCCGTCTACGCCGAGCATTTGCGCGGTGTAACACCGACCACCATCGGCTTGGCGCTGGGAGTTTATGGTCTGACCCAGGCTATCTTTCAGATCCCATTCGGTATGCTGTCGGATCGTTTCGGACGCAAGGTGATTATCGGCATCGGTTTGCTGATATTCGCGTGCGGAAGTGTGGTTGCGGCGACGTCGACCAGCATCCACGGCGTCATACTCGGACGCATCCTGCAGGGAGGCGGCGCCGTCGGTTCGGCCATATTGGCCATGGCAGCCGATCTCACGCGTGAAGAGCATCGCACCAAAGCCATGGCCATGCTGGGCATGACGATCGGTTTTTCATTCGCGTTAGCGCTGGTGCTGGGGCCGGTGCTCAATACTCTGATCGGCGTTCCGGGTATCTTTTGGTTGACGGCTGTTTTGGCGCTGGTGGGCATTGGCGTACTACTGTTCGTCGTGCCGCAGCCGGTGCATACGCGCCGCCACCGCGATACGGAACCGGTGCCGGCCATGTTCAAGCGCGTATTGGCCGATGGTCAACTGCTGCGCTTGGACTTCGGCATCATGGCGCTGCACGCCATGCTCACGGCCAGTTTCGTCGCCCTGCCGTTTGCGCTGCGCGATGCCGCGCATCTGGATGCGCAGCATCAATGGTATTTGTACCTGCCGGTGTTGGCGATTTCGGTCGTCGCCATGGTGCCGTTCATTATTATGGCGGAGAAGCACCGCAAGATTAGAGGCGTGTTCCTCGGCGCGATCGTGGCGCTGGGTGTCGCTCAATTGATGCTTATGGGGTTTCATCATAGCTTAACGATGGTTGCGGTCGCCCTGATCGTCTTTTTTACGGCGTTCACGCTCATGGAAGCCAGTTTACCGTCGCTGATATCGAAGATGGCGCCGGTCGACGCCAAAGGCACGGCCATGGGCGTGTACTCCAGTTCGCAGTTTTTTGGTATTTTCGTCGGCGGTGTTGGTGGTGGCTGGGCCCTGCAACATCTGGGTCTCAGCGGCGTATTCGCCTTCGGCGCGGCCATTGCGGCGGTCTGGTTGGTGCTTGCCCTCGGTATGAAGAGGCCGCGGTTTCTTAGTACGTTATTGCTTAACGTCGGCCCCCAGCGCGAGGCCGACGCGCGCGTGCTGGCCGGTCGGCTATGCCAGGTTGACGGTGTCGCCGAAGCGGTTATTGCCGCGGAGGAGGGTGTCGCCTACCTGCGGGTCGATCCAGACGGCTTGGACAAACCCTCGCTGTATGCGTTCTCGGTGTCCGCGGTGCAAGCGGATAGCGCGTGACCGGCGGTGGCGCCGCCGGACGCATGCGGAATACCGGCATATCGTAGTTAATTAGTTGATTTTTATTATTTATCTGAAATTTTTATTTAGTAATATCTGCTTGTGAAGCGTTGGCAGGCACGGTAGATTGTTAGCTCGCGGTAGTACGACGAGCCCCAGGGATGTGGGCTTCTATCATTATTAAATCGAACTGGACGGAGATTGTTATGGCACGGGGAGTAAACAAAGTCATTCTCATCGGCAATCTGGGCAAGGATCCAGAAGTACGTTACATGCCGAGCGGTTCGGCGGTGGCCAACGTCACGCTCGCTACCAGCGAGCAGTGGAAGGATAAACAGACCGGCGAGCAGCAGGAGCGTACCGAATGGCACACTATCGTATTCTTCAACCGCCTGGCTGAGATTGTCGGCGAGTATCTGAAAAAAGGTTCGCAGGTCTACGTCGAGGGCAGCCTGCGGACACGCAAGTGGCAGGACAAAAACGGCTTGGATCGCTACACCACGGAAATCGTTGCCGCCGAGATGCAGATGCTCGGTGGCCGCGGTGGCGGTGGCGGTGGCGGTGGCGGTGGTGGGGGCGGTGGCAGTAATAGCTATAATCAGGATCAGTCCGCCGGCCGCGCGAGCAATGCGCCGGCTCCGGCGCGCACGAGTGCCGAGGAGTTCGACGACGACATCCCGTTTTAGCCGAATGCTGGTGTTCGACCGCCGTAATGTCGTCAGCCCACGGTGGGGTGGGCGGGCCGCGGCTCGAAGTGGCCTTGCGCGTGGCCGCAGTGCAGCGGATTCAATTTATAACAATCTAAACAAACCCCAGTACGGCAGTTCGCGCTGCGCCCGGTGGCCATAAGCCCGCTTCGCGCTGTGCGGATTGCAGATGGTGCTGCGAAAGGGGGATTCATGCTGGTGCCAGTCATCTTGTCAGGGGGGGCGGGGACGCGGTTGTGGCCGGTCTCGCGCGAGGCCCACCCGAAGCCGTTCATGCGCATGGTCGATGGCCGCAGCCTACTTCAGAAAACGCTGCAGCGGGCTATGGCGCTGCAAGGCGTAGCCGACGTCGTTACCATAACCAATCGCGATTACTATTTTCAGACCCGTGATGAATATCTTGCGGTGCAGCCGCAGTCGAACATTTCGTTCGACTACGTATTGGAACCCTGCGGACGCAATACCGCCCCCGCGGTCGCGCTCGCCGCGCTGCATATGCAGGAGCGATACGGTGACGAGGTGCAGATGCTGGTGCTTCCGGCCGATCACGTTATCGATGACGGCGAGCGTTTCGGCCATACAGTACGGACGGCGAGCGCGTTGGCGGCGCAAGATTATCTGGTGACATTCGGCATCCGCGCCTCGCGACCGGAAACCGGTTACGGTTACATCGAACTCGGCGATGCCATTGCTGCCGATAGCGGCCAATTCCGCGTCAATCGTTTCGTCGAAAAGCCCGACTCGGTGACCGCCGAGGAATATGTGAGCTGCGGCCGCTTCCTGTGGAATGCGGGTATGTTCTGCTTTCGTCCCAAGACTTTTTTACGGGCGTTAGAGCGTCACGCGCCGGATGTGCATGCCGCCGCGGTGGCGTGCTGGCAGGCCACTCGTACCGATGTTGCGCCGCTCGAATTGGACGCCGACGCTTTTGGCGCCGTGCCCGCCATTTCGATAGATTATGCGGTCATGGAGCGCGCGGATAATGTCGCGGTGGTTGCCTGCGAGTTTGACTGGAGCGATGTCGGTTCATGGGATTCGGTCAGCGAGTTGATGGATGTCGATGAAGACGGAAATCGTATTTCCGGAGAAACCATCGTCGTCGACAGCAGTAATTGCTATATACACGGAGAAGACCGCTTGATCGCGGTGCTCGGCTTGAGCAATCTAGTGGTCGTCGATACGCCCGATGCGCTGCTGGTCGCCGATCGTGGCCGCGCGCAGGACGTCAAGCGTATTGTCGAACGGCTCAAGGCCGATGGTCACGAGGCCTACCGCTATCATCGCACCGTGCATCGTCCCTGGGGCACCTATACTGTGCTCGAGGACGGCGATCGCTTCAAAATCAAACGTATCGTAGTCAAGCCCGGAGCGGCCTTGTCGCTGCAAATGCATCATCATCGTAGTGAGCATTGGATCGTCGTTTCGGGCACCGCCAAGGTAACCAATGGCGATCGTGAGTTCCTGGTACGCACCAACGAGTCGACCTATGTGCCTTCGGGGAATGCCCACCGCCTCAGTAATCCCGGCATCGTGGAATTAATCATGATCGAGGTGCAAAGCGGCGAGTATCTCGGCGAAGACGATATCGTACGTTTCGAGGACATTTACGGCAGGGCGCGTTAGGCTGCAAGCCTAATCCGTTCCGCCAACGCGTTGATATAATTTTTTGTTAATTCGATAAGGAAGTAGCGTGAAAAAAATACTCGTGGTCGGCGGCGCCGGTTATATCGGCTCGCACATGGTCAAGATGCTGACCAACGATGGCTTCAACGTCGTGACGTTGGATAATCTTTCCACTGGATTCCGCGATGCCGTAGTCGGCGGCGAATTTGTCGAGGGTGATATCGCCGACAGTGCGCTGCTCGACCGACTGCTACCTGAGCATAAGTTTGACGCCGTGATGCATTTTGCCGCTCATATACAGGTTGGCGAATCGGTCGAGAATCCGCACAAGTATTACGTCAACAATGTCGCCAGTACCTTGAATCTGCTCGGCGCTATGGTGCGACATGGGCTGAACAACTTTATCTTTTCGTCTTCGGCCGCTATTTTCGGTGAGCCCGAGTATGTCCCGGCCGATGAGAATCATCCCAAGGCACCGATCAATCCGTATGGTCTGAGTAAATGGATGGTGGAGCAGATATTGACGGATTTCGACCACGCCTACGCGCTGCGTTCGGTTTGCCTGCGCTATTTCAACGCCGCCGGCGCCGATCCCGAAGGCGAGCTAGGCTGGCGTTATGGCGGTGTCAGCAACTTGATTCCGTTGGTTATGAAGGCGGCATCCGGTAGTCGGGCCGACATTACCGTATTCGGCCGTGACTACGATACCCCCGATGGTACCGGCGTACGCGATTACATCCATATCGTCGATTTATGTCAGGCGCATTTGTTGGCGCTGAAATATCTGTGGGATGATCACCCCAGCGCGGTATTTAATCTTGGCAACGGCCAGGGATTTTCCGTGCAGGAAGTGGTCGATATGGCGCGCGATGTTACCGGGCGTGAGATTGTCGTGCGTGAGGGCAGCCGCCGCGCCGGTGATCCGGCCTCGTTGGTGGCGGATTCCACGCTTGCCCGCGAGGTGCTGGGTTGGGAGCCGCGCTATGCCGATCTGCGCACGATCATAGAACATGCTTGGCAATGGGAATCGCGTGCGGCTAAGTAACATGGGTTTGTGACGCCGCCGGCGCAGTCTGGCTTGGGCGAGGGAACATGGAATGAAAACCGTGTTGATCACGGGTGGTGCGGGCTTCATCGGTTCGGCGGTTACGCGTCACACCATCTCCAATACCGACTGGCGCGTCGTAAACGTTGATAAGTTGACGTATGCCGGCAATCTGGCGTCGCTGCGAGATGTTGCGCACGACGCCCGCTACTGCTTTGAGCAAGTTGATATTGGTCAGCGTGAACAAATGCAGCGCATTTTCCGACACTACGATCCCGACGCGGTGTTGCATCTGGCGGCCGAGTCACATGTCGATCGTTCCATTGACAGTGCCGCGGAATTTATCGAAACCAACATCGTCGGAACCTACGTGTTGCTGGAAAGCGCGCTGCAGCACTGGCGCGGCATGAGCGAGCCGCGGCGTACGAAGTTTCGCTTCCTCCATGTTTCCACCGACGAAGTGTACGGTTCGCTGGCTGACGAGGGTTTGTTCAGCGAAATGACGCCGTATCAACCGAATTCTCCGTATTCGGCCAGCAAGGCATCGTCCGATCACTTGGTGCGTGCTTGGCACCATACGTATGGTCTGCCCGTGGTGACCACCAACTGCTCCAACAATTATGGGCCGTACCAGTTTCCAGAGAAGCTCATTCCGTTAATGATCATCAATGCCTTGGCAGGCAAACCGCTGCCGATTTATGGTAGCGGTCAGAACGTGCGCGATTGGTTATATGTTGATGACCATGTCAGCGCGCTTTGGACCGTGCTTTGCGAAGGACTGCCGGGCGAAGTCTATAATATCGGCGGCAATGCCGAGCGCAGCAATTTGGAGGTGGTCACGCAAGTATGTGCATTGATGGATGAGCTGGTCACCAACGCCAAGCGTAGACACCATGCCGAGCTGATCAGTTACGTCGCCGATCGGCCGGGGCATGATTTACGCTACGCCATGGACAGCGGCAAGCTGCGGCGTGAATTGGGCTGGGAGCCTCGCGAGACGTTTGAATCCGGTCTGCGCCGGACGGTGCAGTGGTATCTGGCCCGGCGTGACTGGTGGCAGCCTATTGTGGATGGCGTGTATCAAGGCCAGCGTCTTGGCGCGTCGTCGCCGCGAGGTACGCGCTGAACCGGCGCGCAATATGTTATGACGACGCGTAAGGGCATTATTCTCGCGGGCGGTTCCGGTACACGGCTGTACCCCGTGACGCAGGCGGTCAGCAAACAGCTGCTTCCGGTGTATGACAAGCCGATGGTTTACTATCCGCTGACGACGCTGATGTTGGCGGGCATACGCGATATTTTGCTTATCTCCACGCCGCAGGATACGCCGCGCTTCGAGCAGTTACTGGGCGACGGTAGTCAGTGGGGTATTTCCATTCGTTACGCCGTACAGCCGCAACCGCAAGGCTTGGCACAGGCATTCATCATTGGCGCGGACTTTATCGGCGCTGATGCGTGCGTATTGATTCTGGGCGACAACGTATTTTACGGTCATGACCTCATCACCATGCTACGACGCGCCGGCGCGCGCACCGATGGCGCAACCGTGTTCGCTTACCGTGTCAGTGACCCACAGCGTTATGGGGTCGTCGAATTCGACGATCAGCGCCGCGCCGTCAGTATCGAGGAGAAGCCGCAGCGGCCGAAATCCCGTTATGCCGTAACAGGATTGTATTTCTATGATAATGACGTCGTCCCGATTGCCCGCGCATTAAAGCCCTCGGCGCGCGGTGAATTGGAGATCACCGACGTCAATCGCGACTACCTGGCGCGTGGCGCGCTACAAGTGGAACTGATGGGGCGCGGTCTCGCATGGCTCGATACCGGCACGCATGAAACATTGCTTGAAGCGTCCGCGTTCATCGAGACCATCGAACGCCGCCAAGGTTTGAAGATTGCCTGCCCGGAGGAAGTGGCCTATCGGGCCGGTTATATCGACGCTGAACAGGTGCGCGACATGGCCGAACCGCTGAAGAACAATGGCTACGGGCGTTATCTTCTGTCCATGTTGGACGACATCGATGCATTTTGAGACGACCGATATTCCGGATGCGCTGATTCTTCAGCCAAAGGTGTTTGGCGACCAGCGTGGCTATTTCTTTGAGAGCTATAATGAGCGTGTGTTTGAGCGCTGCGTTGGGCGTCCCGTACGGTTCGTGCAAGACAATCAGTCGCGCTCGGCGCGCGGTGTATTGCGCGGCCTGCATTATCAGGTGCACCAGCCGCAAGCAAAGTTGGTATGCGTGCTGAGTGGCGAAATTTATGACGTCGCGATTGACATCCGGCGCAGTTCGGCGTTTTTTGGCCGTTGGGTCGGCGCACGGCTTACCGCGGCCAACCATCGGCAGATGTGGGTGCCGGAGGGATTCGCGCATGGATTCTGTGTGCTGTCGGATTCCGCCGATGTGCTGTATAAAACGACCGATTTCTATGCGCCGGAACATGAGCGCTGTATTCGCTGGGATGATCCCGCCTTGGCCATTACTTGGCCGCTGGAGCAAGCGCCGCTGGTGTCGGACAAGGACCGGCAGGGCCGTTCGCTGGCCGATGCCGAGTTGTTTCCGTGACCGATATTTTGCTGTTCGGCGGCAGCGGCCAGATTGGCTCGGCGCTGTTTCGTCGTTTGAGTCCGTACTATGCGCTTGCCGCGCCCGATTCGGCGGCCGTCGACTTATCTTCCGCGGAACAAATTAGTAACACGATCGAGCGCCTGCGGCCGCGTTTGATCATCAATGCCGCCGCCTATACGGCCGTTGACCGCGCCGAGCAGGAGCCCGAATCGGCGCTGCATGTCAACGGCGTCGCTCCCGGCGTAATGGCGCGACAAGCGCGCTTGACCGGCGCGGCGTTGGTGCACTATTCGACCGACTACGTGTTCGATGGCAGTAAAGCTTCGCCCTATACGGAAAACGATGCGCCCGCGCCCCTAAATGTCTACGGGCGCAGTAAACTGGCCGGCGACAGGGCGGTCATGGACTCCGGCGCGCCATATCTGATTTTGCGCACGTCCTGGGTATACGGGTTGCAGGGCAGTAATTTTCTGCTGACCATGCAGCGTTTGCTGCGCGAGCGCGAGCAGGTCAGCGTGGTCGATGACCAAATCGGCGCGCCGACCTGGTGCGAGTCGATTGCCGATGCTACGGTATCGATACTGCGCGCCGAGGATGACTTGGTCGAGTCGGTGGGCAAGCGTTCGGGATTGTATAATATGACATGCGGCGGCGAGACGACATGGTACGGATTCGCGCAGGCGATTCGTGCCGAACTCTTATCGAGTCATGTCAGGCTGGCCGATCTGCAGGCGATAGTGAGCGCCGATTATCCAACGGCCGCGCGCCGGCCGGCTTACTCGGTGCTCGATAACAGTCGCCTGCACGGCGAATTCGCGCTCGACCTGCCGCACTGGCGGCAGGCATTGGCTGCCGCCTTGGCGTAGCCGGGTATTACTGGCTTGATGGCACCGAAATGACCCCCTGAGCGGCCGCGGTCGGCCGCTACTAGCGCTGGAGATAAGAAGTGAGCAAAAGTTCCAACGTAGTTTGGCACCACGCCACCGTAACGCGCGAGCGGCGCGAGAGTCTCAGTGGCCACAAGGGCGCGGTATTGTGGTTTACCGGCCTGTCCGGCGCCGGTAAATCGACGCTGGCGCACGCGGTGGAGGAGCAACTGCATCAGCTGGGTAGCCATACTTTTGTCTTCGACGGCGACAACGTGCGCCATGGGCTGTGCTCGGACCTGGGTTTTTCGGCCGACGATCGGTCGGAAAATCTGCGCCGTATCGGCGAAATGGTCAAACTGTTCCTGGAAGCCGGGATCATCTCTCTGACGGCGTTTATTTCGCCATTTGCCACCGACCGCGACCGCGTGCGCACTTTGGTGCCGCACGGCGATTTCTTTGAAATTTACTGTCGTGCGCCGCTGGAAGTCTGCGAGGGACGCGACGTCAAGGGCCTGTATAAGCGTGCCAGGGCCGGCCAAATACCTGAGTTCACTGGCATATCGTCGCCTTACGAGGAACCGCGCAACCCTGAGTTGGTGGTCGATACAGGTACCCAGCCGTTGGCCGAATGTATCGACCAAGTGCTTGCGCTGCTGCGCCAGCGCGGCGTTCTGGCGCTGACGTGAAGATCGCCGTCGCGCCGGTCCGCGGTGACTTGTCGTAGTGGCATTTTTCCTGCGAAAGTAGTATGTTACCCGGTTTCTCCGGGATAGTCCGCGGTGCGCCTTTCATGATCCGCAAGCTCTATATCAAGACCCATGGTTGTCAAATGAACGAGTACGACTCCGCCAAGATGGCGGACGTTCTGCGCGACTCGCATGGCTTGCAATGCACCGACGACCCGGAGCAGGCTGATGTGCTGTTGCTCAACACGTGTTCTATACGCGAAAAAGCGCAGGAGAAGGTATTCTCGCAGCTGGGGGTATGGCGCGAACTGAAACTCGAACGGCCCGATCTGGTCATCGGCGTCGGCGGTTGCGTCGCCAGCCAGGAAGGCGACGCGTTGCGCCAACGTGCACCGTATGTCGATATCGTCTTCGGGCCGCAGACGCTGCACCGTTTGCCGGCCATGCTCGACGAGGCGTGCAAGTGCCGCACTGCGGTCGTCGATGTCAGTTTTCCCGAAATCGAAAAGTTTGATTGTTTGCCGCCGCCGCGTGCCGACGGCCCGACCGCGTTCGTGTCCATCATGGAAGGTTGCAGTAAATACTGTTCGTTCTGCGTCGTTCCGTATACGCGTGGTGAGGAAGTCAGCCGGCCATTGGATGATATTATCGCTGAAGTGGTGGCTTTGGCGGCACAAGGCGTACGTGAAGTCACTCTGTTGGGGCAGAACGTCAACGCCTACCGCGGCGCGACCTATGACGGCGATATAGCCGACTTGGCTTTGCTGATTACCTACATCGCCGCCATCGATGGGATTGACCGCATTCGCTATACCACCTCGCACCCGATCGAGGTGAATGACAGTTTGATACAAGCCTATGCCGAGGTGCCGCAGTTGGTGAGTCATCTTCATCTGCCGGTACAAAGCGGATCGGACCGGATTCTTGCGTTGATGAAGCGCGGTCATACGGCGCTGGAGTACAGTGACAAGGTTCGACGTCTGCGCCAGGCGCGGCCTAATCTGAGTTTGTCCTCGGACTTCATCGTCGGCTTTCCCGGTGAGAGCGAGCAGGATTTCGACGCCACAATGGCGTTGATCGAGAACATTGGCTTCGATCAATCGTTCAGTTTCGTATTCAGCGCCCGGCCCGGAACGCCGGCCGCCGCTTTACCCGATGAGGTGCCGTTGGAGCGGAAAAAGCAGCGCTTGGCGCGGCTGCAGGAACGCGTCAACCAGATGGCACGGAAAATCAGCGCCGATATGGTTGGGAGCGTGCAGCGCGTTTTGGTCGAACGTCCCTCGCGTAAGGACCCGGCGCAGCTGGCCGGGCGCACCGAGAACAACCGCGTAGTGAATTTACACGGCGACGCCGGCTTGATCGGTACATTTGTGGATGTGCGTATTACCGCAGCGCTGCCCAACTCATTACGCGGTGAGCTCGTCGGCGACGGCGCTGCGGCTCACTGTGCTCGAGGATAAGCCGCAATGCCAGGGTTTTTCTCCGGCAATGCCGCCGCCGGGCCGAATTGCGCGGTCAATGCCTTGCGTAGCGGCCGTTCGGCAACCATACTCGGATTATGATGTCCGCGGCATCACGAGCCAAAGCGGATTGCTGTCTGGTACTCGACCAGTCCCTGACCCCGTTTGAATTTTTTCGGCCACGTACTTGAACGAGCACGCCAAGACAGTAGACCTGACCCTCGATCCGGCCGATAACCAGCGGCTGGTGAATCTGTGCGGTTTATTCGACGAAAACCTGCGCCACCTCGAGCGCCGTTTGGGCGTGGAAATCAATAATCGGGCCAATCATTTTCAGGTCATTGGCGATGAACGGGCGGTGCGCGCCGCCGGCGAAGTGTTGCGAAAACTCTATGCTGCCGCCGAGCAGGAGGAGCTTTCACCGCAGCGCGTGCATTTGCACTTGCAGGAGGCCGGTATCGAAGATTTGCTGGCCAGCTCCGGCCGTGCCCAGGAGGTCGAGATTCAGACACGCAAGGCGCGTGTAAAGGGCCGTGGCCCGAATCAGCAGCGCTACCTCAACAATGTACTTACCCATGACATCAATTTTGGCGTAGGGCCGGCCGGCACCGGCAAGACCTATCTGGCGGTCGCCTGCGCAGTCGACGCGCTCGAGCGTGAGAGTGTGCAGCGTTTGGTGTTAGTGCGCCCGGCGGTCGAAGCCGGCGAACGCCTGGGTTTTCTGCCGGGCGATCTGGCGCAAAAGATCGATCCTTATCTGCGGCCACTTTATGACGCGTTATATGAAATGCTTGGTTTTGAGCGTGTGAGCAAATTGATCGAGCGTGGCGTGATCGAGGTCGCTCCGCTCGCCTACATGCGTGGACGTACGCTCAACGATTCGTTCATCATTCTGGACGAAGCGCAGAACACGACCGTAGAGCAGATGAAAATGTTCCTGACCCGCATCGGTTTTGGATCCACCGCGGTTGTCACCGGTGACGTTACTCAGATTGACCTTCCGGATAACCGCAAATCCGGTCTGCGTCACGTCGTCGATGTCCTCAAGGATGTCGACGGCATATCATTCACGTTTTTCAACGCCCGCGATGTCGTGCGTCATCCGCTGGTGCAGGCCATCGTATCAGCTTATGAAACGTATGAACGCAAGACCTCATAGCACTGAGTCGATCCGCCTATGAGTCAGGATGGATGCGCGGGTATCGGCGTAGCCGGTGATGTGGTGGTGGACGTGCAGATCGCATCGGCCGGCATCGATATTCCAATGGCGGATGAATTCCAGGCGTGGGTGCAAGGTGCGCTGGCCGGACGACGTACGCGCGGCGAGGTCGTGATCCGGGTGGTCGATGACGCCGAGAGCGCCGATCTGAACCAGCGCTATCGTGCTAAAGCGGGACCCACCAATGTGCTGTCTTTCGTCTTCGAGGCGCCGCCGGGCGTGTTGGTGGACTTGTTGGGTGATTTGGTAATCTGTGCGCCGGTTGTGGTTCGCGAGGCGGTGCAGCAGAACAAGGCGCCGCTGGCGCACTGGGCGCACATGGTTGTGCATGGCACGTTGCATCTGCTTGGCTACGACCATCAAGAACCGGGCGAAGCGCAGCGTATGGAATGTGCAGAGATTGAAATTTTGGCGCGGCTGGGATTTCCCGATCCGTATCAGTGTGAAGATGGTGTATGACGCAATGGAGAATGGCAGCAACTAATGAGTGAGCATCGCACCAATAGCAGCAGCCTCGGCGCGCGCTCGTGGTTTGAGCGTATCAGTCAGGCGCTGTCGGGTGAGCCGAAAGACCGGGAGCAGCTTCTGGAAGTGCTGCGCGACGCGCATGACCGGAACCTGCTGGACCTGGATGCGTTCAGCATGATTGAAGGTGTTCTGCAGGTGTCCGAGATGCAAGTGCGTGACATCATGATTCCGCGTTCGCAAATGGTGGTGATCGAACGCGACGCGCCCGTCGAGGAGATACTGGCACTCATTGTACGCTCCGGGCATTCGCGTTTTCCGGTCATCGGTGATAATCGCGACGAAGTGGTCGGTATGCTGCTGGCCAAGGATATGTTGTGGTATTACATGGAAGGGCAGCGCGACGCCTTCAATATTCGCGAATTGTTGCGCCCGGCGTCGTTTATTCCCGAGAGCAAGCGCTTGAATGTGCTGTTAAAGGAGTTTCGCGCCAGCCGCAATCATTTGGCGGTCGTGATTGACGAATATGGTGGCGTGGCCGGTATGGTCACGATAGAGGACGTCATCGAACAGATCGTCGGTGAGATCGAGGATGAACACGATATCGAGGAGGGAACTTATATTCTCGATCATGAGGCCAATCGGTTTACGGTCAAGGCGCTTACCCCGATCGAAGACTTCAATGCCCATTTCGGTACCCGTTTCAGCGATGAAGAATTCGATACCATTGGCGGTTTGTTGTTGAACGCGCTTGGGCACATGCCCAAACGCGGTGAGACCGTGCATATCGACGGCTTGGCATTTAAGGTGTTGCGCGCCGATAACCGGCGCGTGCACCTGTTGCAGGTCACAGTGGACCCCCAGACGCCGGCATCGTGACGTCGATCATGGCGCGAGGGCAGCGGAGTTCGGCGGCGCAGGCATCGCCCGACGGCGTCGCGCGCGGCCGCCGGCCGACGGTGGGTGGCGATGCGCTGGCGTTTGCCGCCGGCGCCGTCACCCCGCTCGCCTTTTCCCCTTACGGCATATTTGCCATTGCGCCGTTGGCTGCCGCGGTATTGTTTTATTTGTGTTCCGCGGTCAGTGGCCGCCGTGCCTTTTGGCGTGGCTGGTTGTTCGGTTTTGGGTTGTTTGCCTTTGGCGTGTATTGGGTCTACCACAGCATGCACGTGTACGGCTACATGCCGCCGCTGCTTGCCGGCCTGTTCACGGTGGTGTTTGCTGCGTTGTTGGCGCTTTACCCCGGTTTGGCGTTGTATTTTGCCACGCGCTTTTTCCGGGTTACGACGCCATGGCGCTTACTACTTGTCTATCCGGCGGTATGGACCCTGGCCGAGTGGCTGCGGGGTTGGCTGTTGACCGGCTTCCCGTGGCTCGATCTTGGTTACAGTCAAGTGGCTGCGCCGCTGGGTGGGCTGGCGGCCTACGTCGGCGTCTACGGCGTTACATGGGCGGTTGCCTTCAGTGGCGGCTTGTTAGCGTTACTCCTGCACGTGCGCTTGCGCACCGGGGCGATTCTGTTGTCGTCCGTGGCGGTGTTGTGGGCGGTCGCTTGGTTGTTGGGAACGGTCTCCTGGACGGCCCCGGCCGGGGCCGCTTTTTCGGTGAGTTTAATTCAAGGTAATGTGCCCCAGGAGATCAAATGGCAGCGCGGCGCGCGCGCTAAGATACTGCAACAGTATGCGGCTGCAACGCGCACGCGCTTGGGAACGCGCTTGATCGTCTGGCCGGAGACCGCCATACCGGTATTTTATAGTGAAGTCGCAAACGACTATCTGCGCCCACTGGCCGCGGCTGCGCGCGCGAAAGGTACTGATTTACTGATGGGATTGCCGGTGCGCGATCCCGCCTCGGGAAAATACTACAACGCGATGCTGAGTCTTGACGGGCGATCGGCCTTTTACTTTAAACGGCACTTGGTGCCGTTCGGCGAGTATGTGCCGCTGCGCGGATTGCTCGACGGATTGCTGGATCTGCTGCACGTCCCCATGTCGTCTTTCAGTAAGGGTGCTTGGCAGCAGCAACCGCCGCATGTGGCCGGTTACCCGGTCGGTATCTCCATCTGCTACGAGATCGCGTTCGGCGCTGAGGTCATAACGACATTGCCGCAGGCCGCGTTTCTGGTCAACGCCAGTAACAATTCCTGGTTTGGTGATTCCAGCGCACCCTATCAAGTGCTGGAAATGGCGCGTATGCGTGCCCGCGAGAGCCAGCGTTACGTGCTCAGCGCAACCAACAACGGTATGACCGCGATCATCGACGATGCCGGCAGGGTGCGGCGCGAGGCGCCGCGCGCGCGCGCGGTCATTTTGGATGGCACCGTTGAGCCGCGCACTGGTTCTACGCCTTACGTCCGTTGGGGCAACGTACCAGTGATTACGGCGCTGGTCATGTCAGTGCTGGCCGGCTTGTGGTCCGGCCGTCGCGCGCGGCGCCGACGGCCGTCATCGGCATCAACGTGATTTGCGGTTGAAGCTGGTGGCGTGACAGCGTGGACACGGGGGGATGTGTCCGGCTTTCTTGAAATTAAGCAATTCACCGCATTCTTGGCACTCCAGCGTGCCCGGACCGGCAATTTCGCCGCTCCGGTAAACGCCGCGGTGGTCGAGGTCATGCTGTAATTCCATTAATTCCAGCTTGGTCTTGTCGGCCACGGAAGTAAACAGATCGAGCAGGGAGAGTTCGATCAGTTCCATGTCCATGTGTAACCAGTCGCGTAGTTCGCCGCCGGTTCGCGCCAGGTATTGACCGGCGTCGTTTAGGTCGCGCTGCACCCACGCAGAAATTTTCTCGGCCTCCTCGCGGCTCAATTCGCCTTGCTCGACGGCCACGTCGCGTGCCTGCTGCAGGGCTTGCTGCACGGTGTCCGCACTATCGCCCGTGTCAGCGAGCGTGTCCTGCACGCGTTGCATCATGAGGCGGTAGGCATTTTCCAATTTTTGATCGGTGTGCTCAGGGGAGTTGTGCATGGGTTTCTTGCCTTTCGGTCGCGTTAGACCAAGTGTGGCGCAAAAGCACACCCCTGTCACCCGCATTGCCGGTCGTCTCGCTGTTCAAAGTCGAGCGCCTACGGTATCCTTTTCTGCTTAAACGTAATTTTTCTCTAGCCAAAAGTTGAAGCACGGCGATGCGCGAGTCCTACGATCCACAAAAAGTTGAATCCGAAGCCCAGCGGTTCTGGGATTCCAGTCACGCCTTCGAGGTTACCGAAGACGAGAATCGCGAAAAGTTCTACTGCCTGTCGATGTTCCCTTATCCCAGTGGGCGTTTGCATATGGGGCATGTGCGTAACTATACGATCGGCGATGTCATCGCGCGTTATCAGCGCATGCTTGGCAAAAATGTGCTGCAACCGATGGGCTGGGACGCGTTCGGGCTGCCGGCCGAGAATGCCGCCATCAACAATAACGTTGCTCCGGCTAAATGGACTTACGAAAACATCGATTACATGCGCGCCCAATTGCGGCGCCTCGGCTTCGCTTATGACTGGACGCGCGAATTGGCTACTTGCCGACCGGAATATTACCGCTGGGAACAGTGGTTGTTCACGCGCTTGCTGCGCAAGGGATTGGTGTACAAGAAGACCGCGCCGGTCAACTGGTGTCCCAAGGATCTTACCGTACTAGCCAACGAACAGGTGGTGGACGGCTGTTGCTGGCGTTGCGACACGCGCGTCGAGCGTAAGGAGATTCCACAATGGTTTATGAAGATTACGGCCTACGCGGACGAACTGTTAGCCGATTTGGATCGTCTCGACGGCTGGCCCGACGCGGTACGCACCATGCAACGCAATTGGATCGGGCGTTCCGAAGGTGTTGAGCTGACTTTCGAAGTGCCGGCGGCGAGCGAGCCGCTGCGCGTGTTCACTACGCGTCCCGATACGCTCATGGGTGTCACGTACGTAGCGGTGGCGGCGGAACATCCGCTGGCGATCGAGGCGGCCAAGTCGAATCCGGAATTGGCGGCCTTCGTCGATCAATGCCGACAGCTTGAGACCGCCGAGGAAGCACTGGAAACTATGGAGAAGCGCGGCGTGCCGACCGGCATCACGGCGGTGCATCCGCTTAGCGGTGAGCAGGTGCCGGTCATGGCGGCGAATTTCGTGCTCATGGGTTATGGCACCGGTGCGGTCATGGCCGTTCCCGCCCATGATCAGCGCGACTTCGAATTCGCGCGCAAATACGGACTGCGTATCAAGCAAGTGATACGTCCGCAGGATGATTCGAACATCGATCTGGAGCAATCGGCGTATACCGAAAAAGGATTGTTGATCAATTCCGGCCAATTCGACGGTCTGACGTCGGCGCAAGCATTCGATGCCATCGCCGAATTCCTGCACGCGCACAATTTGGGTCAGCGGCGCGTCAACTATCGATTGCGCGACTGGGGAGTGTCGCGTCAACGATATTGGGGTGCGCCTATCCCGGTGATCAATTGCCCCGCCTGCGGTGCGATGCCGGTTCCAGAGCACGATCTACCCGTGGTTTTGCCGGAGCAGGTAAAGTTTGACGGTGTCGGGTCACCGCTGAAAAAAATGCCTGAATTTTACCGCACTGTTTGTCCTCAATGCGGTGGTCCGGCCGAGCGCGAGACCGACACGCTTGATACGTTTTTCGAGTCGTCGTGGTATTACGCGCGTTTCGCTAGTGCCGACAACAAGGAGCGGATGCTGGACCAGCGCGCCGACTATTGGCTGTCGGTGGATCAATACGTCGGTGGTATCGAGCATGCCATTCTGCATCTGCTATACGCGCGTTTTTTCCACAAGCTGATGCGCGATGAGGGTCTAGTCAAGACCGATGAACCATTCACGCGTTTGCTCACGCAGGGGATGGTTAATAAAGACGGCTCGAAGATGTCGAAGTCGAAGGGTAACACCGTCGACCCACAACGGCTCATCGACGAATACGGCGCCGATACCGTGCGGCTCTTTACCATGTTCGCGGCGCCTCCCGATCAATCCTTGGAATGGTCGGATAGTGGCGTCGAGGGCGCCGCGCGCTTTCTCAAGCGGTTGTGGGTGCAGGCTTACGAGCATGTTTCCAGGGGTAAGGTCGAAGCAGTGCAGTCGGCGGCGCTAAACGAGGAGCAGCGTAGTTTGCGGCGCAAGGTGCACGAGACTATTGCCAAGGTAAGCGATGATGTCGGGCGGCGTTACACTTTCAACACCTCCATCGCCGCCAATATGGAGCTGCTCAATGCCATCAGCCGGTTTGGCGACAATTCCAATCCGGGTAGGGCGCTGGTGCAAGAGGCGTTGGAGGCGGTCGTGCTGATGTTGGCGCCGATCGTGCCGCATATCGCTCATGAGCTCTGGCACGCGTTGGGGCACACCGATAGCGTGGTCGACGCACCCTGGCCGCAACCGGATGCCGACGCCTTGTTTAAGGAAACTATGGAATTGGTGGTGCAGGTTAATGGCAAGCTGCGCGGGCACATTGCCGTGCCATCGGGCAGCCAAAAATCAGACGTCGAAAAAGCCGCACTATCAGATGCCAATGTGCAACGCTTCATCAGTGACAAAACCGTACGCAAAATCATTGTGGTGCCGGAAAAATTAGTGAATATTGTTGCTAACTAATCATCAAACTGGGGAGCGTTGAATGTGAGCAGGCAGTCCGGATTGAAGTCTAGGCCAAGCACGCCTACGTCGCGCACAGCAACTACGCTGCGTTTTGCGGTGCTAGCTTGGCTTGCCGTGAATTTGTCGGCTTGCGGCTTCCATCTGCGCGGCTCCGTGCATTTGCCGCCGGACATGCACAAGACTTATATCGATGGCTACGGCGCTAGCCCGCTGGTACGCGCGCTGCAGCGGGAATTGCGCGACGCGGGAGCGACGGTGGCCGGCGCGCCGAACGATGCCAGTGCGATCATACATGTGCAGAACCTAACCGATCAGCGCCGCGTGCTGTCGGTGGATGTCAATGGTCAAGTGCAGGAATATGAAGTGAGCCTGGTGGTCCACTATTCCGTGACGCGGGCGAATGGCACCACCCTGGCGGCTAATCAACGCCTGGTAGCGGTGCGCGACTATCGTTTTGACCCCACCGACATCATCGGTAAGGCGGGTGAGGACGAGTTGCTGCGTAAGGAGATGGCGCAGGACTTGGCCCGCACCATGTTGCGCCGCCTTGAATATTCGTCTTTGCAGGGCGGCGGTTGAGCCGGTTCATGCAGCTTAGAGCGGAACAATTGGAATCCCACTTGGCCAAAGGACTGGCGCCAATTTACGTCATTAGCGGCGACGAGCCGCTGCAGATCCAAGAATTGGGAGACGCTATCCGGGCCCGCTCGCGTAGCGAAGGCTTTACCGAACGCGAAGTTTTGAACGTTGAACGTGGCTTCGACTGGAATCAATTGCGTGATTGCGCCAACAATCTTTCTTTGTTTGCCGAGCGCCGTCTGCTCGAAGTGCGCATGGCTGCCAAGCCCGGCGATGACGGTGCGCGCGCGCTCGCCGAGTATGCGGCCCATCCTCCCGCGGACACGGCGCTGTTGTTGACCTGCGCGAAACTCGATAAGAACACCACCGCGCGCGCCAAGTGGTTTCAAGCGTTGGCAAAAATCGGCGTCGTGATTCAGGTTTGGCCGGTTGGTGAGCGCGAATTGCCGGGGTGGATACAGCGGCGTATGCGCGCACGAGGTTTGCAGCCCTCGAGTGACGCCGTGGCGATGCTGGCCGATCGCGTCGAGGGCAATTTGCTGGCGGCCGCGCAAGAGATCGAAAAATTGGCGTTGCTACACACTGCCGGGCGCATCGATGTCGAGTCTATCGCCGCGGCGGTGGCCGATAGTGCGCGGTTCAACGTCTTCGGCCTGGTCGATAGCGCGCTGGCCGGCAAATCGGAGCGTTGCGCACGCATGCTCGGCGGCCTGCGCGCTGAAGGGGTGGCGCCGGTGCTGCTGTGTTGGGCTTTGACGCGCGAAGTGCGCACGCTGACAGGGATGGCGGCGGATATCGCGAAGGGGCAGCGCGCCGACGCCGTGCTGACTCGGAATCGTGTTTGGGATCGCCGTAAACCTTTGATAAATCATGCGCTTAGACATAGGCCTGTCGATGAGTGGTATGACCTGCTGCGACGCTGCGCACACACCGAGCGCGTGATCAAAGGGGCGGCGGTAGGAAAGCCGTGGGATGAACTGTTACAATTGACCCTTATGTTATCGGGGCTCAACCCCATGGCCCGCTCGGCCTGAGGCGTGCGCCGAGGCCACCAATTGCTTCCGCTGGAACCCGGCATGCGCGATCGAAATGAGTGCGAATCCTGAAGTCATTCAACTAGATGTCCCGACCTACATGGCCGATGTGGGGCGCCGTGCGCGGCGCGCCGCGCGTGCTATGGGCCGCGCCGAAAGCGCCGCCAAGGATGCCGCATTATTGGCCATTGCCGCGGCGATCGAGGAAGACACCGAGCGGCTGTGCGCAGCCAACCGCGAGGATGTCGCGGCGGCCACCCAGCGCGGGTTAAGCGCCGCGCTGCTGGATCGGCTCGAACTCACGGCGACGCGGATTGCGGCGATGGCCGAGGGGTTACGCCACGTCGCCGGGCTAAGCGACCCTATCGGTTCGATTTCCGATCTGCAGTATCGCCCGTCAGGCATCCAGGTCGGGCGGATGCGCGTGCCGCTGGGCGTGATTGGTATCATCTACGAATCGCGGCCCAATGTAACCGCGGATGCGGCCGGACTTTGTCTCAAGGCCGGCAATGCCGCGATCCTGCGCGGCGGATCCGAAGCTATGCGTTCCAATCAGGCCATCGCCGCATGTATTCAGCGTGGCTTAGAGTACGCCGGCCTGCCGCGCGACGCCGTGCAGGTCGTGGCAACCACGGATCGTGAGGCGGTCGGCCTGTTGATTACCATGCCCGAATATGTCGACGTCATCGTGCCGCGTGGCGGTAAGGGTTTGATCGAGCGCATCAGCCGCGATGCGCGCGTCCCGGTGATTAAACACTTGGATGGCGTCTGTCATGTCTACATTGATGATCAAGCCGACCGTGACAAAGCGTTGCGGGTGGCCTTCAATGCCAAGACACAGCGTTACGGCACCTGCAATACCATGGAGACGCTATTGGTTGCCGAAGGCATCGCCGCGCAAGTGCTGCCGGAGTTGGGACATATGTTCGCCGACGCCGGTGTCGAATTGCGCGGCTGTGAGCGTACGCGCGCCATCATTACCGGCGCCTTGGTGGCCACGGAGGCCGATTGGACGGCCGAATACCTGGCGCCGGTGTTGTCGATACGTGTGGTAAAGGATATTGACCAGGCGATGGACCATATCGCGCAGTACGGCTCACACCATACCGACGCGATATTGACCGAGAACTACGCTCGGGCGCGGCGTTTTTTACGCGAGGTGGATTCCAGCTCGGTGATGGTGAATGCGTCGACGCGCTTTGCCGATGGCTTCGAATACGGGCTGGGAGCGGAGATCGGCATCAGCACTGACAAGTTACACGCGCGTGGGCCGGTCGGGCTGGAGGGTCTGACTACGCAGAAGTTCGTGGTGCTCGGCGATGGCCAAATCCGCAGTTGATGATCGTCTACTCGCCGGATTTGGCTTGGCCGCAGACCGTCGGTGAATCGGTCATCCATTCTCACACCTCGCTGCGAGCAGACGCCATCCGTGCAGTTCGGTGGCCTAGGTAGTTATGCTGGGAATCTTCGGCGGCACTTTTGACCCCATCCATTTCGGCCATCTTCGGCCGGCGCTGGAATTACTGCAGACGCTACCGCTTGATCAGATCGCCTGGGTTCCGTGCCGCCAGCCGCCGCACCGGGAGCAGCCGGTGGCGTCCGCGGATACCCGTTTGCGCATGTTGCAGGCGGCCGTCGACGGCGTGGCTGGATTCGAGATCGACCGCCGTGAGTTGCATCGCGCAGGGCCGTCTTACATGGTCGATACGCTGCGTTCGTTGCGCGCCGAGGCCGAGCAGCGCCGCTTGTGCCTGCTGTTGGGTATGGACGCATTTCGCGGACTTGCCGCATGGCATGAATGGCGCACGATCACCGAACTCGCGCACGTGGTGGTGGCGGAACGCCCCGGTTGGCAGCGCCCTGCGGCTGGAGAGCTGGGCGCCCTGATCAACGCATGTGCTACTCGTTCGGTTGATGATCTCCATCGAAAGCACGCCGGATGCATCCTGTTTCAGCCAGTTACACAACTGGAAATATCAGCCACCGCGATTCGATCGCTGGCCCAGGCCGGGAAAAGCGTCCGTTACCTGGTGCCCGACGGTGTGCGCGATATTATTGAACACGAAAGGGTCTACGCGCCGCCTAAGGGCGCGTAGCCTGTGAACACACGGACCTGGGGCGGCGCATAGGCGTGCCGCGGAACGTGATAACAGTGGGTGATAGGTAGGGGCATGCAGGCGGAAGAATTACTCAAACACGTGACGAATGCGCTAGCGGATATGAAAGCGGTGGACGCCAGAGTTCTTGATGTGCGTGGACACTCGTCGTTCACCGATATCATGGTGGTCGCCAGCGGCACATCCAGCCGGCATGTAAAGGGTATTGCGGATGCGGTGATACAGAGGGCCAAGGCCAATGGTGTTACGCCGCTCGGTACCGAAGGCGAAAGTGCGGCCGAGTGGATTTTGGTGGATCTTGGAGATGTTGTCGTGCACGTGATGCAAGCGCAGGTGCGCGCCTTCTACAACTTGGAAAAATTATGGCATCGCAGCGATTCCAAGGCGCATGAACAGGGTGTGAACTGAGACCATGACGTTGAAACCTCGACGGTTTTTCGCGCGGCCATGCGCATTCATCTGATCGCCATTGGCAATCGGATGCCGGCGTGGGTAACGCAGGGTTACACGGAGTACGCCTTGCGCTTACCACCGGAATGCGCGCTGCAATTGACCGAAATCGCGGCGTCGAAGCGGACCAAAAACGCCGATTTGCGCCGTATCGCGCGTAGCGAAGGTAATAAGTTGCTGGCGGCGGTGCCGAAGGGCGCGCGAATTTGGGCGTTGGACAGTCAAGGCAGTGCTTGGACGACAGAACAATTGGGTGAGCAAATGCGTGCGTGGTTGCAGGACGGCCGCGACCTTGCTCTGTTGGTCGGTGGCCCGGAGGGTCTGGACGCCGAGTGTAAATCGCACGCCGAACGTCATTGGTCGTTGTCGCCACTGACCCTGCCGCATCCGTTGGTGCGAGTCATGGTGGCGGAGCAACTCTATCGAACCTGGAGCCTGCTCAATGGGCATCCTTATCATCGCTGAGCTTGTGCAGCTATGACCCGGCAGGCAGGTGCCGATGCGTGCGCCGGCGAAGAGCCGGAGCTTTATTTGGCCTCGGCATCACCGCGCCGTCGTCAGTTGCTCGAACAAATTGGTATCCGCTTTGCGCTATTGCCGGTCAACGTGCCTGAGGTTGTGGCCACCGGCGAGTCCGCGGAAAGCTATGTTCTACGCGTCGCGCTCGATAAGGCGAGGACCGGTTGGCATTGCCGGCAACGTCGATTGGAGCGCCCGGTGCTGGGCGCCGATACCGAAGTGGTGCTTGACGGTCAGGTCATGGGTAAGCCCGCTGATGAGCCGGACGCCATGGCAATGCTGGCGCGCTTGTCGGGCCGCAGCCACCAAGTGCTGAGCGCCGTCGCTGTGGTCGATGGTGCCCGCGAACGACGCATACTGGTGCGTAGTGTTGTGTCGTTCAGAAGCACCACGGAGCGTGAACGTCGGGCCTATTGCCGTTCCGGCGAACCGCTTGGCAAGGCCGGCGGCTATGCTGTTCAAGGCGCCGCGGCGACGTTTATTTGCCGACTGGAAGGCAGTTTTTCGGCTGTTATGGGACTACCTTTGTTCGAAACCGCCGAATTGCTCGGTAAGTTTAATATCCATGTGTTTAAATGACCCGTACATGTTCTGTGTCACGCAGCGGACTCGAACCAACCTATGAGCGAAGAGATACTGATCAATGTCACGCCTCGGGAGACGCGCGTCGCCATGGTCGAAAATGGCGTACTGCAAGAGGTGTTTATTGAGCGCACCAGCCGTTATGGCTTAGTCGGTAATATTTACAAGGGGCGCGTGTGTCGGGTGTTGCCGGGCATGCAGGCGGCGTTCGTTGACATCGGCCTGGAGCGTGCCGCGTTCCTGCACGCCTCCGATGTTTCCAGTCTGTCAGAGGAAGAACCCAACGGCGCGCCGCGGCGCAACGACAATATCACCGAGCTGCTGCGCGAAGGCCAGGAAGTGTTGGTGCAAGTGGTCAAGGACCCATTGGGTACCAAGGGTGCTCGGCTGACGACGCATATTACCATTCCGTCGCGGTATTTGGTGCTGCTGCCGGCTGAAACCACGGTCGGTGTGTCGACCAAGATCGAAGACGAAGCGGAGCGACAGCGGCTAAAGGACATTGTGGCTGCGTTTGAGTCCGGCAGCGGCGGTTATATCGTGCGCACCGTGGCCGAAGGTGCGGACCACGATGCACTGGTCGCGGACCGCTATTTTCTTGATAAGCTTTGGACCTCGGTCAGCGAGCGCGCAACCTCGGTTACGCCCGGGACGGTGGTGCATGAAGACTTGCGCCTGGCGCTGCGTACATTGCGTGACTTGGTCGGCGATGAAGTCGAGAAGGTGCGCGTCGATTCACGCGAGACCTACCAGAAACTGCTCGAATTCTCGGCCGAATTTGTCCCGCATATGTGCGATCTCCTGGAGTATTATCCCGGCGAGCGGCCGATTTTCGATCTGTACGGGGTTGAGGACGAAATTCAAAAGGCACTCGATCGTAAGGTGCAATTGAAGTCCGGCGGTCATGTCATCATCGATCAGACCGAGGCTATGACGACGGTCGACGTCAACACCGGCGCCTACGTTGGCCATCGCACACTCGAGGAAACTATATTCAAGACGAATTTGGAGGCGGCGCAAGCGATCGCGCGTCAACTCCGTTTGCGCAACCTGGGCGGAATTATCATCATTGACTTCATTGATATGTCCATGGAAGAACATAAACGGCAGGTGCTGCGTGCTTTGGAGAAGAGCCTCGAACGCGATCACGCCAAAAGCCATATCACCGAGGTATCGTCGCTCGGGCTGGTCGAGATGACGCGCAAACGTACCCGCGAGAGTTTGGAGCATATATTGTGCGAATCCTGCCCGACCTGCGCGGGCCGTGGTTCGCTAAAGACCGCCGAAACCGTTTGCTATGAGATGTTCCGCGAAATCATTCGTGAGGCGCGGCAATACGACGCCAAGCAGTTGTTGGTGTTGGCTTCGCAGGACGTAGTTGATCTGCTCTTGGATGAGGAGTCGGCTAGTTTGGCCGAGCTGGAAGCGTTTGTTGGCGTGCCGATTAAATTTCAGGTCGAGGCGCTTTATACCCAAGAGCAATTTGACGTGGTTTTAATGTAGTCGTATGCCGCGTCGTGATCGCATGTACGGTATATTGCCCGCCTGGATATTCGAAACGGTATGAGGATCACTCGTCGTCTCGACGGCCCCGCCGAATCGTCCCGCACCACTCATTGCGCGCGTCAAGGCCGTATGACCAAACGAACAGGCTTTATCCCGGCGGCTCATTACGCTGGCTTGGCTGGCCGCGTTTCCGGCACAGAGTAGCCAACATATCCAACTAGTATCATTCCATCGGCCGCTACATGTCCTCTACCAGAAAGTTACATCATCGCGTATTGCATCTCAGCTGGATGCTGTTTGCCGGCGGTGTGATTTTGATCGCCTTGGCGCTTGCCGTGGCGCGAATGTTATTGCCCGCGATTACCGATTATCGCGCCGATATCGAGCAGTTGCTCAGTGCGCAACTCGGGCGCACGGTGCATGTCGACCGAGTGCAGGGCGCGTGGCGTGGCCTACACCCCGAGATCAAATTGTCGAATATTTCGGTGCTGGATCGTGATGGCAAGCGCACCTGGCTACAGCTTGGGCAGGTGCGAGCATCGCTGGACGTATTTGACAGCCTGGCGAATTGGCGTCTGGACGTCGGCCATCTCGATGTGGTCGGCCTCAAGGTCGACGTCGAGCGTCATGCCGACGGTAGCTATAGTGTTGGCGGAACGCCAAGCCTGCGCGACGGGAATGATGCACGCGAGCGACAAAAGCTGCTGGATTGGTTGGTCGCACGCGAACAAATACGCATCGAACGCAGTGACATTCGTTGGAAAGATGCACGCTTGAGCCGCGAGCCGCTACATTTCGACGGTGTCGATCTGAGCATGGATAATATTGGCGGAACATATCGCTTCGACGGCACGGCGCAGCTTGCCAACCAGGGCGGTCGACGCCTCGCATTTATTCTCGATATTGGTGTGGCCGGGCGCGCGGCACATTTGCGCAACCGTATCTACCTCGAAGGTAGTCTTCAGCTGGGGCCGTGGCTGGACGGCACCATCTGGTCGCACACCGCGGTCAATGATGGCGAGTTGAATTTCAAGCTTTGGGCGCAAGGCGGTACGCGCGCGCAGCGCGTCGTGGCAGACGTGGATATTCGGCATCTACGCTGGCGTCACGCGATGGTGACACGTGACAACGATGAGCCGCCGACGGTGTCCAGCTTTGGACTGCAGCGATTGAGTACACGTTTATTCTGGCAACGTAACACGCATGGCTGGCAGGCGAATTTGCGTCGTCTGCGCGTCGGCCGCGATGGCAAGCAGTGGCCTGTGTCGAACGCCCAATTGCGCTATGGCCGCAGTAACGATGGCGCCGAGCGACGCATTGAAGGACGTGTCGGTTTTGTACGAATCCAGGATCTGCGCACCGCCTTACTGTCGATCGCCGGGGTGGATCAACGCAGCCGGTCGATGCTCGCCGGACTGGCGCCGCGCGGCGATGTGCGTGATTTGGTCTTCCGCGTAGATTCGAGGGCGGGCCGTGCTACCAAAGCCTACTTGGCAGCGAAGTTCGCGGACTTGGGTATCGACACCTGGGAAGGACTACCGGGCGCATCGGGTTTGGACGGCGAGCTGGTGATGGATCAGGATCACGGTTTCGCGCGGCTCGATAGCCACGCGGCAACGGCGACGGTCTCGAGTTTATTCAACCAACCGCTTGCGGCCGATCAGTTGAGTGGCGACATTTATTGGCGCCGCCAAGCTGATGATTGGCGCGTTAGTGGTGTTTCCATGCAGGTGCGAAACGCCGATATCCATGCGCACGGAAAATTTGTTTTGGACGTTCCCCGCAATGACGCGTCGCCGTTCCTCGATCTGCAGGCGTCCTATGCCGACGGTGACGCCGCGAGCGCGCGACGTTACCTGCCGCGCAAGATTCTGCCGCCCAAGGTGACTGAGTGGCTCGATCGGTCGCTGGTCGGCGGTAAAATCCCGTCCGGCCAGCTGATGTTCTTCGGCCGCTTGTCCGATTTCCCGTTCGATCATGGCGAAGGCGTCTTCGAGACCCGATTCGGGCTCGAAGACGGCTCCCTGGACTACCAACCGGGTTGGCCACGGGCGAAACATTTGGCGGCTGAGATCACTTTCCGAGATCGTTCCATGTTTGCGCAGGTGGAATCCGGCCGGATGCTCGGTCTCGACGTCAAGGCATCGTCTGTGACTATTGCCGATTTGAGCGACCAGGGTACGGTTGCCATCGCCGCTAGAGCAGCCGGTCCGGCAGGCGACATGCTAAGGCTGTTGGCGGCCGATGCCCATACGCGCGCTCACGCAGAGACCTTGTCCCGGGTGACCGCGCGCGGCGCGGCGACGGCCGTGGTTGATATCGCTATTCCCCTGACGCATGAGCCCAATCGAGTCTCCGGTCGGGTGCGCTTCGCCGGTGCCGGATTCAAAACCGCCGATCCGCGCGCGTCGTTGAGCGACATACACGGGCGACTCGGTTTCAAGGCGGATGATAACCGCATTCTGGTGACGGCGAAGGCATTGCGCGTCAAGTACCTAGGCCGACCGGCGATCATCGATATCAGTTCGAATCCGACCGCTTCCGGTGGCAACGTTCAGTTGCGCCTGCAAACGCGCATGGCGCCGCAGCTCTTGCTGGCTGCGCACGGCGGCGCAATCGACGGTTTCGTCAACGGACAAACCGATTGGACGGTCAAACTCGGGATGGAATATGCAGCGGGCAGCCCGAGTTACGCCATTGATCTGAATGTCGAAAGCCAGATGCAGGGCGTCGACATCAATTTGCCCGGCAACTGGCGCAAGCCGGCCGCACAGAAGCGCACCTTTGAGCTGACAACGCGCTTTTCGCCGGCGGGCATGGCGCCCGTACGGATCCAGTATGGCCGCCTCGCTCAGGCCTTGTTGCAAATTGACAGCGGTACCTTTCAGCGCGGCGAATTGCGTTTAGGGGGAGGGTCGGCCCAGTTGCCGGCGCAGGCGGGGCTTTACGTTGCCGGTCACGTGCCGGACTTCTCGCTGTCGCATTGGGAGCTCTGGTATCGGGCGCTAAAGAGTCATGATCGAGCGCCTGCGGTGGCAGCCCCCGCGATCCTCGGCGCCGATATCAAAATCGATCGTCTTGAGCTGTTTGACCATGAGTTTCACGATGCGCAGTTGCACGTGGAACGCGCACCGAATTCGTGGCAAGCGCAGGTCGAAAGCCGCGAAGTGGCGGGAAAAATCACTATTCCAGTGCAGTTCGATAGCAGCACCCCCTTGGTTATGGATCTTGCCTACCTGCGCTTGGTATCACCCACACACGAACATCCGGAGTTGATTCCGAGTCCACGCGAGTTGCCGTCGTTACAAATTACCAGCAAGGTGTTTTCCTATGATCGACGTGCTTTTGGGCAGCTGAATCTGCGCGCGCGCAGGTTTCCCGATGGCCTACGGTTCGAACAAGTACGGCTTCATTCACCGTATCTAGAGGTTGATGCGGCCGGCTCGTGGACGAGTATCCGCGGCCAAGAGGCGTCGCAGTTTTTCATCAAGGTCAATAGCAAAAATGTCGGCGACGCGCTCCGCCGCATGGGTTACGACGGCACGTTTGACAGCGGGCAGGGTGTGGGCCAAATCGACGCCGAATGGCAAGGACCGCCCAGCGCGTTTAACCTCGCGCACGTCAATGGCAACCTGACGCTGACGATCCGTAAAGGCAGGTTGCTGAACGTGGATCCGGGAGGCGGCCGCGTATTTGGTCTGCTTAGTCTGCAGGCCTTACCACGTAGGTTGTCGCTGGATTTTAGCGATCTATTCGGTCGAGGTTTCGCCTTCGATCGCATTGCAGGACATTTTGCGGTGTCGGACGGCGATGCTTATACCAACGATTTATACATGTCGGGACCGGCCGCGCGCGTTGAAGTTTCCGGGCGCGTCGGCCTGGCCGCGCGGGACTATGACGAAAGCGTGGTTGTGACGCCCAAATTGACTTCCAGTCTGCCGCTGGTTGGCGGTCTGGCAGGCGGCCCCGGGGTGGGATTGGGTTTGTGGGTGGCGCAGCGCGTGCTCGGCAATAAGATCGATCAGCTATCCCGCTCCTACTATACCGTCACCGGTAGTTGGGATGCGCCTAAGGTGGAGCGCACCGATGAGCCCTAAAGGTACGCTAATGTTGGCGCCGGAAAACGCTCGTCCGAGTCGGCGTGCCGCTATTGCGGATATGCTATTCTGCTAATCCATGCGACCTACATTTTTTTCAATTGCGTTGTTATCGCTCGGTTTGCTTAGTGCGCAGCCCGGTTTTGCCGCGCAGCGGCAATGGCTGCTGTCGGCAGACGCCTGGTATGCCCCGCGTGACGGCCAAATGGTGAGACAGTTGCAGCCGGTGTCGCATGCCGTGGAGGCGTGGATGGCACAGCCGGGCGCCAATTTAGCCATCCGCTACCCGGGTGGCGAAGAAGGTACTTTATGGGCCCGGGAGTTACGCGATTGGTTGGTTTCACTCGGGGTTCCGTCTAAGCATGTGCGACTCAGCCCCGGTTTTGCGCGCCAAGATGCGGTGGCTATTGTTCTGAGCGGGAAGGGGGATTTGTACTAGTGGCAAAGGTGGCGGCAATCCAGATGGCTTCGGGACCGAACGTGGGCGCGAATCTGATCGAGGCCGGCAGACTGATCGGACAAGCCGCGGCTCAGGGCGCCAAATTGGTCGTATTGCCCGAGAACTTTGCCCTCATGGGCATGCACGAAAAGGATAAGGTAGAGATCTGCGAGTCGGCAGGCGAAGGGCCCATTCAAGAATTCCTCGTGCAACAGGCGCGACGGCATCGCATTTGGCTGGTCGGTGGCACTATTCCGTTGTGTTGCGACGACCGCCAGCGTATTCGCGCCGCCTGCCTGCTGTTCAACGATCGCGGCGAGCAAGTGGCGCGCTACGACAAGATGCATTTGTTCGACGTTCACGTGGACGAAAGCGGTGAAAACTACGTCGAATCAGAAACCATCCAGCCCGGTGACCGCCCGGCGGTGGCCGATACCCCCTTCGGTCGTTTGGGCTTGGCGGTGTGCTACGATTTGCGCTTCCCCGAATTGTTTCGTTGCATGGCCGATGACGGTATGGAACTTCTTGCACTACCGTCCGCGTTTACCGCGATCACCGGGAAGGCGCATTGGGATACCTTGGTGCGCGCGCGGGCGGTGGAAAACCTGTGTTACGTCGTCGCCGCGGCGCAGGGTGGCTATCATGCCAATGGCCGCGAAACCCATGGACATAGCATGGTCGTGGAACCCTGGGGGGCCATACTCGACAGCCTGGCGCGCGGATCGGCCGTGGTACAGGCGAATATCGACCGCCGGCGTCTTGAGAGCATGCGTAAATCCTTTCCCGCACTGCGTCACCGCCGGCTGCATTGTCGCTAAGGAAGCGCTGACGATTCCGCGTACGCGCCCGGCGATGCTGGAAAACCGCTCAGCGCGCTCATATAGTGCGTGTGAATTGCGCTTCTTCGCTACTTTCCGCGTTGCCTCGTCGCCTTGATCGACTAAATCAGTCATTACCGGCGGCCTGGCGGGTTCGGGGCCGACTGATTGCACGATCGCCTATTGCTTCGAATCGGCCCGCCCGTGTCATCATCAGCGAAGCCGGACAGGCTCCCGGCACAAGGTATTGGTAGGGCGCCAAGATCCGCTTTGTAATTGTCCTTTTTATAGCGGTTCGGCTTGGGTAGACTGGAAGCACACAACTTAATTGCGTGACTAGACATGGAAAATGCTATCGAAATTGCCCGTAATCGTATCCTTACCCCGGCCGGATTAGGTGACGATGATCTTGATGCCGTGATCGGGCGCGTGCTGGGTCATGCCGTGGACAGCGCGGATTTGTACTTCCAGGTCAGCCGTCACGAGTCGTGGCTGCTCGAAGACGGGATCGTGAAAGATGGCAGTTACGGCATAGATCAGGGTGTTGGCGTTCGTGCCATCAGTGGCGAGAAGACCGGCTTCGCTTATTCCGATGAGATCGTGCTGCCGGCTTTGTTGCAGGCCTCGCAGGCTGCGCGCGCCATTGCCGACGCCGGCCAGCAGGGCCGGGTGCAGGCTTGGCAGGCCCGTGTCGGTAATGCGTTGTATGCGCCGGCCGATCCGCTGACGAGCATGGATGCAACCGATAAGGTGCACCTGATGCAGGCAGTGGACGCGGAAGCGCGTAAACAGGATGCGCGCGTCAAACAAGTGATGGTGAGCATGGCTTCGACGCACGAGGTCATCCTAGTGGCCAACAGCGACGGTACTCTGGCCGCCGATGTGCGGCCGCTGGTGCGTCTCAACGTCAGCGTCATCGCCGAGCAGCAAGGGCGCCGCGAGCAAGGTTCTTCCGGTGGCGGTGGCCGTACCGGCTACGAATTTTTCGTCGATCAGGAGCGCGCCCTGGGTTACGCACGCGAGGCCGTACGGCAGGCGCTGGTCAATCTGGAAGCAGAACCGGCGCCGGCCGGAACCATGACCGTGGTTTTGGGGCCTGGTTGGCCCGGCGTGTTGTTGCACGAGGCGATCGGACATGGTTTGGAGGGCGATTTCAATCGCAAAGGTACATCGGCGTTCAGCGGTCGTCTTGGCGAGCGCGTGGCATCGGAGCAATGCACCGTAGTCGACGATGGCACCATCGCTCAGCGGCGCGGGTCGCTCAATATCGACGACGAGGGTACGCCGACGCAGTCGACCGTATTAATCGAGAACGGCATCCTCAAAGGCTATATGCAAGACCGGCTCAATGCCGGCCTGAGCGGGGTGGCATCGACCGGCAACGGACGACGGGAATCATTCGCGCACCTTCCCATGCCGCGTATGACGAATACGTATATGTTGGCCGGCCAGTACGATCCGCAGGAAATTATAAGCTCCGTCGAGCGCGGTTTGTATGCGGTTAATTTTGGCGGCGGCCAGGTGGATATTACGTCGGGCAAATTCGTGTTCTCCGCCAGCGAGGCGTATTTGATTGAAAACGGCAAAGTTACGCGGCCGGTCAAAGGCGCAACGTTGATCGGTAATGGGCCGGATGTATTGACGCGTGTGAGTATGGTCGGCAACGACCTGGCGCTGGATGCCGGCGTTGGGACTTGTGGCAAGGAAGGGCAAAGCGTGCCGGTGGGTGTCGGGCAGCCGACGTTGCGGATTGATGGCCTGACCGTCGGCGGCACCAACGCCGGCTGACGAACCGTGGCTTCAGTCTTGCGCCTGCAGTTGTTTCAAGTATTGGAAGAGCGCGCGGGCCGCACGAGGTGCTTGCTCGGTCCGGCCGTCGCTGCGCGCGCCGCGGATCATTTGCCGCAATCGCTGACGATCGGCGTTGGGGAATTCGTGCAGAATATCCGCGATGGCATCATCGCCTTCGGTAATCAGTCGGTCGCGCCATCGTTCCAGCGCATGCAACTGTGCGGTGGCTGCGATGCTGGGGCGCGTCATGACCGACAAGGCGTGCTGAATAGGTTCAGCATCTATATTGCGCAGTAATTTGCCAATGTATTGCAGTTGACGTTTACGTCCGCCATGCTGCTTGATCGATTGAGCCAGTAACACGGCCTGCAGCAGGTCTTCGGGCAGCGGCAGGCGGCGCAACTGTTCGCCGGTCAACCGGGTTAGTTCCTGGCCCAAATTCCGCAACGCCTCGGCATCACGCTTGCGTTGGGACTTGCTGATTTCGGACTCGGGTGCCTGCATGATGGGTTTTTGGCGGCGGATGACGCCTGCATTGTAGCAGGCCGACGATCGGGCGGCGCAGGGCGCGCGGCATTTGCGTTCTGGCAAAATAGAAATTACGGAGAAGGTACTATGTCGGATACAGCGCAGTCGCTCGCTAAGAGCGCATTTCCGCAGTTGGATACGCTGCAAAATTTGACCGCCGATGTTTTGGCTGAAGCCAAGGGTCGGGGCGCGAGCTCGGCCGAGGCGGGTGTCAGTTTTGGCGCTGGATTGTCGGTCACGGTACGTATGGGTGAAGTCGAAACGCTGGAATTTAACCGCGATCGTGGCCTCGCGGTCACGGTCTATTTCGGGCAGCGCAAGGGTTCGGCCAGTACTTCGGATTGGAGTGCGTCGGCTGTGCGTGAAACGGTGGCTGCGGCGTGCGATATCGCGCGCTTTACGGCCGAGGACGATTGCGCCGGCTTGGCCGACGCCGACCTCATGGTACGCGACATCCCGGATCTGGATCTGTGTCATCCGTGGGATCTTACCCCGGAAGCGGCGATTGAATTGGCTCGTGGTTGTGAAGCACAGGCTTTACAGTTCGACCCACGTATCGTCAATAGTGAGGGTGGCAGCGTGTTTAGCCACCAAGGCATGACCGTCTACGGTAATAGCCACGGTTTCCTGGGCGGTTATGCCGGCACGCGTCACAGCATCAGTTGCTCGGTCATTGGCCGACACGGCGACGGTATGCAGCGCGATTATTGGTACAGCGCTGCGCGCGATCACGCGGATTTGGAACCGGCCGAGGCCGTCGGGCGTACCGCGGCCGAACGTACCGTGCGCCGCCTGGACGCACGCCGTTTGCCCACGCGTCAGGCGCCGGTGATATTTGCCGCCGAAATCGCCACCGGGATCCTGGCGCACATGGTGTCGGCGGTGCGGGGCGGCAAGCTGTATCGAAAGGCATCGTTTTTACTGGATCATCTGGGTAAGCAGATTTTCCCCGAATGGGTACAAGTGCGCGAGCAGCCGCATCTGAACAAGGCGTTGGGGAGCGCGCCGTTCGACAATGAGGGTGTCGCCACGCGCGAGCGTGACCTGGTGCGCGACGGTATCTTGCAGGGCTACGTACTCGATAGTTATTCGGCGCGCAAACTCGCCATGCAGACGACCGGCAATGCCGGCGGCGTACATAACCTTTCGATTGCCTGTGGTGACAAGGATCTGGTCGGGTTGCTGCGTGAAATGGGTACGGGACTGCTAGTCACCGAAGTAATGGGTCAGGGAATCAATTACGTCAATGGCGATTACTCGCGCGGTGCGGCCGGATTTTGGGTGGAAGGTGGGGAGATTCAATACCCGGTCGAGGAAATTACCATCGCCGGCAATATGGCGGATATGTTCCGCAAACTGGTGGCGGTGGGTAGCGACGTCGATCAACGCGGTAATATTCGCAGCGGTTCTCTGCTGATCGAGCAGATGACCATCGCTGGTGAGTAGAAGCCGGATGCACGCGACGCCGGCGGTCACTCCGTCTGCCCCTAAGACTATGAACTCAGAAACAGCGCCGCCAAGCCCAGGAACGCAACATATCCGACCACGTCGGTGATGGTGGTCAGGATTACCGAGCCCGCCAAAGCCGGATCGACGCCCATTCGACGCAGCAGTAACGGGATCGAAAAGCCGGCCACTGCGGCGCAAAACAGATTGATTACCATGGCAATGGCGATAAACAGGCCGATCTCCATATTGCCGAACCAGGCGATCGCTACCGCACCGACCACGGCCGCCCACAGCACGCCATTGAGGATACCGACGGCGACCTCCTTGAACAGTAGCCAGCGCGCATTGGTCTTGCCGACGCGTCCGAGCGCGAGTCCGCGGATGACGATGGTAAGCGTTTGCGTCCCGGCGATGCCGCCCATGCTGGCGGTGATCGGCATGAGTACAGCTAGAGCGACCCATTTCTGCAAGGTGTGCTCGAATAAACCGATCACCCAGGCGGCCAGGAAGGCCGTCAACAGGTTGATTCCCAGCCAGATCGCGCGTCGGCGGCTGCTGGCCACGACGGGCGCGAACATGTCTTCTTCTTCGCTAAGGCCCGCCATACTCATCAGCGAGTGGTCGGCTTGGTCGCGGATGACGTCGACCACGTCGTCGATGGTGATACGGCCGAGCAGCTTTCCGTTTTCGTCTACCACCGGCGCCGAGATAAGGTCGCGCTGCTCAAAGGTACGCGCGACCTCGTGCGCCGAGAGCGTGGCCGAAATGGCCTCGAGATCCCGGTCCATGACTTCGGCCACGGTTACGCCGGGGTCGCTGGTCAGGAGTTTGGATAGCGATAACGTGCCCAGGAACTTGTCGAAACGGTTGACGACGATCAGGCTGTCGGTCAAATCCGGGATCTCACCGCGCAGACGTAGATAACGCAGCACTACATCTAGCGTTACGTCGGCCCGCACCGTTATGGTATCGGTGTTCATCAAGCCGCCGGCACTGTCTTCCGTATACGACAGTACCGATTCCAGTCGCTGCCGGTTCTGCTTGTCCATCGAGCGCAGGACTTCGCGGATGACCGTATCCGGCAGGTCCTCGATCAGATCGGCCAGGTCGTCCATGTCCATGCCTTCGGCAGCGGCGACCAATTCGTGTGTGTCCATATCACGAATCAGCGCCGTACGTACTTCGTCATTTACATGAAGAAGTACCTCGCCGTCATTCTCCGGGTCGACCAGATTCCAGACGATATCGCGCTCGGTGGGGCGCAGTGATTCAAGTAACTGAGCGATTTCGGCCGGATGCAGATCATTGAGCATGGTCCAGACATGCTGGACTTTGCCCGACTCGAGCGCTGCGGCGAGTGCTTGCAGATTGTTGTCCGGCTGTCGTGGTGCCGTTTCTGGCATGCTCAGGTTTCCCCGGGGTGTAGGGATACGGGCGATCGGTTTGAAGCTCTGATAATTGAGATGATTCCGTCGCCGCCGGGTGCGTTGATTCGGAACCTCTCGATGGGGCTTCAGTTTAACGGTAATCGCGCAGCCGGTCTATGAAATTTCGATTAACTCGGCCGCCATCGCCGGCATGGGACGCCGCCGGTTGGCTCGGGGCTGGACGGACTCAGGTCTCGTTGATTTGTTGCAGGAGCGTGAGTACTTGATCGGCATGCGCGCATTGTAGAATTTTGCGCGCCGGACGCACGAGTTCGCTGATGTGGGAATGGTTGATCACACTCTTGACCTCCGGTAACCCGGACGGCTGCATGCTGAACTCGCGTAAGCCGAGGCCAAGCAGCAGGCGCGTATAGCGGCAGTCACCGGCCATTTCACCGCACATGGATACGGGAATACCGGCCCGTCGGCCCGCATTCAATGTTACGTAAATCAATCGCAGAACGGCCGGATGTAAGGGGTCATAGAGGTAGTTGACCTCGTCGTCGATGCGGTCGATCGCCAACGTGTATTGGATAAGGTCGTTGGTGCCCAGCGACAGAAAATCGAGGTGCTGCGCAAACAGATTCGCCGAGATGGCCGCCGCCGGCACCTCGATCATACCACCGACCGGAATATTTTCGTCGAACGGTAGTTTGTCCTTGCGTAGAGATTTCTTGGTTTCATTGACTAGATGCAATACTTGCATCACTTCCTGCATGTTCGACAGCATCGGCACCATGAGTCGTACGTGACCTTCAGCCGACGCACGCAATATTGCCCGAAGTTGAGGCCGGAACAAGGCCGGATCTTTCAGGCATAAGCGCACCGCGCGCAGGCCGAGTGCAGGGTTGGTGAACAAGGGGCCGCTACGAGTATCGTTGGCGGGCTTATCTGCTCCCAAATCCAAGGTGCGGATAGTGACCGGCTGATCCTTCATTGCTTTGACCACACGCAGATAATTTTCGAACTGTTCTTCCTCGTCGGGCGTGGTCGGGCGATTCATGAACAGGAATTCAGTTCTATACAGACCTATACCGCCGGCACCGGCTTCCTTTACCGGCTTGACGTCTTCGGGCAATTCTATGTTGGCCTGCAGGGCGATGGCGTGGCCGTCGGCGGTGATGGCGGGCGTTTCTTTGAGCCTGCGTAGTCCAGCCTCATACTGCTTTTCCGCGCGTTGCCGTCTCCGGTAGTGCTTCAGCAGTGCATCATCGGCATCCAGCAAAAGGACGCCTTCGCGCCCATCGACGATGATTTGTTCGTCGTTGCGGATGTAGCCGCGCGCGTGATGCACGCCGACCACCGCCGGGATACGCAGACTCCGGGCCATGATGGCCGTATGCGAAAGCGGTCCGCCGTATTCGGTGACAAAAGCGGCGATGCCCTGATGTTGAAGTAATACGGTGTCGGCGGGGGTAAGGTCGTCGGCGATAATGATGGCATCCTTCAGCGATGCACTACCGTCGTGTGGATTGGTGTCCTGGTTGAGCAGTATGCGCAACACGCGACTGACGACATGTATGACGTCATCCTTACGTGTGCGTAAATAGGCATCGTCCATCTTGTCGAATACATCGACCATCGCGTCGCGTTGCAACTTTAACGCCCACTCTGCGTTGCAGCGCCGCGTACGTATGATGTCCGCGGGCGCCGAGGTCAAGGCCGAATCCTCGAGCATAAGCAGGTAGGTGTCGATGAAGGCAGTAATATCGGTCGGCGTCGACGCGGGTATACGTGTCCGGATTTGCTTGAGTTGCTCGCGTGCGCCGTCGAGCGCTTGATTTAGCCGCAGGATCTCATCATTTATTTGGCGCCTGGGTACGGAGTATTCCGTGACCTCGGGCTGACCGCGTTCGAGGATATGCGCTTTGCCGATCGCGATATCCCGGGATACGCCAATTCCGGACAGTGCCAGAGTCATAGTCGTCCTGTTTTGTTGTAATCAACTGCGGTACTACTACTCGTCCTCACCAAAACGGTCGATGATCAATTGCTCGAGTTTCCGGGCAGCAACACGCTCGTCATCACCGTGCACCGTCAACAAAAGCGTGGTGCCCTTGCCGGCCGCGAGCATCATGATGCCCATGATGCTCTTGCCGTTTACGCGTCGCTCGTTACGAGTCACATGAATTTCACTATTGAACTCGGACGCCAGCGTCACGAACTTGGCCGCAGCGCGCGCGTGCAGGCCGAGTTTGTTTACGATTGTCACTTCTTTTTCGATCACGCTTGTATCCCAGTATGAGTGAGTCGGCAATTACGGTAAACGCGTTTTGACCAATTCGAGACACATGTTGTGCCCGAATCAAATTGTTCGATCCATGTTTAGCTCCAGGGGTCTTCCTTGCACAGCAAGACTCCGTCACGGCCGCCACTAAGGGCTTTTTGCGCTAGTTCAGCGAGTTGCAGGCGAGGATAATTTAATACCCGAATCAGCATCGGCAGATTGATCCCGGCGACGACAACGACGCGGTTACCGTCAAGTAGCCGGACCGCAATATTGCTGGGTGTCGATCCATAAATATCTGTCAACACCAATACACCGTCGCCGTCATCCAGCTCATTGAGCAGGTCATTCGCGTGTTCGGCAAGCTGGTCGGGGTCATCCGTATTGCTGACCGGTAGCGTCCTTGCGTTCAACGGGCATACCTCGAGCATCGCGTTGGCGGTCTGCAGAAGGTCGCGGCCGATCTCGCCGTGGGTGATGATCAGTAAGCCGGTACTCATGACAATTCCCGATGCCGTACCAATACGTGTCCGCGAAGCTTGTCAAAGTGGGCGGCAAGACTTTCGGCTAAGAAAACGGAACGATGCTGTCCCCCTGTGCAGCCGAGCGCAACCGTCATGTAGCTGCGGTTATCAGCCTCGAAGCAGGGTATCCAGAATTCGAGAAACTGCTTGAGTTGATTGAGCATATGTACTACCGGTTCCAGATTCATCAGATAGTCGGCGACCGCCGCGTCGCGGCCGGTGAGCGGCCGCAAGGTCGGTTCCCAGTGCGGATTGGGTAAGCAGCGCACGTCGAAGACGAAGTCGGCATCGCTAGGGATGCCATGTTTATAACCAAAAGACTGAAATAGCAACGACATTTTCCCTGGCTGCTGCTCGAGTACTCGGTCACGAATCAAATCTCGCAACTGATGCACCGTTGTGTGGGTGGTGTCGATGAACATATCCGCGCTTGAGGCGATGGGTTCGAGCAGTTCTCGTTCCAGCTGTATAGCGTCCGCCAGCGACACTTCGCGTTTGGTCAAGGGATGCTTGCGCCGGGTTTCGCTAAAGCGCTTGAACAGCGTTTCATCGTCTGCCTGTAGAAAGATGATGGTGCTTTCAATTCCCTGTTGTTCGAGCTCGACCAACAGGGTCGGGAAGTGTGCCAGATCCCTTGAACTGCTGCGTGCGTCGATGCCGACCGCAAACAGCGTGCGATCGACACCCCATTCACCGGACATCTGCGCAGTGAATGCCTTGAGCATGCCGGCCGGCAAATTGTCGATACAGTAGTAATCGACGTCTTCGAGTGTGTTCAAGGCGATACTTTTTCCAGAACCGGATAATCCCGTTACGATCACCAGCTTCATGGCAAATCCTGATCCAGCAATTGCTGCTGGCGCTTGATGAACTCACGATACGCCTCGTAACCCTTGAGGCTAAGAATGTGGTTGCGAACCGCGGTTTCGACCAATACCGCCAAGTTGCGCCCGGGCGCGACCGGCAGCGTCAATTCGGGTACATCCACGCCCAGCAACTTAACAATGCGCCGGTTACCCTGGATGCGATCGATCTCACGCAATTGATCGTCACTCATGTGTTCCAGACGAATCATGAGTCGGAGGTACTTGCTCGATTTAATCGCACTGTCACCAAACATGGCGCGGACATTAATGATGCCCAAGCCGCGGACTTCGAGAAATTCGCGCAGCACGTCCGGGCACGTGCCGCTGACAATATCGGGCGCAATGCGTGAAAATTCCGGCGCATCATCGGCAATGAGGCGGTGTCCGCGCGTAATCAACTCCAGTGCCAGTTCGCTTTTGCCGATACTGCTCTCGCCCGACAGCAGCACGCCGATTCCTATTACTTCCATGAACACGCCGTGCAAGGTGGTTTTTTCGGCAAGTAAATGGCCGAGAAAGTATTGTAAATTGGTGATGAGCCGATTGCTATCAAGGCGAGATACGAATAGAGGAATCTGGTGTTTATTCGATGCTTCTTGGAAGCCGGGGGGGATTGGTTTACTGTTGCAAATCAGCACGATTGCGGTCGTTCCGCCAAACAGGCGTTCGAGTGCGTCTTCGTAGGAATTCTTGCCTAGACTATGTAGGTATTCGAGTTCCGATTCGCCGAGTACCTGAACGCGATTGGCATGGATAAAATTCAGGTGTCCAATTAACGTGGTGCCGGTCTCTTCGGCGCCAATCGGGTTAATGGTACGGTCAGCACCACCGTCACCGCCAGCCCATTCCAAGCTCAGTCTGGAGTGCAGGTTGTTGTACAAAATCCGGGCGGTGATGGTTCCGATCATGCCGATCGAATGTCGTGCTCTGTTTGCCAGCGTGTAATGAGGTCGAACACATGTGCAGCGTCTTGCGTCGCGCGCAATTCCTGACACAGCTTTTTGTTGGAAAAAAGTTCGGCAAGCTGAGACAGTAACGCCAGGTGTTCGTCAGTAAAGTGGTCCGGTACCAGTAACGCAAATAACAGATCGACTGATTGTCCGTCGACGGCGTCGAAATCAATGCCCTGGTGCAAGCGCAGGAATGCGCCAATAGCGTGATCGCGGCCGCTGATTCGGCCATGCGGGATGGCGACGCCGTGGCCGAGGCCGGTGCTGCCTAGGCGCTCACGACCGATGAGACTGTCAAAAATTTTGTCTTTGCTCAAGCCGGCGGCGCTAGTCGCCATAAGCGTACTAAGCTCCTCCAGCGCCCGCTTTTTACTGGTCGCGTGGCAATCCGGCGAAATTCGTTCCGGACTGATCAGTTCGTTGATCTTGATGGTCATGCGGTTATCTTCGGCTTATTGCTGGGATGTCACCAGAATGGGCGCTGGTAGCGCGTATTCTAGCAGTGAATCGCTTGTTCCGCCCCCGCTTCAGCCGCCCTGGTGGCTTATTGGCCGCCAGGGCGCAGCGGCGCGAAGCGCGCGTCAGCGTCGGTGATGGTTAGTCAGTTTTTCCTTGTGTTTTTTGATTTGTCGATCCAGCTTATCCACCAGCGCGTCGACGGCCGCATACATGTCCTCTTCGGTGGCATCCGCAAACAGATTCCCGCCGCTGATATGAATAGTGGCCTCGGCCTTGTGGCGTAATTTCTCCACGCTGAGGATGACATGTACGTCGGTGACATGGTCGAAATGGCGTTCCAATCGGTCCATCTTTCCGGTTACGTAGTCGCGCAATGGTGATGTGACGTCAACATGATGACCGGTCAGGTTGATTTGCATTTTGAACTCCTCATGGGGGTTGTGCCTAAGTGAGGCGTTTGCGTTCATTTGACGGAGGAAGCGACATGGACTCGCGGTATTTAGCCACGGTCCGGCGCGCAACATGAATTCCTTGGTCGAGCAGCAGCTCGGCGAGACGACTGTCGCTCAAGGGCTTAGCTGGGTTCTCCGCGGCAATCAGCTTTTTGATGATGGCGCGAATCGCGGTGGCGGAACATTCGCCGCCGTCGGAGGTGCCAACATGGCTCGAGAAAAAATACTTAAACTCAAAGATACCGCGCGGGGTATACATATATTTTTGGGTTGTGACGCGGGAAATTGTTGATTCGTGCATCTCTACAGATTCGGCGATATCACGCAAGACCAACGGTTTCATGGCTTCGTCGCCATGATCGAGAAAGCCGCGCTGCCGCTCGACGATGCAGGTTCCCACTTTCAGCAAAGTCTCATTGCGGCTTTGTAGGCTCTTGAGGAACCAGCGCGCTTCCTGTAGATGATTCTTTAGATAATTATTGTCTGCACTGTTGTCCGCACGGCGAATCATGCTCGCGTATTGGGTGTTGATGCGCAAGCGCGGCAGCGTGTCGGGATTGAGTTCGACACGCCACTTGCCTTTGATCTTGGTGACCAGTACGTCTGGAACGATGTACTCGGGCGCGGGACCTGATGTCTGCGAGCCGGGTCGGGGATTTAACGTCTGGATGAGTTCGATAATTTGTTGCAGCTGTTCTTCGGTCAACTTTAATCGCCGCATGAGCGCAGCGAAGTCGCGCCCGCCGAGCAGGTCCAGGTGATGTTGTACCAACTCCAGCGCCTGCGCCAACATCGGCGTATCCGCTGGAAACTGTTGTAGCTGAATGGCTAGGCACTCGGATAATGAGCGTGCTCCGACGCCGACAGGGTCGAATCGTTGGATGCGATGCAGCACCGCTTCGATCTCATCTAACTCGATATTGGACTCGACGGAAATACCTTGGTGAAGTTCCTCCGTCGTGGTGGCCAGGTAACCGTGGTCATCGATGGAATCAATAATCGCCATGGCAATGGCGCGGTCGGTATCGGAGAACGGTGTCAGCTCCATCTGCCACGTCAGGTGCTCGTGCAGTGACTCGCCGCTACGTTGCTGTGTATCGTAATTATCCTGCCGATCGTCCGGCGCCGACTGTGAGTAGGAGGTGGCGCCGTCGTAGACGTCTTCCCAAACGCTGTCGACCGGCAGATCATCCGGGATGTTGTCGGTATTCATGCTTGGCGGATCGCCTTCCGCCGTCGCGCTCGCGGCTGGCGGCGTTTCGCCAGCGGTGTCGGTGGCCTGCTGCGTGTTGTTCGGCGCCTCGCCGTCGTCTTCGGCCATCTCCAGCATCAGATTGGAATCCAAAACAGTTTGGATTTCCTGTTGCAGGTCGAGCGTAGACAGCTGCAACAGGCGAATCGCCTGTTGCAGCTGCGGCGTCATGGTCAGGTTCTGGCCAAGGCGTAATTGAATGGACTGTTTCATGGTTTGGCATCAACGCGAGCGGCGTAAAATTCGGCACCCTTAGAACGTATTCTAGTGGCAGTGCATATATTGTGCCATCTTTAACGGAGGATGAGAGTGTGGGTCTTATCCACGACAATTACAAGCGGAAATGCTGACCCAAATAAACTTCTCTAACTTCTTGATTATCCAATATTTCATCAGTATGTCCGGCGGCTATGACGCGGCCGTTGTTAAGTATGTACGCACGCGCGCAAATGCCGAGGGTTTCGCGCACGTTGTGGTCTGTGACCAGCACGCCGATACCGCGTTCGCGCAGGTGTTCGACAATGCGCTGGATATCGATAACCGAGATCGGATCGACGCCGGCGAACGGTTCATCCAATAACACGAAACGCGGACGCATGGCTAACGCACGTGCGATCTCGACACGTCGACGTTCGCCCCCGGATAAGCTGATGCCAAGATGATCACGCAAATGGCCGATATGTAATTCGTGCAGCAGTTCGTCGAGCGCATCCTGGTGTTCGGCGCGGGTGAGATCGGAGCGCGTCTCGAGCACAGCGAGAATATTGTCAGCAACGCTGAGTTTGCGAAATACGGATGCTTCCTGCGGCAGATAGCCGACGCCGGCGCGTGCGCGCGCATGCATCGGTCGATGGGTCAGATCATGGCCGTCCAATTGGATCTCGCCGGCGTCGCAAGCGACCAGGCCGACCACCATATAGAAGCAGGTGGTTTTGCCGGCGCCGTTTGGGCCCAGCAGACCGACGACTTCGCCGCTGTTGACCTCCAACGTGACATTGTCCACAACCTGACGTGCGCGGTAGTGCTTGGACAAATTCGTCGCCCGCAATACGGTCACGGTTTGGCTGGCTCCCGGCCGTTGGATTTTGGTTGAATGACGATCTCGACACGGCCGCCGCCGATTTTTTTGCCGGCGTCGACTTGATCGCGTTTTAGATCGTAGATGATGCGCTTGCTGACGAAGCTGTTCGCATCCTGCCGTAGTCGGGCGTCGCCAATCAAGATCACACGGTCGGTGCCGGCGTAATACTCCATGCGCGAGGCGCGCGCGTGAACGTCTTTCTGCTTGCCGTCGGGACGTTGTTTGTAGGTCGCCGGTTTGCCGATCGCAATCATTTTGGTCAACACGTGTTTTTTGCTATACACGCTGAGTGTATCCGCTGTAATACGTAGCGTGCCTTGAACGACAACCACGTCGCCGGAGTATACGCTGATGCCGGTTTTGTCGTCGATGTTGACTTGGTCGGCTGTGATTTTCATCGGTTGGTTTTTGTCCGTGCTGAGCGCGGATACACGTAACGGCGCCGCGAGCGTTGCGGCGGTCAAGCTGACGGACAACAGCAACTGCATGACACCGCGGTATCTAGGGTTGAGCATGCTTATAAATCCCTTGCACGTTGGACAGCAATTGTAATCTTTCCTGTTCGAACCAACCGCGCAGGCCGGTGCCGGAAAGCTCGTAACTGAGGCTTCGAATGACTGCGTGCTTATTTGTTGTCGCGTAGCTGCTGTCTGGATAGACCGTCAGATCGCGTGTGTCGACGCTCAGCGGCCGGTTGGCGCCCGACGCTGCTCGCGTGATGTGTACCTTACCAAGCAGATTGACCACGCGGTCGCCCTCCTCGGTTCGGGCGCGCTCGGCGATCACCGACCAGGGGGTGCCTCGATCCGGATAAAACAGCATACGCGGCTGGGTCAGATCGGCGTGGTCGTCGTGCGCGTAGTGCACCAGTTTAGTTGCACTCAGGCGGCTGTGCGGGCGTCCGTCGTTATTCATGCTGATGGCGGTGAACTGGTCGACGTAGTAATCCGGCGCCGTGTTCGCGCTGTTGTGCGTATTCGGTGCGCCGGAGCGAACCATGCCCTCGAACCACCAGCTGATTCCTGCGGCGGCGGCTACCAGGGCCAAGGCCAACACGATACGCACACTCACCGCCGCGCCCGCCGCGAGAGTCGTGCCGCAATCGAATTACAGATAATGCCGTAGTTGCGCATCAAGGGTCTCTTGGGCTTGCATGATCAGTTCACAGACATCGCGAGCGGCACCGTGCCCGCCGCAACTCGGCGTCTGCCAGTGCGCATGCTTTATTACCAGAGGGTGGGCGTCTTGTACGGCGATGGCAAGCCCAACGCGGCGCATGACCGGTAGATCGACGACGTCATCGCCAACGTAGGCGGTTTGGCTTTCCTCGAGATCCAGGCTGGTGAGCAGACTCTCGAATGCGCCGGTTTTGTCGCGCTGACCCTGGTAGACATGCTCGATGCCGAGATCGGCGACGCGGTGTGTCACCACCGCTGAGGTGCGGCCGGTGATAATGGCGATCTGAACACCGCTAAACTGCAGCATCTTCATGCCGTGGCCGTCGCGCGAATGGAAAGCCTTGTATTCCTGGCCGTCATCGCCGATGAATATGCTGCCGTCGGTAAGTACGCCGTCGACGTCGAAAATGACCAAGCGAATGTTCTTTGCCCGTTCGAGGATATCGTTCATTGGTCTGCCTTCGCATCGCGCCGACCTGCTCCTGACCAGGAGTAAGCCAGGCACGGCGCCAAATATATCGTCGTTATTTCGGTAACCGCGCGACGCTGTTTGGTCTGCGCGGCAGTCGCCCGATTCTGGGTCGCGGGAATCAAACCACGCCTGCGCGTAGCAGGTCGTGCATATTCAGTGCACCCACCAGCCGCTGTTCGCTATCCGTGATCAAAAGCGCGTTGATCTTGTGCTTTTCCATCAGTTGTAACGCCTCGGCTGCCAGGAGGTGCGCGCTGACCGTCTTGCACCTGGGCGTCATGATTTGGGTAATTTGCGTGCGGTGGATATCCAGACCCTTATCGAGCATGCGTCGCAGGTCGCCGTCGGTGAAGATGCCGACGACGTGCCGGTCGTCGTCGACGACAGCCGTCATACCGAGCCCTTTCTGCGTCATTTCCAGCAGCGCTTGGCTGAGCGACGCCGCTGCCGGGACCTGCGGTACAGCCTCACCGGTGTGCATAATATCTTCGATCAGAAGCAGCAAACGCCGGCCCAGGCGGCCGCCCGGATGTGAGCGGGCGAAATCGGCAGCCGTAAAGCCGCGCGTTTCCAGCAATGCGATCGCCAGTGCGTCGCCCATGGCCAGGGTCGCGGTCGTGCTCGAGGTCGGCGCCAGCCCCAATGGACACGCTTCCTGTTCCACGCTGACGTCAATATTGACGCTGGCTTCGCGCGCCAGGGTAGATTGCGGATTGCCGGTCAACGTGATGAGCGGTACGTTCAAGCGCTTGATCAGCGGCAGAATGGTCAAAATTTCCTGGGTTTCGCCCGAGTTCGAGATGGCCAACACGACGTCCTTGGCGGTGATCATGCCGAGGTCGCCGTGGCTGGCCTCGCCCGGATGGACAAAGAACGCCGGGCTGCCGGTGCTGGCCAGGGTGGCGGCGATTTTGCCGCCGATATGCCCGGATTTGCCCATGCCGATGACGACGATACGATCTTCGCATTGCAGCATGAAGTTGCACGCGCGCACGAAACCTTGATCGATGCGTTTGGCAAGATCGGCGATGGCCTTGGCCTCGGTCTGGATCACCGCTAGACCGAGTTGTTTAAGTGTGCTGTCGTTCATGGCAAATAAAGTATGGTTCGGGATTCTACGTTCCGAATCGGCTCTCGTCATCTTGTAATTTGGAATCAATAAAATAACATATCTCGCCCGGAGCCTGTCGGACTTCGGTGATCGTAATCAGGGAAAGCGGGTTTGAGGCGAAATGCCGGATCGGTTTCGTCACACAGCAACGGATATTGGCCACCAATGATCAGGCGCTTCCGCCAAAATAAGGTTTTCCGCCCTACGTCACGCGTCGGTCTTACAGGCGCCTAGCCCGCGGACCGGCTTGTAAAGTAAAGCAACAACTCGTACGCCACGAATGCCACGAGCAGCACGGCGCCGTTTGCACGGCTGATGCGCCCGGGGCGCCGAATGCCATAGGCCATGGCGAACAGCATCAAGGTCAGACCGATCATGACCGGGAAGTCGCGTTCCAACATTTCATCGGGGACGGCTCCCGGATGGATGACGCCCGGTAGCCCCAGTACCACCAATAGGTTGAACATATTGGAACCGATGACGTTGCCGATCGCGATATCGTGTTCCTGTTTCAGGGCGCTGATCACCGAAGCCGCTAACTCGGGCAGGCTGGTGCCGATGGCTACTACCGTCAGGCCGACGACCAGGTTGCTCATGCCGAGCGCATGGGCGATGTTGGTCGCGCCCCAGACTACCATCTTCGAACTGGCTAGCAGCAGCGCCAAACCAAACACCAGCCAGGCGACGCCGACACCGGTACTCATGCCGGTGGGAATCTCGGCTTCGTATTCGCCCACTAGCGCATCGCCGCGGCCTTTGAGTGCGAGCCGCAGCATCCAGTACAGCAGCGCCGCCATGCCGAATAGCATGATGATGCCGTCGACGCGCCCGAGCTGGCGATCGAGCAGCAGCAAGAGCGTACCGATCATCACCGCAAACAATACCGGGAATTCGCGCCGTAACAATGCGGAGCGTACTGACAACGGCGTAATCAGCGCCGTTACCCCCAAAATCAGCGCAATATTGGTGATGTTAGAGCCAACCGCATTTCCCATTGCAAGTGCGGTATCGCCTTGCCAGGAGGCCACCGCCGACACCAACATCTCCGGCGCTGAAGTACCAAAGCCGACGATCGTCAGACCGATGATCAGCGGCGAGACGCCGAAATTGCGCGCTGTGGCCGAGGCGCCGGCAACGAAGCGGTCCGCGCCCCAAATCAACAGGGCGAAGCCGGCCGTGACCGCGAGGCCGAACTGCAACATGTACTGTCCTCCATACGATGGGGATGATAGCGACCATTAGCGCGGCTCAGTTCGGGTGGCGCCGCAACGTAGACAACGATAGCGTGTCACCAGGCGGCCGCTTTTGACGTCGAATGGTGTACCCTTGACCGCTTCCCATTTGTGGAATCCGCTTTTGCACAGGGTCTTGCCACGGTGCAGATCAGAAACCTTGGGCTTTTTGAATGGAATGATGTCGGCCACGGACGTATGCCTCCTGCTGAGGCGCGCCGACCCGGCCTCAACCGGCGCGGCCGCCAATGAGGCTGCCACTGTACTGGCAGACGCGATGTGATGCAATCGCGGCACTATGACCGCCGCGAACCGGCGTATTATGCGCTCAACGATATATAATACCGGGTCTGCCGCGGTTCGCGCTTGGCGGTCCGAGCACGCTGTCAGGGGCGAGAACCGGTCTTGAACGCCATTGCATCGAATGTACAACTCGAGCTAGGAGCGCGCGGTTGGCGCCACGCGTCCTGGTGCGGGACGTTCTATCCGGATACGTTGCCGCCGGACTGGCAATTATCCTATTACAGCAATGAGTTCAGGTGCGTTTTGGTGCCGGCCGAGGAGCTTGCACTCGCTCATGCGTCAACCGTATGCGCTTGGCGCAACGACGTGCATGGCGAATTCCAATTTTGGCTGGAGGTGCAGATAGCGCCGGCCGGCGTTTCGCCGTCGCCGGCGCAAGTGCTCGCTTGCAGCGCCGGTCTGGGGCCGAAACTGGGTGGCGTGTTACTCCGGGTCGCGCCGCAGGCGCTATCGGATTTGACGCCACTGTACGCCTATTTGGCAGCCGTCGAGGCGCGCCTCGAGGTGCATATCGATCTGCCGGCTGACGCTGGCGACGGCGTGGTACGGCATGTCGCGGCGGCGGGGCATCCGCTGTGTTGGCGCAATCGGGGAACCGAGTCGGCGCAGGGTTGTCGAATCGGCATGGTGCCGGCCGAATCGACACGTGATCTTCGCGCGCTGCGCGTCGATGTGCAGGCTTTCCTTGAGCAAGCGGGTGTTGGCGAGGAGATACATTTGTTGTTCGAGGGCGCGCCACCGAACATTGACGCCATGGGTAACGCACTGGTCATCGCGTCGTTGTTGGGTATCTGACGCGGGTGGAATCCGGTCGCGCCGTCGCCTGAGCGTCCGTATAATGTTCGCTGCCGTGCTCTAGTGGGCACCAAATCATTTGCATGGACAACAATACTAAGAATACAGGCCAAGTGGATACGCTCGTGCAAATGCGCGGGTTGCGTTTTGCTTATGGCTCACGCGTCATTATCGATGGTATGGACATCGATATTCCACGCGGAAAAGTCACGACAATCATGGGTCCCAGCGGCACCGGCAAGACCACCTTGCTGCGCCTGATCGGTGGCCAGTGGCGCCCGCAGGCCGGCAGCGTGCATGTGGACGGGCAGAACGTACACACGGTGAACCGCCGCGAGCTGTACCGTTTGCGCAAACGCATGGGCATGCTTTTCCAAAGTGGGGCTTTGTTTACGCATTTGTCGGTATTCGAAAACGTCGCCTTCCCCTTGCGCGAGCATACGCGCTTGCCGGAACAAGTCATCCATCATCTTGTTTTGATGAAGTTACAAGCCGTCGGGCTGCGCGGCGCTCGCGACCTGATGCCGACAGAGCTTTCCGGCGGTATGGCTCGGCGCGTGGCTTTAGCGCGCGCCATTGCGCTCGATCCTATGATGATTATGTATGATGAGCCGTTTACGGGGCAGGATCCGATTACGGTCGGCGTCATCATGCAACTGATCCGTTTGTTGAATGATTCGCTCGGTATTACCAGCATCATCGTTTCTCACGACGTCCAGGAGGTTTCGGCGATCTCGGATAAGATCTATATGATTTCTCAAGGTAAGGTCGTTGGCCACGGCACGCCGCATGATCTTGGGCGCTCGCCGTCGGACTGGGTGCGCCAGTTCATGAACGGCTTGCCGGACGGACCGGTTCCCTTTCAGTACCCCGCTCCGGGATACCTCGACGACTTGTTCGGAATCGCATGATCGTTGTCGATTGGTTGCAACGGCTGGGCCGCAACGCACTGTTTTTTCTGCAGCGGCTCGGCCGCGCAACGGTATTTTTGCTGCAAGTACTGGCGGGGATACCGACCATCATCATGCAGCCGCGCCTGTTGCTGTGGGAACTGTATTCCGTCGGCGTGCTATCACTGGCCATCATCGGTATCTCCGGGCTGGCAGTGGGCATGGTGCTTGGTTTGCAGATGTATACGACGCTGGTGGATTTTGGTGCCGCGCAGTCGCTCGGACCGGTGGTGGCGCTATCGCTGGTGCGCGAATTGGGGCCGGTGCTGACGGCGCTGCTGTACTCGGGTCGAGCGGGTTCGGCACTGACTGCTGAGATTGGTCTGATGAAAGCGACGGATCAGCTCTCGGTGATGGAAATGATGGCCGTCGATCCGCTGTGCCGAGTCGTGGCACCGCGTTTCCTCGCCGGAGTGGTGTCGGTGCCGTTACTCGCAGCCATTTTTAGTGCGGTGGGTATACTGGGCGCCTATTTCGTCGGTGTTGGATTGTTGGGTGTCGACGCCGGCGCATTTTGGTCGCAAATGCAGGCCAAGGTGGATTTGCATGCCGATGTCTACAATGGTCTCATCAAAAGCGCCGTGTTCGGCTTGGTGGCGACCTGGATCGCGGTCTTCGAGGGCTATGACGCGGTGCCGACTACCGAAGGCGTGAGCCGCGCGACGACGCGTACAGTGGTGCACACTGCGTTCGCCATTTTGGGGCTCGACTTCGTGTTGACCGCGCTTATGTTCGGAGGTATTTGATCAAAATGATGAATGTTCGCGCAATGGAGATTGGTGTCGGCATATTCGTCGCTGCGGGGCTCGCTGCGCTGTTGATGCTGGCAATGCGGGTCAGTAACGTCAGCGACTTTAGCGAGGGTCAGGGTTATACGTTGACCGCGCGATTCGACAACATCGGCGGACTCAAAGTACGCTCGCCGGTGCGCATCGGCGGTGTGCGGATCGGCCGCGTTACAGCGATCAGCTATGACGAGCGTGCATACCAGGCCGTCGTGACCATGGCGATTCAGAATAAATACGACCGCCTTCCCACCGACACACACGCCAGCATTTATACGGCTGGGCTACTGGGTGAGCAATACATTGGTTTGGAGCCCGGCGGTGCAGAGAAGTACCTGGCTAACGGCGGCGAGATCAAGCAGACGCAGTCGGCATTGGTACTCGAACAGCTCATCGGGCAGTTCCTGTTCAGTAAGGCGAGCGAGGGGGCGAAGAAATGATGAAATTTGCTTGGATGGTGCTTATCGGGATGGCGGTTGCGCCCTCGGTGCCGGCTGAAACCCTCAATCTGCAGCAAGCGATTCACCGCGCCATGCAGTCTGATCCCCGCATCGCCGAGCGTAAGCATCTGGTTGACGCTGCCAGGGCGTTGCTGGAAGAAGCGTTGGGGCAGCGGTCATTGCACATCGACGTCAATGCTTTCGTTGGTTTGGCGCCGGGTGTGGATGGTGGCTTCTATGAGAATGGCGCCTCGACGTGCTCGGCGGGGTCGAACTGTACGCCGCGCTCGGATGCCTACAAATTTAATGACGGTATTGGCGTGTGGAGTAATGTCCAGTTCACTATCATCAAACCGCTGTACACGTTCGGCAAGATTAGCAATTACGCGGCGGCGGCGCAGGGCAACGTCGACGTCAAGCGCGGCGATACTTTGCTACAGCGCGACCAGACACGCATGCAGGTGACCCAGGCTTACTACGGCTATCTTGCCGCGCGTGATACCCGTTATCTGTTCGAGGATGTGCGCCAGCGTCTCACCGGCGCCGAGGATCTCACCCAGCGTTGGCTCAAGCAAGGCCGCGGCAAGGTGAAGCAGTCGGACCTCTACGCGCTGCAGACCGGACTGGCGCTGGTGGACAAGTACCTGGCGCAGTCACGCGCCGTCGAGCAAATCGCCCTTGATGGGCTTAAGGTTTTGACGGGTGTCGGTTTGCATAATCCACTTACGGTGGCTGATGACCACATTCGCCCGGTGCCATTACCGACCCAGAAGCTGGCCGAGTTGCAGGCGCAGGCGCTACAAAAACGTCCCGAAGTGGCGCAGCTCGAGGCCGGGTTGCGCGCGCGCCGCGCACTGGTGGCGGCACACAAGGCCGAGGCCAAGCCCGACGTTTACGTCGGTCTGGCCGGCTCGTTAGCCTATACTACTAATCGTAATAGGCTCGATAATCCGTATCTAATCGATCCTTATAATCACGCCGGCGTGACCCCCGTTGTTGGCGTCAGGTGGCAATGGGCGGCCGGGGTGCAGCCGGCGCGGGTGGCGCGCGCCGAGGCGCAGATGAACGCTTTAGTCGAGAAATCGTCCTACGCGCGCCAGGGTATCCCGTTTCAGGTGGCGCAGGCATACCATAATATGATTGGCGCCTATCAATCGGTGCAAGCCCTCGAACAGGGCAGTCGATCCGGCAGGCGTTGGATGATCAGTCGTTATGCTGATTATGAGGCTGGCCTCGAAGAGGCATCCAAAGTTCTTACCGCGCTGCAAGGATATGTGACCGCGCACAGTGATTATCTCGCGACCGTCAACGCCTATGACGTCGATGTCGCAACACTCATGAGAGTATCGGGAGCGAACGAATGAAATGGTTGCAGCACTTAGTTATGGTCTGCGCGCTGTTACCGGCGGTTTCAGTTTCGGCGCCGACACAGTCTCCGCAGGAGATGGTCAAGAGTACCACCGAGCAAATGCTTAAGGCACTGCGCAGCAATCGCGAAGCGTTGAGAAAGGATCCCGGCCGCATTTACGAGCTGGTGTCGAAGATCGTGCTACCCCATTTCGATTTTGAGTCTATGGCGCGCGGGGTGCTGGGCGTCTACTGGCGCCGTGCGAGTGCGGACCAACGCCACCGTTTCGTGGAGCAGTTCCGTCATCTGTTGGTTCGGACCTATGCTTCGTCCTTGGCGCAGTATGACAATCAGACCGTGCGGTATCGGCCGCTGCGGGCCGGCGCCGAAAAGAGCGGCGAGGTGACTGTGCGTACCGAGATCGAGCAGAAGAGCGGATTCCCGGTGCCGGTGGATTACGATTTGCAGAAGAAAGGCGATGAGTGGAAGGTGGTCGGTGTGACGATCGATCAGCTCAATCTCGTGACTAACTACCGCTCCTCGTTCGGGGTTCAGATCCGCCAAGTCGGCCTGGACGGTCTTATCAAGAAACTCGCTGCTCGGAATCAACAGGGAGATTCATGACTGCGGCGACGCTTGAAAAGGACGGCGCCGGGCGTTTCCAACTGCTCGGTGCGCTCAGCTTCGATTCGGTGCCGGCGTTGTGCGCGCGCGCGTCCCAGTTGTTTACTGAGCTGGATTCGGTGCAGGTCGATCTACAGGGCGTGACCCGTTCGGATAGTGCCGGTGTAGCGCTATTGGTCGAGTGGATGCGCGTGGCCCGGGAACAGGAGCGCGTGATCCGGTTTGTGAATATTCCGCACCAAATGCTGGCGATCGCACGGGTGAGCAGCCTCGATGACATATTGCCGCTCAGCCGGGCTTGAGGCGGTTAGCGGCAAATCTGCACCTATACCTCCCGCTCGAGGCAGAAATTCTATATCATTTACCGTTTACGTCGTGTGCGGCTGGTCCACGGCGTTCGGTTTTGGCGCGGCGGATTTCGGGTCGCCTGCGCGTTTGGGTAAAGGAAGGTGAACCATGATACATCGTGACGAAATAAAGCAACTCATTGAGGCCGGTTTGTCCGGCGCCGAGGCCATCGTGCGTGGCGAAGACGGCTCACACTTTGAGGCCGACGTCGTCAGCGCCGATTTTGCCGGTAACAACATGGTCAAGCAGCATCAGATGGTATATGCCACGTTGGGGAATCGAATGCAGACCGGCGAGATTCACGCCTTGGCGCTGCGTACTTTTACGCCCGCTGAATGGGCGGCCAAGCAGCGCTGAATTCGGCATGCGCGGGGCGCGCCGCACTGGCGTCAACGTGACACCACGGTAGCTTTTAAGTATGGATAAATTGATTATTAGCGGTAGTGTTCCGCTGCACGGTGAGATCCAGATCTCAGGCGCAAAGAACGCGACGTTGCCAATACTGGCGGCAACCTTGCTGTCTCACGGACCCATGACGGTGGGTAATGTGCCGCACTTGCATGACGTCACCACGACCATGGAATTGCTCGGGCGCATGGGCGTGGAGCTTACCGTCGACGAACGCTTGAATATCGAAGTCGACACCAAAAACATCAAAGAGCTGTACGCGCCATATGAACTGGTCAAGACCATGCGCGCTTCCATCCTGGTGCTTGGGCCGCTATTGGCGCGCTACGGTGAGGCGGTGGTTTCGCTGCCCGGCGGTTGCGCCATCGGTTCGCGTCCGGTCAATTTGCATATCGATGGGCTGCGCAAATTGGGCGGCGAAATCAAAGTTGAAAACGGTTATATCCGCGCTACGGCGACGCGCTTGCGAGGCGCCAATTTGATGATGGATATGATCACCGTTACCGGTACCGAAAATTTGATGATGGCGGCGACGTTGGCGGAAGGCACGACCGTCATCGAGAATGCCGCGCGCGAGCCGGAAGTGGTCGATCTGGCGAATTGCCTCAATGCGATGGGCGCGCGAATCACCGGTGCGGGAACCGATGCGATCACTATCGAGGGGGTCGAACGCTTGCAGGGTACGCGTTACAACGTTCTTCCGGATCGCATCGAAACCGGCACCTACCTGGTGGCAGCGGCCATGACCGGCGGTCACATCAAGGTAAAGGACACCCGGCCGGAATTGCTCGATGCGGTGTTGAGAAAGCTGCAGGAGGCGGGTGCGACGATAATCACCGAGAGTAACTCCATTGAGTTGGATATGCGCGGCCGGCGCCCGCGGGCGGTGGATATTCACACCGCGCCGTATCCGGCATTCCCTACCGATATGCAGGCGCAGTTTACCGCGCTCAACGCGGTCGCCGAAGGTGTTGGTATGATCACCGAGACGGTATTCGAGAACCGTTTTATGCATGTGCAGGAGATGCAGCGTATGGGTGCGGACATCCGTTTGGAAGGGAACACCGTGATCAGTAAGGGGGTCAAACGGCTTACCGCGGCGCCGGTAATGGCGACCGATCTGCGTGCCTCGGCGAGTTTGGTGTTGGCGGGTCTGGTGGCCGAGGGTGAAACGGTAGTCGATCGTATTTATCACATTGATCGCGGCTACGAAAATATCGAAGAAAAGCTGCAACAACTTGGCGCCAAGATCCGGCGCATACCATCCTAGCGATCGGTAGCGAACGAGTTGCGAACGACGAGTCATTAGGACCAGGCTGCTTGCCATAGAAAGCCGAAATTATCATGAGCGATACACTGACCATAGCGCTGTCCAAAGGCCGCATCTTCCAGGAGACGCTGCCATTGCTGGCGCATGCCGGCATCGAACCACTGGATGATCCGGACACCAGCCGCAAGCTAATTTTGGACACTAATCTTAGTGACGTTAAATTAGTCATCATTCGCGCCTCCGATGTACCGACTTATGTGCAATACGGCGCTACCGAAGTCGGCGTTGCCGGCAAGGATGTGCTCATGGAGCACGGCGGCGAAGGTTTGTATGAGCCGCTCGATTTGGAAATCGCCAAGTGCCGGCTCATGGTGGCCGGGCCGAGCCAAAGCGCGGTCAACGGTCGGCGCATGCGTATTGCGACTAAATACGTTAATTGCACGCGCCGCTATTTCGCCGAACAAGGCCGCCAAGTGGAAATCATCAAGTTATATGGGTCGATGGAATTGGCGCCCTTGGTCGGGTTGGCCGATCGCATCGTCGACGTCGTGGATACCGGCAACACGCTTAAGGCCAACGGTCTCGCGCCGCTGCATCATATCGCCGACATCAGCTCTCGGCTGATTGTGAATAAGGCTGCTATGAAAATGAAATCGGCGCGTATCAAGGCGTTCATCCGCGACATGCAAGCAGCGGTAATCGGCAGGCGCCAATAGGGATGAGTCGGTCCCTATGAAGGCAGCGCTGTCGACGGCCGCGGAGTCCTACTATGATCAATATTAAGCGCATCAAAAGCACTGACGCGGATTTTTACTCCCAGCTCGAACATTTGCTGGCGTGGGAAGACGCGTCAGACGACGCCGTCAAGCAGCGCGTGCACGAAATATTGGCGCAAGTGCGCACGCGTGGCGATGCCGCGCTAGTCGAGTACACCAACCGTTTCGACCGTCTCAGCGCGTCTACCGTGGCCGAGCTTGAAATCCCGCAACGGCGTTTGCAACAGGCGCTCGAAGATTTGCCCACTGACCAGCGCAGCGCTTTGGAGCGGGCTGCCGGGCGCGTACGCGCCTATCACGAGCACCAGGCAGTGAAATCGTGGTCCTATACCGAAGATGATGGCACCGTGCTTGGACAACAAGTCACCGCGCTCGATCGGGTTGGACTGTATGTGCCCGGTGGCAAGGCCGCCTACCCATCGTCAGTATTGATGAATGCCATCCCCGCCAAGGTCGCTGGCGTCGGTGAGTTGATCATGGTGGTGCCAACGCCCGAGGGTGTCGTCAACGAGCTGGTGCTGGCCGCCGCCGCTATCGTTGGCGTCGATCGCGTGTTTTGTATCGGTGGTGCGCAGGCCATTGCGGCCTTGGCTTATGGTACGGAATCGGTGCCGCGCGTGGATAAAATCGTCGGACCCGGCAACATCTATGTGGCGACCGCCAAGGCCATGGTCTACGGTGCGGTTGGTATCGACATGATCGCCGGCCCCTCGGAAATATTGGTGATATGCGATGGTCACACCGATCCCGACTGGATCGCCATGGATCTGTTCTCGCAGGCCGAGCATGACGAAGACGCCCAGGCCATTCTGCTCAGTGCGGACGCCGATTTCTTAGATCAGGTCGCCGCCAGCGTTGAGCGATTGCTGCCGCAGATGGAACGCGCCGACATTATTCGTGCGTCACTTGGCAATCGCGGCGCCTTGGTGCAGGTGCGCGATATCGACGAGGCGATCGAGGTCGCCAATTTCATCGCGCCCGAGCACCTGGAATTGTCGCTAGCGCAGCCCGAGCTGCTGGCGCCGCGGATTCGGCACGCCGGAGCTATTTTCATGGGCCGTTACACGGCCGAGGCGTTAGGCGACTATTGCGCCGGCCCCAATCACGTCTTGCCGACTTCGCGCACAGCGCGTTTCTCTTCGCCGCTTGGTGTCTACGATTTTCAGAAACGCAGCAGTCTGATCATGTGTTCGTCCGCCGGTGCCGCCGAACTCGGTCGTATCGCTTCGGTATTGGCGCGTGGCGAGCAGCTTACCGCGCATGCGCGTTCGGCTGAATACCGGCTCAAGGGTAAGTGAACATGCCGACATCGTGGGCGCAGCCGTGATCGCGCCGCGCGCTATTACGCAGACGGTGGAGGCATCGCTATGACGCCCCAGGAACAGCGCGTGGCGCAGTGGATTCGCACTGAAATCCGGGCGCTGAGGGCCTATCACGTACCTGACGCAAGCGGCTTGGTCAAACTGGACGCGATGGAAAATCCCTACACTTGGCCATCTGATCTGGTCGCGCGCTGGCTGGAGACGCTGCGCGAGGTATCGCTCAACCGTTATCCGGACGCCGCCGCGGGTCGACTTAAAGACCATTTGCGCAGCGCCTTCAACATTCCGGACGACATGGACGTGGTGCTCGGCAACGGTTCCGACGAACTGATACAAATGCTGGCTATGGCGGTGGCGGCGCCGCAGCGGATCATTCTCGCGCCCGAGCCGGGTTTCGTCATGTACCGTATGATCGCGACCTTCGTCGGCATGCGCTATATCGGTGTGCCACTACGCCAGGCCGACTTCGCGCTGGATATGCCCGCCATGCGCAAGGCGCTGCACGAGCACCGTCCGGCGCTGACTTTTCTGGCCTATCCGAACAATCCCACGGGGAATTTGTTCGCCGAGGACGATGTGCGCGAGATCATCGCTGCTGCGTCCGGGATCGTCGTCATCGACGAGGCCTACGCCGCCTTTGCCGAGCGCAGTTGCATGAGTTTGCTGCGCGAATATGACAATCTGTTGGTCATGCGCACGGTTTCGAAAATGGGCTTGGCGGGATTGCGCCTGGGCCTGTTGGTCGGTGCGCCGGCGTGGCTGCGCGAAGTGGACAAGATCCGTCTGCCATACAATATCAACGTGCTGACTCAAGCCAGCGCCGAGTTTGCGCTGCAAAACCGGCAGATGCTTGATCAACAAACGGCAGATATTTGCCGCGACCGCGCGCAGTTATACGATGCGCTGTCGCAGCTGCCCGGTGTGGTTGCTTTCCGCTCGCAAGCTAATTTTATTCTTTTCCGCGTTCCGTCGGGCCGCGCCGACGCGATTTTCGCCGACTTGCGCGACAACGGTGTGCTGATCAAAAACATGAATGGTGCACAGGACTTGTTAAGTGACTGCCTGCGCGTCACAGTGGGTCGGCCAGAGGAAAATCGCCGCTTCGTCGAGGCCCTGCGCGCCGCATTGTAGGTGCCGATCGCGCTACGGGTGCTGAGTCGGCGCGGGACGCTCGGTGATTGCCACCTGTACGCGGAAAGCGCGGCGGCCGCGAATGCCCTCGATGCTGACCCGTTTTCCAGGACGTTCTCGCGCCACCAGATCAAGCATGTGACGCGGGTCGTAAATACGTTGTTTATCGATGCGCAACAGAATATCGCCGGACCGTAGACCAGCACGCTCGGCCGGGCTGTCTTTGATCGCCTGTATTACCACCACCCCGTAGCGGTCTTTGAGCCCGGCTTGCTCGGCGTCTTCGGGCGTTACGCGCTCCATGCTAATGCCGATCCAGCCGCGGATGACGTGTCCGTGTTCGATGATTTCGGTCATGACGTGACGCGCGAGCGCCGCCGGAATGGCGAAGCCGATGCCTTGCGAGCCGCCCGTGCGAGAAAAAATTGCCGTATTCAACCCTACCAGGTCACCGTTGGTGTTGATCAGCGCGCCGCCCGAATTGCCCGGATTGATGGCGGCGTCGGTCTGGATATAGTCTTCATAGGTGCTTAGTCCCAGGCGCCTGCGGCCGGTGGCGCTGACGATGCCCATGGTCACGGTTTGGCCGACGGCGTACGGATTACCGATCGCCAATACCACGTCACCGACGCGCAGCTTGTCGGAGTCGCCCAGGGTAATGGCGGACAAGTTTTTCAAATCGATCTTCAGTACCGCCAGGTCAGTGTCCGCGTCGATGCCGACCACCCTCGCCCTGGCGCTGCGGCCGTCGGTCAGCATGGCCTGTATTTCGTCGGCGCCGGCAATGACATGCTCATTGGTGAGTACGTAGCCCTGCGTGCTGAAAATTACGCCGGAGCCGAGCCCGGTTTGTATGTTGTCGCCGCTCGGCATGTCCGGTGCCGGCGTCAGCGGTCCTCGTTGGTTGGACAGACTGCGTACCACGCGCGCGCTGTAGATGTTGACCACCGTCGGTGCGGCGCGCGCCACGGCCGCGCTAAACGACAGTGGCGCGCGCGCCGGTGCCGGTTTAGGCGCGTTTACCGGGGTTGCGGCGGTGCTTTCGTGTACGGTGACGACACGCGCCGGCTGCAGCAATTCCGGGTAGGGCGCCACAATGACGAACGCGGCGGCTAAGCCGAGCATAGTGAATTGCAGCAAGAAGCGTAGAATTTTCAACCGGTCATCGCCTTGAGAATTGCAAACAGATGGATACACTAGCATGTGCCCGGCAAGTCGTGCACTGTCGGCGTGCAGCGGGGGATTGATGGTTTCTTTGCGTGAACTGGTTACCTACCTGGATTCGGCGTTACAGACCGATAAATTCCGCGACTATTGCCCGAACGGTCTGCAGATCGAGGGTCGCGCCGAGGTGCGGCGCTTGGTCGCCGGCGTGACCGCCAGTCAGGCACTGGTAGACGCCGCTGCCAGCGCCGGCGCCGACGCTCTGCTGGTTCACCATGGTTATTTCTGGAAGGGTGAAGATGCTGCGCTGACCGGTTTGAAACGTCAGCGTATCGCAACCTTGTTGCACCACGACATCAGTTTGCTGGCCTATCATCTACCGCTCGATGCGCATCCCGAATTTGGTAATAATGCCGAGCTCGGGCGCCGGCTCGGATTCGAAGTGCGGGGCCAATTCGGGCCACATCTGCAGCCCCAAATCGGCCTGTTCGGCGAGCTGCCCGAAGCCGCCACAGGCGAGGCACTGGCGCGCCATATCGGCCAGGTATTGGGCCGTGAGCCGGTTTATGTTGCCGCCGGTTCGCACCCGATCCGCACCGTGGGTTGGTGCACCGGCGCCGCCCAGGGCTATATTGAACACGCCGCCCGTCTCGGTTTGGACGCCTATATCAGCGGTGAAATCTCCGAGCAGACCGTGCACATTGCGCGCGAGACCGGCACGCATTTTTTCGCCGCCGGCCATCATGCCACCGAACGTTATGGCGCCGAAGCCCTCGGCCGGCATTTATCCCGTCATTTTTCGCTGGAATTCGAGTTCATCGATATCGACAACCCGGCCTGAGCGGAGCGCGCGCCGGGATGGCGTGTAGGCGCCGGCACCGTATGTTCCGCAGTGTCAAAAGCGGAAAAATTCTGATAGAATCTGCGCGCCTCATGTGGCGCCGCACGGCGCTGCACTCCGGCGGCGCAATCAAGCCAGAATGATTTTTCGTTTGATTTATTAGGAGGCGATTCATGAGTACAGAGGTCATGGACCTTAGCCGACGCCGATTTCTCACTGCGACCACGTCGGTGGTGGGTGGGATTGGAGCAGTGGCGGTGGCGGTGCCGTTCGTCAGCTATTTGAACCCCAGCGACAGAGCGCGGGCGGCGGGAGCACCGGTCGAGGCCGATATCAGCAAGCTAGAGGAAGGACAGTTGATTACCGTGAAATGGCGTGGCAAGCCGGTCTGGGTGCTTCGCCGGACACAACAAATGCTGGATAACCTGCCGACGCTTGATCCTCTGCTCAAGGATCCCAAATCCGAACAGACTTCGCAGCAACCTGCCTACGCAAAAAACGAAGATCGCTCCATCAAACCGAATTACTGGTTGGCCATCGGTATCTGTACTCATCTCGGCTGCTCGCCGACGTTCCGCCCCGAAGTGGCGCCGGCAGATCTGGGGCCGAAATGGAAAGGCGGATTCTTCTGCCCCTGTCACGGCTCACGCTTCGATCTCGCCGGGCGCGTGTACGATGGTGTACCGGCACAGCTCAATTTGCAGATCCCTCCCCATAAATATACCAGTGATACCGTGATTCTCGTCGGTGATGATAAAGGAGTGGCATGATGAGCAATACGAACTCCTCGTTGTTGGGTTGGATCGACGCGCGCTTTCCCCTGACCAAGCTCTGGAAAGAGCATTTGTCCGAGTATTACGCGCCAAAGAATTTCAATTTTTGGTATTTCTTTGGCTCGCTGGCGCTGTTGGTGCTCGTCAATCAGATTGTTACCGGCATTTTTCTGACCATGAATTATCAACCCAACGCGTCACAGGCGTTCGCGTCGGTTGAATACATCATGCGCGATGTGCCTTGGGGGAATCTGATCCGCTATATGCATTCCACCGGTGCGTCCGCATTCTTCATTGTCATTTATCTGCACATGTTCCGTGGACTGTTGTATGGCTCGTACAAAAAGCCGCGCGAGCTGGTGTGGTTGTTCGGCATGTTCATCTATGTGCTGCTGATGGCTGAAGCCTTTATGGGCTATCTGCTGCCTTGGGGACAGATGTCCTACTGGGGCGCCCAGGTCATCATATCGCTGTTCGGCGCTATACCGTTTGGCATCGGCGATGCGCTGACCACGTGGATCCGCGGCGATTTCGTTGTATCAGGCGCTACGTTGAACCGCTTTTTCGCTTTCCACGTCATCGCCGTTCCGCTGATTTTGATCGGTTTGGTGGTGGCCCACATCATCGCCCTGCACGAAGTCGGTTCCAACAACCCTGACGGTATCGAGATCAAGAAGAACAAGGACGCCAACGGCATACCGCTGGACGGCATTCCGTTTCATCCCTATTACACCGTCAAAGACATTGTCGGCGTCGGCGTGTTCTTGATTCTGTTTGCGATCGTGGTGTTCTATTTGCCGGAGTTTTTCGGCAAATTCATGGAGAAGGACAACTTTATTCCGGCCGATGCGCTGAAGACCCCGCAGCACATCGCGCCGCTGTGGTACTTCACGCCGTTCTACGCCATTTTGCGCGCAGTACCGAGCAAGGGTCTGGGTGTGCTGTCCATGGGGGCGTCCATCGTGATGTTGTTCTTTCTGCCCTGGCTGGATCGATGTAAGGTCAAGTCGATGCGCTATCGCGGCTTCATTTCCAGGATCGCGTTGGCCATCTTCGTCATCAGTTTGTTCGTGCTTGGCTATATTGGCATGCTGCCGCCCACTCCGTCGCGCACCATGGTGGCGCGTGTGTTCGCCATCCTGTACTTCGCGTATTTCCTGCTGATGCCGTTTTACTCGAAGTTCGACAAGATCAAGCCGGTTCCGGAAAGGGTGACGTTCAAATGAAAAAAATTGTCCTTGCTTTCATCTCTGCGGCTCTTCTCTTGCCTATGCTGGCTTCCGCTTCGGAAGAGGGCACGGCGCTGGACAAGGCGAATATCGATTTGAATAACACCGCTTCGTTGCGGCGCGGAGCGAAGTATTTCGTCAACTATTGCTCAGGCTGTCACTCGTTGAGGTTTGAGTCCTACCAGCGGTTGGCCAAGGATCTCAAACTCACGAAACAGGAAGTCTATGATAACCTGATGTTTTCCTGGGGGAAGAAAAAGGAGATCGGCAGTTACATGACGATCGCCATGCCGCCCGAGAGCGCCGCAAAATGGTTTGGCACGGCGCCACCGGACTTGAGCGTGGTCTCGCGCAGCCGTGGTGTCGACTGGTTGTACACCTATCTTCGCGGATTCTATTTGGATAAATCACGTCCACTAGGGGTGAACAATATCGTCTTCCCGAAGGTCGGTATGCCGGATGTGCTTTGGCAGCTTCAAGGCTTTCAGAAGGCTAGTTTCAAGGAGGTGGCGGACAAAGACGGCACCAAGCGCGAAGTCTTTGAAGGCTTTCAGCCGGCCACCAAGGGTTCCATGACACCGGATCAGTATGACCAAGCGGTGCGTGATCTAGTGACCTTTTTGGCCTACGTCGGCGAACCGGGGAAGCTCGAGCTGCATCGTGTGGGCGTTTGGGTAATCCTGTTCCTGGTCATCTTCACCGCCCTTGCCTACGCCCTGAAGAAAGAATACTGGAAGGACATACACTGAATCGATTGACCCGGGCGGCCAGGCTTCCGCCCGGGTTCATCCCCGCTTTCGCTCCGCATAGGGTATAATGCCTGACCATTCATACCGATAACGTTCCGGAGTCCTCTCAATGGCGTTGATTGCCAACCGACGGTCCGTGATGACCTTGTTTTCGTCATCGACCGACCCTTACTGCCACCGCACCCGTATCGTCCTGGCTGAAAAGGGGATTACATACGAGATTGCGAACGTTAAAGCCGATAATCTGCCGGAAGATCTGGTGGATCTAAACCCGTACAATTCGGTGCCGACGCTGGTCGACCGGGAACTGGTTCTATACGATTCGCGCGTTATCATCGAATATTTGGACGAACGCTTTCCGCATCCACCGCTTATGCCGGTGGATCCGGTGTCGCGGGCCAAGTCTCGTTTAGCGCTGCACCGTATCGACCTCGACTGGCACAGTCAGGTGGCGGAGCTCGAGTCCGGCGACGAGAAACGCGCTGCCAAGGCGCGCAAGATCCTACGTGACAGCCTGACCGCGAGTGCCGAAGTGTTCGCCGTCAAGCCCTACTTTTTGAGCGACGAATTTTCGTTGGTCGACTGTGCTATTGCACCGCTGCTGTGGCGGCTCGAAACCTATGGGGTTGAGCTGCCGTCGCAAGCCAAACATGTGCAGGCGTACGCCGAGCGCATGTTTGCGAGGGAGTCGTTTCGCGCCAGCTTATCCGAAGCTGAACGCGAAATGCGTCTCTGAGCCCGGCTTGTGCGGTGCGGCCTTACCGCGCCACGCGGTCGGGCGGTATTCGTTCCTGAACGGAGGTGTCCCGTGGACGAGTCAATGACATCGAGTCGGCCCTATCTGATCCGCGCTATCTATGATTGGATCGTCGACAACGACCTTACCCCGCACTTGTTGGTGGATGCCGGCATGCCCGGCACCGACGTGCCGAGACAGTACGCACAAGACGGAAAAATCGTCCTTAATATCGCTCCGCGGGCCGTTCGCGCCCTTGATCTCGGTAATCAATCGGTGCTGTTTCGGGCCCGCTTCGGCGGCTCAGACACTGCGATCACCGTGCCGGTCGGCGCCGTCTTGGCGATCTACGCCCAGGAAAACGGGCAGGGCATGGCGTTTGAAACCGATGCCGGCGGCGATGCGCCGCCATCTGGACCGACGCCGGACAAGGACAAGGCTTCGCGCCCGAGCCTCAAAGTCGTTAAGTAGTCTGCCTTGGCGCTGTGTCAGCATGCTGGAATCCGGGGGCATTGGCGTCGCGTCTGCTCGCCGATCCGGCGACACGTTAATTAACGCATGATGATGTCATGATTCGCGCCATCCAAGCTGATATTACTGGTCTTGACGTCGACGCCATCGTCAATGCCGCCAACAGCAGCTTGCTCGGCGGGGGTGGCGTCGATGGCGCCATTCATCGTGCGGCCGGCCCGCAACTGCTACAGGCCTGCCGGCAGTTGGGTGGCTGCGCCACCGGCGAAGCAAAGATCACGCCTGCGTTTCAACTGCCGGCGCGCTGGGTCATCCATACGGTCGGGCCGGTATGGCACGGCGGCGAGAGTAATGAGGCGCTGCTATTGGAGTCGTGCTACCGCAATTCCCTGCGCCTGGCCATGAGCCATGGTGTGCGGCGTATGGCGTTTCCGTCGATCAGTACCGGCGTGTATGGATATCCTAAGGTCGAAGCGGCCGTCATCGCGATTCGCACCATGCAACAATATAGCGATCGCTTTGAAGAGCTGTTGGCGTGCTGTTTCAGTTTGCAGGATCTGCAAATCTGTCAGAGCCATTTGCGCTGATATCGCAGCGGGCGTCGTCATTCCGCTAACGGCAGCATCTTGTCCGGATTGAGTAGCCCTTTGGGATCGAACTGGCGCTTGATATCACGCATCAGCTTGAGTGTCACCGGATCGATCTCCCTGCCGATGAAATCGCGTTTCTCGATGCCGACGCCATGTTCACCCGATAGCGTACCGTGCAGTGCCAGCACCAGATCAAACACCTCGCTCAGGCATACCTGCGCGGCTTGCATTTGGGCGGGATCATCGGGATCGACGAGCAAATTGACGTGGATATTGCCGTTGCCGGCGTGGCCGAAATTGACGATGGTGACGTCGTGCTTCGTCGCCAGACCATCGAGCCCTTCGATGAGATCGGGAATGCGCGATACGGGTACGACCACGTCTTCATTGATCTTCTTCGGCGCGATGCTGCGCAGTGCCGGCGACAAGGCTTTACGCGTCTGCCAAATCTGTTCGATTTCGGCACGCTCGCGGGCCGATGTCAACGATAGCAAGCCGTTCCCGCGTGCCGCGGTTGCGACGGCGTCGGCGCTATGGTCCACGCACGCCTGCGGACCGTCGACTTCGATCACCAGCATAGCGCCGGCATGCTCCGGTAGATCGGCGTTACTGTAACTGCGAATCATATCGATGGCTTTGCCGTCGATAAATTCCAAGGCGCATGGGGTAACCGGTTGCGCCATGATACGTGACACGGCAGCCGCGGCGGCATGCATATCGGTGTACACTGCTTGCAACATGCGCTTGGCATCCGGCAGAGGAGTGAGACGTAACGTCGCCTCGGTAATGATCGCCAGCGTCCCTTCGGAGCCGATCAACAATCGGGTGAGATCGTAGCCGACTACACCCTTGGTGGTGTACACGCCGGTGCGGATTTCGCGTCCGTCGCCCGTCACCGCGCGTAAGCCGAGCGTGTTCTCACGCGGCGTACCGTATTTCACCGCGCGCGGTCCGGCGGAGTTGTAGGCCAGGTTGCCGCCGATGGTGCAGAACGCGGCGCTGGTCGGGTCGGGTGGCCAAAAAAAACCATGCTCGGCGGCGGCCGTCTGCACCGCCTGATTGGTGACTCCGGGTTCGACCACCATTACCCGGTTGGCCGGATCGATCGATATGATCTTGTCCATGCGCTCCAGCGCAAGAACCAACCCGCCGTGCAACGGTACCGTCGCTCCGGTGGTGCCGGTACCCCGGCCGCGTGCGACCAGAGGCACTGCGTATCGATGGCATAGGCCTGCGATGGCGACGATTTGCGCGTGCGAATGCGCGTAGGCGACGACGTCCGGCAGGCAATGGCGGCGACTATTGTCGTAGCCGTAGGCCCAACGTTCGGCTGCATCGAGCAGTACTTGCGCTGCGCCGACCGTCTCGGTCAGCGCGCGGATGAAATCCGTTGGTAATGGGTTTGTCGCTGCCGCTTCCACAATGGGTTCCGTTCAGCTTACGCGTCGCCGCACGTCTGATGTGTCAGTCGATATATTCGAACACCTTGACTACGCGGCGCACACCGTCGACGGTGCGCACGCGATTGACCACTGCCTCGGCTTCATCGCGCCGCAATAAGCCCATTAAATATACGTTAGCGTTTTCGGTAACCACCTTGACCCGGGTCGGGTCAAAGCCGGGAAGCTTGATGCGAAACAGGCCGGTTTTGACCTTGGTGGTGATCCATGCGTCTTCGCCGCGCACCGCTAGGGTGGTGGGCGAGCCGATGCTGATCTCGTCGTGAACGAGACGCACGCCGGAGATTCCGCGCACCAGATTCTCGGCCTGCGTGCGTAACTCCGGGGTGGGCGCCTCGCCCGTCAACAACACGATTTGATTATAACTGGTGGCGCTAACATGAGCTTGATCATGAATCGCCTTGTCGAGATAGAGCGCGCGTGCGGCTTTCAGTTCGATGGTCTCGTCGCTGATTACGCTGCCGGCCGTGCGCCGGTCATGGTAAACGCCGGCGGCGGTTGCGCCGCCGGCGATGATCAGCGGCGCGCAGCCGCTCAGCAGGACGCTGGCGGCGGGTAGGGCAAGAATGGCTAAGCGTGCTATTCGCTTCATGGGGGATTACTCCTGTTTCGACGGTACGAGCGCCGGGATATTGCAACGTGATCGCCGCCGCAACGCAGTGTCGGTGGCGCCTGGCGCGTCAATCATCCGATGCGCTTCGCACATTGGCGCTATTTAGCCACAGGCTGCGGCGCGGCACAAATTCTCGTTATGGGCGCTAGTGGCTACGGTGATGTGCGTCTGCGCGCGGATAAGCGCTTATGGCAATTCGCCTGATGGTGTAAATCAGCGCGTTCTTAGTTTTGAAACGCATCGCGGATCCAGTCGATGGTATGCGATGGCCCGCGTGGTGTGATCGCCACGACGTCAAAGCGACACGGTTGCTTATGCTGCCGGGTATGCTGTAGATAATGCAGCGCCGCGGCAATGAGTTTGGTTTGCTTGCGACGGTCAACGGACTCCGCGCCGCTGCCGAAATGGTCGTGTTTTCGAAATCGAACCTCCACGAACACTAACTCGACGCCGTCGCGCATGATCAAGTCGAGTTCGCCGCGCGCACAGTGATAGTTGCGTTGTACCAAGCTAAGTCCGTGTGCGCTCAGGTGCCGACAGGCTAGCGCCTCGGCGTCGGCGCCTTGGCGCAGGTGGGCATCCTTGTCCACGATAAATATCCTCGTTGGTATATTCGTCAGATTATTGGGCCGGCAGGGGCGTGGTATGTGGGCTGCCGCCGCCATCATTAGGGGTATCGTCGGGTGCCGACGGTTGATCGCCGGGCGATCCGGATGCCGCGCCGGGGACCGTGACGGCTTTGGGGGTGACTGGCTGCTGAATGATGTCTGCGCTACCATCGATGAAACGTGCCCATAGCAGCGTGCGATGCACGTGGTTGGTTTGGTCCAGATACAGGCTGCCGGTTTCGCCGGCATAACGTTCGTAGGGTTGTTGCCGCAACCAGCGCAAGTAGGGCATGACATCGAAAGCGTCAACGCCGAAGGCATACAGGCGCGGGAAGCGTTCCGAAGACTGCGGCCAGAGCGCGTCGATCTGCGTGTGCAAAGGGCTCTCGGCCGCCCCTTGTACCAAGGTCCACGGCATGTCGCAAAAGGCAACGCCATCCATGTCGCGGTCGTCACGCGGGTCGGGTGTGCCGTCGTAGACGTGCGAGGTGGCGTACACCGGCAGACCGGAGGCATGGTAGAAGCGCAGCTGCGGTGCGATTAGGCGTGCTTGGCGCGGAAATGCCGCCATGAATACGAAGTCGACGTCCTGCCGGCGTCGGGTTTCGAATTTGATATCGCGGCCGGTGATGCTGCGCAGGGCGCGATAGCGGGCCCGACTCTGATCCAGATTCAGCATCTGGCGAATGGGGGTCGAGAAATCGCTGTTGGCGACGTTATAACGCGCCTGTGTGACGACGACGCCACCCAATTGCTGAAACCGCTGTGTGAATGCGGTTAAGAGGCGCGTACCCCAGTCGCCATCGGGTACTATAGTGGCGGCGTGATTGAGCCCTTCCAGCGACGCGCGTTCGGCGATTTGTCGCGCTTCGTCCTCGGGCGACAAGCTAAACTGAAAAAAATTATCGGCCGGCGGTGCGCCGTTCGGATTGGTGGCGTCGGCGAAATTCAGCGCCAGTATCGGTACATCCAGTTTGCTGCCACGCGCCAGCGTAGTGACCGCCGCTTTATCCAACGGACCTACGATAAAATCGGCGCCGTCCTTGACCGCTTTGCTATACAGACCCCAGATATTGGCGTTTGGCGCGCCGGTATCGTAAACGCGAATGCTGGATTTGCGCTGCGCCGCCGGTTGCGCATAGTAGGCGGCCAAAAAGCCGTCGCGTACCGCTGCCGCGGCGTCGGCCAGGGTTCCGGTCAACGGTAGTAGCAGCGCAATATGTCGCGGACGTTGGCGGAACTCACGCTGCTGCGCCAGCAATTGTTCGAGCATGGTATCGGCAGGGTGATTGGGATAGCGTTGACGCCAAGCGGCGATGGCGGCATTGAGCATATCCGCACTGGCGCCGCTGGTTTTAACGATATGGGCCAGCTCCAGCCAGCCGCTCAGCACGTCCGGCGCCGGTGCGGTGCGCAAGCGTTCAAGCGCATCGGCGGGCAATCCATTTAACGTCCCCCACGTGGCGCGTAGATTTTCCTGTTGGGCTTGCGGGTTTTGCAGCAGCGGTTGCAACTGTACGCGCGTACGCACGCTGTCGAACAAATTGCCAGTGGCTTGGTCGGCGCGAGCGCGCAGTTGCAAGGCGCGAACGCGTACATCAAGTGGACTGTCCGGCGCCAACTGCGGCAACAGAAGCAGGGCTTGTTCGGGTTTGTTCTCGGCCATGGCTACACCCGCGGCGGCCAGTGCGCGGCGCTCAGCCAATGGCCGATTGAGGCCGCTGCGCTCGATTTTGGCGAGCACCGCTTTGGCCCGCTGCGTGTCGCCGGCCTGTAGTAAAGCGTCGACTGCGCGCAGTTGATAATCCTGGCGTTCGGTGCTGTTAGCGGCGCCGGCGGCGGCGCGCAGGTAGGCATCCGCGGCAGCCGTGTATTGGCCCTGCAGTTGCAACTGTGCCGCTTGATCGGCGGCGGTGTTGCCGCTACGTGTGCCGCCGCCGATGGGTGCGCAGGCATTAAGCAGCATGGCCGCGGCCAGCAGCATTGCGAGACGAAGTGTGCCGGGTTGGCTGGCTTGCATAGTGTGGGCTTCCGGGGCACGATGTGCCGGGCTTCGGTCACGCCGCGCGGTTTAAAGCCACATAGGGCCAAGCGGGCGCGGCGGCTGATCAGTATCTTTGGTGGAGGGTGTACTGTCAATGAACCCCGGCACATTGTACGTGGTGGCAACGCCAATCGGAAATCTCGGCGACATGAGCGCGCGTGCCGTGCAGATTCTGGGACAAGTCGACCGTATCGCCGCCGAAGATACCCGGCACAGTTTGCCGTTGTTACGCCACTTTGGTGTCAACGTGCCGCTCACGGCTTTGCATGAGCACAACGAGCGCGAGCAGGGCCCGCGCCTGATTGAGGCGCTGCTGGGCGGCGAATCGATTGCGCTGATTTCCGACGCTGGAACACCGTTGGTAAGCGATCCCGGTTACCGCTTGGTGCGCGGAGCGCGCGCGCAAGGTATCACCGTGGTGCCGGTGCCCGGCCCGTGTGCGTTGACGGCGGCCCTTTCGGCCGCGGGCCTGCCAACCGACCATTTCATCTTCGAGGGTTTTCTGCCGGCCAAGGCGGCCGCACGCCGCGCGCGGCTGCAGATTTTGAGCACGGAAGTCCGCACCCTGGCGTTTTTTGAATCCAGCCATCGTATCGAGGCCTCGTTGCAGGATATGGTGGACGCGTTCGGCGCCACGCGTGAAGCCGTGCTGGCGCGTGAGCTGACCAAGACCTTCGAGACCATCCGCGGCGGCGAACTGGAGCAACTGCGTGCCTGGGTCGCCGCCCAGCCTGACCAGCGCAAGGGCGAATTTGTGCTGCTGGTCCATGGCGCCGAGACCCGCGTGGTCGACGCCGAGGTAGAGACGGATCGCGTGTTGTCGTTGTTGCTGACGGAGTTGCCGGTCAAGCAGGCAGCGGCGTTGGCGGCGCGCATCACCGGCGCCGGTCGAAATCCGACCTATCAACGCGCGCTGGCCTTGAAGCGCGACGCCGAGGGCTGATGGTCGCCGCCGGCGATGGCGACAAATTTCGGCCTGACGAGCGCGAAATGGTACTATGCTGCGTTGCGGGAGTCGGCCGGGCAGTCGCGGCGCGCTCGATTATCGGGCGTGCCGAGGAAAGTCCGGGCTCCACAGGGCAAAGTGCCAGGTAACGCCTGGGAGGCGCGAGCCTACGGAAAGTGCCACAGAAAATATACCGCCTACGTACGGTCTATCCGTGCCGGTAAGGGTGAAATGGTGCGGTAAGAGCGCACCGCGCTGGTGGCAACATGCAGCGGCATGGTAAACCCCACTTGGAGCAAGACCAAATAGGGGAGCATCCGGCTTCAACGCCGGTAGATGTGGCCCGCATTGCTCCCGGGTAGGTCGCTAGAGGCGCGCGGTGACGCGCGTCGTAGAGGAATGACTGTCCTCGACAGAACCCGGCTTACAGGCCGGCTCCCGTTTTTTATTGTTAGCCGCCGGCGGCGGTGATCGATCCTGCAACATCCCTTCCTGATAATCCACCGCAAGTAGTCCTATCAACTGCCTGATTTTCGTCTTTATCTGGCGTGGCGGTTCGTGCCCCCACTCTGATTTCGAACGCTAAGTCACTGTGAATAAAGCACTCTTTCGGCGTTTTTGTGCCCTATTTAGCTTGACAGCTAGGGTATGGGGGACCAATATTGTCGGGAACGGGTAGAAAAGTGGATATAAATGGGTAAGTGTGGGATTTGAGCCCGGTTGGGGGAAACGCATTTGTTCCGTGGAGTGAACATTCTCAGCCTGGATACCAAGGGGCGCATGGCCATGCCGACGCGTTATCGCGAAGCGTTGGAGACCTCCTGTGGCGGCAAGTTGGTGGCCACGGTTGACCCGGATCACTGTCTGCTGATCTACCCCTATCCGGAATGGCAGGAAATTGAGCGCAAGCTGGTGCGTTTGCCGAGCTTTAACAAACAGTCTCGCGGTTTGCTGCGTATGTTGGTCGGGCATGCCACCGAGTGCGATATGGACGGCAACGGCCGTATTTTAATTTCCGCACCGCTACGCGATTTTGCCTCCCTGACCAAGCGCACCGTACTCATAGGACAAGGCAACCGTTTCGAGCTGTGGGACGAGCAGCTCTGGAACGAGAACTGTGAAAAATGGCTCGAGGACGCACACATGGACAACCCGGATTTGCCGCCGGAACTGGAGTCTCTGTCGCTCTGACCAACGGAATGCAAGATCAGTCCCACGAACATCGTGCCGTATTGTTGCACGAAGCGTTGGACGCATTGAGGATCGCGCCAAATGGCATTTACATCGACGGCACCTTTGGTCGCGGCGGGCATAGCCGGGCAATTTTGAAACAGCTTGGCGACCGCGGACGAGTGCTTGCTATCGACAAGGATCCAGACGCAGTTCTGGCGGCGCAACAAGAGTTCGCAGATGATCCGCGCTTTTCGATTGTACGGGGTACCTTTGCGATGCTGGAACAGCTAGCGCTCGACAGGGGACTGATCGGTAAGGTCGATGGTTTACTACTCGATCTGGGCGTGTCTTCACCGCAGTTGGAAGATGCCGCGCGGGGTTTCAGTTTCCTCAAGCAGGGGCCTCTGGATATGCGCATGGACCCTGAACGCGGCCTGTCCGCGGCGGACTGGTTGGCGCTCGTACCCGAAGCGGAATTGGCGCAGGTGTTGCGCGATCTGGGCGAGGAACGTTTTTCGCGACGTATCGCTCGCGCGATCGTCGAGCAGCGTCAGAGCGGCGCAATCGGTACCACCACCGAGTTGGCCGACATCGTCGCCGCGGCGGTGCCGGTGCGGGAAAAGCACAAACATCCGGCTACTCGCACGTTTCAAGCCATTCGCATTTACATCAATCGTGAATTGGATGACTTGAGTGATTGCCTGCAGCAGGCGGTAGGCGTATTGGCGGGTGCCGGCAGACTGGTGGTGATAAGTTTTCATTCGCTTGAGGACCGCATCGTCAAACGTTTTATGCGCGATCAGGCGCGTGGGCAAGACTTGCTGCCGCCGGATTTGCCGGTTCGTGATGTACAGGTGCGCAACACACTACGCATCATCGGTAAGCCAGTGCGCCCGAATGACGCCGAAGTAGAGCGCAATCCGCGCGCGCGTAGCGCCATCATGCGTGTCGCCGAGCGCCTGCCGTGAAACGGGAGTCGTTAGTCTTCGCCGTTGTGTTAGGTGCGGTGTTCGTATCCGCTTTGGGCGTCGTCTACGCCAAGCATGAGAGCCGTAAGTTGTTCATCGAATTGCAGGCGTTACAGAATAAGCAGGATGACATGGATGTGGATTGGGACCGATTGCAGCTCGAGCAAAGTACTTGGGCAACTCACGGACGTATTGAGCGCATCGCACGGACCAAGCTAGACATGCACATGCCGTTAGCGAACGAAATCGTAATTATCCGCCCATGACTACCGAGCAAAACATTCCGAGTTTTGCCTGGCGCCGTTTGGTGGTGCTGGTGCTGGTTGCTGGTGTCGCCGGCTTGCTGTTGTGGCGCGATGCCTATCTACAGGTTATCACTCGCGACTTTTTGCAATATCAAGGTGACGAACGATCGTTGCGGGTGGTCGCCATACCCGCGCATCGCGGCATGATCACGGATCGTAACGGCGAGCCATTGGCGATCAGTACGCCGGTGCACTCGGTATGGGCCAATCCGCAAGAGCTATTGCTACACCGCGATTACTTGCCACGCCTGGCGAAGATCCTGCGGCTTCGAGCCGGTGCGCTGGAGCGCATATTGGCGGCCCGCGGTGATCGTGAGTTCGTTTACTTGAAGCGTCACGTCAATCCCGATGTGGCGCAAAAAATCACCGAGCTGGGCGCGCCGGGTGTCGCCTTACAGCGTGAGTACCGGCGTTACTACCCTAGCGGCGAGGTGGCGGCTCAACTGATCGGCATTACCAATATTGACGATCGTGGCCAAGAAGGGCTCGAGTTGGCGTACAACAGCTGGTTGACCGGTACGCCGGGCAGTAAGCGTGTTATCAAGGACCGTCTTGGGCATATCGTCGAGGACGTTGAAAGTATCCGGTCGGCCAAGCCCGGTAAGAATTTAGCGCTCAGTATTGATCGCCGCCTGCAATATCTTGCGTATCGTGAGCTTAAGACGGCAGTGATGGAGCACAAGGCGCTGTCTGGATCGGTGGTGATCCTCGACGTGCGCACCGGTGAAGTTTTGGCGATGGTCAATCAGCCGTCTTACAATCCCAATAACCGCTTGCGGATGCGCCGCGGCCGATCGCGTAATCGCGCGGTTACCGACGTTTTTGAGCCCGGCTCGACGATCAAGCCATTCGTCATCGCCGCCGCGCTGGAGTCGGGCCGCTATACGCCCAGCACGCCCATCGAGACGGCGCCGGGCTGGATGCAAATCGGCCGTTACACCATCCGCGATACACACGACTACGGTTTGTTGGACGTTTCTCACGTAATCATCAAATCGAGCAATATCGGCGCCAGTAAGATCTCCTTGTCGATGGATCCAAAGCGCCTGTGGTCCATGTATCGCAGTGTTGGTTTCGGTTCCATTACTGGCAGCGGATTTCCGGGAGAAGCCTCCGGAATACTGACTAACTTTCGGCGCTGGCACGACATTGAGCGCGCTACGTTGTCGTTTGGTTATGGCATTTCAGTGACGCCGCTGCAGCTTGCTCACGCCTATTCCATATTGGCCGATGACGGCGTGCGTCGGCCGATTTCGTTCGTGCGCGTGAAAACGCCGCCGCCAGGCGAGCGTGTCATGCCGGTGGCGATTACACGCGAAATACGCACCATGCTCGAGGGCGTGGTCAGCGCCGACGGCACTGGTTTGCGCGCCGCGGTGCCGGGCTATCGTGTGGCCGGTAAAACCGGCACAGTGCATAAATCCACTGCCGGTGGCTATGCGGCCAATCGATATATTGCGGTATTCGCCGGCATGGCTCCAGCCGCCCATCCGCGCCTGGTGATGGTGGTCATGATCAATCAGCCCGAGGATGGCGAGTACTATGGCGGCCAGGTTGCGGCGCCGGTATTCGGAAATGTCATGGCTGGTGCGCTGCGGTTACTGGATATTCCCCCAGACGATCTGCCGCCGATGCAACAGGCGCACGCCGCTCCTGACGGTGGCAAGTCATGATGGTGCAGGCGCGCCATGTAGCGTCGCGGCGGCTCACCGAGCTTCTCGCCGGCGTGGTGACAGTGAACGAGCGCGATGATCGTCAAGTGTTCGGGTTGAGCATGGATAGCCGCAGCGCTGCGGCGGGCGACTTGTTTTTTGCCTGTGCCGGCACTCGCGGCCATGGCCTGCAATATTTGCGACAAGCGTTGCAAGCCGGTGTGGCCGCCGTGATCTGGGAGCCATGCGCCGGCTGGACCGAAGTACCGGCGCCATTTTCCGATAGCGGCGATGTGCCATTCTTCGCGCTACCCGAACTGGGTACCCAGGTGGGTGTGATCGCCGATCGATTTTTTGGCGCGCCGTCGCACCACCTGCGCGTGGTGGGTGTGACTGGTACCGACGGCAAAACCTCGTGTACGCAGTTTTTGGCGCGTTGCCTGGATCGGCCGCAGGCGCGGTGTGGCGTTATCGGTACGCTCGGTTATGGATTTCCGGGAGCATTAAGCCCGGCCAGCCACACTACCCCGGATGCCATTCGCCTGCAGCGTCTATTGGCGGATATGGTGGCCGCCGACGCCCGTTGCGTAGCAATGGAGGTCTCGTCGCACGCGCTCGAACAAGGGCGCGCCAGCGGTGTCGCTTTTGATGTTGCCGTGCTCACCAATCTCGGCCGGGATCATCTGGACTATCACGGCGATGAGCTTGCCTACGCGCGTGCCAAGCGTCGTTTGTTCGAACAGCCCGGACTCAAAACCGCGGTGTTGAATCTGAATGATGCCTTCGGTCGCGAACTTGCTGAGCGCCTGTCTGCAAGCGTTGAATGTGTCGGTTATGGGATCGGGCCGCTGGCGTCGAACGAACAACTCGCCGATCACGTCATTGGTTCGGATCTACGGCTGAGCGCCGACGGCCTGTCAATGCAAGTACGCAGCCCCTGGGGCAGCGGCCACATCCGCGCTCGCTTGCTTGGCCGATTCAACGCCAGCAACGTACTGGCGGTATTGACAGTGCTGTTGGTCGGACGCATGCCCTTCGAACAGGCCAGCGCCGCTATTGCCGATCTCACTACCGTCCCCGGTCGTATGGAAGTGTTCGGCGGTGAGGCGGAAAAGCCGCGCGTGGTGGTCGACTACGCGCATACGCCGCAGGCATTGCAGCAAGTATTAGAGTCTCTGCGTGAGCATTGCGGCGGGCGATTGTGGTGCGTATTCGGTTGCGGAGGCGACCGCGACCGCGGTAAACGCCCGCTCATGGGAGCGCTAGCCGAGCGCCTTTGTGACGAGACGATCCTGACGGACGATAACCCCCGCAGTGAAGACGCTAACGCCATCATCGCCGAAATTCTCAATGGCATGCGGCGGCCCGAACGTGCGCGTGTGCAGCGCGACCGTGCGGCCGCCATCGCACTCGCGGTGAATGAAGCTGGCGCCGACGACATTGTTTTGGTGGCCGGCAAAGGCCACGAACAGGTGCAACGCGTGGGCGATCGTGAGCTGCCGTTCAGTGATCGGCAGCAGGTCGCTGCGGCGTTGGCGCAAAGGGGTGGGGCATGATAAGCCAACGCGCATCCGAGGCCGCCGCCGCGCTGGGCGCCGAATTGATTGGTGACGACTGCGAGTTCAACGGCGTCGGCATCGATGGCCGCACGATTGAGCAGGGTGAGCTGTTTGTCGCTGTTGCCGGCGAGCGCTTCGACGGACACGACTTCATCGAACAGGCGCGTTCGCAGGGGGCTGCTTGTGTGATGGTCAGTCGGCGTGTGCCGGACGCGATTACGCAAATCCTGGTTACCGATACGCGTCTGGCGCTCGGCCGCTTAGCCGCGCAATGGCGCCAGCGTTGTAGCGCTACGGTAGTGGCGTTGACCGGTAGCAATGGCAAGACCACCACCAAAGAAATGATCGCCGCGATCCTCCATCGACGTGGCGTAACGTTGAGCACCCGAGGCAATCTCAACAACGACCTCGGGGTACCGCTGACATTGCTGCGCTTGAGCGCCGAACACCGCTACGCGGTGATTGAAATGGGCGCCAACCATGCCGGCGAAATCGCCTATCTGACCGGGCTGACGCGTCCCGACGTAGCGCTGATCACCAACGCGGGGGCCGCTCATCTAGAAGGTTTCGGCAGCATCGAAGGCGTCGGCCATGCCAAGGGCGAGATTTTTTCCGGATTGCGTCCCGGCGGCGTTGCCATCATCAATCGTGATGACGCCATGGCGCCGTTGTGGCAACGACTGGCCGCGGGGGTGCGCACGCTGCACTTTGGTTTGGGCGAACCGGCTGAGGTCGGTGGCGAATGGCGGGCGGGCGAATACGGCGTGCAACTGCATCTGCGCACACCCGCAGGCGCGGTCGACGTGCGTTTGCCGGTGCCGGGGCAGCACAACGTTATGAATGCGTTGGCGGCGGCCGCGGCGGCGCAGGCGAGTGGCGCGACATTGGACGACATACGTCATGGATTGGAAACGCTGCAGCCGGTGGCGGGGCGTCTCCAGTTACGCATGGGCTTCGACGATATGCGCATACTCGATGATACGTACAACGCCAATCCGGCTTCTCTGCAGGCGGCGCTGGAAGTGTTGATTACCTACGCGGGCGCCAAATGGCTGGCGCTAGGCGATATGGCCGAGTTAGGTGTCGATGGCGCGAATTTGCATGAGCGTGCGGGTCGTCTGGCTCGCACCGCGGGCGTCGCGCGCTTGTTCGCGCTCGGCGAACTCAGCCGTGGCGCGGTGGCCAGTTTTGGCGCCGGTGCAGATCATTTTAGCGACTGGCGGGCGCTGGCAGCGGCGGTGCGCGCCGAGTGGAAGGGGCCTGGGACGTTGTTGGTAAAGGGCTCGCGCAGCATGCACATGGAACGCGTGATCGAAGCGCTGACGCAGAAAAATGGACCGGCAGCGGCCGGCAACGGAGGGCACTAGGGCATGCTGTTATATCTGGCCCAGCACCTTGAGCATTACTACAGCGGCTTCAATGTCTTCCAATATCTAACCTTGCGAGCGGTATTGGCGGCGTTAACCGCATTGGCGATTTCGTTTATGGTCGGGCCGTTCGTAATCCGCCGGCTTAGCCTGTACCACATTGGTCAGACCGTGCGCGACGACGGCCCGCAGACGCACTTATCCAAAGCCGGTACACCGACCATGGGCGGGGCGCTGATTCTATTGGCGATCGCCATCACCACGCTGTTATGGGCCAATTTATGGAATCGTTACGTTTGGGTCGTGCTGATTACGACGTTGTTATTCGGCGCCATAGGTCTGGTGGATGACTATCGCAAGCTGGTGCTGCGCGACCCGAAAGGGTTGAGCGCAGGCCAAAAATATTTTTGGCAGTCGCTGGTCGCGCTCGGCGTGGCAATTTTCCTGTATGCGACTGCGGATATGACCAATCCGTTCGAGACGCAGCTCACGGTGCCTTTTTTCAAGCACATCCACCCCAGCCTCGGTTTGCTCTTCATACCGTTGACATACGTGGTGATCGTCGGCACCAGCAACGCCGTCAATCTTACTGACGGTTTGGACGGACTGGCGATCATGCCGACGGTCATGGTCGGCGGCGCGTTGGGTATTTTCGCCTATGCGTCCGGGCATGCGCAGTTCGCCACGTATTTGTCGATTCCCGCCATTCCGGGCGTCGGCGAAGTGATCGTATTTTGCGGTGCACTCGTCGGCGCCGGACTGGGTTTTCTGTGGTTCAACGCGTATCCCGCCCAAGTTTTCATGGGCGATGTCGGTGCGCTCGGTCTGGGCGCCGCATTGGGGGTGTTGGCGGTCGTCGCCCGCCAGGAACTGGTGTTGATGATTATGGGCGGTGTGTTTGTGATGGAAACGGTGTCGGTGATCTTGCAGGTAATCTCCTTCAAATTTACCGGCAGGCGCATCTTCCGTATGGCGCCACTGCACCACCATTTTGAACTCAAAGGCTGGCCGGAGCCGCGTGTCATCGTGCGCTTCTGGATTGTGACCGTAATACTGGTGATGGTCGGACTGGCCACACTGAAGATTCGCTGAACTGAATGGCTATGGAGGCGACAGCGCAAGTGCAGCCCACGATATTCAGCCACAAGAAAATCTTGGTGGTTGGTCTCGGAAAGACCGGATTTTCTTGCGCGCGTTATTTGGTGGAGTGTGGCGCTGAAGTCGCGGTCACCGACAGCCGCGAAAGGCCCCCGGAGCTAGAGCGCTTATCGGTGGAGTTGCCCGATGTGGCGGTATTTGTAGGCGGTTTCGACGCACGCGCGTTCGAGTTCGCCGAACAGTTGGTGGTCAGTCCGGGCGTGTCTCTGAAAGAGCCGATGCTGGCGCGCGCTATCGAACGCGGCGTGCCCTGCATCGGCGACATCGAGTTATTCGCGCAAGCGGTAACCGCACCGGTCATCGCGATTACCGGGTCCAATGGTAAAAGCACGGTCACCAGTTTGGTCGGCGCCATGGCGCGCGAAGACGGCCGCGATGTGCGCGTCGGCGGCAATCTTGGTACGCCGGCGCTGGATCTGCTCGGCGACTACGAGCCCGACTGTTACGTGCTCGAGTTGTCCAGTTTCCAATTGGAAACTACCTATTCGCTGGATGCAGTTGCGGCGACGGTCTTGAACATTTCGTCTGACCACCTGGATCGGTATGTCGACATTAACGAATATGCGGCGGCGAAACGGCGCATATTCAATGGCACCGGCGTGTTGGTATTAAACGCCGACGACCCCGCCGTGGCGAACATGGCTCCTGCGGGCCGCGCTTGCATATGGTTCGGCTTGGACGCGCCTGAGCCCGGCCAATACGGATTGCGTCGCCACAATGGCGAAGTTTGGCTGGCGCGCGGCACACAGGCTCTGTTGCCCGAGCTGGCGCTATTGCTGCGCGGACGCCACAACTTGGCGAACGCCTTGGCGGCGTTGGCCTTAGGCGAGGCGGCCGGGTTTTCCATTGATGCCATGCTGCGCGCCCTGAGGGCCTTCCCCGGCCTGGCGCATCGCACGCAACGGGTGGCCGAGCGCGACGGCGTTAATTGGTACAACGATTCCAAGGGGACCAACGTCGGCGCCACCATAGCTGCGGTACAGGGAATGAGCGGCCAGGTCGTGTTGATTGCCGGTGGCATGGGCAAAGGTGCGGATTTTACTCCCCTGCGCGCGGCTCTGGCCGGCAAGGCGCGTGCGGTGGTGTTGATTGGGCAAGATGCGAAACTGATTGAGCGGGCGCTGGCGGGCGCGGTGCCGGTGGCGCACGCAGCCGACATGGTTGAAGCAGTACACCGGGCTGCTGCGTTGGCCCAGCCGGGCGATACTGTACTGCTTTCACCTGCGTGTGCGAGTTTCGACATGTTTAGCGGCTACGAGCAGCGCGGCGAACAGTTCATGCAGGCGGTGCGGAGTATGTTCGAATGAGCGCGACACAAGCCGTCACTTTGGCTGAAGTGCGCCGCCGCCGCGCGCAAGCGTATATGCGTAACTGGGATACGCTGCTGGCAATGGCGATATTGGCGCTGATTTGTTTCGGACTGGTGATGGTTGCCTCGGCCTCGATTACCATTGCAGACCGAAAAATGGGTCAACCGTTTTATTTTTTCGACCGCCAGGTATTTTTTACGCTGATCGGTTTGGCTGTTGCATGGATGGTCTTGCGCGTACGGTTGGACCACTGGCAGAAGGCCGGTCCGCTCTGTCTGATGTTGGCGCTGCTGATGTTGGCAGTCGTACTTGTGCCCGGCGTCGGACGGCAAGCGAACGGCAGCATTCGTTGGTTGCCTTTGGGCTTCTTCTATTTGCAAGTCTCCGAGTTAGCCAAGTTGCTCATCGTGGTATATATGGCCGGTTATCTCGTGCGTCACGGCGATGAGGTGCGCGGGTCATTGAGCGGCTTTCTCAAGCCCATGGTGGTGTTGGTGGTGGCTTGTTTCCTGCTGTTGTTGGAGCCCGACTTCGGCGCCGCCGTGGTACTGCTGGCGACCGCGCTCGGCATGATGTATCTGGCCGGTGTGCGCTTATGGCAATTTGGCTTATTGCTGTTGGTTACCGCCGTCGCCATGAGTGCACTGGCGTATTTTTCACCCTATCGCTGGGCGCGCGTGGTGTCGTTTCTAAATCCTTGGGATGACCCCTTCAACAGCGGTTTTCAGCTGGTTCAATCGTTGATCGCTTTCGGTCGCGGCGGATGGTTTGGTGTCGGCCTGGGCGGCAGTATCCAGAAGCTGTTTTATCTGCCGGAGGCGCATACCGATTTCCTGTTCGCGGTGTTGGCCGAAGAACTCGGTCTGGTCGGCGCTGCCACCATTATTGTGTTGTTTACGATCGTGGTTTGGCGCGCCTGCCTGATCGGCGCCCGGGCCGAACGTAACGGTCGTTTCTTCTCGGCCTATCTATCTTATGGCCTCGGACTATGGCTCGGTCTGCAGGCGTTCACCAACATCGGCGTCAATATGGGCGTGCTGCCGACCAAAGGTCTGACGCTGCCGCTAATGAGCTACGGTGGCAGCAGTATGGTCGTCACTTGCGTGGTAGCGGCGTTACTGCTGCGCGCTTCACATGAAAACCACCTGTTAGAAAACGGTCGCGGATTGTCGGGAGATACGCCATGACGGCTATGCGCGGCCGCCCGCACCAGTCGCCGGTGTTGATCGTCGCCGGTGGTACGGGTGGGCACGTTTACCCGGCATTGGCGGTGGCGCGCGAGTTGCTTGGTCGCGGCATCCCGGTGGTATGGGTGGGGACGCGCCGCGGTCTCGAAGCTTCGGTGGTGCCGGCTGCCGGCATTCAGATCGAATGGATTTCCGTAACCGGACTGCGCGGTAAGTCGTTTATTCGGAAATTGCGCGCACCGTTCATGCTGTCGTTGGCGCTATGGCAGGCGCTGCGTGTGATTTTGCGGCAACGTCCGCGCATGGTGTTGGGTATGGGCGGGTTTATTACCGGGCCCACCGGCGTGGCCGCCTGGATGCTGCGTGCGCCGTTGTGCATACACGAGCAAAATGCCGTGGCCGGTTTGACCAACCGCGTACTCGCAAGGTTGGCGCGGCGCGTATTTGCGGCGTTTCCGGATGCCTTCGCGAGCAAGCGTAACGCACTTGTGACCGGCAATCCGGTGCGCAGTGAAATTTGTGCTCTGCCGACGCCGCAGCAGCGTTTTGACCAGCGTAACGGCGCGATGCGTCTGCTGGTGCTGGGCGGCAGCTTGGGGGCGCAAGCACTCAACGAGATCGTGCCCAAGGCGTTGGCGCTGTTGCCCGAGCAACAACGCCCATTGGTTCGGCACCAAGCGGGCGTACGCAATATCGACGCGGCGCGCGCCGCCTATGCATCGGCGGCGGTGCAGGCGGAGGTCAGCGCGTTTATCGAAAACATGGCGCAGGCCTATGCTTGGGCGGATCTCGTGCTATGCCGGGCGGGTGCGTTGACGGTAGCCGAACTGACCGCGGCCGGGGTCGGCGCGGTATTGGTGCCGTATCCGTATGCGGTCGACGACCACCAAACTCACAACGCCGGTTATCTGGTCGACGGTGGCGCCGGCATATTGATCTCTCAATCGCAGTTGACGCCCGAGCGCTTGGCCGAATTGGTCAAGGGCTTGGCGGAAGATCGCGCACGATTACTGGAAATGGCGGTGTCGGCGCGCGCGTTGGCGCGACCGGATGCGGCGCGCACCGTAGTCGATCTTTGTCTCCAGACGGTACACGGGTGATTGACACGATGAGCCCCACGCCTCGCCAACAAAAGCCAAGTAACCCGGAAAACCCGATGGGGCGTATTCGGCGCGTGCATTTCGTCGGTATCGGCGGTGCGGGCATGGGCGGTATCGCCGAAGTTGTGCTCAACCTGGGGTACAAAGTGGGTGGCTCCGACCTACACGAAAACGCGGTGACGCAACACTTGGCCTCACTCGGCGCCCGTATAGCGATCGGTCACGACGCCGCCAATGTGCGCGATTGCGATGTCGTGGTCGTGTCCAGCGCCGTAGCCGGCAATAATCCGGAGCTGCAAGCCGCGCGCGAACTGCGCATTCCGATCGTGCCGCGGGCGGAAATGCTGGCTGAGCTGATGCGTTTTCGCTACGGCATCGCGGTTGCCGGAACGCACGGCAAGACCACTACCACCAGTTTGATCGCCAGCCTGTTAGCCGAGGGTGGTCTCGACCCGACTTTTGTTATTGGCGGACGTCTCATCAGCGCCGGCACCAATGCGCGTCTTGGCGCGAGCCGCTACTTGGTCGCGGAAGCCGACGAAAGCGACGCGTCGTTCCTTTACTTGCAGCCGGTGATTGCTGTGGTGACAAATATCGACGCTGACCACTTGGCCACCTACGGCGGCGATTTTGGGCGCTTGCGTTCGACATTCCTGGAATTTCTGCACCACATACCGTTTTACGGTCAGGCGGTATTGTGCATCGATGATGACGAAGTACGGGCGTTATTGCCCCAAATCAGTCGCCCTGTAATTACCTATGGGACCCGCAGCGACGCCGACATTGTGGCGACCAACATTCATCAGAGCGGCGGGCTGACCGCGTTCGACGTGCGCTTGCCAAACCGCGAACAAACGCTCGCTGTAAGGTTGAATTTACCTGGGCGGCACAACGTACTCAATGCGCTGGCGGCGATCGCGGTGGCATGGGAACTGCGCGTGGCCGAAGCTGACATGCTCAAAGGACTGGAAGGTTTCGAGGGTATCGGACGGCGCTTCCAAATGCTGGGTGAGCTGGACACAGCGGCCGGCAAGATTTTGCTGATCGACGACTACGGCCATCATCCGCGCGAGATCGCAGCGACGCTCGAAGCTATCCGCGACGGATGGCCCGAGCGTCGTCTTGTGATTGCGTTCCAGCCGCATCGTTTTACACGCACGCGCGATCTGTTCGAAGACTTCGTTTGCGTGCTGTCCGAACCCGATGTGTTGATCCTGACCGAGGTGTACGCGGCCGGCGAAGATCCCATTGTCGGCGCTGATGGTAGAGCGTTATCACGCGCCATCCGTGCACGCGGGCAGGTCGATCCCGTCTTCGTCGAACACGCCGAGGAATTGGCGGAACTTCTTCCCGGCCTGATACAGGACGGCGATGTCGTTCTAACCTTGGGCGCCGGGAACATCGGCGCTGTCGCTGCCGGTTTGCCGCAGTCGTTAACAATCGCGACCACGGCGCAGCGCGGGGAGGCCGAATGACCTGTCGGGCTCCCACGCGGCATCTGCATATGGGTTGCGGCCAGTCGTTGCAAAGCAGTCTGCTGGGTTTGCTCGAGCCGACCAAAGCCGCCCGTTGTATTCAATCAAAGACGAATCGGCGCGTGCTCAACCGACGAACGGAACGAACCGACGAATGATGGCAATGCACTCACAAGTTCAGCTGCGAGGCGAGCTGCGTCTGAACGAACCCATGGCGCGTCATACCAGTTGGCGTGCGGGCGGCAACGCTGCGCGTTTTTATCGACCGGCAGATATCGAAGATCTGGCCGCTTTTGTGCGCGCCGCGCCGGGCGACGAGCCGATGTTATGGATTGGCCTTGGCAGCAATTTGCTGGTGCGTGACGGCGGTTTACGCGGCGCGGTTATTGCGACCCAGGCGACGCTGGCCGGGTTATCGAAACTGGATGATCGCGTTGTGCGCGCCGAGGCCGGTGTGGCGTGCGCCAAAGTCGCCCGCTTTTGCGCGCGCCGTGGTCTGGCCGGTGGTGAGTTCCTGGCTGGGATTCCCGGCACTATCGGTGGCGCGTTGGCGATGAACGCCGGCGCGTTCGGTGCTGAGACCTGGGAGCGCGTAGTGGCGGTGGAAACGATGGCGCGGGACGGTAGTTTACGTACGCGCGCGCCGCGCGAATATCAAATCGCCTATCGCAGCGTGAGTGGTCCGAGCGACGAATGGTTTGTGGCCGCGCACTTGAGCCTGGAAGACGGTGCCGCCGAGATCATACACGCGCGTATCAAGGCGCTGCTGGAACAACGTGGGCTTACACAACCGATCGGCGCAGCGAGTTGTGGCTCGGTGTTCCGCAATCCGCCCGGTGACTATGCGGCGCGATTGATCGAAAGCGCAGGGCTCAAGGGTGTTTGCATCGGTGCGGCGTGCGTGTCGGAAAAGCATGCCAATTTTATCATCAATAATGGTGGTGCCCGTGCCACCGACATCGAGGCATTGATCCATCATGTTCAAACTGTGGTGGAGCGCCATCATGGCGTGCGCCTGCAGACCGAGGTGCGCATCGTAGGGCAGCAAGCCGTGGACGACAGGGAGTGATAACCGAGGTATGAACGTCGTCGACAGACAATACCAACCCGCACAATTTGGCCGCGTCGCCGTGCTAATGGGTGGGCGTTCGGCCGAACGCGATGTTTCATTGAAGAGTGGCGCTGCCGTATTGGCCGCGCTGCAGCGTAGCGGAGTCGATGCGCATGCGGTCGATGTGGGCGTAGACGTGCTGGCGCAATTGGATCGATCGGCATTCGACCGCGCCTTCATTATATTGCACGGCCGTGGTGGCGAGGATGGTGTTATTCAAGGTGCGCTGGAACTGCTGGCTCTGCCGTACACCGGCAGCGGCGTTCTCGGATCGGCGCTCGGCATGGACAAGCTGCGTTGCAAGCAAGTCTGGATGGGCGCCGGATTGCCAACCCCGGAGTTCGTGCAAATTGGCGCCGTCGGTGATCCCGCCGATGTGGTGGAGCGTTTGGGTATGCCGTTGATGGTGAAGCCGGTGCACGAAGGTTCCAGCATCGGCATGAGCCGCGTCGAGCAGATCGAACAGCTGGCCGAGGCCTGCGCTATCGCGCGTCGCTTCGACGGTGAAGTCATCGCCGAACGTTGGGTACACGGTGCGGAATATACCGCCGCGGTGATCGACGGCCAGGCGCTGCCGCTGATCAAGCTGGAGACGCCCAGGGCGTTTTACGACTACGACGCTAAGTACGTGCTGGATTCGACGCGTTACGTTTGCCCGTGTGGATTATCACATGCGCAGGAGACGGAATTTCAGGCGTTGGCGTTGCGTGCCTTCGATGCCGCTGGCGCGAGCGGTTGGGGACGAGTGGATTTTATGCTTGATGCCGACGGCCAGGCTTGGTTGATCGAAGTGAATACCGTCCCTGGCATGACCGACCATAGTCTTGTGCCGATGGCGGCTCGCGCCGCGGGCATCGAATTTGATGAGCTGGTGATGCGTATTCTCGACACCAGTATGAGCGACAGGTAAGTAGCGGCGATGGCGAAGCGAGTTACCAAACAACAGAAAGCTGAGGAGCTGCGGCAGTGGTTGGTGTTCTCGGTCCGCCTGGCCGGCGGTGTTGTCGTGGTCGTCATGTTGGCGTTCGGCGTGCGTTGGTTGATGGAGCGTTTGCACGATCCGCGCACACTACCCATTCGTTCGGTGCAGATCGAGGGTAGCTTCCGTCACTTAAGCGCCGTGCAGTTGCAGCACGTTATTGCCGGACATGCGGCCGGCGGCTTTTTCACCATTGATATCGGCGCGATCCACGACCTGCTTATGCGCCAAGCCTGGGTTAGTACCGTCGCTGTGCGGCGCATTTGGCCCGACACACTGCGTATTCGCGTTACCGAACAGGTGCCCGTACTGCGCTGGGATGCCCATGGATTCATCAATGTGCATGGCCAATGGTTTGATGCGCCGCAGGATAAGTCAACCGCGCAGCTGCCGGAGTTATCCGGTCCGGATCGTCTGCGGGGCGCCATGCTCGATCGTTACGGCAAGTTCAATCAAGCGTTAAAGAAGCTTGGTGTGCACGTTGCCGAGTTGCGTGTAACCGACCGTCGAGCGTGGCGGGTGACGCTGAGCAATGGGGTCGAACTGCGACTGGGCCGCAACAATGTGGAACGGCGATTGGCGCGTTTCGTGCGCGTGTATCCGACCGTTAAGGCGCAAAAGCCACAGCCAATCGCGACCGTGGATCTGCGCTATACGAATGGTTTAGCAGTGCGGTGGCAGCCGGATTTACCGGTGACTAAGCCGACTGTGACAGGGGGCTGAGAGTTAATGTCGAAGAAAACAGAGCGCAACCTGATTGTGGGTCTCGATATCGGGACATCCAAGGTCGTCGCGGTAGTCGGCGAAATAAACTTGGAAGGTAGGATCGAGATCATTGGTATCGGATCCCATCCGTCTCGCGGCCTCAAGAAGGGTGTAGTGGTCAATATTGAGTCCACCGTGCAATCGATTCAGCGCGCGGTGGAAGAAGCCGAACTGATGGCCGGTTGTCAGATCAACTCGGTCTACACCGGCATCGCGGGCAGTCACATCCGTAGCCTCAATTCGCACGGCATTGTCGCCATCCGCGACAAGGAAGTCAGTTCTACCGATGTCGATCGGGTCATGGATGCCGCGCGCGCGGTGGCTATTCCGGCAGATCAGAAAATTCTTCACACCATCGCGCAGGAATTCATTATCGACAATCAAGAGGGCATCCAAGAGCCGGTGGGGATGTCCGGGGTGCGCCTCGAAGCCAAGGTGCACATGATTACCGGCGCGGTCAGCGCGGCCCAGAACATCGTCAAGTGTGTGCGCCGCTGCGGCTTGGAAGTCGACGACATTATCCTTGAGCAATTGGCCTCGTCTTATTCGGTACTGAGCGACGATGAGAAAGAACTTGGCGTTTGTCTGGTTGATATCGGCGGCGGCACCACTGATCTGGCCGTCTTCACCGAAGGCTCTATCCGCCACACCGCGGTAATCCCGATTGCGGGTGACCAGGTCACCAACGACATTGCCGTCGCCTTGCGCACGCCGACCCAATACGCCGAAGAGATCAAGATCAAATACGGCTGTGCACTGATGCAGTTGGCCAGCTCCGAGGAAACCATCGAAGTTCCGAGTGTCGGTGATCGTCCGGCGCGACGTTTGGCGCGCCAAACATTGGCCGAGGTGGTGGAGCCGCGCTATGAGGAGTTGATGACGTTGGTGCAGGCCGAACTGCGTCGCAGTGGTTTTGAAGACTTGGTGGCCGCCGGCATCGTCTTGACCGGTGGCAGCTCGAAAATGGAAGGTTTGATCGACCTCGCTGAAGAGGTGTTCCACATTCCCGTGCGACTGGGGTCGCCGCAGCACGTCGGCGGTTTGGTCGACGTGGTACGGAATCCGATCTACGCCACTGGCGTGGGTCTGCTGCTGTTCGGTCGCGAGAATGGCCAGCATCGCGTAGCGGAAGTGAATTCCGGCAAAGGTATCAAGGGTGTCTTGCAACGAATGAAGAGTTGGTTCCAGGGGAACTTTTGAGTCCCTGGGGCACGTAGTGGATTGCGGTTGAGTTAACTGGTTTTTAACGAGGAGGAGTATGTCATGTTTGAACTGATGGATGCCTACAGCGAGAACGCTGTAATCAAGGTGATCGGTGTCGGTGGCGGTGGCGGTAATGCCGTTCAACACATGGTGCGCACCGGTATCGAAGGCGTGGATTTTATCTGCATTAACACCGATGCACAGGCGCTGAAGAGTACTGAAGCCAAAACCGTGCTGCAGATCGGTTGCACGATGACCAAGGGTCTGGGCGCCGGCGCCAATCCGGAAATCGGCAAGCAAGCGGCGTTGGAGGACCGTGATCGCTTGTATGAGGTGCTCGACGGTGCCGACATGGTCTTCATTACCGCGGGCATGGGTGGCGGTACCGGGACCGGCGCGGCTCCGGTGGTGGCGCAGATCGCCAAGGAGATCGGCGCGCTGACGGTCGCCGTGGTGACGCGGCCGTTCAGTTTCGAGGGCCGTAAACGTATGCATGTGGCCAACGAAGGTCTGAAGGAAATGGGCAAGTATGTTGATTCGCTCATTACCATCCCGAACGAGAAATTGGTCAGCGTGCTGGGCAAGGAAATCAGCTTGCTACAGGCGTTTAAGTCTGCCAATGACGTGCTGTTGGGCGCCGTACAAGGTATTGCCGAACTCATTACCCGAGAGGGTCTGATCAACGTCGATTTTGCCGACGTGCGTACGGTGATGTCCGAGATGGGCATGGCCATGATGGGAACCGGAACGTCCAGTGGTTCGGAGCGTGCTCGCGAAGCGACCGAAATGGCCATCGCCAGCCCGTTGCTGGAGGATGTCGACCTGATGGGCGCCAAAGGTATTCTGGTCAACGTCACCGCCGGGCCAGACCTGTCTATGGGTGAGTTCCATGATGTTGGGAAAACGGTCGAGGAATTGGCCGCGGAAGACGCGGTTATCGTCGTCGGCACAGTACTGGATCCGGAAATGGGCGATCAACTCCGGGTGACCGTGGTTGCCACCGGCATCGGTGGACATGCCAAGACCGTGACACCGGAAGAACCACCGGCGGTAAAGCTGGTACAGCGTAAGAAGTCTGGAGAAGTGAACTACGAGGAACTGGATCGTCCGACGGTAATCCGGCGTCGGGTGGCGGGCGAGCGTTATGCGGCCCCGGCCGACGGTAACCTCGACTATCTGGATATTCCGGCGTTTCTGCGCAAGCAGGCCGACTGAGCGAAGGCTGCCCCCGTCCCGTTGATTCCCGCCCCCCAAGCGTTGGGGACGGGACGGGTGTCGCGCGCCGGAGCGTTAGTGAGTAAAGATTATTGCAGGACCATGACAAAACTGTAAGAATGCCCTGGGCTTGTGCCGAAAGGTGTCCGGATTCAGGGACTTGCCCCGGTATCTGTGATCGAGTTCGCTTTGCAGATGGGGTGTGCTGTGTTAGTATGCGGTCGTTTTTTCCGCATAATCGCTACTGATCGACCGAGGCACTTGAAGCATAATGATACGGCAACGCACGCTGAAGAACGTCATCAGAGCGACTGGAGTCGGATTGCACACGGGCAAGAAGGTCTACTTGACCTTGCGGCCGGCAGCAATCGATACCGGAATTATTTTTCGCCGCGTTGATCTGCCCGTCCCTGTTGAAATCAAAGCGCGGCCCGAGAACGTCGGTGACACGCGCCTGTCGACGACGTTGGTCAAGGGCGATGTGCGCATCTCGACGGTCGAGCATTTGCTTTCGGCATTGGCCGGACTCGGCATTGATAATGCCTATATCGATCTTAGCGCGCCGGAAGTACCGATCATGGATGGCAGCGCGGGTCCATTCGTATTCCTGATTCAATCTGCCGGTATCGAAGAACAGAACGCGGCTAAACGCTTCATTCGCATTAAGCGTTCGATCATGATCGAGGAAGACGACAAGTGGGCGCGCTTCGACCCATTCGACGGCTTCAAAGTAGGATTCTCTATCGATTTCGATCACCCTGTGTTCCATTCACACGGCCAGAAGGCCGAAGTGGATTTCTCCACGACTTCGTTTGTTCGCGAGGTAAGTCGAGCGCGTACTTTTGGATTTATGCGCGAGATCGAGCAACTACGTGAACGACAGTTGGCCTTGGGAGGGAGCCTGGACAATGCTATCGTCGTGGATGATTATCGAATTCTCAACGAAGACGGTTTGCGCTACGAGGACGAGTTCGTCAAACACAAGATCCTCGATGCCATCGGCGACCTATACCTATTGGGCCACAGCCTGATCGGCGCTTTTAGTGGACACAAATCCGGGCATGCGTTGAACAATCGTCTTTTGCGGCACTTGATGGCCGACGCTGCTGCCTGGGAGCAAGTGACGTTCGAAGACGAGGGCAGCGCGCCTATTTCCTTTCTACAGCCCGCGCACAGCAGTTAGCGGCGCCGGATACGGCCGTTTCGCAGGCTTGGCGCTGCCGTCTTATTGGCTTCCGCGGCCACGCCGGGCGATACGGAACAGGGCCGCACGTAGTTGTGGATCATTGATATTCAGCGCGGTGTCGTGCAGCAGCGATGCACTTTTGTGCGACAGGTCCGCGCGCCGCCGTCGTGGTCGTTCTACACTGGCTCTAGTAGGGCTAACTAATACATGGACTTTGTTTACCTGCAGATGCGCGTTTTGGCGTAGATCGCGAAGGATTTGGGGGGCGTGAAAGCGCAGCCGTGAGGCCCAGGCGGGGCTTTCCGCGGCCAAGCTGAGAATGCCGCCGCGGATGTTGGCAAGGCGGCAATGATCGGCGCACGGGGAGGGCAGGAGTGTGCGTACGTGTTCGTCCAGTGCCCGTAGCTGGAGACTGCGCTGCATTACGGTGCTTGCCGAATTATCTCCACCACTCAATAACTTGCCGACGGATTGAGGCTTAAGTTTGCGCACTACAGGCCGTTAACGTTCAGTAGGGACATTGGTTCAGACTATATGAACATCATTCTATTTACAAAATGTCGACAACGTCCATTCGCGCTACGCCTCGGCAGTGCCCAAGTTCTTCTGTCGATGATCACCGGCGTGGTGCTACTAGCCGGCAGCTTGTTTGCGGGCGGCTATTGGCTCGGGCGCTCGGCGCACCAAGCGCCACCGGTTACGCTGGGTATGGTGAACGCCTGGAAGAACGAAGTGGTCTCGCAGAAACAGCAGATCGCTCATGTCAAACAGCGTGCACAGAACTATATCGATGCGTTATCCCTGCGCATTGGTCAATTGCAAGCGCACGTCATCCGCTTGAACGCACTCGGCCAACGCCTGACCAAGATGGCAAATCTGGACAAAGGTGAGTTCAATTTCGATGACGCACCGGCGCAGGGTGGTCCGGAAGACAGCCATGAGACGCAGCCTCAGGCCGGCGAAGACATCGTGCAAACGATGGACGAACTCGCCAGTCAACTGGACAGCCGTGAGCAGCAACTCGATGCTTTGGAAACCATGCTGCTGCACAGCAATCTGCAGAAGCAAGTCTATCCGGCCGGGCGACCCATCAAGCAAGGCTGGGTGTCGTCATTTTTCGGCTATCGTGCCGATCCGTTCACCGGCAAACGCGAGTTTCATAAGGGCGAAGACTTCGCCGGTAAATCGGGTTCCAGCGTCATATCGGTGGCCGCCGGCGTGGTCACGTGGGCGGGCAAGCGCGGTGGCTACGGTAATTTAGTGGAAATCGACCACGGCAATGGCTACGTCACGCGCTATGGTCATAATAAAAAGATTCTGGTCAAGGTTGGTGAGCGGGTTAGAAAGGGTCAGCGCATTGCGCTCATGGGGAGTACCGGGCGTTCGACCGGTCCGCATGTCCATTTCGAAGTTCTCCTCAATGGCCACGCCGTGAATCCCGCCAAATACGTACGCGCGTCACGCTGATCCGCGCCGGCCGCGCCCCTCGCCACTGAGTCCGCGTATGCCAGCACAAATTTTGCGCGCGTGCGTGCGTGCCGGCACCGGCGGCGGTCCCCTAAGCTGCCCGCAAATGCCGATCTGAATCCCGGTCCGAGGCTATTCGCCCTGCTCAAACGGGCCGGTATACGGTATCATTACCAATTTCCACCAACAGGCATGTCTGGGTCATATGGTCAGTTCAATGCTCAGGAAGATCTTCGGCAGCCGTAACGAGCGGCTGCTGCGGCGTATGTTTAAGACTGTCGAGCGCATCAATGCGCTAGAAGAGTCGTTGACTGCATTGTCAGACGCGGAATTACGCGCCAAGACCGAGGAATTTCGGCAACGCTTGGCTGACGGTGCGGTGCTCGATGACTTGCTGCCCGAGGCGTTCGCGGTAGTGCGTGAAGCGGGCAAACGCGTCCTCGGCATGCGTCATTTTGATGTGCAGCTTATCGGCGGTATGGTGCTGAATAGCGGCAAAATCGCCGAGATGCGCACCGGTGAAGGTAAAACGCTGGTCGCGACCCTGGCGGCCTATCTCAATGCTCTGCCGGGCAAGGGCGTGCACGTGGTCACGGTCAACGACTATCTGGCTCGCCGCGATGCCGGTTGGATGGGCAAGCTATACGAGTTTCTGGGCATGCGCACCGGCGTCGTGGTTGCGGAAATGTCGCACGAAGACAAACGCGCCGCCTACGCAGCGGACATTACCTACGGCACCAATAACGAATACGGTTTCGATTACCTGCGCGACAACATGGCGTTCAGTATGGATGAGAAAGTGCAGCGCGATCTGCACTTCGCCATTGTCGACGAGGTCGACTCGATCCTGATCGACGAAGCGCGTACGCCGCTGATTATTTCCGGCCCCACCGACGAAGATCCGCATATCTACGTCAAGATCGACAAACTCATTCCCCACCTGACCAAGCAGGAAGAGGAAGACGGCCCTGGCGATTACAGCGTCGACGAGAAGGTCAAGCAAGTCTATCTGACCGAGGCGGGACACCAGAAGGTAGAGGATCTGCTCAGCGGTGCCGGTCTTTTGAACGAGGGTGAAAGCCTCTACGACGCTTCAAACATTATGCTGATGCATCACGTCAACGCGGCCTTGCGCGCGCACGCGCTGTATCACCGTGACGTCGATTACATCGTCAAGGACGGTGACGTCGTGATCGTCGACGAATTTACCGGCCGTACACTGGCGGGTCGGCGTTGGTCCGAGGGTTTGCACCAGGCGGTCGAGGCCAAGGAAGGCGCAAAGGTGCAAAGCGAGAACCAGACGCTGGCGTCGATTACGTTCCAGAACTACTTTCGCATGTACGATAAATTGTCGGGCATGACCGGTACCGCTGATACCGAGGCGTACGAATTCCAGCAGATCTACGCGTTGGAGGTGGCGGTGATCCCTACTCATCGTCCGATGGTCCGCAACGACATGGGTGACTTGGTTTATTTAAATGTTCAGGACAAGTACGCCGCCATCATTGAGGATATCAAGGACTGTCACCAGCGCGGCCAGCCGGTGCTGGTCGGCACCGCGTCGATCGAAGCTTCCGAATTACTGGATAAATTACTTACCAAGGATCAAATCAAACATGAAGTGTTGAACGCCAAGCAGCATGCCCGTGAAGCGGTGATCGTCGCCCAGGCGGGCCGCCCAGGCGCGGTGACCATCGCTACCAACATGGCCGGCCGCGGTACGGATATCGTGCTCGGTGGCAGCTTGGAAGTGGAGTTGGCCGGGCTCGAGAATGCTACCGACGCCGATAAGGCCGCGGTCACCGAGCAGTGGCATAAACGTCACGACCAAGTCATAGCTGCCGGCGGTCTGCATATCGTCGGTACGGAGCGACACGAGTCACGACGTATCGATAATCAATTGCGCGGTCGTTCCGGTCGTCAGGGAGATCCGGGGTCGAGCCGTTTCTATCTGTCATTGGAAGACAACCTGATGCGCATCTTCGCCTCCGATCGGGTGTCATCCATGATGAAACGCCTGGGCATGAAGCCGGGCGAAGCGATCGAGCACCCGTGGGTCAGCAAGGCGATTGAAAACGCGCAGCGCAAAGTCGAAGCACATAATTTCGATATCCGCAAAAATTTGCTCGAATTCGATGATGTCGCCAACGCGCAGCGTAAGGTGATCTACGAACAGCGTAATGAATTGATGGCCAGCGAAGATATCTCCGAGGCCATAAAAGGAATTCGTGCAGATGTCATTAATGGCGTAATGAACGCCTATATCCCTACCGGCAGCTTGGAAGAGCAATGGGACATCCCCGCACTGGAAGATGCGCTGGCCAATGATTTTGGTACCCGGCTGGAGATCGGCAAGTGGCTGGAGGAAGACGAGACTCTGCATGAGGAGACCTTGCGCGAGCGTATATTGGCCGAATTCGAGCGGCGATATACGGAGAAGGAGGAGCAAACCAGTTCGGAAGTGATGCGCCATTTCGAAAAGGCGATCATGCTACAGGTGCTCGATTCATTTTGGAAAGAGCACTTGGCGGCGATGGACTATTTGCGCCAGGGTATTCATCTACGCGGCTACGCCCAAAAGGATCCGAAACAGGAGTACAAAATCGAGGCGTTCGAAATGTTTAGTGCGCTGTTGGATCGCATCAAACACGAAGTCGTCACGGTACTGTCCAAGGTGCAGGTACGCGCCGAAGAAGATGTCGACGAACTCGAACGCCAACGCCGTGTCAGTCAGCCGATGCAGTTTCAGCATGCCGAAGCCTCGGCCATGGTCGCTGATGGTGGCGATGGCGCGTCCGCCGATGAAGAAGCCCACCCGGCTCCGTTCGTGCGCAACGAGCGCAAGGTCGGGCGCAACGAACCTTGCCCGTGCGGGTCGGGCAAGAAGTACAAACATTGCCATGGCCAATTGAATTGAATTCTTTAAGTGGCGCCGCCGAATAAGGCCGACGCCAAAACTCCTGTGTTATTTGCCGCTCCAAGAGGTCTCAGGCTATGGCTGTAGCGCTGAAAACAATGCCGTTGCTACGGCCTGTTGCCGGTGTTCGCCTGGCTGCCGCCAGCGCGGGTATTCGCAAGACGGCGCGCGATGATCTTATGCTGATTGAGTTGGCACCGGGCAGTACTTGTGCAGCATTGTTCACGCGCAATGCGTTCTGCGCCGCTCCGGTAAGTGTCGCACGCCAACATCTACTGTCCGCGGCACCGCGATTGTTGTTGACCAATGCCGGCAACGCCAATGCCGGCACCGGTGAAGCCGGTGTGCACGCGGCACAGACCTGCTGCGGTGCGGCGGCCGACGTGCTCGGTTGTGAATCGACCGAGGTGTTGCCGTTTTCCACTGGCGTCATAGGCGAGCCGCTACCGGTGACGAAGTTGGTGGCGGCGCTGCCGCAAGCTGTGAAGCAGCTGCGCGCGGAAGGCTGGAATGCAGCCGCGCAGGCGATCATGACCACGGACACAGTACCCAAGGGCGCGTCGCGTCAGGTTGTGACGCCGGCCGGCCCGATCGTCATTACCGGCATTGCCAAGGGTGCCGGCATGATCCGCCCGGACATGGCTACCATGCTTGCCTATCTGGCCACCGATGCGGCGGTGCCGACTGCGTTATTGCAAACCTGTCTAGCGGCGGCGGTAGACCGATCTTTCAATCGCATCACGATCGACGGCGATACCTCCACCAACGATGCTTGTGTGCTGGCGGCGAGTGGCCATGGCCCGGTGAGGATCAACAGCCGTGATAAGCTCTATGGTGCGTTTTGCGAAGCAGTGAATGAGGTTTGCCTTGAGCTCGCGCAAGCAATCGTACGGGATGGTGAAGGCGCAACCAAATTTGTCACAGTAGTGGTGGATCAAGGGCGTAGCGAACAAGAATGCCTGCGCGTAGCCTACACCATCGCGCATTCGCCATTGGTCAAGACGGCTTTGTTTGCCAGCGACCCGAACTGGGGACGTATATTGGCCGCCGTCGGGCGTGCTGGAATTTCCGAACTTGCGCTCGATGGCGTCATGATTTATCTCGACGATGTGTGTATCGTGCGCCACGGTGGCCGTGCTGACGATTACACGGAGGAGGCCGGCCAGCGGGTGATGAAGCAGGACGAGCTGACCATTCGAGTGAGTCTCGGCCGTGGCGATGCCGATGCTTGTGTCTGGACCACGGATCTTTCCTATGATTACGTCAAGATCAACGCTGAATATCGCACCTGAATTCCGCGTCGCCCGGCGTACGCGCCCTTTCCCGTGACTCATTCAAGCTCTGCTTTCATCCACGTTGCGGCGGCGGCGATGTTCGATGCCAGCGGTCGCGTGTTGCTGGCGCGCCGACATTCCGAGGCGCATCAGGGCGGTTTGTGGGAATTCCCCGGCGGCAAAGTTGAAGCGCATGAATCGGCTTACGCAGGACTGCAACGTGAATTGCGCGAAGAGCTCGGCGTCGAACTGCGCGACGCACGGCCGCTGATTCGTGTGCGGCATCGCTACCCGGATCGGGCCGTGTTGCTGGATATCTGGCGCGTCGAAGCGTTTGACGGCCAGGCACGTGGTTGCGAAGGCCAGCAGATCGAATGGGTGGAACCGGCGCGGCTCGGCGCATACGCCATGCCGGCCGCCGATGTGCCGATCATCAACGCGGTGCGATTGCCAACGCAGTATCTGATTACCGGCGCTGCGCCCGAGCAAACCGAAACTTTTTTACAACGGCTTCGTGCGGCGCTCGAGCGCGGTATTCGATTGGTGCAGTTGCGTGCGAAGTCATTGCCGGAAAATGATTTCGTCGCGCTCGGTCAGCGCGTAGCGTCGCTATGTCACGATCACGGCGCACAATTGCTGGTCAATGCGGATCCACGCCTGGTGACGCCTATCGGCGCCGACGGCGTACACCTTAGCAGTCAAACTTTGGCCTCCCTTCCGGGTCGGCCTCTGGACAGTAGCCAGTGGGTGGCTGCGTCATGTCACTCCGAGCAAGAACTGCTGCTGGCCGAGCGTATCGGTGCCGATTTCGTGCTGGCATCGCCGGTTTTGCCGACATCGAGTCATCCGGATGCGCCACCACTCGGTTGGGATGGGCTGCGGCGACTGACGGAGGTCGCGACCGTGCCGGTATACGCGCTCGGCGGCATGCGGCCGGAGCATTTGAGTCAGTCTTTCGATCACGGCGCACAGGGAATTGCGGCTATTCGTTCGCTGTGGTTACCGGATGGCAATGAACATTAGCTCGCGCTTGCGCCGATTGGCCGAATCGCGTGCTGTGATCTGGCTGTTTCTGCTGATTGCGATCGCCTACGTGTTGAGCTTCGATAACAGTAGCGAGCCAACACCCGAACCGAAACATACATTCAATGTCGTCTCCTTGGTTGGTGATCCGGACTGCAACGCCGCGTTGAGGCGCTGCAACGCCATGTCCGACAAGGTGCTAATAGGTTTGCAGGCAAAGGCTCCAGTACGCGCGCTGCGGCCGTTTGACGTTACGATAAATTTGACTGGACTCGCCTCGGAGCGGATTGATCAGGTACGCGCCGAATTTACTATGAAAGGTATGCAGATGGGTCAAAGTCGCTACGCGTTTCGGCGCATCGGTAACGGTCTTTGGAGCGCCGCCGTTACGCTGCCGGTATGCACCAGCGGCAGGAGTGACTGGGTAGCAACGGTGTATGTGTACGCAGGCCGAACATTATACGAAGCGCGTATGCCGTTGACGGTTCAATAGAATAGCTGCAGTGTTTTTGTAGACGCGGATTCATCCGTGCATCGCTCAGAAGTCACGACATGAGACGACCTGTTCTCCTTGGCGTGCTTTGCGACTCTGCGAATAACTTGGGTTAGCCTGATTTTGTATAAAACCGGGCTCTCGCCAAGACCGCCGAGCGCGCAAAGAAATTTACACTTGCACCCGTGTGAGATGGGGTGATGAACACGCCTGCGCGGTTAAAACCGTGCCTACAACATCATCCGGTATGCGGTGATCGGGACAGACTTTTGTAGGCACGGATTTATCCGTGCATCGCTCGGAAGTCACGACATGGGACGACCTGTTCTCCTTGGCGTGCTTTGCGACTCTGCGAGAGTAACTTGGGTTAGCCTGATTTTGTATAAAACCGGGCTCTCGCCAAGACCGCCGAGCGCGCAAAGAAAACACCGGTTTTACACTTGCACCCGTGTGAGATGGGGTGATGAGCACGCCTGCGCGGTTAAAACCGTGCCTACGACATCATCCGGTACGCGGTGATCGGGACAGACTTTTGTAGGCACGGATTCATCCCTGCAAAGCCGAGGCGCTCGTACCTGCCGAACGTTGACCATCAATTGGACTCATCGTCGTCTGATGGCCGCTCATCGCTGGGCAAACGATGTTTTTCACTTGCCCAGTCGCCGAGGTCGATGATGCGACAGCGTTCGCTGCAGAAGGGCCGCCATTTTGCTTCCGGCCCCCACTTCACTTGCTTGCCGCAGGTGGGGCATTGAACGTAACGCGTGCGAGTTGCCATATTGGGGTTTGCGCCGACGAGTGGTTCAGATCGAGCAGCAGGTCAGCTCGAAATCGATTTCGTCCTGGATTTGTGTCGCTTTCTCGTTCGGTGTGGGCTGCTCCATAAAACGAATACTAAAGCGATGCTTGCCGCCGCTGACTTCGGGAAAGCAGCCATATTCGGCCGGTATACCGATACGCAGCAGCTGACAGGGCGAGTTGGGATCAAGCGAACGTTGATAAAACCCCTCGGTTGCGACTTCCGGACGCGGCGATGCGCCTTCGCGAACGAGTTGAAGAATAATGTTGATCGCTTGCTCCAAAATATTGAACGACGCCATCCATGTAGTGAGGTCGTTCAAGCGATGCTCACTGGATTGCTGCAGCCAGTGATGATAGGCCGGCAGGTCAAAATCGCAGGTACCGCCGGGGATCGCGAGTCGTTGGCGCACGCTGGCGAGGAATTCGTTGTGTTTGAGTTCACTGCCAAGCGGTTGGCTGTTGGAGTATAAGTGATCGATCAAACGGTCCAGGCTGTCGAGAATTTCGGATAGCCGGTCGCGGTCGACACCAGGTATTTGTTCCAAGCGAGCGAGATTGCCGGTATGTCGTTCCAACTCTTTGAGCAATTCCGTCTTCAGATCGCTGCGGCCGAGCAGATTCTGTATCTCGAGAATGTTGGCGAGCGCCGCGTGGCTGCCCCATGTGGATGTATCCGGAAGAAAGTGCTGGTTTTGACGGAACAGATATTCGAGTCGCAGAAACGACCGAATTCGCTCGCTAAGTGGTTGTTCGTAGGTAATTATTTCTTGCAACGGATTGCGGCCATGAGTGAGTTGCGCCGACCGTGAGGCGGCTGGGTATTTTATTGTCCTTCACTAGCGCCCGTGGCGCAACGCCCCACCTAGCCATGCGCGCTGGCAAGCGATAGATAGCGTTGATGCAATGTTGCCACTTGCGCCTCGAGTTGCGCACGAGAACCGTCATTGACGATGACATCGTCGCCGACCGCGAGCCGTTCACTACGGTTTGCCTGCGCGGCAAGGACAGCGTCGACTTGCGATGGCGACAAGTGATCGCGGTTTGCAACACGATGGCGCTGTAGGTCTTCCGGCACATCCACGACGAGGATACGGTGGACCATGTCGCGTTGTCCGGATTCCACCAGCAAAGGGATGACCAGCAGGCAGTAGGGGCTGTCGAGCGAATCCGCTTGGCGTTGCATTTCGGCGCGAATGCGTGGGTGCAATATGCTTTCCAATTTGCGCCGCTTTTGCGCGTCAGCAAACACGATTGAGCGTAGCTGCTGCCGGTTCAATGTGCCCCGGTCATCGAGAACCGAGGTGCCGAACGAGGCGACAATTTCAGTCAATGCCGCACTACCCGGCACCACCATTTGCCGAGCGATGATATCGGCATCGATGAGCGGTGCCCCGTGCCTGGCAAACAGATCGGCGACCGTGCTTTTGCCGCTGCCGATACCGCCGGTGAGGCCCACTTTCAATATAGATTTCATAGAGTCGTGTCAGCGCTTGGTGTGCCTGCGGGACGAACCCGTGAGCTGGTCTGGTGGCTCAGCCGGCGATGCCCGACCAGCGCAGATAGAGGGCGGTCAAGTCGTGACCCCACAATAAGGCGATCCAACCAGCGGCGGCCAGGTAGGGTCCGAACGGGATAGGCACGTTGCGATTTCGGCCCATCAGCGCAATCAACGAGATGCCGACGAGCGCACCCACTAACGACGAGAGTATGATCACCAGAGGCAACGATTGCCAGCCCAGCCACGCACCGAGCACGGCTAGTAATTTGAAATCACCATAGCCCATACCTTCTTTGCCGGTCACCAAGCGAAACAGCTGAAATACCAGCCACAGCGCAAGATAACCCGTAATCGCGCCAATGATGCTGGCAACGGGTGCGGCAAACACGCTGAATACGCTCAATAACAGGCCTAACCACAACAACGGCAGCGTAATGACGTCAGGCAGCAGCTGGTGGTCAAAATCGATCGCGCTCAAAGCGATCAGTGACCAAGTTAAAATGAGTGCGGCAATGGCTTGTAAGGTAACACCGAAGTGCGCGGCGACGGCAACCGACAGCAGACCAGTGATGACTTCGATAATGGGGTAGCGAATCGAGATGCGCGCGCGGCATTCGGCGCAGCGGCCTCGCAAGAATACATAACTCAGAACCGGTATATTTTCGAGCGCACCGATCATGTGCCCGCAATGGGGACATCGCGATCTCGGCGTGATGAGGTTAAATTGACTGCCGCTGGACTCAAGCGGTTGCTGCAACACCTCAGCGCAGTCGGCACGCCAACGGCGTTCCAGCATGATCGGTAAACGGTGTATTACGACATTCAGGAAGCTGCCGATCATGAGCCCGAGCACGCCGGCCACGGCAAGGTACAAGTTGGGACTTTCGCGCAGGAGTTCCAGGACGAGCATGGCTTATCGCATCGCCGTGCTCAGGCGAGTGGAACCAGGTTTACGCGAGCGAGTGCCCGCTGCGGTGATTGGTTGTTTTCGGCTTCGCGCGCGGGTGACTCGATCGGTCTCAAACGACTTCACCGAGCTTGAAGATGGGCAGGTACATGGCAATAACCAAGCCGCCGACCAGTACGCCGAGTATTACCATGATCATCGGCTCCAACAGGCTGCTCATGGAATCGACCGCATCGTTGACCTCTTGCTCGTAGAAATCGGCTACTTTGCTCAGCATGTCGTCCAGGGCGCCGGCTTCTTCGCCAATGGCAACCATCTGTACCACCATAGGCGGGAACAGCTTGGTTTCGCGCATAGCTGCCTGTAGTTGGCGGCCGGTGGCCACATCTTCACGCATGCGCAGTACTGCTTCCGAATATACCTGGTTTCCGGTGGCGCCGGCCACGGAGGTCAAAGCTTCCACCAATGGCACGCCGGCCGCGAACATGGTTGCCAGGGTGCGTGCGTAACGGGCAATAGCGGCCTTATTGACGATGGCGCCAATGACCGGCACCTTGAGCAGCGCGCGGTCGAGGAAGTGATTAAATTTTCGCGATCGCTTCTTGGCTTGGACCAGCGCCACCACGCTACCGATAATAATGCCGAATATGAGCCACCAATAGTCGCGCATGTATTGCGACAAGCCAACCACGAATTGGGTGAAGGCCGGCAAGGCGGCGCCAAACCCTTGAAATAGACTTTCAAACTGCGGTACCACGTAGATCAGCAGGATTGCGGTGACAATGAATGCGACCACCAATACTGCCGTTGGGTAGAACAGCGCTTTTTTGATTTTGCTCTTGATCGCCTCAGTACGTTCTTTGTAGGTGGCGATTTTGTGAAGTAGCGTTTCTAATACGCCGGCGTGCTCGCCGGCCTCCACCAAGTTGCAGAACAGATCGTCAAAATAGAGCGGGTGCTTGGCGAGCGAAGCGGCCAGTGGATTACCGGCTTCGACGTCGGCCTTGATGCCCAAAACCAATTGTGACATGCGCGGGTTTTCGTGGCCGCGGCCGATGATATCGAACGACTGCACCAAGGGCACGCCGGCCGACATCATGGTGGCGAGCTGACGGCTGAAGATGGCGATGTCCTTGGGCGTGATTTTTTTGCCCTTGGAGGCGGTGAACAAGGCTGATTTTTTGCGTACCTTGGTCGGCTTGATGCCTTGGCGTCGTAATTCCGCCTTGATCATCGCGATGCTGCTGCCGCGCGTTTCGCCGCTCACACGGGCGCCGCGTTTGTCAGCGCCTTCCCAAGTGAACATCGGTTGCTTCAGTGCTTTCTCGGCCATCGTTTAGTCCTTGGTGATACGATTGATTTCTTCCAGACTGGTAAGGCCTTCCATGACCTTGCGCAGACCGGAACGACGCAGATCGGCCACGCCTTCCTTAGCGGCCTGGTCGGCGAGTTCCATGGAGTTTCCGCCCGACATGATCATACGTCCCATCTCTTCCGATACTGGCATTACTTGATAGATGCCGACGCGGCCCTTATAGCCGTCGCTGCACTGGTCGCATCCTTTTGCACTAAAAATTTTCAGCCCCTTCATATCCTGTTCCGTGAAGCCTTCCTCCAACAACGCTTCGCGCGGTATGTCGTGAGGCTGTTTGCAGTGCGTGCAGAGTCTACGCGCGAGTCGTTGCGCGATGATCAGATTGACCGCCGAGGCAATGTTGAACGGCGCCACCCCCATGTTGACCAAGCGCGTCAGCGTTTGCGGCGCATCGTTGGTGTGCAATGTGGATAGCACCAAGTGTCCGGTTTGCGCCGCTTTAATCGCAATCTCGGCGGTCTCCAGGTCACGAATCTCACCGACCATGACGATGTCCGGATCCTGGCGCAAGAACGCCCGTAGCGCCGAGGCGAACGTCATCCCCGTCTTCGGGTTCATATTGACCTGATTGATACCCGGCAAGTTGATTTCGACCGGATCTTCGACCGTCGAAATATTGCGGTCGGGCGTGTTCAAGATATTAAGGCCGGTGTATAGCGATACCGTCTTACCACTGCCGGTCGGGCCGGTGACCAGCACCATCCCGTAGGGTTTATGGATCGCATCAAGAAACAGCTTTTTCTGCTGTTCTTCGTAACCCAACGCATCAATGCCTAACTTGGCGCTACTGGGATCCAGAATACGCAGCACCACTTTCTCGCCAAACAGCGTTGGGCAAGAGTTGACGCGGAAGTCGATGGAGCGGTTCTTGGACAGCGTCATCTTGATGCGTCCGTCTTGAGGGACGCGACGTTCAGCGATATCCATGCGCGACATGACTTTCAGGCGCGAAACCACACGCATGGCCAAATTGACCGGCGGCGAGGCCACTTCCTGCAATATGCCGTCTTGGCGCAGTCGTACTCGGAACATCTTTTCGTACGGTTCAAAGTGGATGTCGGACGCGCCCTTATTGATGGCGTCCAGCAATACCTTGTTGACAAAGCGTACCACCGGCGTGTCATCGGCATCGGATTCCGATGCGGGTTCGCCGGATGCGCCATCGTCGTCACCGGATTCGATAGAAAGGTTGTCCAAATCCTCGTCAAGCAGTTGCGACATGGAGCTATCGTGAGCTTCCATGGCGCGCTCGATCGCTTTGGCGAGCTTGTCATCCTCGACCAAAATGGCGTCGGTGTTGACGCCGGTATGAAATTTGATCTCGTCAAGCGCTTGTAAATTGGTGGGATCCGATACCGCAACGTAGAGCCGATTACCGCGTTTAAACAAGGGCAGGGCATGATGCAGGCGCACCAGCTTCTCGTCCACCAGTTTGATGGGCGCCGCTTCCATGTCCATGGCGGCGATGTCCAATATCGGCACGCCGAATTCCTGCGCTGCCGCCCAGGCGATTTTGCGGCTGCCGACGATCTTGTTCTCGACCAGAAAAGTGACGAACGGTATTTTTTTGCGGCGCGCGTCTTCGAGCGCGCGCTCGGCGTCGACGTCCGTCAGCAGCTCATCTTCCACCAAACGGCGCGCGAGACCGCTGAGATTTATTTTTGGGTTTGCGGTTGCCATAGTGTGTAATTTTTGCCTAAATCATGTCATTCGGACTGTGATGTGAGTCCAATAAAAACGCTTGTAAGATAATATGCCAC
>JASBUN010000001.1 GCA_030147845.1 Gammaproteobacteria bacterium
GCCGTCCGCAAGCCGCAACGCGCAGTCGAGTTTGGTTTTGGCCGCATCCATTCCCAAATGAAACGTAGGCATAAAAAATCCTCTCATGATCTACCTTGTCAATGCGGGCTGCCGGCAAGCCGGGCCAAAGATACTGTCCGAACATTCTCGATGGACTGTGCCATTGGCACAATACCGTCGAATTCAATGCGAGGGGATAATACAAGGGCGGGTTAGGCACGTAGTTTGTGCCGTAACCCGCCAGATGTGCCGTTAGGCACTCATTAGTAAGCTGTTGTGTTGCTACGCAACGCTGGCTGAGTTACGCAAAAAGACGCTAACCTACCCTTGGCTTAAGTAAGTGCCATTGGCATCATAAATCTCTTTTCTCCGGTTGCCCGATCAAAGCCTCGCCGATATACCGAGTGTGATCTACCCTTGGTCTATTATCGATAGGCATGATGCAAGGAGGACGTATGACCGCGCAGACACTCGCAGGAAAGCATGTCGCCATGTTGCTCACCGACGGCGTGGAGGAAGTTGAGTATACGCAACCGCGATTCTATATGGAGGAACGCGGAGCGTCGGTACGATTGGTGTCACCTAAGCGCACTGGGGATCAGGTCCAGGGCTTCGATCATTTGAAACCGGATCAGGTTTTCCAGGTAGAGGAAAATGTCGCCGACTCGGATCCGTCGAAATATGACATGCTGGTACTGCCAGGTGGAGTGGCCAATCCGGACATGCTCCGTCTGAGCGACGAGGCGGTGGCGTTCGTTCGCCACTTCGCCGAAGCCGATAAGCCCATTGCGGCTATTTGTCACGGTCCCTGGATGCTGATTAATGCAGGTATCGTGAAGGGACGACGGCTGACCAGTTGGCCGACTTTGGCGACCGACCTTGGCAATGCCGGCGCTGACTGGACCGATGCCGAGGTGGTTGTGGACGGGCGGCTCATCACCAGCCGCAAGCCGGACGATATACCTGCGTTCAACGCCAAGATCGAACAATTGTTGAGCGCCACCACCTCGTGACCCAGTGTGCGGATGCCGGTTGAACTGTGCGTTTTGGTCTGCCAAGCAGGATTGGCAGCGCAGCCATATAACCCTGCCAGGGTGCGCGGGGTGACCGGGCGTTCGCTTCGCCTTTGAATTAGAGCAAATGCGCTGCCGGGCACATAGTCGTACGCGGCGTGCCGCGGTTCGCCCGAACCATAAAATTTATCACGATAGTGCTGAAGTGCGTGCAAGCAGCCCAAGGTCGATATCCTGGGCGTGCGGCCGCGTCCACTGGATCTTGATCCCCGGTCTCACCGCACATTACCAGTTGGCAATGTCAGGCTGAGGCGTTTCTATTACCCCTCTCGGTGAATAGTTCCTGCGCCATATTGCGCGCTTCGCGCGGAGTGAGTAAATTGATCCGCGCCCGCGCGCGGTGTCGCAGCGCGACGTCCGCCTAACGCGGATATCGACGTCGCGAGTCCTTTTATCTCGGAGAATGGTGTATGGCAAACGGTCAGACGCGAAACGGTATCTGTCAGGTATGCGGAAAAAGTAAGCCGAAGTCACAGCTGGTACCCGCCAGTGTCGTCCGTAACACAGTGGCCGACGGGATTCGGCGCGAACATCCGGACTGGTCCGGCGATGGTTTTATTTGCCGCGCCGACCTGAATCGTTATCGCAGCCGTTATATTCAGTCATTGCTCGAACAAGAGAAAGGCCAACTCACCACCTTGGAGCAGGAAGTCGCCGAAAGTTTGATTCAACATGAGATCCTATCGCGCAATATTGAAAGCGAATTTGAGAAACGTGCGACATTGGGTGAGCATCTATCGGACAAGCTGTCCGAGTTCGGCGGCAGTTGGGCTTTCCTGATCGCGTTCGGCGTGTTTATGCTTGTCTGGATGGGCATCAATTCGATCTTGCTTGTTCGCCACCCATTTGATCCCTATCCTTATATACTCCTGAACTTGGTACTTTCGTGCTTGGCAGCGATCCAAGCCCCGGTGATCATGATGAGCCAGAATCGGCAAGAGGCCAAAGACCGTATGCGCTCCAAGCATGACTACCAGATCAATATGAAGGCGGAATTGGAAATCCGCCAGTTGCATGAAAAGATGGATTTTTTGCTGTCGAGCCAATGGCAACGATTGCTCGAGATTCAACAAGTACAGCTTGAGCTTATGGACGAAGTTACCACGCACCGTCGCCGGTGATGTGATACGCGATACGGGGCTAATTGCCAGCGACGCGCATGGCCGCATGTTTGGGTTTTGACGCACCGGGTCGTCGTGACCGCACGCGGCAGCGCGGGCGCAGTTGACCCGCTGCGGTATTGGTCGAAATCGCCGCCGCGCCGGCGCTCCCAGGTTGACGCCGGCCCTTTGGCAGTGGTACCACTAGAGCGCCATCCTTGAATATCGCTGCGTGCTGAAATGAATTTTGCTGCCGTTGTGTCACGGCTTAGTGCTTGTGTCTTCGTCATCGGGTTGTTTACGAGTGCCGCGGCTGCCTCTTCGGTGAACCGAGACTATTATCGCTTCGGCGTGCTGCCGTTACAAAGTCCGACCAAATTGGCAGCGATGTTCCTCCCGCTTACTCAGGATCTGGGCCATGCTATGGGCCGACCAGTCCAGTTCGTCACCGCGCCCAGTTTTAGCGAATACATGAAACGGGTCGGAAAGCGCCAATACGACATTATTTATCTGAATCCATTGTTATACACCGAAGCTCGCAAGGCCGGTTACCGGGCGGTTGTCAAGGTCGGTCAAGAGCCGTTTACCGGTATCCTGGTTGTCCGACGAGATGGTCCTTTGCAACACCTCGATCCACGACGTATACCCAAGGGACTGCGCATTGGCTTTCCGGATCCAAACGCCTTCGCGGCGACCGTCATGACACGGCAATACATGCGACGGCTCGATATCAACGTCGATAAGGTATTCCAAGTGCATTATTTCGGTTCTCAAGATTCGGCGTTGATGGCGCTGCACTCGGGATTGGTGGATATCATCGGTACCTGGCGCCCATCGTTTCGATCCATGCCAAAAGCCGTGCGTGCGGACCTGCGCATCATCGCGGAGACACCACCGCAACCGCAAATGCCGATCGCGGTACGCGGTGACCTTCCAGCGGCGCAAGTAAACCAAATTGTCACGACGTTACTCAGGTTGTCTGATTCAAAGGCAGGCCGAAAGGTGCTTGACGCGCTCGGATTTCGGCAAGGGTTCGTACGGGCCAATGACGCTGAATACCTCGGAGTACGCCAATGAACGCCATTCTCGAGACTGCGCCCGCGGACGTTCTGAGCGGTAACGCGGATTGGAGTAAAAAACTTCCGTTTACGTCCACGCTGCGGTTTCGGCTGATTCTGTCCGTTGCCGTCGTACATGCCGTACTGATGGGGTTATTTATTTGGGATGCGGTGTCGGAACAATCCGACAGTCTGCGGGCGGAACTGCAAAATCGCGGTCATGCCTTAACCAGCCTCATGGCTGTCGCTACGACAAATGCGCTTCTTGCGGAGGATTTAGCGTCGCTGGCGGAGGTTACCGCACGCATTCGTAACCAGCCGGATGTGAAATATGGAGAAGTCGTCGATGCCGAGGGCAATGTGCTTGCCAGTACGGATTCGCGCCGTATTGGACGGCGCGTCAGGGACCGGATCGCCTCCAGCGAAGCCATGCCGTTACCGGCGGGTGATCATGTGCTGGATCTGCGCGAGGATATAAAAGTCGCGGGCCGAACCGTGGGCAGCGTATTTTTGGGGCTTTCGACCGACAACTTAGATCATGCCTTGGCCGCGACTCGTAATGAGGGACTGCTATTTATTTTGATCGCGTTGGTAGCAGGTAGCGTAGCCGCCTGGGCGCTGTCGTTCGCGGCCACACGCAATCTTCACGCGATGATTCTGGCCGTACGGCGCATAACCGGTGGCGATATGGATGTTCGCGTCTCCGCGACCGGAAAAGACGAAGTCAGTCTATTGGCGCGCGCATTCAATACCATGGTGGAGTCGCTGCAGCGGACCTCCGAACAGGTGCGTAGCGAGCATGAGAAACGCACCGAGGCCGAGCGTTTAGCCTGTGTCGGTGAACTGTCGGCGAGTATTGCGCACGAGATCCGTAATCCATTATCAGCCATCATCAATTCGGTGAAATTGCTCGCGCGGGGCGATATAGCCGAGGATGACCGCAGCCAATTGACTGGTATTGTCAACGGTGAAGCAGAGCGTTTGCAGCGTATTCTCAATGATTTTCTGACGTTCTCTCGTGTCCCCGAATCCAAAGTTCAGTCTGCTGATTTATGCCAATTGGTGACCGAGACGGTGGCACTGCTGAATAACGACTCTTCATTGCCGCAGACCGTCACGATGCGTGCGAGACTGTGTTGCCAGCAATGCCTGGGCCGCTTCGACCCCGACCAGATTAGGCAAGTATTGATGAATCTGGTCATGAATGCTGTACAGGCGATGTCTGGTAGCGGCGAAGTAGTAATCGAAGTGGCGGCCACGCAACATGATTTGATCGTGCGGGTAATCGACAGCGGTTCCGGCATTCCCGACGAATTGATCGATAAAGTAACTCGTCCGTTCGTTACCGGAAGAAACAATGGAACCGGCCTCGGGTTGTCTATAGTCCAACGAATCTTGATGCAACACGGTAGTAAGTTGCAGATTGTCAGTCATCGGGGTGTAGGCACCGAAGTTAGTTTCATACTGAGCGGAGCATAGGGTTTATGGCGCGAATTTTAATCGTCGATGATGAATTTCCGATACGAAAAACACTGGGTATATTGCTTAAGTCGGAAGGCTACGGCGTACGGGAAGCAGCGGATCTTGCACAGGCGCGCGATATTCTGCAAAACGAAAACTTCGATTTGGTCATTACCGATCTGCGCATCGGTAAAGAGAGCGGTATGGACCTGCTTTCCTGGCTGAGGGCCAAGGGAAGCGAGGTAGAGAGCGTGATTATGACGGCATTCGGCTCGATCGAGAATGCCGTTACGGCGATGAAGCTCGGTGCATACGACTATTTGACAAAGCCAATCAATCCTGACGAATTGTTGCTACGTATAAAAAAAGTTCTCGAAAAGAAATCTCTGCGCGAAGAAGTAACCCGTCTCCGCCAACAGCTTAGTGGCCGCGAGCAGATCAAGGATCTCATCGCTCATAGCGATTCCATGCGGCGCTTATTACAAGTGATTGAGCGAATCCGCGAACAGGATATTCCGGTACTGATTTCCGGCGAAACAGGGGTCGGCAAGGAAGTGTTGGCGCGTGCGGTGCACGATATTAGTGCGCGTGCCAAAAAGCCGTTCGTCCCGATCAACTGTTGTACGTTGCCGGAAGATTTATTGGACTCCGAGCTGTTTGGTCATATCAAAGGAGCGTTTACGGGCGCATCCAGCGACCGACCGGGTTTGTTTCGAGAGGCCGATGGTGGAACACTGTTTCTGGATGAAATTGGTGACATCAGCCCGCGCTTACAGGTGAAGCTTTTGCGCGTGTTGCAGGAGGGCGAAGTACGTCCGGTCGGGGGCGGTGCGCGCACGCAAGTCGACGTGCGAATAGTAGCCGCAACCAACGCTGACTTGGAGCGTCGAGTGGCGGAACGCACGTTTCGTAGCGATCTGCTGTTTCGTTTGAATGTTTTGCCGTTGACGATTCCGCCGTTACGTGAGCGTCGTGACGATATTGCGCCTTTGGTGGATTTGTTTTTGCGCCGCTTGCGTGACCGTAGCAACCGGGCTCAGTTGGATATCACGCCCACGGCGCGCCGAAAACTGATCATGTACGATTGGCCGGGAAATGTCCGCCAGTTGGAAAATGTCATCGAGCGTAGTTTCGCATTGCATGCCGGGCCGGTTCTAGATGCGCCCGAAATCGCCATTGACGGCATTCCAACCGTGTCGCACAGTGACGAAGGCGCCGAAGTTGAAAACTTGAGCCTGGCGGAAATGGAACTCCACTATATCCGACGTGTATTGGCCGCTTGCGATAACAATCAAGTTGCCGCGGCACGTGTGCTGGGCATCAGTCGCTCGACATTGCGGCGCAAATTGGAACAAATTGCCTGACTTATTTTGATACAGAGTTGTTTCAGTTTCGTACAGCCCTTCTTTTTTCGTAGCTTCAATAATCAATCTATCCGCATGATTTCGTTGATATAACGAAATATGGCATCGGATTTGCTCCTATTGTTCAAAAACGCACAGGGCATCTATGCCCGATGGGAGACTCGCGGATGGAGTTGTTCAAGAAGACGCTGGACCCGGTCATAGCCTTATCAGTTATCGCCTTGCTCGATATCTTTCTGTTCCTCGTCGTAGGTGCCTGGACCGTCGGTGGTGGTGAAACCATGATGACCGGACTGATTGCCAAGCTGTTCATGGGTGATCAGCTGTCGCGCATACCGTTCTGGGACATTGTTTTCAAACCCGACGCCACCTACTGGAAGATCTACATCAGCCTCGGCATGTTATTCGGCGCCATCGTCGGCGCCGTACTCAGTAAAGAGTTTTATTGGCGTGTTCCGCGTCATCTTTCCGAGTGGATCATGATTACGGTGGGCGGTTTGCTCATGGGCATCGGAATTCGGTTGGCATTCGTATGTAACGTGAGCACGTTCTTTGGCCTGACACCGGAGATGAACCTGGGCGGTTACCTATCGATCAGCGGCATCATCGCCGGCGCGTGGGTAGGCTCAATGATCTACAAAAAAGTATTGGAGGCGTGATATGTCGGCGATAGGCCAATGTTTGGCTGCTTTTTTATTCGGCTCCGTAGTCGGGTTGCTCGTGCAACGCTCCCGTTTCTGCAACACCGCCGCTTTGCGTGATGCGATGCTGTTCAGAACCTACCGAAATACCAAGGCACTGTTGGTATGTATGATGATCTTGACACTCGGGTTTACTGCGTTCATCACGGTTGGTGAAGGCCATACCATGCACTTTGATGTCGGCGTGAATCAGGTCTTGGGGTTATTTCTGTTCGGAATCGGCATGGTCTTAGCGGGCGCGTGCACGGTTTCCACGTGGGTAAAGGCCGGCGAGGGGAATGTTGGGGCCATCTGGGCCTTGCTGTTCACCTTCATCGGTATGTTTTTATTCTCGCTGGTGTGGTCTTACATGTATTGGCCGCCCGCGCCGGCATCGATGGATCACGCGCCGCATTTGGAAGCGTTGCAGCTCGGTTACGCCAATGCCGCGACCTTGCAAGCCAAGACGGGCATACCCGCCATCTTCTTTGGCTTGATTCAATTTCTCGCTCTGTACGGAATATACCGGGCGATTTTGCGAAAGGAAGCGCGTATGACCGGTGAGCGTGAACAAAGCGCCGCTACAAGCACTTCGCCGGCGAGCGTGCCCGCGACCTCAAAACCGTCACCCGCGCAAACGCCGGCACAACAGACCACTTGATTTCCGCTCGATTTAGCATGGTTTCCAAGGAGAATAGCAACAATGGGCCTATTCAGTCGCAGTAAAGATAAAACGAACACCGCTAGCGCCGGCGGTGAAACCGTAACCTTAGAAGACGGCAGCACGGTGTCACTCGCACAGGTGGTGGACTGCCTTGGTGATTCTTGTCCGCGTCCACAGTTGATGACAAAAAAAGCCATGTCAAACGCTGCCGGGGGTGCGGTGATTGAAGTCAAAATCGACAATCCGACTTCGATGGAAGCGATTCCGCCGATGATGCCGGAACTCAATGGCACACATTTAGGCACGATTAAAACGGATCGCTATTGGCGTGTAATCGTCCGCAAGAACTAGGAGCGAAGCGTGAGTAAAGGCCAATTGCAGATGATGATTTATTCGATCCTGGTGGCCCTGATCGGCTTCGGCGGCCTGATTTATGTCTTCGTGACACAACCCGCCTACCTGCACGCGAGCCGCAACGGAGTTCCCTATTTCACACCAGCCGTAATTAATCCCCAGGGTGGCGCGCCACTCAGTCCGGACGAATTGGTTCGACACTATAAGGGAGTGGACTAGCGATGAATTTGGACTTTGAAACCATCGTGCAGTTGATCATGTTCGTAGTCGCGTTCTATGTCATGTATGTGAGCTTCACCAAAGATCCGTTCTGAGGCCAACCATATGAGTAAACTACAAATCTTGACGTTTTGCGCCGCGGCGCTTTTGCTGAGTCTAGGCACCGCAGTGCTTTTGTACCCCAGCGCCGCGATGTCGCAAAAGGAAATGGCTCGCGCGCACTCGGCCCAGCCAATGGAAGATCTGGCAGACATCAACCTGGGTCCTGAGTTTGGACGCGTTCCGGTCACGGAATTGGTCGGCTATTACATTGAGCACCCGCCGCAGCCCAAATCAGTCGGCGTACTTAAGCGCGAGCAGCATTTCGGCGGTTGCTGATTGTCACATGCGCCCCATATCGACGTTGATACTCTTGGGGGCGTTGTTTGCGTCGACGACCTACGCCGCCGATATAGAGTATGTCCGCGCCGGTCAGAATTTGTCCGACATGACGGTCGTCGATACACGTCCACAACCAAGTTGCATGCACCGTTCCGTGGCCGGCGCCCATTGCCTGGCTGCGCAGGATTTGATAGGTCCGCGCGGCGAATTGCCCAATTTCAGAGATCTATTGTGGGCATTCGGAACCGCAGGATTATCGGGACACGAGACGGTTTTAGTGGTCGGTGATCGACCGTTAGAGCGGGATTTCGTCGCCGGTCTGTTGTATCTGGCGGGCCAGGCCAAAGTACGTATTCTGGACCAAAACATCTCCGATCTATTGCGCGGCGGGGTTGTGGCAGCGGGATCCGGACGAGGCAGGGCCTCCTTGCGTGATCCGATTTACGTTGCACAAATGCGTGATGACGATTTGGTTTTACCCGGCGAACTGCGATTAGCGCTCAAGTCCAATGCGGCGCCGGTACCGGTGGACGGGCGTGCATCGGATAGCGCAGATACACAGCAGGAATGGGGGACGCCGGGCCGCATTCCGAATTCCGCGAGCCAGCCGCTCGATGCATGGTACCGGCACCTCGATTTCGTGCCGCTGAGATTTGTCGCTGGGCCGAGCGCGCCATCTTATGTCGCTTATGGCTATGGTTCGGTGGATTCGATTGCGTTATTCACACGATTGCGTGGCTTAACACATGCCAATGTGCGCGTACTGTTGGGCGGCTGGCGCGCGTGGGCCGCATCTGCCAGCGCGCCGATTCCGCATAGCGAAACGCGCAACTGGCGTAGTTTATCCGCATGGTTGTTGATCGCCGCGGGGACGGCATTAATAGGTTTCACCGGGTTTTCAATTGCGCGAGGAAAAAGATGGATTTGATGTATGTGGTAACCAGTAGTCAGTCAGCATCGATTCTTCTTCCGATGTTGCAGGCGTCGCAACGACGCGGCGTGAACTGGGGTTGTTTTTTTACCGACGACGGTGTCGAGGTTCTACGCGACACTGACATTTGTGCGCTGATGAGCGACGCGCAGTCAGCGTTTGCATGTGAATTATCGTGGGATCGATTCGAGTCGGGTAAACGCTGCCCAATCAGTCTCGGTAGTCAAACCAACAATAGCGCCATGCTTGGCAAGGCAAAACACGTTATTAGCTTATGAGGGATGTTGTAGTGCAAGACAGCAAAAATGTTTTGGTCCTCGGTCGACGCGATCATGCGGAAGCCATGCGCGTGGCTGCCGGGTTGACCATTTTCGGTCATATGGTGCGGTTGATTTTCATGGATAGGCCGGTGAAAGAAAACGCCGAAAACCTGGAACAAGCGGAGTTGCTGGAGCTGGCCGACATCGTGCCGGAGACTACTGTCGAAGGACAGGATTTAGCACATCTGACATCGTCTGAACTGGCGTTAGCAATGATCGAGTGCGATGCGGTTATCAACGTATGAGAGGAGAGCTATGAATATTGCCGTTCTAGAAACCGGCTTGTTTCCCGACGCGGAGTCCGTGCGCGATGCCGTCACGCATCTAACTCCAGTACATAACTTGTATCGTTATGATTTACGACAACACGATTTTTCCGAGCAACAATGGGATCAGATGTTGGACGAGATTCTTGCGTCCGATTGCGTCTTGACGTGCTAGACGGGGGTTCGAAGAAACCGCATACGCCATGAGAATCAGTATGATTCAAAAGCATGCGGACAATACCATAAAAGAGAGGAGTCGATATGAACAAATACGTCACATTATTGGCGGCAGTTGTAGGTTTAGGTGCAATTCAGGCCGCGAATGCGGCTGATCCGTTGGTCGATGCCGCATGGGTCAAGGCAAACTCATGCAAAGCAGGCGTTGTCGTGTTGGATATTCGCAATAAGCTCGACGGTCATTCGAAAACCGATTATCTGCGTGGGCATGTCCCTTGCGCGGTATACAGTGACTACTTGAAAGACGGTTGGCGGAGCAAGGTAGACAATGTCATTGGGCAGCTCTCGCCGGTACCCAAGTTGGAGAAATTGATTGGCGGCCTGGGTATCGACAACAACACCCATGTCGTCATTTATAGTGCCGGTAAAAATGCCTTGGATATGGGCAGCTCAACGCGAGTCTACTGGACCTTTAAGGTATTGGGGCATGACAACGTCTCGATCCTGAATGGTGGCTATGCGGCATATACTGCCGACAAGTCGGACAAGATCCAGCGCGGCAATAACGCGCCGAAGGCAAAGACCTTTACTGCGCACTTCCGCGCCGATATGGTGGCCTCCAAAGAGGACGTTCAGAAGGCTATCAAACAAGGGATTACGTTGGTCGACAATCGCCCGAGTGATCAATACATGGGTATCAATCGGCATCCCAAGGCGAAACGAAACGGTACGATCCCGACCGCAATCAATCTTCCGGAGAGTTGGCTGACTGATAATAACGGCGGTAAATTCCGTTCTGTAGCCGAGCTGAAAAAGCTGTATAAGGTCGCCGATGTACCCACGAAGGGCGAGGAGATTACATTCTGCAACACCGGGCATTGGGCTTCGTTGGGCTGGTTTGCCAGCAGTGAATTGCTGGGTGACAAGAAGGTGAAGCTCTACGACGGTTCGATGGTCGAATGGTCCGCTGATCCGAAATTGCCAATGGAAGACAAGGTAGACGTACGCTGAACCAGCGCAGATGGAATAGTTGCATATGGAATTGGGCGACCGCGGTGGTACTTTCCACTGCGGTCGTTTTTTCCTGCGCGGCTGCGGGACAGCAGCGCATATTTCCGATGGAGTTGACTATTCTCGCCGGTGATATCCGTTTGCTGCTCGCGCCGAATACCAGTAGTAATCACCGTGCCGGGCTGAGCGCCCGTATCCAAAGTTCGCTAAGCTCGCTCAAGCTGTTGGCGCGAGAATATCTAGCGCGGCAAGGCAGTACGAATAGGAAACTTCTGCAGCGAGTCGAACAAATGCGTGATGCCTTTCGCCAAGGCGAAATCGTACGTCTTGGGCGCATAGCCGATAAGTTGACGCAGGACTATCCACTGGATTTGCGCGGGTTACAACCGCAAGATGCGAACGCTGAAGATGTGCGCGCAGGTAAGCAGATTTATCTCAGTCTGTGCTCGGGATGTCATGAGCATCCGGATGCAAGTCGATCCAATCCGGCGCGCGACCTTTTCCAACAGGCGCAACAATTGTCGCAGCGAGAGTTTGTTGCGCGGCTATTGGGCGGTGTTCGCGGTGCGCCTTCCGTGGCGCTCCGCAATCCATTTAGTGATGCCGAATTGGCCGGTCTCGCAGCGTATCTACGCCGGAATCCAGACCACCGTTAGATCAGCCGCCGCGCATACTCGAGCAGGTCCCGAGCTCGTTTAGTGAAGCCGCAAGATAATTACCGGCTGTCAGCCTTCCGTCGATCTATCGAATTCACGAGCCGTGCTTTGACGCAGGATCTGCGGCGGTGTCGAGCTGTAGCAACAGCGCCATCGATCGTGCCCGCAGCGGGAACGCTTCTCCTGGACGGAAACTAAGCGACTCCTGTACAGCTCCGGATGCCGCAGTGTCGATGAGCAACTGCCATTGGCTGCCCGGTAGCTGATCCGGTATATGGAACATAACGGCATCGTGATGGGCGTTCAGCAGTAGCAAGTAATTGTCATCGACCAATTTTTTCCCACGTTCGTCGCGTTCTTCCAATGCCTGACCACATAGGTACATGCCGAGACAACGGGCATGTTCATGGCGCCAGGCTGCCTCGGTCATCTCGTGCCCTTCGGGATGCAACCAAGTGATATCCTTCGCTTGCAAGCCCATGATGGGCCGGCCTTGAAAAAACTGCCGCCGATGAAACACCGGATGGCGATTGCGAAGCGCCATCAAACGGCACACAAAGTCGTAGAGTTGCCTGTCTTCGTCAGACAAATTCCAGTTGATCCAACTGAGCTTGTTGTCCTGGCAATACGCGTTGTTGTTGCCTTTCTGTGTGCGTCCCAATTCGTCGCCGGCCAAGAGCATGGGTACGCCCTGGGATAGCAATAATGTGGCTAGAAAATTACGTTTGCGCTGCATACGTAGTGCACGGATTTCGGGATCGTCGGTGGCGCCCTCGGCGCCGCTATTCCAGCTCAGATTATTCGATTCACCGTCGGCATTTTCTTCAAGGTTGGCACGGTTGTGTTTGCGGTTGTAACTGACCAGATCGTGTAGGGTAAATCCGTCATGAGAGGTAACGAAATTTACGCTGGCGAAAGGGCGCCGACCGCCACTTTCATAGAGGTCGCTGGATCCTGTGAGGCGATAGGCAAGTTCGCCAATCAAGCCGCCGTCGCCTTTCCAATAGGCGCGAACTGCGTCGCGAAATTTGCCGTTCCATTCCATCCAGCCAATCGGGAAGTTGCCCACTTGGTAGCCGCCCTCGCCGAGATCCCAGGGTTCAGCGATTAGCTTGACCTGCGAGAGCACCGGATCTTGATGGATGATATCGAAGAAGGCGCCAAGACGGTCGACCTCGTGCAACTCGCGCGCGAGGGCTGAGGCCAGATCAAAGCGAAAACCGTCGACATGCATTTCCTGGACCCAGTAACGCAAACTATCCATGATGAGCTGCAGTACTCTGGGGTGCATCATATTGAGGGTATTGCCGCAGCCGGTATAGTCTCGATAGTAGCTGCGGTTGTCGGCTAACAAACGGTAGTAAGCAGCATTGTCTATGCCGCGAAACGATAGCGTCGGCCCTAGATGGTTGCCTTCGGCGGTGTGGTTGTAGACAACGTCCAGGATCACCTCGATACCGGCCGAGTGCAATGTTTTAACCATGGTCTTGAACTCGTCGATACGGCCAGTCGATGAGTAGCGACTGTCGGGAGCAAAGAATCCTATGGAGTTGTAACCCCAATAGTTGCGTAAATTGCGTTGCACCAGGCGGCGGTCGTCGACAAAGGCATGTACCGGCATGAGTTCCACTGCCGTGATGCCGAGGCGTTTGAAGTGATCGATGACCGGTGCGGTGGCGAGACCGGCATAGGTGCCACGCAGTTCCGGTGGTACGTCCGGATGACGGGCGGTGAAGCCTTTTACGTGCAGTTCGTAGATGACGCTCTCATGCGCCGGGATCTTGGGCGCGCGGTCATCACCCCAGGTGAAGGCGGAGTCGATGACACGGCATTTCGGCATACCCGCGGCACTATTGCGTCGGTCGAAAGACATATCCTCTTTCTTATGTCCGATGCGGTAGCCGAACTGTATATCGCTCCAACGTAATGCGCCGCGGATATCGCGCGCGTACGGATCGAGAAGAAGTTTATTCGGGTTGAACCGATGGCCGAGTTGCGGCTGGTAAGGCCCATACACGCGGTAACCATATAATAAGCCGGGCCGTGCTTCGGGAAGATAGCAGTGCCAGACCTGGTCGGTCTGTTCTCGTAGATCAATGCGCTCGATTTCGTGACGTCCACGATCATCAAAGATGCACAATTCCACACGCTCGGCATTTTCCGAGAAAAGCGCGAAGTTGACGCCTTCGCCGTCCCAAGTTGCCCCTAACGGATAGGGCTTACCCATCCAGACAGAAAACTGTTTGCGTTCCAATTGCGTTGCCTTGTGTAGCCGTTAATAAAATTGTGGTACGCCGCGCCGCGACCCGGAATGGCATCGAACTGAGGTGAGCGACATGAGCCCACCCTGCGCCGCGGCAGCGGGCCACCGGGAGGCGGCATCGAGTGGCTATATACACCGTGCTGCCCTTGGAGTGTAGCGATTTTGCGCCGAATAGCATGGCATGTTGCAAGTTTTTCTGAGGATGCAGGTAGGCGCTGCTCTATAGATCGTTGTCTACGGCTCGCGCGGACTGGCGCGAAATTTGCTCGGTTAGCCGGAACGACCATTTTCGTCGACATTTTGACTCCCGGCGGCCCCGGGATGGACCTGGAGTAGGGCATGGGAATGCGCTGGTTGCTGCTGATCTCGCTATGTAGTGTTGCCTTGGATGTGTCCGCCGGGCAACGGATTATTGGCATTGACGTGCGCGCCAATGGCGCCATTATCGAGCTGGACGGCGCGGTTCAATATCGCTCATTTCGCATGCGCGCGCCCGAGCGTTTGGTACTCGATCTGCGTGATTCCAGTTTGGGAAACAGGGTGGTGTCCGTGGACGCGCGAACCGGACCGCTATTGCGGGTACGCAGTGCGCCGCGTAACCAGCACGATCAGCGTATCGTATTCGATTTACGCCACGCGATCGTGCCCCGTATTTCAGCGTTTGATGACGGTCACGGACGCTATTTCATTGCCATACGCTTCGGGGCGAGCGGCTCTAATGCCGGCGCTGAGACAATTTCGGTATGGCCGCCGGCGGCACGCGCACCGAGCATCGGGGCATGTTCCTATCCGGCCGCGGAGGGTGGGTTCGTGGTCGCGGTCGATGCCGGTCATGGTGGTCATGATGACGGCGCCATCGGGCCGGACGGCGTACGCGAGAAAGATGTTGCGCTGGCAATCGCTTTTCGACTGCAACGCATGCTGGCCGCCGCGCCGGGTATACATAGTTTTTTGCTTCGGGACCACGATGAGTTTATCGGTCTGCGCGAACGTTATCGGCGCGCGCGCGCCTGCGGCGCGGATCTGTTGGTTTCCATCCATACCGACGCCTTGCCGAGCGCCAACATACGAGGCGCATCGGTGTATATTTATCCGCCCCGATCGCGACCGGCCCGACGCATGCTGGCGTCGAATTCGGTCGAGCGGCTCTCGGACGTGTTAACTGGCGAAGAAACGGTATCGCCACGATTGGCGATCTCGCTTGGAGGGCGGGCCCCTGGCGTTGCGAGCTACGCCGCGGCGTTCTATATCCTTGCCCAGTTGCGCGCCACCACACCGATGTTGCGTAACAAAGTGTTGCGTCGGCATTTCACCGTGTTGTCATCCGATATCCCGTCGGTATTGGTGGAAACCGGCTTTATCACACATCCGGAAGAAGAGCGGCGCTTGATGGACCCCGGGCATCAGGAGTCCATTGCGCGAGCTGTTTTTCGCGGCATTGAAAACTTCACAGCGTTGCGGGCGCAGGCGCGGTTTTTTGCCAACCGTACTCTGCATATCGCAGGCATACAGGGTATATCGCGGCAGTGGTCGCGGCGTCATGCAATCAGTGTGGACGAATTTCTTAGCGTAAATCGTCGGCGCTCGCTGGTAGTACGACCAGATGATGTCGCGCATATACCGGCCAACGTCGCCAGCATCAATTGAGTACACGATAGGGTGCGGATGTGGGCTCGCTGCTGGTGCAGTGCCGATTATTTCGCTGAAACCGTGTCGGGTGGAAGCTTCTTTAGTGGAAGTCACGCGATCGGGTGAGTAACTCACCGAGCAGGGCCGAGTGGTCTTCCAAACGCCGAGCGACTACATGCAACACTTCGCCTTCGCGCTGAACTTGCCCGTTGACCGCCAGCAGACGGGCATGCAGCAGTTCCTTGCGCTGTCGATCGGCGAGGTCTTGCCAAACAATAACGTTGACTATACCGGTTTCATCTTCCAGAGTCAGAAAGGTTACGCCCGCGGCGCTGGCAGGCCGCTGACGCGTAATCACCAGGCCGGCTAAGCGTACTTGAGCGCCATGAGCGATGGTCTGGATGAACTCGGCACTATGCAGCTGTCGTCGTCGAAGATGTGTGCGCAATAACGTCAGGGGATGCCGGCCTAGAGTCAAACCGAGACTGGCATAGTCGGCTACCAGGTCCTGACCTTCCGTGGGTATCGACAATTGTGGTTCAGGTTCACGGATTGCAGTATCGCTAAATAGCGGCATGGGTGCTTCCGCACCGAGCACATGCCAGCGTGCGCGGTGACGATGCCCGGCCAAAGAAGACAGCGCACCGGCGGCCGCCAGTGCCTCCAAGTCTTTGCGCGAAAGGTGTGTGCGACGCACAAGATCATCGACATCGTCGAATGATCTCGTTTGGCGTGTTTCGACAAGGCATTGCGCAGCGGCATGGCCAAGCCCTTTGATCAATCGTAGACCGAGACGCAATGCCGGCTGTCGGCACATCGATCCCTTGTCTTCCAGTGTGCAATCCCAGGTACTGAGCGCTACGTCCACTGGCCGTATTTCGATGCCATGACGTTGGGCATCCTGTATCAACTGAGACGGTGCGTAAAACCCCATTGGTTGGCTGTTGAGTAACGCACAAGTAAAGGCAGCCGGCTCGTAATGTTTCAGCCACGAGGAGACATAAACCAACAGCGCAAAACTGGCGGCATGGGATTCGGGAAATCCATATTCGCCAAAGCCCTGGATTTGATCGTAAATCTGCTGTGCAAACGCTTCCGCATAACCGCGTTCGCGCATGCCGTCGATCAAACGTTGTCGAAAATACTCCAGCTTCGCACGTCGACGCCAGGAACCGATGGCGCGGCGCAGTTGATCCGCTTCTCCGGCACTGAAGCCGGCGGCGACCATGGCCAGTTTGATCACTTGTTCCTGGAAAATCGGAACGCCCAGTGTGCGTTCCAATACACCACGTACCGCATCGCTGGGATAAGAAATCGGTTCCAGCCCCTGGCGACGTTTGAGATATGGATGAACCATGTTGCCCTGAATGGGGCCGGGGCGCACGATAGAGACTTCTACGACCAGATCGTAGAACGTCTGCGGGCGCAGGCGCGGCAGCATGCTCATCTGCGCGCGGGATTCGATCTGGAACACGCCGATGGTGTCGGCTTTGCAAATCATGGCATAGACCTTGGGATCTTCTACCGGCACATTGGCCAGCGTCAACTGTCGACCGCGATGACCACGGACCAGGTCAAATGCTTTGTGGATGGCGCTGAGCATGCCCAAACCCAGGCAATCGACCTTGAGTATGCCCATGGCGTCGAGGTCATCCTTATCCCATTGGATCACCGTACGCTTGGCCATGGCTGCATTCTCAATAGGTACCAGACGCGACACGCGATCGCGGGCAATGACAAAGCCGCCGACATGTTGTGACAAATGGCGCGGAAAGCCACGCAGTTCTTCGACCAGATACAGCAGGCGCGTCATGTTTGGGCTGTCTGGATCGAACCCTGCCTCACGTATCCGTTCTGGCGCCAAGCCCTGATCCCACCACGCGAAGGCACCGCTCAGCCGGTCGATTTGTTCCCGCTCCAAACCCAACACTTTGCCGACATCACGCAGTGCGCTCTTACGTCGGTAGGTAATTACTGTGGCCGCCAACGCCGCCTGTTCGCGACCGTATTTTGCATAAATATACTGAATGACTTCCTCGCGGCGTTCATGTTCGAAATCGACATCGATGTCCGGCGGTTCATTGCGATCTTTCGAAACGAAACGTTCGAACAACATTTCCGAGCATGAAGGATCGACCGAAGTGATACCCAGGCAATAGCATACTGCCGAATTGGCGGCGGAGCCGCGGCCTTGGCATAGAATGCCACGGCTGCGCGCGAAACGTACGATGTCATATACCGTGAGAAAATAATGTTCGTAATGCAGTTCGGCGATGATTTCGAGTTCATGCTTGATCTGTTTGCGTACTGACTCTGGTACCGCCGTCGGCCAACGCTGATGCATGCGCTGTTCGGTCAGGTGACGCAGATAAGTGGACGGTGTCTGTGCTTCAGGTACCAAGTCGTCAGGATATTCGTAGCGCAGTTCGTCCAAACTGAATCTGCAGCGCTGTTCAATGCGCATAGTCTCGGCGAGACAATCCCGTGGGTAAAGATTTGCCAATCGTTCGCGGCTGCGCAAATGGCGCTCGCCGTTGGCGAAAAGGGCGTTAGCCGCCTCACCGACAGTAGTGCCGAGACGAATGGCGGTAAGTACGTCCTGCAATGCACGCCGATGACGTCGATGCATATGCACGTCGCCAGCAGCGCTTAACGGCAGAGCATGCCGTTCAGCTAGCAGGTGCAGATATCGTTGCCAAGCGTCATCTTGAGCGTCGTGATGCAATTCCAACAAAATCCAACCGCGTTGCGGGAAAGTGGTTGTCAACCATTGCGCATGTTGAGTGTTGAGGCAATCGGTAGATAGTGCTGCTTGATCTTGGGATATGTCGCGGGACGCGGGGGCTTGCGTGCGTTCGGGTATCCATAATATCAGGCAACCAGGCAGACCGTGGGCGAGATCCGAGCAGTCCAGATGATAGGAACCCTTGGCCGCGTTGCGACGCCCGCGTGTGATGAGTTCGGATAGATTACCGTAACCGTCGCGATCGACGGCCAGCACAACCAGTTTAGGCCCATCGGCGAGCCGTATTTCGCTGCCGATGATGAGTTTGATGCCGGCTTCTTTGGCGGCTACGTGTGCCCGTACTACGCCGGCCAGGGAACACTCATCGGTGATGCCAATGGCCGCGTAACCGAGCGCGGCAGCCTGAGTCACCAGTTCATCGGGGTGCGAAGCGCCCCGCAGAAAGGTGAAATTGCTGAGGCAGTGAAGTTCGGCGTATTCGGGCGCTGGCACGGGCAATCCCAGGCTGATTCTAGCGCTGATACTCGCGCTATTGGCTGGCGTGTTCGTGATTTCCGATCAGGGATTCAGTCTCCGGTCCAGCATGTCCCGAAACGCGGCGAATATCTTCTGCATCTGCGGTCGCTTGTAGGGGAACAGATCGACCGGGTCCATGGCATGTACCACCAGCGCGCTGTCGATTTCAAAAATCAACAATCTGCCATCGCTGGTTTCGGCGCAATCGATACCGAAATAATCCAAACCGACGCGTTCTGTGATGTTCTGCAAGACAGCGGCGTGCCGGCGCGCAAAGCCGACATCGAAATCACGCATGAAACGGGCTTCTTCTTCCCGCTTTGATGCGCTTTCGCTCATGCCGGCGTTCAAATAATGGATCATCCAATGCTCTGAAATAGCCATATGCACAGCGAATGGCTGGCCATCGATAAGGATGATGCGGTATTTTCGATAAAGGCCGTCGGCGCTACGGTAGTCGACAAAACGTGCTGCGTAGAACTCACGTTCCGGCATGCCGCGAAGATATTCGGCAACGGCATTCGGGTGCTCGAGTTTGCTTAATCCACGACCGGCATGGGAACCGATCGGTCGGACGATAATGGGGAAATTTCCGTCCGGCAGAATGGACGTGATGGAGCGTGCGCCGCGGTCGATTTGTTCCAATGTTTCCCTTCCGGTACGGACCGAAAGCGGTATATCGATGCCGGGTACGTCTTTCAGAAGAGCGCAGACGCCATTGCGGGAAAGCTGTGCTATCTGTTCGGCGCGATTGATTACCGGACGCTGCCAGTGTTGCAGGGCGGTGTTGATCTGTTGCAGTAACAGACGATTGGTATCGGATTCCGCTACAGCGACGAATAACAGATCATGATCGGGTACGGAGTCGGGCAACGGCTCACCGGGCAACAGGTAGAGCATATCCAGTGATATATCGGTGTTCATCACTAGAAATTCCAATGGCGTATTGGCCATCAATTCACCGGGGGCCATAAGCGCCAACAAACGCATGGCCGGCTGGTCGCTGTTGCAGGGGAGATGATAGAGACGCTGCTGTTCCAATGCTTGAGCTTGCACCGACAGTGCAACTTCGGGACTGCCGGTCAGTTGCAATACGACGGCCAAGTCCATCAGGCTGTTGGTGTCGTGCGGATTGCTCTGGGCGCGATCGATCAGTGGTTGCGCCAGCGCAGTCATGTCTACTCCGGACAAGGCCATTTGCATCAGCGCTGCGAGTCCAAGCAGGGCTTCAGGCTGATTTGCTACTGGGTGAGATTCCGACGGTATGCCAAGTGTCACAACGATGTCCTGCGTAATGGAGGTGAGCTGATGGCCTGGCCGAATTCGAGCGTTGCGCGCAGCAATGCGTCGATGTCCTGCCGGGTGGTGCGATGATTGACGATCGCGGCTCGAATCGCCAGTTGGCCGTTGATGGTGGTGGTCGAGGGCGCCGCGATGCCGGATTCATGTATAGCGGTAACGATGTCACGGTTTACACATTCGGCGTCCTCACAGCGATAGCGGAAACAGACGACGTTTAGTGATACCGGTGAGAGCAATTCCAGCGCTGTTTCATTGTCGATGCATTGACGCATGTATTGGGCCAGCGCGCAGGTGTGGGCGATGACTTGCCCCAGTTTTTCGGTGCCGTATACCTTGATGGTGAACCATGCCTTCAACGCCCTGAAGCCGCGCGATAGATCGGGACCGAAATCACACGGCCAAGGTGAGCCGGCGGCCAGACCGCGCGTTTCGCGTCCCAGATAAGCGGCCGGTGAGGCGAAGGTACTGAGGTGGGCGTTACTGTCGCGCACCAGTATAAAACCGGCGTCATACGGCACTTGCCCCCATTTATGAAAATCGAAGGCAATGGAATCGGCCCGTTCGATGCCGCTCAGACGGGGTGCAAGTTCCGGCGCCAACATAGCCAGCGCGCCATAGGCGCCATCGACATGGAACCAAAGAGCATTCTTTTCGGCGACGTCGGCCAGCGTAGCCAGGTCATCCACGGCGCCGACATCCACCGTGCCGGCCGTGCCGGCGATGAAAAACGGTGTGTAACCGGCACGCCGATCCGCTGCGATGGCGCGCTCAAGGGCATCGATATCCATTTGATGCTGGGTGGTTACCGGAATGATGCGCAGGGCATTACTGCCCAGGCCGGAAAGGTCCATGGCCTGGGCGATGCAATTGTGAGCGCTGGCGGAGGTATAGGCGACCAACCGCCGCTCACTGGCGGCGATGCCGGCGCGGCGTACATTCGCGCCCAAGGCGGTGGTACGGGCCACCAACACGGCGATGAAATTGGCCATGGAGGTGCCATTCACGAACAGACCGCTGGCGGTATGCGGGAAACCGAACAGTTCCCGCACCCATTGCACCACTTGGCGTTCCAGTTCGATCGGCATTTGATCGCGCCCACCCAGATTGGCGTTCAGCCCGGCGGCCAGCATTTCCGCCAGCATACCGACCGGGGTTCCACCACCGTGTACCCAACCCATGAAGCCGGGGTGCGCGTTGCCGACCGCGTAAGGCAAAATTTCCTGCATGAACGTTTGATGTACAGCGGCAAGTTCGGTGGCTTCGCTCGGCAAGGGTTCTTGTAGTGAGGTACGTACCGATTCCGGAATCGGCTGCCAGACCGGGCGCGTGCGAATGTGCGCCATGTAGTCGAGCATATCGTCCAGCATGCGGTGGCCTTGGCGGCGAAGGTCGTCCCAATCGGTTGGATCCAGGGTAGTGTGTGATGTCACAAAAGGACCTTTTGTCTAAGCGGTCAGGCAAGCGCCGAGCGTCATGGCGTACACGAAACGTCAGATTTCCGGCATCACTGTCCTACCCTACAACATTCGTGCCAGGGCCATGAGCCGCCCGATTGGCCTGTATTGGCGCGAAAAAACCGACCCGGCGGCAAAGCATTGCCGAACGCCTGGAAAAAATTGCCTGACTGACCGGAACGGCTTGGCCGCTGCGCATAGCACCTTGAAGCCCGTATAGTGTATATATATACACTATACGGAGGGGCTGCAAGACATTTTATGCGGCTACGATTAGCTGCGTGCTTAAGCCATAAGTAGAGCCGGTTAGCGTTTTTTTTTTGGCGTAACCCACATCTTTACGAGATTCTCATGCGAGCCGGCCGAACCTTAATCTCTCGCCAAGACGCCGAGCACGCAAAGAAGACATAGGCTTTATGTGTTTTCAGCCGTGTATGGATGGACCAAACCAGGCCAATGCACGGTTAAAACCGTGCCTACAT
>JASBUN010000037.1 GCA_030147845.1 Gammaproteobacteria bacterium
GGCATGATGGGCGGTGGTGGCATGATGGGCGGTGGTGGCATGATGGGCGGTGGTGCTTTACCACTCGGCGCCGCATTTGATGTCATGCGGTTTCAGGTCAGCAGAAAAGAAACCAGCACCACCAAACTCCCCGTGCAGCTAGCCAAACCACCTGCGCTGGGTGTGCAAGACGCGGTCAATCGAAACCAACCGCGCCGCTTTGTGTTGAACATGCGCATGATGCAGGGCAGCATCAACGGTCGACACTTTCAAGGGACTGAAGTCGCCGCCGACGAAATGGTCCGCCTCGGCACGACGGAGATATGGGAGTTTGAAAATCGCAGCATGCTGCCGCATCCGATGCATGTGCACGGCTTGCAGTTCCTGGTGCTGGGGCGCAGCGGCTCGACCTCGGGCTGGAGTGGACTCGAACAAGGCCATGTCGATGAAGGCTGGCACGACACCGTGTTGGTGATGCCCGGCGAACGCGTTCGCATCCTCGTGCCGTTCCTGGACTACAAAGGACTCTATCTGTACCACTGCCACAATCTCGAGCACGAAGACGGCGGTATGATGCGCTATTACAAAGTGAACGCATCATGAATAAGCCGCTGACGATAGACATTCGCAAAGTACAATTCGCACCCGCCTGAGCAGGAGCGGCGGCAGGATTGCGCGCAAGCAGACTGGCCGTCTCGTTCGCGCATACAGCTCCGCACATTGTTTCAACCGTGCGACACTATGAGGCGTGTGCGTTCAACATACGGGTCACTTCGGGGACATACTCACAGCTTGCCCCAGACGTGTATTTGGCGTCTTAGCCGGCACCTGAACCGATATTTTCGCTGTATTGCCCGTAAGCAACCGCTGCGTCGCCGGCTCTACGCCGTTTAGGCGATGCCTATCGGCGTCGAACTCACGCTGGCACAGTACTTGCCCGATATTGGGAATCGGGTGACTGCGCCGGCACGTTCGAAGCCCATCTCCGTTCAGTGCCCAACCGCAATTGCAAACCCGTTCTTGACCGATTCGGTACCGTCGCCGGGTGGGTCTTAACTGATCAAATTGGCACTCGGAGTCGAACCAATGAATGAACCAATGAATGTAGTAAACGGCGTCAATGTAGAGCATCTGGTTGCGACGGTAAAGGCCATTGAAGCCGACCCGTCATTAGCGAAGTTCAACTTTCGTTCGACGACCGAGTGGTCGAACGGCGGACAGTCGCACACGCAAATTCAAAGTTTCTACGGTGCGGGCCAGGAAGACCAGTCACGAACGACGTCGTTCGAGATCGACTCCGATGAGCCGCCGGTCCTGCTAGGAACCAACAAAGGCCCCAACGCCGTAGAACTGGTACTGTCCGCGCTCGCTTCCTGTCTCAGCGTCGGCTTCGCCTACAACGCCGCTGTACAGGGCATAAAGCTGGAACACCTGTCCTTCCACGTCGAAGGCGACATCGATCTGCACGGATTTCTGGGGCTCTCCGACCAAGTCCGGCCCGGGTACAACAATATCCGCGTACGCTGCGAAATAAAGAGCGGCGCGAGCGCCGCCGATATTCAGAAATTGTCCGAACACGTACAGCGAACCTCGCCGGTACTGGACATACTGCGTCAGGCAGTTCCGGTATACGTCGCCGTCGAGACTTGAGTTCGTCGGCGTCGACATACTACGCAGCAACAGCGACAAGCCGACTTCGTAGAAGGATTCGTTAGGAGAACAATGATGGAAACGTTAGAAATCTATAGCGCCGATGTATGCCCATTCGCTTACCGCGTCCGACTCGCTCTCGACGAGAAACAAATTCCGCACGAAAAAATATCCATCGATCTGGAAAACATTCCCGATTGGTACTACAAAATATCCCCTACCGGACGCGCTCCGCTGCTTAGGCGCGGTGAAAATGTCATTTGGGAAAGCAATGTCATCAACGAGTTCCTGGAGGATGCCTATCCAGACAGACCGCTGTTGCCTACCGATCCGGTTGAATGTGCACACGCCCGTATTTGGATTCAATACTGTAATTCCGACTTCCAGCCTGCGTTCTGCGGCTTGGTGTTCGAACTGGATGAAAGCAAACACGAAGATATCCGCACGGCTTTACGGCAAAGTCTAGAGGTCATTGACGATGCACTGGCGGAACATGACGGACCCTACTGGCTCGGCGACAATGTCAGCCTGATCGACATAACCTACTACCCGTTTTTCGAGCAAGCGGAGGTGCTGGCGGCGTATCGGAAATTCGTCATGCCGACCGACCTTGAAAATATCAATCGATGGGTTGCCGCCATGCAAGCACGTGATTCGGTCAAGATTAATCGACGTGACAGCGAGTTCTATGTGTCGGCCTATCGCCCCTACATGGACGGCACTATCGGCAAGTAACGGCAGGCGGCCGACTAGGCCGCAACGCGGGCTGCAGGCGCGCCCGTGCGTTGCCGGCAATAACCATCCGGCCGCCGTAGAATCAAACGTCAAGTGCCTTTTGCCGCACGAACCCGTCGGCAACATCAGAATTCTTCTTGCCGGCGATGGCAAAATAGTAGAGTGGCTCACCTTCGATCGAAAGCCGATGCCGATAGCGCTCTATATAATAGACATCGAGATGATCGGAAAAAATCAACTCGCGAATCATTTTTGAAAAGCCGGACTGATCACGTGTATCGAAAAATGTCTCTTTGATGTTGAACGCAACCCAACCCTCGTCCTTAATAATATTGAACGCTTCGATAAACGCTTTAACCGGAATATCGCCGAAACCAAGGGCTGCGACCGTCACCATGCAATCACATTGCCATGAAATAATTTCTTCTTTCTTTTCTTCTTCGAGTTTTGTGAAGTCCTCGACATAGTACGCGTCGTATACACCTGGCCGATCGCGTATCGCCGCCTCGGCGGCTTCCGGAATGATATCGACGCCGATCAAGCGCGATACACCGTGCTTCTTCAATTCCTCCCCCATCATGCCGTTTCCGGCGCCGAGATCTAAAATACGCAGCTCGCTAAAATTTTGCTGCGACTGTCGTACCGCTGCCTCCAGGATCGATGTGACCTTGCTCGGTGACGAACATTGCAGACGATCATAGAAGATTTGCTCGTATAACCCTTGAAGCTCGTAGATAGCATCGTAGTCATGCAGCTTGATTTTTCTTCTTCCGCCCGACCCCTCGAGATAAAAATATGCCTCGTCCTGCTCAAAATTGGTGAGCTCCGCTTTTGGGAACTGAATTCTGTGTCGTTTTGTCATTGGGTCCTCAGTTTGTTTCGGATATCTATCTGCCGACGGCATCTAGAACGGCGCTTTAGCAATTCGATCGTAATGCCGGGGCGAGTCAAAGCCTGATCGCGCGATATCCCGCGCAGGCGCGTACATCCAGAACCACACGAGCATGAACACTGAACACAACGCGACGACACAAAAAAATCGACCAGTCGAGCGCCAACTCCGTACGCTCGCTACCTTTATGTCGGAAATAGCGCACGAGCCCCAAAACGGCTCCGGACAGATAACAGAGTTACGACAACTTGGCGCTTTCAGCCCAGAAAATACGCTAGACGCGCACTTATGCGAGGAAACGACTGAGACTCATCCGGCCGGTTCGCATCAATAGGAACCCGCTGGATCAACACTACGTAGATGATTACCGTGGCTGAAATGCGCAGCTAGTATCGAACTTTTGTGGGGCATCCGTCAAATCGGACCGACGAAATCCGCGCCGCTGCTCGCGACCGTTACTTTCATCGCCGCTAAAGTCGGCCTAAGTCGTTGTGTGATTTTCACTTCTTCAAGCGTTTTAAAATAACCACAACAAGCAATACGATATTGAGCGCGCCAATGATCCAGCCGATGATGATACCGCTTTCCAGTACGCCATTCCCCATTACCCCGCTTTCCATCGCTCTTCCCCTTTTTTTGATGTATTCCCGTAGTTTATGCAAACTACAACGTTGCTTAGGCGCGCCTCCCGCAGCGCGTCATTGCCCATCCATATAGCCGCGCGAAAGAAAGCCCGCGCGTATACCTGTGAAGAGTAGATCATTCCGGAAGGCTTTCGATGACAAACAGGCTCTCAACAACACCGATCTGGTACAACTGCGTTTGCTCTGCGGTTTACGCGCCGGAGCCCGGCACAGCGACTCGCGTGGTCTTGCACCGGATTTAGACCACAACTACCTACACGTTGGGGGCGGCCGGCACAGCCATGCCGTACGAATCGATTCCTGTGCAAGTTCGCTGTCTTCTATACACGTTGACGGCGCTCCGCCTAATCGGGCCCGTCGGCTTTACACGGATAGCTTCTTCGCAATTGCCGCCACGTGCGCACCCTGAAAACGGGCAATGGTCAATTCATTTTCCGACGGTTGGCGCTTGCCGTCGCCGCCGGCCAATGTCCCGGCGCCATAGGGGGAACCCCCGGAAATCTCGGTCATGTTCATCAATTCCTGGCTGGAATATGGCACGCCGACGATGATCATGCCCTGATGCAACAAAGTATTGTGAAACGACGTGATCGTCGTTTCCTGCCCACCATGTTGCGTAGCGGTAGAGGTGAACACGCTGCCTACCTTGCCGATCAACGCGCCCTTGAGCCATAGGCCTCCGGTCTGATCGAGAAAATTACGCATCTGCGCACACATGTTTCCGAAGCGGGTGGGCGTACCAAAAATGATGGCATCGTAGTTCGGCAATTCGTCGACTGTCGCTATCCCCGCCGGCTGTTCGAGCTTCGCTCCGGCCTTTCTTGCAACGTCTTCAGGAACGAGATCGGCTACACGTTTGATGGTTACGTCGGTGCCATTGATTTCGCGCGCACCGTCCGCAACCGCATTCGCCATGGTTTCGACATGCCCATACATGCTGAAATAAAGAACCAGAACTTTTGTCATGTTGGATCTCCCCGTTGCCCCGCGGATCGGTCAGCATTTACGCGTAGAAACTTAGCAGAACCAAGCAAAAACTCCAGCAATCCACCCGCCATTCATCCATCGGTAATGGCGCACAATGACGGCGGATGGTCACTTAGATCACTTTTGTTGATAGCAGGCGGGGCTATTATTTTTTGCGTGTCTTTAAAATCTTAGCCAAACGCTTTTCCGCACACGCATAAAAAGCATCGGCTTTTCCCGCGCTTTTTTCTTGGCAGCTCTGCACCGCCACCTTCAGCATCGTTTGGACGTCGATATTGAGCGCACCGATGAGTCGTAAACGGCACGACACATACGACAGATATCCGATAGAGTTGGGATTCAAGCGCGGATTATCGAACGCATATTGCTCCATTTGGTCCAGCACTTTCTTCAAGCTGGCTGCTTTGCTTTTATCGTCCATGCTCTCGATCGCAGCCTTACCGCGCGGTACCCCTTTGTCGCGAAGCTTCGCCGTCCGCTCCGAACCAATCGCCATGATCTTGCAGTATTGATCGAATTCCTGCGCGCGCGACGCATACGTAGGCGCCGCTGCCAGTACGATACACACTGTGGCGAAAGCCGATACTGTCCATCCAACACGCATACCTATCCCCTCTGAATAAAAGGCGGTCAGTAGGTCCGGCCGTGTCAAAAACCGGCTGATACTGTGGGTGACCGCGATGGCAACTCGATTTAACAGGTTGTTGAAAAACCCTCGGGCGGCGCCATGCGGCGTCGAAAAACGGCTCAAAATGCTCATTTACTGACGTGTAAACTGCGCTTTCTCGCCGTTTCCCGCCTTGTCTGGCATCCACCGGAGACTTTTTCAACAACCTGTTAATTGGAACTTTGAACGGCAAACACAAGTTTATTGAAAGCGCTATTTCCCGCCGGATCAACAATGAAAAATAGCAGCACATCCGTAGGGCGTTGCGTGTTTCGCTGCAGCTTGCCGCGCAGCATAAACTGAATCTGCGCTGCCGTGCCCGCCGAGTCCATGCGCGCGTTGAATTCCTGTAGCGTGGCGTCATCGAGTAGATCTTCCAACCGAGCGTTCTCCAGCTCGGAGCTGTTGCAATGTAGCAGTTCCGCAAATCGTGCATTGACCTTTACAGAGCTGCTGCCCGATTGGCAGTAAGCGATACCTACCAGGCGCTGTTTTAACACCGCTTCCCACTGTTTTACCGTAGCTTCGAGCGACCGCTCCGTTGTCTTGAGCGCGGTAATATCCTGATTCACTTCGATGGCGCCGATAATTTCATTGTCGGTATCCAACAGTGGAATCGCAGACATTATGATTGTGCGCCGCGCGCCGTCGAAAGCTTCGATATTGACAATCTCACCTCGACTTACTTCGCCATGCCGTACCGCCCGCGCCAGGGTCCATTCGCCGGCGCCGACCTCTTTTCCCGACGTTTCCCAGCGCCCCTTGTATTCTCCATATTGCTCCAAGCCGACCAGCTTGGAACCACCCCAAATGCGCTCGGCTTCAGGATTACCGCTGACAATACGGCCCGTTTCGTCGGCAATCCACAAGCCGACCGGAATCGTCTCAATCACTTTGCGTAGCAGGTGTTCATTTTTTTTCAATGACTTTTGCATACGCATGCGTTCCGTAACATCGATACTGATACCAACCATTTTCAACGGACGCTTTTGCGCATCAAACAACAACTGCCCTCTGGACGCAAACCAGCGCTCGCTGTGGTCGTCTGGATTGATCAAACTGAAATCCCATTCCGGCGCCATTTCGGTGGTCGTGAATTGTGCGGTCAAAGCCTCCAGGTCGAGCGCATCAAAAGGTAACAAGCTGGCACGCACTTGCGCCATCGGCTGTCCGAATATTTGCTCGCTGTTAGCCGAGGCGGTCAGCTCACCGGTAAGCACGTTCCACTCCCAGGTGACAATACGCGCCATGTCCTGCGCCAAATTCATGCGCGCCTCACTCGCCATAATCTCGCCAAGATATTTGAGGCGGTCGCTGGCCGCAGAACTCGTGCCCGACATGCTCTCCTGTAGCTCACCGATAGCCTCGTCGCCGTAGCGCAACCAGATCCAATTGACGTCGAGATACTTTGCCAGCACGCGCAGATTTTGGTATTCGATCTCGCCACCGCGCGTCCAGCGATGCACCGATGCCGCCGACACATCGACCGCTCGCGCCACATCGACCAGCGTCAGCTGTTTTTCATCGAGCAGCTTTTTTAAGCGTGTAGCAAAGGTATTTTTGCGCATGTTCACCGATACCGTAGGCTCGCCTCGCCGAATTCAATAGCGCCATGATCCCTGGGCCATGCCGTCGTTCGGCTATTAGACTTTGATTTATTTGCAAAAATAATTCTAACACGTAGCAACTATTTTACCTTTGGTTTATAAGAATTTCTTAATACGTAATTTATTACGTGACAAGTAATTTCTATGGGTTTATAAAAGTCGGACATTCCTTCTCGTCACGCGTCGGTTCGTGATCGTCATGCGAGGCATGTCCTGGGCCAATCCATCGGGGGAAACAACGTGAGCACTACTATTGAAGATACCCTACATCAGACGGACATAAGCGCAGCAGATGAAACTCGGGGATTGCACCGCGCCATTAGCTGGAAAGGCGCGTTTTGGGCCGCCAGCGGCGTGCCGGCACTCGTGCTGTTCAACATCGGCGCTCTCTCCAGTACGGTCGGCCAGCCGGCCTGGCTGCTGTGGATAGTGTCGATTCTGATGGGTTTCGCGCAGAGTTTTACTTACGCAGAAATCGCCGGCCTGTTCCCGCACAAATCCGGCGGCGCATCCGTCTATGGGGCAATTGCGTGGGTGCGCTACAGCAAGTTCATCGCGCCGATTTCGGTCTGGTGTAACTGGTTTGCCTGGTCGCCGGTCTTGGCTCTCGGTACGTCGCTTGCCGGCGGCTACATTCTAACTTCCTTGTTTCCCGCCGACGCCGTCATCAACACCTGGTCGCTCACGCTGTTACACCTCGACGTTATTCAAAGCGGCCTGACGCTACGCATCAATTCAATCGCAATCATAGCCGCGATTCTGCTGCTAATTTGCTTTGTCATACAGCATCACGGCGTATCTAAAGCCGCCCGAATGCAGATGATTTTCGGCGTTACCTCGCTGTTACCGCTGATGCTCATCGGCATCGTGCCATTGTTGACCGGCGATATAGTCAGCAGCCATTTCTTCCCGCTCTTGCCGCTGGCGCACGATGCCGCCGGTCATGTGGCATTCGGCAGTTACAATATGGCGGGCATTACTCTGATCGCCGGCGGTATGTTTATCGCCGGCTGGGCCACTTATGGCTTCGAGACAGCCGTGTGCTACACCAGTGAATTCAAAGATCCTAAAAAAGATACGTTCAAGGCCATCTTTTATTCCGGCCTGCTGTGCATCGTGATCTTTACGCTCGTGCCGCTTGCCTTTCAGGGCTCGCTTGGACTGAAACAGCTACTCGATCCCGGCTTATATGACGGCACAGGTGTTGGCGTGGTGCTGGCGGGTATGGTCGGCGGCGGCGCAGTGGTCATGAATGTCGTAGTCGCCATGCTGGTTTTATCCTTGGTCCTCTCCGTGATGACATCCATGATGGGATCTTCGCGAACACTCTATCAAGGCTCGGTCGACGGTTGGCTACCAAAATATCTTTCACGCGTAAATGAACATGGCGCTCCGACCAATGCCATGTGGACCGACCTGACCTTCAACCTCTTTCTACTGCTGCTTTCCAACAACATCATGTTATTGGCGATTGGCAACGTCGGTTATCTCATTTTCAATTTCCTCAATCTTCAGGCCGGATGGATCCATCGACTCGATCGCGGCAATTGGACCCGGCCCTACAAAGCAAAGAACTGGCTGCTCGGCCTTGGTGCAGTATTCGGCTTCATCAATATGGCGTTCATGGGTATGGGCGCCGACATCTGGGGCCCCGGCACGCTTCGCAACGGACTAATATTTACGGCCTTCATCGTGCCGGTTTTTCTCTACCGTCATTATGTGCAGGACAAAGGCAAGTTTCCGGCCGGGTTCGCCAAGGATATGCATCTGGACGAAAAAGTTACCCCGCATGGCGGCTGGCTTCCATACGCCGCCTTGCTGTTGGCTATCGCCATCATTTGGGGCACACATAGCCTCGCGGTGCTGCCTTAGGAACGAGCCATGCCATAGCGTTCAAACCTTGGGTATCGGCAAACTATTCGACCCGACAAATAGGGGACAGTTAATATGGAAACCAATGAACTAGCGGGATATAAAGCGGTACAAAATGCGGCGCGCCATACCTTGAACACGATCATCGGCTTCATAAAGCCCGGCGTCACCGAACTCGATATCGTACGCAAATGCGATCAGTTGCAGCATGACGCCGGTGTCGATGGCTATTGGTACAAATCTCTGCCTGCGCTCGTGTTGAGTGGCGAGCATACTGCACTACCCATTTCGCGCGAACCGTACGTTCCGTCCGAACAACCGGTACAAGAAAATGACCTCGTCACCATCGATTTAAATCCGTCCATACGCGGTTATTGCGGCGACTATGCGCGCAGCTACTACGTCGAAGCCGGCGTAACCCGGCGCGTTCCGAAATCGGATGATGAATTTCTGGCCGGATACCATGCGCAGAAACAACTGCACGCCACACTGGCGCAGGAGGCTAACCCGAGCATGACCTTCAACGACCTATACGACGTAATGCGAAAGGAAATCGATCAGCTTGGTTTCGACCAGCTAGACTATCTGGGACACGGCGTGCAGAAGGATATGCAAAACTTGGATTTCATCTCTCCCGAGGTCGTCCGCTCGCTGCAGGAGATCGGCTTTTTCACCCTAGAGCCTCATATACGCCTGAAAGGCGGGCGCTACGGCTTTAAACACGAAAACATTTATTACTTTGACAATCAGACGCTCAAAGAACTATAAGGTCAGCGAGGAGCGCTGCCCGTGGCCCATACTCAGTCGTCTACACGACCGATCATCACGGTCGCACCGCCAGTCGCCAATTGTGAAATATCGTCGACGGTTGCCTTTCCTTCGGGCGATTGCAGTGTTTCCTTCATTTGCGCTTCGCTTGAAAAATACAATTCCGCCATGCGGTAAAACGGCGGTTTCCCACCATCAGCGGCGGAAATCAGTTTCGTTAGCTCGACGCGAGCGACGCCCTTCATTTTTGCCGCCAGCGGCATATGGACATTGTGATAATGCTTTTCGAACTCGTCCGCGCTGGTGGGATTGCCATATAAAACGGTTACTTTCATCATGCTAATTTCCTCCTCGTCCGCGCGCAAAGCGCTTTGCGCTGAAGAAGCTCCGGCCGTTCCTGCAAATACACACGCGGCAAATGCGGATCTCCGAAATCGACTGCGGCACACCAACCCATACCTCATGGAAGTTTAGCGGCCGCCGGCCCATCCTGCCCGTGGTTTCGTCGAAATCCGGCGTCGACCATCACGATTTTTCGTGTACGACGCACGATTCGACTAACAAGAAAATCAGCCGATGCTTCTGCGACTAAGGCCATCGACGTATCAAGCTCCGTAGATACGATACGTTCGCAGTGCAACTTTGGCGGGATGAAGAATTACCAACGCTCACCGTAATATTTCCAGCCCGCGCAATCCAGCGAGCGCATTCGTGTCTTGCGCATATTCCGTACCCGATAACTCACAACATATCGCACCAGGAAAGGGGGCGCTCCATTCCAGTTAAGAAAACGAAACATCCTTAATACTCGCCCGGTGACGGCCAACACGCCAACGTTGGATACTGGCGAGCTATCGTCACCCTTGATCCCAAACACCTCAGCGAAGTGACAACACCGAAAGCGAAGCTGCTTGAGCGCCATATACACTAACAACATAGCGGTTCAGCCTAATTCCGCACCGTCGGTCCGGGCCAAGTTTCAATTTTCCATTGCGCGCCGAGCTAACTTTACGCTTCACTCAAACGATCACTTAACGTCGTCAACAACGCCGCGCCGTCGCCCCGCCACGAGGCTCCGTGCATGCACGCCAGTGTCGTCGGATGCAACGCCGCTAAGCGCGCCAGAATCGCCGCGGTATCCGGCGAGTGGGCGTAATAGTCCAATGCGCGCCGGCTACCTTCGCTACTCTCCAATATGTCATCACTGGTGACTACCGGGTGATCCGAGCCAAACTGCGTGAACAGATCGCCGCAAAACAATGTACGCGTGGTCTGATCCGCCAGAAAGCCGCAATCCCAGCCGTGCGGCACGTGCGGTGCGTCTATCCAGCGTAGCGTATGCCGTCCGAGCTCGAGCGTTTCTCCGTCCGCCAGCGCATGGGCCGGGCGATCAGCATAGTCGCCCATACACACCATGGCTGAAATGCGTCCGCATACCGGCTCGGCGTTTGGCGCAACGGCCAGGAATTCGTTCAGCGCACCGCACTCATCAGGTTCAAAGTGTGAAAACGCAACGTAGCGTAACTTTTTCGCTGGTATCACTCGTTTTATGGCGTCGCTGGTTAAGGCGAACATCTTACGCGGGCCGGTATGGAACAGCAGCGGCGCATCGTCATCGATCAGAAACTGATTGAAGGTGAATCCACCCGGCACGACTTCGGGCCCAACGATGGTGCTGATACGATAGATATTGTCGGCGATCTCATCGATTCGAGTCGGATCGCCATGGGCATTTGCGTTCATAACGTGCTCCTATCGTTTATTTTGTGCCAGGGGCTGGAGCAAGGCGACCAGACATTCGGACGCCACTTCAGCGGTTTTAGTCGGGGAACGTGCGTGCGCGAAGGCTTTCCATGCCGGGTAATCCAGCAACACCATGGCGGCATCCAGAAACTCGGCTGTCGCGTGGTAATCGGGGGACACGGCCTGCTCGACCAATCTGCGCAACTCGGACTGACCGCGCGCCAAGATTTCCGCCAGCTCCGGGATCACTTCCGCTTCGCCCTGGCCGAGGCGAAGCCAAGGCGCCATGTAGGCGACTTGCGCATATGCCGCATCGACCAGAAGACGGAGCCGATCCGCCGCCGAAGCGGCACACTCGAAGCAGCCGGCGTCAACCGTAGGCGCTTGCGAAAACACATGGCTGGTACAACCGTGGATAAGCTGGCCCAAATTGGGGAAGTGATTGTAGACGGTTTGCGGCGAAACACCCGCTTTGTCGGCGATCATCGCGTAGGACGTACCGAGTGCTCCGTGCTCGGCATGCAGCGCGACGGTTGCGCGCAGTATGCGCTCCCTGGTCTCGGCATGCTGCTCGGCACGACGGACCTTTTTATAACTGCGACGGGGCATCGGCTTTGACCTGATATTTAATTGGATTTATTATCCATCCAATTAAATATCAGGTCAATAGTCACATCGTGGATTTTAGATCTCCTCACGCCAATATGATTTCAAACCAAGCGCAGGCAGGATAACGGCCAGCCGCAATTTAAATTTCTTAGTTATATTAGCTATTTATGTAATAACGCGAGGTGTGCCGCGTCAGCGTCGCGAAACCTTTCCGGTGAGACGGCCGACCGCGATACGGGCTTCGCTGGACCACCAGATCGCCATCAGCAAAATCACCTGCATCACTAAACGCAGATCAAGCAAGACTGGATGGATCGAAGGAAAGCGCTCGGCATGTAGCGCCATATTTATGTTAGCGGGCGTCACCGCCAAGGTCAACAAACATAGTCCGAGGCCAGACCAGGGCCGCCAGCAGCGGAAAATCAACGCCAACGCGCCGATCAACTCAAAAACACCACTGATGTAAACCACCGCCAGATGAAATGGTATGTAATCGGGAACGATACTGGCTTCCGTATCGGCAAACAGGAAGTGCCCGAAACTGCCGATAAAAAACCAAAGGAACACAAATCCGAGCACGATTTTCTTAAACTTCATACGCTGACCTATTCAACCGAGACAAGAGCGTGGGGCGACCGAGAGCACGATCTGTTTGAGATAGACGACTAGATCGCAGTAATAGGGATGACGACCTAACTCCCGCTTAGACAGATATAGGCCCTCGTGGAGGATAAATTGACCTGCGTGCGTAACGAGGTACTGAGAAGTCAGATCCAACGGCTTCTTATAGCGCACTGATCACGCCAAGAATGCGGTCGTCAATCGACATGATTCCTCTTCCCGTGAGCAATCCGCGCAAGCCGAACGTAAAACCCTACCGCCAAGAACACGACGCCACGCAAAAGCACAGCAAAACTTGGGCCTGAACTGAGATATTCCCCCGGTCAGAAGACGGGACGCCTTCTCACCATGAGCCTGACAGCCGTGGTCGGGTCTCCGTATGCATCGTCGCTCGGTAACCGGGCGGCGGCAAATCTTTGCCGCAATAGTACCCGAGCAGGCGCAAATGACAAAATGGCGATTCTGACGGACCCAAGCCGGCTGGCTTGCCCGCTGGGCACGAACAAGGGCAGCCCTCAGCGGCCAAGGCCGACATGCCCGTCGTCTCCAAAGGCATCCTTAGGCGAGGAATTAAAGGCATCTGATGCCGTGTGGCTCGGCATCATTTAACAAGAGCGTTTTCGCTCGATGTGCGGCGCGCCAACTCGAGCATCTCACTCGCAACCAGAATCAAGCGCCGAAACGCACAACCGCAGGACGTCAAACCACAACGCCCGCTGCGCGGCGGCCCGACTCAGCGTGTACTCGCTCGGTGCAGTGCGGGACGATGCTCGGCGCCTACTTGGCGGCCAGCTCGAGAATCATGTGGGCCAGTACCTTCGACTGCGCGGGGGGGTGGCTTGGCCCGGCGGCATCGGCATCGAGCCCCATATACCCGAACCACCGTTGGCAATGCGCTTGGCCAGGTCGGCGGCAGCGCCCGGCTTACCCTTGTACTTCTCGGCCACCGCGCCCCACCCCGGTCCCACCACGTTATGGTCGATCGCGTGGCAGGACATGCATGCCAGACCGTTCGACGACACGTAGGATTCAACCTTGGCGGCGGCCGATTGGTTTACCCCGGTCGCAACCGCCGACTGTACGACCGCAGCGAGCGCAAACGCGCCGGCCATTGTGATGAAACTGGTACGAAAGGCCATCATCGTCTACCTCCGGACCTTATGTTGATACAGCTACCTAGTCGAATGGGCACCAAGCGACAGCGCTCCAGCATCGGTATTGATTATCGTAGCAATATTCGAGTGTCAGACATTTGCGATAGATCAATTTACTAAGCAATACGGCTTATTATTCGAACGCGGCGATAGCCATTTGAGTTGTCCGCCAAACGACGTATCCATTATAATTACGGGTATATATTATCGGAGTTATCGTTTATACTGTTGGCTATGGCTACTTTTGGGAAAGGCGTCGAGTACGCGTTGCACTGCCTGCTGTATTTGCCGGGCGCGGCCGATGGCGCGCCGCTTACCGTCGGTGCTATAGCCCGGTTCCAAGGTGTATCCGAAACCTATTTGGCGAAAATATTTACCAAACTGAAAAAGGCCGGCCTGGTGCGTTCGTCCATTGGTGCACAGGGTGGCTATGAGCTGGCGAGGCCCGCCGCCGAGATTACGTTCTGGGACGTGGTAGTTGCAGTGGAAGGGCGGTTGAATTTATTCGAGTGTCGAAACATACGCAATGGCAGCGCGCTATATCGCGACAGGAAGGATAAGCCCAGCTGGTTGATCTCCGGCCCATGTGAAATTCACAAAGTAATGATGGAGGCGGAGCAGCAAGTCCAGCTCACGCTACAAGCGCGAACCCTGGCTTGGCTGGACCAGGAAGTAAAGAAAAAAGTCCCCCGGCGCGAAACGGACAAAATGGTCAAGTGGTTCAGTCAAGGTGAGTGGAACAAATAAGTTTTTTTGCGCTTAATTACGATATGTATTATCTGTAATATCGATCATGGAGAACTCCGATGCAAAAATTGGTCATCATTGGCGGTGGTTTTGCGGGCTTTTGGAGCGCCATGAGCGCCGTTAGGCAAGCGCGAGCGCTCGGAAAGTGCGATGAACTGAAAATCTCGCTGATATCAAAGGACCAGTATCACTCTATCAGGCCACGCTTCTATGAAGCAGATTTAGCATCAATGCGCCTACCATTAATTCACCATCTAACCGCGCTGAATGTCGGTTTGATCGTCGGCGAAGTCTCGAGCATCGACCCCGATAGGCAGCGCATACACCTTACCGGTCAAGCTGAAGGGCTTGTCTACGACACAATGATTCTTTCCGCTGGCAGTACGTTAAAGTCGCTTGCCATTCCCGGCATCGAACACGCATTTAACGTGGACACGTTTCACGCCGCGACTGCGCTTGACCGACATCTTCATCGGCTAGCCATCACCGGCTTTTCCACTTCAGCGTCGAGAACGGTGGTCGTGATTGGCGGCGGATTCACCGGCCTCGAGGTAGTCACCGCACTGCCGCAACGACTCGGCGCATATGCCCTGAACCGGCCCGACTTCCGCCTCATACTGCTCGACCGATGCGCCAAGCTGGCATCAAACTATTCGCCCGACGCGCGACAGTACATTGCGGATCAACTCGCCGCCGCGAACATCGAGGTGTGGGTTAAGCAAGAAGCGGTGCGCATCGAAACCGACAGATTGACGCTAAAATCGGGCCACTCGATCGCTACCGAAACCGTTATACGCACTACAGGACTCGAAGCAAGCCCGTTGACCGCTACACTCAAAGGCGAACGAGATGAACTCGGCCGATTGCTCGTGGATAGGTTTTTGCGCGTGCCGGGCTACGACAACATCTTTGCCGCCGGCGATGCCGCCAAAGCGTTGGTCGATAGTCAGCACTATGCCGTCATGTCTTGTCAGCACGCCATCCCGCAAGGAAAATTTGCCGGCCACAACGCCATCAACGCGCTCTTTGGTCGCGCACTGAAGCCCTATTCCCAACCACGCTACGTTACTTGCTTAGACTTGGGAACAAGTAATGCGTTGTTTACCATCGACTGGACGCGCAACCTCAAGCTCAGCGGACAACCAGCAAAAGCGTTGAAAAACGAGATTGTGACCCAGTGGATTTATCCACCGGCGGACGCGGAGGAGACCATCAAATTAGCCGTTCCGGAGATCTTGGCTCCGTCTTAGAACGGGACACCAGTTTTATCCAGCCGCGCAAGTCTGCTTAACCGACACGCACACAAACACACTGCGGCGACTTTTCGGTGTTGTTATAGACGCGACGATTACGCTGCGAACGGGTGTCAATTTTCGAACGTCCCGATCGCACCCAACCTAATTGTTAATATTTCTACATCTGATATAGCCACATGTGGCCCTTGGCGGGTGTTGGCCGGCGTGATCCAAAAGGTTCCTGTCTCGCATCGCCTTCCGCCCGTTTCCACAATACCTGAGACGACGAGGACATATTCAGCGGCTGGATGCGTGTGCGGAGGTATCACCGTACCTTTCAACAGCCGCGCACGGTGAATAGAGCCTTCCGGCACCGGCTCAGCTAAAGGTACAAAGCTGACGCCAGCCATCTCTCCGAATGGCATCCAATTGGAATTTACCGCATCGTCGAATGTTTGTTTCGATTGATGTCTCATATAAGCCTCCTCAGCTTAGATCGCATATGGTAACCTAACGTTACTAAATAGACAATCACAGCGTGAAACAATCTATATGAAAAAAAAATCTCTACCTATTAATAACTACAATCGCGCAGCGAATTTACGACAGCGCCTGCTTCGTGCATCACGCGTCGTCAACGCCGCAATTGTTGAAGGGTTACATCAACAGGGATTCACTCAATTACGCTCAACCCACACTGCGCTTCTTTCTAATCTCGATCTCGAAGGGAGTAATCTGACGGTTATTGCTCACCGGGCAGGAATGACCAAACAGGCAATGGGTCGATTGGCAGATGAACTCATTAGCCTAAAATACATCACGAAAATCCGCAGTGAAGAAGATAAACGCGCATACAAGATTCGGTTCACACCCGCGGGACTTAAGTTAATGAAGCAGAGCTTTTCCATAATGGAAAAACTGGAACTTCGATGTTCGCGTCGTCTTGGCGGAACCCAACTAATAACCTTGCTTTCTTCTTTACAGGATATTGCAGACGAACTCGAGACAGTGCTGAAATGAAATCAGCATATACTTCGAGGTATCCAGATAAGTAACGGTGCAGCGACGTGCGCCGTTGCCGCCGTCGCTGCGTAGTAGTTAATTCGGGTTTGTGCAAATTTCACGCGATTAAATCGACACTGGAACGGTGCAGGACGTCGAGAATCTTGCTGCAAACCGCTGGATGGCACTCACTCGGCCCATTGATATCAACTCTCCGCAACAGGGGCATGTGATACCGGTGTCCGTTGCGGCAGACCGCGACGGTGCGCGCCGAGCAAACGTAAACTGTTGAACACGACTAGTAAAGCAACCCCTTCGTCGGCGGCGATGGCGCCCCAAAGCGTCGCCAGCCCAAAAAACGTCAGCACGACAAAAATGAGTTTGATCGCTAGCGATAGCACGATGTTCTGTCGAATGATGCCGACTGTGCGGCGCGAGTGATCCACCAGCCACGGGATCTTGGACAAGTCGTCGGTCATAAGCGCGATATCCGCCGTCTCGATGGCGGCGTCTGTTCCGGCCGCACCCATGGCGATGCCCAGTCCGGCGCGCGCCATAGCCGGCGCATCGTTGACGCCGTCGCCAACCATCGCCACCGTGCCGTGTTCCGACACCAAACGCTCGACGACGGCGAGTTTATCCTCTGGCAATAGTTCGGCATGCACCTGATCGATGCCGGCCTGCCGTCCGATAGTCTCGGCGGTAACCCGATTGTCACCGGTCAACATGATGATGTGACCGATGCCGGCGGCGCGCAGTGCCTGCACGGTTTCGCGAGCCCCAACACGCACGGTATCGGCCACGGCAATCAAGCCGCATACATGCGCGTCGTTGCCGATGGCCACGACCGTTTTGCCGTCGCTCTGCAACGCCTGTGCCAGCGCAGCCAGTTCGGGAGTATCAGCGCCGCGCTCAACCAAGTAGCGATGCGAACCAAGCCAATAGTTTTGGCCATCGATGTTGCCGGTCGCACCGCGACCCTGCAGCACTTGCAGTTGCTCGGCCGCGACAGGGCTTATGCCACGTTCGCCAGCGTAGGCTAAGACAGCGCGCGCTAACGCGTGGCCGCTGCGCTGCTCCAGAGCGGCGGCGGTACGCAACAGCCCATGCTCGGTGTGTGCATCGAGCGGGTAGATACCGACCACGGTCGGCTCGCCGCGAGTCAGTGTACCGGTCTTGTCGAAGGCAATCGCGTTCAACTTGGCCGGCTGTTCGATAAAAATGCCTCCCTTGACCAATACGCCGGCGCGGGCCGCACTACAGAGCGCGGCAACTATGCTCACCGGCGTCGAGATCACCAGCGCACACGGGCAAGCGATGACCAGCAATACCAGTGAGCGATAGAACCATACCTGCCACGGCGCACCGAACAACAACGGTGGCAGCACAAACACGGCCAACGCCAGCAACATGACAATCGGCGTATAGTAGCGCGCGAAACGCTCCACCCATTGCTCGGCGCGCGCGCGTTGCGAGTGCGCCTGCTCGACCAAGCGAATGATGCGCGCCAGCGTGGAATCCTCGGCCGCACGCAGACTCTCCATTTCCAAAGCACCATCGCCGTTGATAGTGCCGGCGAATACCTTCGCGCCGGGTTGCTTGCGTACCGGAGCGCTTTCGCCGGTGATCGGCGCCTGATTGACGGCGCTGTCGCCCGTCACGACACGCGCATCGACCGGGATACGCTCGCCCGGCATGACGATCACATGCGCGCCTACCGGCACATCGTGCACCGCCACCTCGTGTTCACCCTGATCGGTTTTGATACGTGCGACCGGTGGCGCCAAATCCAGCAGCGCAGCCACGGCGCGGCGCGCACGACCAACACTCCAGCTTTCCAATAATAACGACAAAGCAAACAGAAACATGACTGTGCCGGCTTCGAACCATTGGTCGATAGCAGCGGCGCCGATCACGGCAATGACCATCAGTAAATTGATATCGGGCCGCAGTCGACGCGCCGCGTGCCAGGCCTTGACCAGCACGTAACGAGCGCCAAAAGCAACCGCCGAGGCGTAGGCCAGCACCTCCGGCCACGGCATGCTATGGCCGTCGTGACCGCCAAACAGGCGTAACGCTTGCGCGAAACCACCGGCCAAGACGACATGGATTAGCAACCCTGACAGCACAGCCAAGCCGCTGAGCGTGGTTAACAGAATTTGCGTGCGGTGCTGGTGATCATGTTCCGGCGCTTCGCCGGCGCTCGGGTCCCAGCGCTGTGCACGCATGCCGGTGGCGGCGACGGCCTGTTGTAGTTGCTCGTCGGTGACCGGCCGCGCTTCGTCGGCAACCGTTAAACGGCCGTTCAATACGTCGAAATGGAGAAATTCCGGGCCACCGAGCAACGGCGCCAGTTCATGTTTGAGTACGGCTACTTCTTCCGCGCAATCAAGTCCATGCACACGAAAGGTTCTGCCGCCGCGCGGCGCCGGTGTGGACTCGCTGACACCGTCGGCGGCACAACACGAACTATGCGCGCCGCCGCAGTGGTCTGACGCCAGCGGGCTTTTGGGTCGAGATTGAAAGTCGCTCATGCGCCATTCCTGATATTGTCCGCGCCATTGTGTTGCGCAGGGTAAGGAATAAGGCGGCTCCCGGCTTGCGTCCGTAATCCATCTCGGTTAGGTTGCTTACATGCCCTCGCAATCGCGGTCCGCGCCATCTGCATCTAGCTTAGGACCTAAAGGGGCTTGAGCTTCAAGAGGGGTCCACCCATGCGCAGCGAATCCTACACGATTGGGAAACTGGCTGAGTTTGCCGGTTGTAGCGTACAAACCATTCGCTACTACGAACAAATCGAACTCATGCCTTCGCCACAACGCAACGCGGGCAATCAACGCGTATACTCGCCGGAGCAAGCGCAGCGCTTGCAGTTCATTTGCCACGCGCGGGCCTTGGGTTTTCACCTCGATGGCATTCGCAAACTGTTGCAACTCGCCGACCATCCAAACCAGCCGTGCGCGACGGCCGACCACATTGCACAACAGCAGTTGGGCGAAGTCGAGCAGCAAATCCAACGTTTGACGGCGTTGAAGGCCGAGTTGCAACGTATGATCGAGCAGTGCCGCGGACACACCGTGAGCGATTGCCGCGTGATCGAAGTACTGGCTGACCATTCCAAATGCGCCGCGTCTGATCACTTCACGTCCGATTGAACACACTCACGTGGCCGTGCGCGGCTTTGTGGCTGAATACCCAAGATGATTCACTTCAACGCGTGTGGCGTATAACGCTTGACCGCGCATTTCTCAATGTCGATGACGGTGGTGCAGGTCGGGGTAATGCGGATGTGAATGCACTAATGCAGCGTGTTCGTGCACATGGGAATGCGGCTCGACGCCGTCCCAATCTTGTCCGTGTGTATGTTGGTGATGCACGTCGTGGCGATGACGGTGACTGTGCACCAGGCGTTCGTGTCGGTGACTGTGCGCATGCCGCTCCATTACATGCAGCATCACACCAATGGCCATCATCGCCGCCGCCAACCAGAACGCCGCGCCGGGGTGCTCGGCAAACATGACCAGCGCCGCGGCCGCGCCAAAGAATGGCGCTACCGAAAAGTAAGCGCCGGTACGCGCCGTACCGAGATGCCGCAAGGCCCAAACGAACAGGCTCAGGCTCAGGCCATAGCCCAAAAACCCGACCACCAACGCACCCAGTGACACGCTCACGCCAGCCGGCTGCCAGCCGTTCAGCAGCGCCAGCCCCAAGCTGATACAGCCGGCGACCAAGCCCTTGATGCCAGCCACTTGCAATGGATCGCTACCCGAGACCCGCTGCGTGAAATTGTTGTCCAGCGCCCAACCCAGGCACGCCGCCAGCACCGCCAGCGCGCCGATCGGCACTGCACCCGCCGGCGCGCCTTGCCACGAAAGAATCACACCGGCAGCCGCGATCAGAAAAAAGCCGAACGCCACACGCCGATCGACATTTTCGTGGAACACGGACCAAGCAATCAATGCGGTGAATACGCCTTCGAGATTAAGCAGCAGTGCGGCGGTCGAAGCCGACAGTCGCGTCAGTCCGACCATGAGCAGTACCGGCGCAATGACACCGCCCGCCAGAATGGCCCCGGCCATCCAACCCCAATCCGCGCGCCCCAATGCCGATTCGCGCGGCGTGGCGGTGGCGCCGAAGTATCGCCATAGCGTGCGCAATGTGAGTAACCCAATGCCGGCGCCCATATATAGCAGTCCGGCCAATGCCAGCGGCGGCACTTGCGCGACCAAGGTTTTGGCCACCGGCGTACTAACCCCGAACAGCAGCGCCGAAATCAGCGCCGCGGCGATCGCGCCATGTAACTCCCAGCTACGCATCAATCCGTGCTCCAAATAATGCGGTAACGCGAACAAGATGATCGCCTACCGGCCGATGACGCGGCCACCGGAGATCCATAATACGGTGGTACGCCCGCCCATCGGCTCAAACCCACCGGTCCAGCCGCTATAAGCATTACAGACCTAGTTATTCTATTCACGTTTCAAGTCCGCGTTCGTGACTTCGCCGCGGCGATAGCCGAGCAGCCGCAAAGCATTAAACACCACGACCAGTGTAGAACCCTCGTGGGCAATGACCGCCAAACCAATACCGGCTAGCCCGGCCAGCGTCGCCGGAATCAACAGCGCCACCATACTGAGCGAAACCCACAAATTTTGGCGAATGATACGCCGAGCAGCGCGTGACAACCCAACGGCAAACGGCAGTGTGCTCAAGTCGTCGGCCATCAAGGCCACATCGGCGGTCTCCAACGCCACATCGGTGCCGGCGCCGCCCATAGCAATGCCCACCGTGGCGCGCGCCAGCGCCGGCGCGTCGTTGACACCGTCACCGATCATGGCCACCTGACCTTCGCGCCGCAGCAATTCATCGATTGCGGCGACCTTGTCCTCGGGCAACAGGCTGGCGCGCACCTCGTCCAGGCCGACGGCCCGGCCGATGGCCTGCCCCACCCGCTCGTTGTCGCCGGTGAGCATGATGGTCTTGCGGATGCCCAGGCGATGCAATTGCCCCAACATGTCGGCCACGCCCTCGCGCGGCGTGTCAGCCAGGGCCAACACGCCCAGGAAACGATCGCCGGCCTGTACCACCATGGTGGTCTTGCCTTCGGCCTCCAGCCGAGTGACGGTTGTGCGTACCTCGCCAGGAATCGCCACGCCGTCAAACAACTTCAGGTTGCCGATACTGACGGTCTCGCCGTTGAGTTGTGCACGCACGCCCTTACCGGTCACCGACTCCAGATCGCCGGCCTCGGCCCAGCGC
>JASBUN010000052.1 GCA_030147845.1 Gammaproteobacteria bacterium
GGCATCGCTATTGTTATTAGTTAGATTTCATCTTTATGTTTTTAATGCGTTTTTAGTATTTTATAGCCCGTTTAGCCCATTCATCCATATTGCCTTCACACGGCAGGGGTCACTGGTTCAATCCCAGTACCGCCCACCAATAAAACAAATATTTAATACATAGTTTCAGTTTCAGACGACCTGTTACGGAAAATTTGCGGGAATTTTTTTGGAATGTCCACAGGTGGATCCACTGATCACCCTCTGAGTTCATCGTGTCCTCGGGGGCAGCGCGACTTCCATCAGTTTTCCCCAGGATTCTATTTACGTCACTCAGGTGCCTTGATGCCCTGCAGAAACTCCACCAACTTATGCACATGAGTGGTCGGATTATCAGTATCAGAGTTCGCGGCGGCCTTTAACGATTTTTCTGCATTGCTCTTGGCTGAATCCAGGCGGCTAAAGAGCGTTAAAAAAATATTTTTGTCCCCTTTAGCATAATTCTTCATTTCACGTTGGGTTCTGAGTTCCGTCACTACCTGATTGCATGCGCTATTCCCCGCGAGTCGAACGTAAGCCCTGGTAGTAAAGTTGAAGTGCAGCAGCAGCCAGTACTCGAAACAAGGTACAGAAGTGATGTGGACATAAACGCCATTCGGCGCTGCGTCGCGAATAGCGTCTAAACTCGGCCCGTAATTGGCGTGAGTGTCTTTGTCAAATACGCAAAACACTTTATCGAAAGCGTCGCCAGCATTTTTTTCTTCACGGTAGCGTTGCCTAGCGTAACGATAGATACTTAGGGGATCAGAGCCACAATTTCCGCAGACCTCCACATTGGCGCCGTTGAGTCCGTAATGGTCTTTCAAACCATTAAAGTAGTGCGGCTCGGTCTTTTCTCCCTCGCAGACGATGAGCACCTTGGCGTAGGGCTCCCTCTTGGCCTTGTGACGAGTCAGGTCGCGCGCCATTTTCGCCTTTCGCCTATGGAACCGATTATCCGTGCCCATCAGCCCTGTTTCCTTAACGGCCTGACATAGGGCAAAGCGCCATAACGCCCCGAGAGGTAGGCCAGTTCCAGGTTCTCACGCCCCTTGCGCGGGCTGAAATCCGTCAGGGGATAGAGCGTGGTGGCCTGATCTTCACCTTTTTCGCAAAACCAGATCTGGTCACGGCGAAATATCTCCTGATTGAGGATAGAGGTTTCGTGGGTGGTAAAAACTAGTTGTGCATTTTTGGGATTGGTCTCGGCGTTATGAAACAACTGCACCAAAAACTGCACTAGTTGGGGATGCAAGTGACTGTGTAGCTCGTCGATAAACAGCACGTGACCATTTGCCAGGGTGTCGATCCACGGACCTGCGAAGGCGAACAGCCTCTGTGTGCCGTCAGATTCTTCGGTAAGATCGAAGCGAACGCTTTCATCTTCAATGCTTTTGTGGACCGTTTTGATATTGATGACTTGTTGCCCTTTCAAATCGCCCGCGATTGCATTTTTCAATTGCTCGGGCATATCGTTCGGCAGTGCGTTTACATCAAAGAAACTTTTCTCGACGATGATATCTTCAATATTCAGGTCGGCTGCATGCAAAAAATCCATCACCCGCGCTCTTTCGTCAGTCCTTTCACACAGCGAAATACTGAAATTTGGTTCAGCGATATTTACCACGCGCAATGTTTTATCAAACCAGTCGTAGATGGGCTGTAGCTGTTCACTATTTAGCTGCGTGGCTGTAGACAGAAATAACGCGTTATCACGAGTGGATTTTTGCCAGAGCTGTTTTTCGCCCGTGAGGTTGCCACCGATCTCCCAGTGGTAGCGTTGGCCCTGCTCGTTCCAGGACCGCTCGAACCAGCGCTGCGCCCGACCTTTGGGGTACGCCAACAGCCACTCCTTATGAATGCGCTCCGTCGTCGCCGAAAAGCCGTACTGATAGCGCACTTGGTTGACGATGAAAGTCACCTCGAATTCGCTGGGAGCAAGCAGCGTGTCCTTGCTCAGGCGAAACGGCGTGACCGGTAGCTTGTCGCCACGTTGCAGGCTCTTCGCCGATGCTAGTACGATCTTTTTCATGAGTAGTAGGGCGCGCAGAAAACTGGACTTACCCCCAGCGTTAGGACCGTAAATCGCCGCGGATCGCAGCAGGTCGAATTCGTTGACTGCTGACACCTTGAAGGTGTTGGTTTCGAACAGCTCGTCACCCTTGCCCTTGGTCAGGCTGAATGTCTGTTGAGTGCGTAACGACTGGAAATTTGTAACGTTGAACTCGATTAGCATTGCTCTCTCCATTACGCGCCGTTTAATGACGTATAATGTCAAAAATAGCATCAAAAATTCATAACATACATGATTTGGAGACAAAATTCGGCGAAATCTACAATAAAATACCGTTAGTGGCGTCCGCACATAGCGTCTTGTCTGCCGCCATAAACGTACGGCAAGCGAATTAACTTTATGCAATTCAGTGGCTTCGATTTGGTTGGATTGCTCGCCTAGGAAAGACCCGTCCCGTCCTGGGGCTGTTGGGGGTGGGTGATATTTTCATCCTTTCCGAACCTTGGCGACGGTGAGCACTCGGTCTCCGCTACCACGCTGCAGAGCCGGCTTAGCCACCGTGTGGTAGCGCGAGATATGTGGGTCGCTCCCAGTGAACTGATGGTATGGACTCCTCCCGGCCAGGATGGCATCAAAGTGCCAGACTGAGAGGAGCAGGCCGCATCGGCACGCGGCCCAGCGATCTCAAACATCAGCCGCAAGGAGGAGTCCACCATGAATATTACTGCCCAGCGTTCCCCGCGGTCCGACACCGTGTATGCCATCGACTTGGCGAAGAACATGCTCGAGGTTCACACCTTCGGACCGCAGGGTGCGTGCCGGAAGATGGATCGCCTATCTCGCAAGAAGTTCGTCGCCAAGTTCACCAACCCCCATACCGAACGTGGGGTCGTGGTCATGGAAGCCTGCCGCAGCTCGCACCATTGGGGACGGCAGTTGAGGAGCCACGGTTACCGGACGCAGCTGGTGCCGCCGCAGTTCGTGGCCCAACGCCGTGTCGGCAACAAGAATGATGGCAACGATGCCGATGCCATTTACGCGGTGTACCGGGATCCCCGGATTCGGCCGGTTCCTGTAAACACCCTGGCCCAGCAGGACTTGGCCGCATTGCATCGCACCCGCGAGCTGCTGGTTGTCCAGCGCACCCAATGTATCAACCAGATTCGCGGGCTGCTGGCCGAGCGTGGCGTGGTCGAGCGTGCTGGCACGGGTGGGTTACAAGCCTTGATGAAGCGGATCAACCAGGAAGACCTTCCGGAAGTTACCACTTCCCTACAGCACCAAGTCGCGCTGATACATGCACATGTCGGCGAGATCGACGCCCACTTGAAGGTCCTTGAGTGCGAGCTGGATAGCGCATATCAGGGTTCGGTCGTCGCGCAGCCGGTAACGCGCGATGTTGCCTTCATGGAGGCTCATGATCTCGGCCTCCACGATTTCGACGAAGCGTGTTTGCTCCACTGGCGGCGCCTGCTCCGGTGCGCTTTGCCGCACTCGCGCAGCCGGCCCAGTCCGTTCATTCCGGTCCGGACCACGGCGGCTACGCGACGATGGCATCAAGCCCATGTTCCGAGATTCGCTTCGGCATGGAGCTTTATATGTCGTGATATTGGATTTAACCGACAAACAGCTCGCCCGATCGTGGCCGCCCCAAGCCGTCGCCTAACCGCCGGCTATGCCCCGTAATCCGCCCCCTCGCGGCTTTCCTCGTGGCCGAAGCACATACTCCTGTCGCCGTCGAGGTCGGTGTGGAGATGGCGAAACGGCCCGAGCAAAGCGGCTTCGGCGTAGCACAGATCGAATGACCGCCTTAACGGAGGGCGAGCATTGCTGTCCGCCAAAGCGGAGGATTTATCGTCAAGACTTGAGTTAAAGATTTATGATTTTCCAGGAAGGTAAACCCACATTTTACCTTTCCGCTAGGAGTTCAAGCATCCCTCGTGCGGGCCAGAAAACCTTGGCATCGACCTGCAGCCAAACCTCGCACAATATCAAACGGTCGGAATTAACGAACTGAATCAGACGACTTGGCGACCGTCTGTCCACCGGCCGCTTTCCAGCCCTCAATGCCGCCTTCGATATAGCGCGCTTTGAATCCCTCTTTCAGCAAATGATCCAGTACAGAATTACTGATCGTGGCTCCATGGACGCAATATAGGATGATCTCTTTATCTTTAGGAAGTATTCGGCTCCATTGCGCGATCAAATCTGGATCACACCAAATAGCGCCGGGAATAATTTCGTCATCACTTCCGTAGTCCGCTGCACGCCGCACGTCCAGGATCAACCTGTCGACATCCGTAGCAAAATCATACTTGAGTGCGCTAACGGTAATCGCCCTGTCTTTGCAATGTTGTATAGCCGATGCACGAAAATAGAGTCGCGCGACATTTTCCCAGCGGATATTGCGCATAAAGGCTTCCACATAGACCGCCGCCTTTGCACCGTAATCCGGATGATAAGCATGTTCATACATGTCCAGGGCCAGCACGGGCAGCGCATCGGCTAACAGGTTGGTATGATCTGCCGCCCATTGGTTGATGAGTTTATTATCACGTGTCGAGTACGTCAGTAACACCCAACCAGAACCACCACCCTGCGCCTTCCCCATGGCGACGAATTGGGCATGCCACCGATCATAGCTTCCGAAGTCGCGCACCAGCGCTTCATAGAACTCACCGCTCGGACCTACCCCCCTGCCCAGGCTATCGAAATAAAGTTCGTGCAGTACCATGGAGTTGTAGGCGATCAACTCTTCGCGCTTGAGTCCGTTAATTACGAACACCGGCGCACTGGCACAATCCAAACCTGCCCACTGCTCAGCGATCGCATTGAGGCGCTTCACCGCGCCACCGTAGTTATTTTCATAATGGCTGACGATCATTTTCTCGGACAGGCCGTTAAGCTTTGATGGGTCGCAAGACAAGGGTTTCATTTCGTAAGGCATTTAAATTCTCCCGCAGACAAGGTCGCGATTCTTCAGCGAGGAGCGATCACTATTTTCTAAGCATTGAAATAAACCTGGGGTCATGGCGTCACGAGTCGCATGACCCGCAGCAACGGATGACCATCGACATCGGCGAGGGGAAAATAGGCCACGCCGGATGCTGGGTCCACCGCCACACTATGCGCATCCGCGCCTACCCAGCCACGCCACAAGAGTTTGAGTTTCCCTGTTTCGACGGCGAACACGGTGACTACGCCACTTTCGCTGGCGACGTACAGAATTTGGCGCTCGGTGTCCAACGCCAGCACATCCGGGTCGTTGCCCACCCTATCCACTTGCACGGTTTGCAGACCCGGCAGCGTCAGTGTCAACAGACGGGCATTACCATCGCAGGCAACGAAGGCCAGCCGAACGTCATTGTCCACCAGCAGACTATGATTGTGCACGCAACTCGGCGGCAGTGTGATGCGCCGCGTGATCACGAGCGCCTGCGGGTCGATCACCACCAGTTCACGTCGGCTCTGCACATTGACCAGTACCCGATGGTCACCAGGGTCATAAGCGCTGTTGCCGGCTTCGCCGCCCAGTGGCAGGCTCTTGATCACCCGCAGCGGGTCGCTGCCGATGATGGTCTCGACGCCCCCGCGCTCATCGGACACAAACAATCGCTCCAGATAATCGACCCACGCGCTGCCGTCCGGAAACGCACCAGCCGGGAGGCTGGCGATGGTCGTGAGGTCGGTAAGCCGCAACACGCGCAAACGACCCTGACCAAGCAGTGCGTTAACAATTCTGCTCGGGGTACTGATGAAGGCCAGCCCACGTTGCGCTGCCAGCGTAATGCCGGTGGCGCTGGGGAAGCCGGGCAGCACGGCGAGCAAGCGCCGTGCCCGGATGTCGTAGACCAGCACCCGATTGGCGCCCATTTGATTGATGTAGAGCCGCCCGCTGGCCGCGTCAAGCGCCTCATAGTCAAAGCGCGCAGGTGCACCAGGTAGGGGTAGATCAATTATCTTATCCAACCGGGCCGCTAACGCTACGAATGACAGAGCGCAACCAATAGTCACGAAGAACAATCTACGGCTCAGTTGTTTCATGGGCGCGATCCTCGATCGCGGATTGGAGCGTCCTATGGCAGAAAGACTTTCAACACTAGGCCGAGCAGCGCGCCAGCGACGACGACCTCGATCACACTACGCTTGAAGCGCATTAACGCCCCTGCCGCGGCCAGCGCGATCAAGGCGGACATCCAGTCAAAACGGCCAGTCAATCCCTGCGGCCATAACACATGTTTGCCGAAGAACAGCGCAAGATTAAGCACCACTCCGACCACGGCAGCGGTGATCGCGGTTAGCGGCGCGGTAAATCCGATATTGCCGCGCGTGGCCTCCACCAGCGGTCCGCCGGCGAGGATAAAAATAAAACACGGTAGAAACGTAAACCAAGTCACCAGTACCGCCGCCAGCGTTCCGCCCAGAAGCAATTCGTCGATGCCTAGCGCAGCATGGGTGTAGCCGCCGACGAAGGCGACAAACGCGACAACCATAATGAGTGGACCCGGCGTGGTTTCACCTAATCCCAGCCCGTCAATCATCTGTGTTGGTGAGACCCAGCCGTAGTGATAGACCGCACCCTGCACCACATAAGGCAGCACGGCATAGGCGCCACCGAACGTAACCAGCGCCGCCTTGGTAAAGAACCAGCTCATCTGCGTGAGCGTGCCCGTCCAACCGAATAAAATCATCAGCGCAGCCATCGGAACAAACCACAGCACCGCACCCACGAGGATTACTCGGAGCAGAGCTGACCAACGAAAGTGTGCATGCTCCGGCGTTGGTGTGTCGTCGTCGATCACGGCGGCGCCGAACGATTTACCGGCAGGACCATGGTTACCGCCGCTTTTGAATTGCTCCGGCGCGAAGCGCCCGCCAAGATAACCGATCATCGCTGCGCCAGCGACAATGGCCGGAAACGGCACATTCAAGCCGAAGATCGCCACGAACGCCGCCGCCGCGATGGCCCACAGCGCGCCGCTCCGCAGTGCACGGGAACCGATCCGGAACACGGCCTGCACGACGATGGCCGTCACCGCCGGTTTGATACCGTAGAATAACCCTGCGACGAGCGGCGTGTCGCCGAAGACGAGATAGACCCACGACAACACGATCAGCATCAATAGCGACGGCAACACGAACAACGTTCCCGCCACCAGCCCCCCGCGCGCTCGATGCATAAGCCAACCGATGTAGACGGCCAGCTGCTGCGCCTCCGGACCCGGCAACATCATGCAATAGTTCAGCGCGTGTAGAAAGCGTTGCTCCGAAATCCAATGCCGCCGCTCAACCAGTTCCTGATGCATGATCGCGATCTGTCCGGCTGGCCCACCGAAGCTGATGAATCCGAGCTTGAGCCAGAAACGCAAAGCGTCGCAGAAACTGATGTACGGCGGTCTCGATCGCTCATCGTCATTCGGCGCCGTCGCTGCCTGCTTCATGGCGCAAGTTTGTCCTTTGAAAAAGTTTTGATCAGACCATCAAACACGCTGGTGACCGCTGCCAGTAGCTGATCGTCGTCCAGGATGGTCGCGCGCAATCCCGCTAAAATACTTTCCATGCCCGCAGCCTCTGATGGTTGTACACCGCCAACATCGAGGCAATGAATGAGCGTGCCGAGTCGCCGCAGCTCGGGGGTCTCAAGACCAAAAGAAGCCAACAACACTTCGAAAGTGACGCGCGCGCCAACATGACTGAACGTCGCACCGTCGAAGTCAAAGCCGAGCGCGTCGACCGGGCAGTCGGACGGCGAGGTTAGCCACAATAGTTGCGCACGAGGGTCGATAAAACGGCGAATCAACCAGGCACAAGCCATTCGATCCACCCACGGACGACGGCGGGTCGCCCACGTTCTGCCTTGATAATCGCTGATTTGCAAACGAGAAATCTCTGCCTCGACGGGATGCGGTTCATCGGGCGTGAGCGCCTGCGCGACGGCCAATTCCAATTCTTGCAAGGCGGCGTCGGCTTGTTTGCGTGCCGCCCCGGGGAAGAAATCGATTTCGCTGAGGCTGACGAACATTTTGCGCAGCTTGCGTGTGCGTTTGAGGATATTCGATGCAGCGACTGCGGTCAGTGTTTCGCGTAGCGTGCCTACATCTGCCAGCAACGCCGCGTAATCTTCGCTGCGGTCGAACAAGGCGATGAAATGCGCGTCCTCCGGTTCCTCGATACGAACTACGTGCGCTGTGCCTCCACCGGCCCGCACGTCGATGGCCACCGTGTCCAATAAGGTGCGGTGACGATCGCGCTCGGGCATCAGGTAAACCCCGTCACGAAGCACTGCGGCGCCGGCAGCTTTCAGTGTTCGCCATGCGCGCATCCGCACGGTAGCGTTCTCGGTCGGCAAGGACAGGATAAGGCCTATAAAGTACATTTTGTAAATTATGCTACAATATCGTTATATACGCTACAATTTATTCAAGCGCCGAGCATGCGATTAGTCGATCGTGGCGGCTATAACAACTTCGGCTGACCAGTACAATCCGTCTATGCAGCTTAAATTATATTTAAATCAACAAGATAACAGGAGTTCTCAAAACCTCGCCGTAATGGCAGCCCGCGTGCCGCTGTGCCTCGCGCAAGCCGCGATCGTTCTCTAATTGCGCCGGCTCTACGTGTCAAAACACGCTGATCCGAACCGTCACCGATGGTCTACCCACAGGAAAGTTAGCCAAGGCTATCGGTATTGCAGCCGCGGCGGCGGCCCTTCATTTGACGAAATTTGCGAGTGCTGGGCTAATCAGTGCGCTTCGCGTGGCCAAAGAACTTGCTCCGGTAGCGCAGATATTGGACGAATTCCGGGTGGTTGCCGTAGAGGTCGGCGTGGAAAAGGCGGAGCTGCTGCCCCGCTGACGGCGGATCGAAAAATCCGCGCTCCTTTCCCCGGTCGCGGGCATGTGCTTGACTAGCCAGCGGAGAACTCGACACTGGGCGAAACCGACGAACAGACCGCTCGGCGACGAGGCCGTCAGACGCAACTCAAAAACAGGCTACCAAAATCGATACTGGGCCCCCAAAAAATCCCATCCTTTGTTCGGCCCGCTGCGCTTGAAATGACAGACCCTCTTGCAGTTGCTGAAATGTGTCAAGACAATCGACATCCGTGGCGTCAACTGAAACCCCAGCCGCAACTCAAAGTTCCAGCGCGTGCCGTTGATGTGCGTAGTACGACTTAAATAAGCTGCGCCTATACCGGCCAACCAACGGCGCCATCGATACGTATAATCGGCTGCCACCACGTTGCTCTGTTGCCAGCTCCCGGCCATGGCGCCCCAAGGGCCTGACACCACGCGCACGAACACGGCCTTGCTGTGCGTGGAGAAATCGACGTCGCCGGCGGCGCCTAGTAGCACAGCGGCACGAACCGGAACAACAACAGACGCGAGCGAAAGTGCGAATCCGCACCGTGCGATATGCTTGAGACGCGTCAGCCTTACCATGTCGTTATGTTTAGCATCTTACAATTAAGGCGGCAATTCCCGCGGCCGACGCCGAATTCAGACTCCGGCGCGAGCGGCAGCGCGTCGCCGATCATAAAGTTACGCTATATTTGCCGGATTCTTATCGCATACATCACGGCAACCTGCCGGACGCGCACAATGTGATCGTTTTCCAGGGGCATTACCATCCGGCTTCAAATCCCTTTATTATGGTCTCCCGTCGGCAGATCCATACAGTAAGAAGAGCTAGGAGTGATCGTGGAAATCAATGAACCAGAAGTAACCGCGCTTCAGCAAACACCTTTGCACCAGTGGCACATGGACCACGGTGGCAAGATGGTACCGTTCGGCGGTTGGGACATGCCGGTGCAGTATAAAACCGGCATCATTCAAGAGCATTTGGCCACACGCAGGCACGCCGGTCTATTCGACGTCAGTCACATGGGGCGGTTTCACATCACCGGCAAAGGTTCGGAAGCGTTTTTACTGTCGGTACTGACCAACAACGCTCGTGCCCTGGAGGCCGGCCAGGCGCAATACACATTTATACCCACACCAACGGGCGGCGCGGTCGATGACGCCTATCTATATAAACTTGGAGCGAACGATTTTCTACTGGTCGTGAATGCCAGCAACCGCGCCAAGGATTGGGATTGGTTAGTGGAACACAAGCGCCGCGACGACGCCGTCATGGAAGATATCAGCGAATCGATGTCCATGATCTCGCTGCAGGGCCCGAGCGCCTCGGCCGTAATCGAACAGTTGGTCGAGCCCATCGCCCTGCCCGACAACAAACGCAATTGCCTGAGCCGCGTATCAATTGCAGGGCACGACGTTATCGTCGCCCGCACCGGCTATACCGGCGAAGCCGTTTGTTTCGAACTATTCCCAACCCGCGATTTTGTCGTTGAACTATGGCAAAGGCTGATCGAGCACGGCGCAGCACCAATCGGACTCGGCGCGCGCGATTCGTTACGCCTCGAAGCCGGATTACCGCTATACGGACACGAGTTGGGCCTGGACATCGACGGCAACGAGATCCCCTTGTACGCCAACGCGATTGCCCACCTCGCGGTTCGACCCGTTGGAGGGAGTTCGTTCATCGGCCAAGAAATCATTGAACGTCAGCGCCAAGAATACTTGTCATGGAAGCGCGGCGAACTCGATACAGCGCTCGAACAGCGCTTGCTCAAGCGCATGGTGCAACCACTTGCCGTGTTTGGTAGCCGCAAACCGCTGCGTGCCGGATTTACGGTAACCGATGGCGAGCGTCTGCTAGGGCATATCACTTCGGGGACCACCGTACCGTATCCGCACTTCTATAGTGAAGACATCACCGCCGTGCCTTCCGACGATCACAGCCTACGCCCGATCGGCCTGGCCCTGATCGACGCAACGCTGCGCTATAGCCGCGAACGGCCGGTCGTGGTCAGTATCCATGCCGACCGGGGCGCCGATTTCGACGCCGAATTGGTAGAGAAAAATCTGTGGGTAACCGCGCCCTATGCACGTCCGTATACAGGTTTCAGGCAAGTTCCGGAAAATAAGCGCACCGAGCCCAGCCAAATTGAACGACTGGCCATACAACTGGGCCGGCAGGCGGCCGCCAATCACCAATGGCGCCGCAGCGAGTGCATGAATCTCATCCCCTCCGAACAAAGCGTTTCAGACTACGTGGCTCAGCTATCGATCACGGACCCGGCCGGGCGCTACAATGAGCATAAACTGATGCCCGGATTGGACCCGGCGGCGGGCGACGTTCGTTTTTATCGCGGCACCGCGTTCATCATGGAGCGCGAGGAAGAACTCAAAGCCGCGCTGCGTACTTTTTTCAACTGCACTACGGTAGAGCCACGGGTCATCAGCGGACAAATGGCCAACGCCACCGTTTTCGACGCGCTCAAGCAGTTCAAGAACCGCTATCGACGCGGCGAGCAACCGCGTCTACTCGGTCCGGTGATCGTTCACGATTTGAATAAGGGCGGACACCTGAGCGCGCAGGTGCTGGGCTCACTGAAAAACTACATCGCCGTTGATGCCGATACCGGCCTGCCATCGGTGGCCTATTTTCCGTTCGAAAAACACAACCCGTACCGGATCGATGTCGACAAGACTAAACAGTTGATTCACGACTTGCAGCCAGAATTGCTGGTGTTCGGACGCAGCGTCATCATTCACAAGGAGCCGGTGCGCGAAATCGCCGAATTCATCTTCGACGAATTCGGCCGTGACAACCCCGACCGACCGTTGATCATGTACGACGGCGCGCACGTGCTCGGGCTGCTCGGTGAACACTTCCAGGAGCCGCTGCGTGAGGGCGCCGATATCATTACCGGCTCCACGCACAAGACTTTTTTTGGTCCGCAACGCGGCGTTATTTTGAGCAATATCGAACCAGGTTCAGTGTTCGAAGATCTATGGAGCTTCGTCGAAGCGCGGGCCTTCCCAGGTAGCGTCAGCAACCATCATCTCGGTACACTACTCGGCTTGCTCGGCGCAACCTACGAAATGATCGAGCATAAAGACGCTTATCAGCGCGGCGTGCTCGAAAACGCCAAGGCCTTCGCTCGCGCTCTGAGCGATCTCGGTGCTCGTATCGAGGGCGATGAGGCATGCGGCTTCACCGAGACTCATCAAGTGCTGTTGCGTGCCGGACGCGGCCAAGGACAATCCGCCGCGGAAATCCTCGAGCAAAACAATATCATCACTAACCCACAGGCATTTTACGATGATATTGGCTTTGCCGCGGCCAGCGGCGTGCGCATGGGCAGTCAGGAAATGACCCGCTTCGGCATGCAAACAGGCGACTTCGCCGAGCTCGCCGGACTCGTGGCCGAGATGGTTCGCGACGGCGGCGTCAAACCGGCAGGCTACTGGCGAGACGCGGTGCGATCATTACGTGGCCGCTTCACGCAAATGCGTTTTTGCTTCGCCGATTAGCGGCCATCCGCGCCTCGGTCTGTGCCGCAACGCGGATCGGCAATATCAATTGGCGCCGCGCCCATACCGTTGATGAGTACGTGCAATACTCGCGATCAATAGCGATGTGAACGCTAACCATCGCTACGTGGTTCGCTACCAGTAGCTGAACAGCGTCGGCGCGTAAACCATGCCGAGGGGCGGCCGCACTGGCCGGAGACCGACAACCAGTACTCCGTCCCTCGCCGGGTTAATAGACCGGCACGAGCTGGTAGCCCTGCGCCTGGTAGCCTATGGCCGAGATGAAGCCATTGCCGACCGGGTGGACGTCGTCGATGACGTCGGACGGATCGACCGCCATGCCCTTGAGTGCCACACCGCAAGCCTCGGAGCGTATACCCATCTTGCTGAGCTTATGAATATCCGACTGCACGTTGGCGACAGCGCGCTCATCGGTATACGGAATACCGCGCCGATCTTTGGTTAGAAAGGCCACACCACGGCCGATGATGACGACGACGATATGCGGCGTCACCCCTTGCGCTCGCATGCCCTCGCCGGTTTTCTCCACGACCTTGAGCACATGATCCATACGTCCCGGGTTGTCGACATCCAACATGAACACACCCTTGGCGCTGTTCAAGCCTTTTAGCGCCGCCGTATCTTTTAGCGTGGCCGCCTGGACCAGGCCGGCACAGGAAAACAGCGCAATTAAAGCCGCCACCGCGGCCACTACTCGGTTTGTTGTCATGGATCGACTCCTTGTTGTCAATGAACGTCGCGCCTGCGTCGGCGTGAACCGTTAACGTCACCGCACCACAGCAGTACGCTTGGCCAGCGCCGTAATCCAGCTTCGCAACCAGTCACACCGGCAAAAAATAAAACCCAAGCATAGCAAAGGTCTAATCGATCGCTACGCAGGCTAACCGGACGGTAATGAACGGGATTAGCGCCCGGTAAGCGATACTTTTTGCCGGTCGATCCGCGCGCGACCGGCCCGCTGTCAGCGCGGCCGCATCACACGCCGCCACGGCACACTAAGCCCAAGTCCAGCGCGTTGGCGCGCTACCCGCACGCCAGCCCACGCCATCATTACCTGACGGTGGTCACCAAACGCCATGATGAGATCCCCCACGGTTCATATCGATCGAATGGTCACTTCGCTTTGTGTGGGCTTGGCTGCTGATCACAGCAATATCGGCACTCAAGCACGAACCCTCCGTGCCGATACCAACAATACGGTGGTCTCGTGAACTGCCGGGGGTATTCTATGTGGTTCGAAAAAACGTTACGCCGTATTTCCGTCGGCAAGCGATTGGCTATCGCCTCGGCCGCGTTAGTGCTACCAATGACCATTCTCATCGCCGCCAGCGCCATGGTTCTGCAACAGCAGGAATCAGAACTCCATAAAACAATTGAGGCATCGGTGGACACGCTGTTACCGCTGACTACATTGGAATACGACCTCCAACGCGCCCTCACCGATGAGCTGGAAGCCGAGACTGGCCAGTCGGTACCGGATTACGGTGGATTGACCGGCTCTATCGACCGATTATTCTTCAAACTGCGCAGTCAGACAGCCGATCCAGCCATGCCTTCCGGCGCGATCCGCTCGGCACAACAAGCCTGGAACACCGCTAGGCCAGGCATCGAACGTTTGGTCGAACACGTTACGCCACTACGTATCGTCGGCGCTGGGGCCGCCGCGGCAACCGCACGCGCCGAGCTGACTCGAGTGCTCGACGAGATTGACACCGCCCGAACGCACTTGGCAAAAGCGATCAAGGCCCGCGCCGTCGCAATCACCACCGCTCAACACAAACAATTGCGGCGGTTGGTATGGGCATGGGTAGCTACGCTCTCGGCCGCGGCTTTCATTCTCTCAATCATGATCTACTCGATCGTCAAACCGACACGAGAGCTGGGAGAGGCAATACGCCGGCTCAGCCGCAGCGATCTCTCTGTGCGGATGGACAATCATTCGCGCGACGAACTAGGCACACTCGCTACCTATCTCAACGCCATGACCGACCGTTTCGCTAATCGAAAAAAGTGCTCGAGAGCGAAGCCTTTGAAGACGCCTTGACCCGGCTACCCAATCGTCACGCTATACTTGCCGCCGCCTTGCACACGAAAACAACGGTGAGCGTACTGATTATTGATGTCGATCGCTTCGGTCACGCCGAGTCGCCGAACGACTGTGCGCAAGCGTGATCACTGCCGGCAACGCCGACCCGAAAAAGCCGTCGGTGACCGTCGGCGTCGTCACGCACACGCGCAATATCGACACCGCAGAAAAAATGATCAAGGCCGCCGACCACGCCTTGTATCAGGGCAAACGGGCCGGGCGCGGGCGCATTTCCATCGCCTGATTCCGATATGGACCGGGCGCGCGCCGCTAGTCCGCATGACGTAAGCGCAAATTCGTACTACAGACTGCCGCCACGCGCCTTGAGTAAATCCCGAATCTCCGCCAGTAACACTTCCTGCGCCGTGGGCTGCGGTGGTGCCGATGGCGCCTCGGCTTCCTTCGATTTTTTTTCCATTAATCGATTCATGTTCTTTACTACCAAGAACAGCACGATGGCGACGATCAAGAAGGCAATCAACGCATTGATAAATAGACCATAGCCCAAGACCACCGCACCGCCCTGACGAGCAGCCTCGATGGAAGTAAAAACTGTCCCACTCGGATTACGCAAAACAAAAAAAAATTACTAAAATCCGGCGTATTAAAAATCGCGGCAATGATTGGATTGATCACGTCACTGACCAGCGATTTGACCACCGTACCAAATGCCGCGCCGATTATGATGCCGACGGCCATGTCGATCATATTGCCCTTCAGCGCAAATTTCTTAAATTCTTCAAACATGATTGTTCCTTCTCTCGCGCGTCGAATAACCTATCGCGGTGACCGCGGTAGCTACAACGCGCCTCAATTACGTCGGACGCACATTATCTCGATGCTCACGATGCAATTTGGTGAACCTGAAGTAGATCTATTTTTGCTAACACATTAGTCGCGAAGAACTGCGCGCTGATAAACGATACCGCGTCACACTGCGCCGCTTCCAGTACCGTTAGATATCGTACACGGACAATAATATATACTAATTTTACGGCTACGGTAGGCTGGCAAAAATGATCAGTCGCTCACGCTCTATTAGCGCACCCGACTAACCCGGCGACGCCCCCGCGCGTAACGTATGTCAGATGAAGAATAGCGAACGACGATCGCGTTAGTGCCATGTATGATCGCGCTGAATCACCACTTCCAGTGATCCAAGCGTCGAGCACGTAGCGTTGTGGCGTAACTCACAGCCGCAGCACCTGCGACGAGCACGGCGTAGCGCACCCATACCGAACGATACCAACGCGGGTGGAATCGGCACGAGTCTACCTGGGGAATTTAACTGTTCGCTGCATACTGTCAACCAAGAGGTTGACGCCACGGTGACAAAAAATCAGCTGGCAATCCGTTCAGACCGTTTAGTGGCAGACGGATGTCCGAGATAATAGCCTTGTACGTAATCGATGCCTAGCTTGCGCAAGATCGTTAGCGCATCCATGTCTTCGACAAACTCGGCAACGGTGACCTTGCCCAACGTGCGCGCAATTTCATGCATGGCCTTAACCATCGCTTGATCCACCGTATTCGTTGCCAGGTCACGGACGAATCGACCGTCGATCTTCACCCAGTCCACCGGCAGCTCACGGAGATACGCGAACGAGGACATGCCGGCGCCAAAATCATCCAAAGCAGTCCGACACCCCAACGCCCGCAGTTTTTTCAAGATCGCGGCCGTGCCCGCCAAATTAGCGATTACCGCTGTTTCGGTGACTTCAAATATCAAACGCTCGGCAGCCACGCCAAAAATCTGCAGTTGCCGCGCAATATAATCCGCGATCTCGGGCTGCGCCAAGGTAGTACCAGACAGGTTGATGGATAGCGTGCGTTGATCATGTGCTACCAGCTCCAGAGCGTGCCGAATAACCCAACGATCGATGTCCGGCATCAAGCCAAACCGTTCCCCCGCAGGCAAAAAAGCGTTCGGCATGATTAGGTCATCGCCTTCGTCCGCCAATCGAATGAGTATCTCAAACGCGGCGACCTCATTTTTATGCGTGCGCATAATCGGCTGCGCATGAAGTACGAATAGATCGTCCAACAGCGCGCGTTTGATGCGCCGTAGCCAACCCATTTCATGTGTGCCCGCCGCCGCCGCGGCAGCGTCACCGTCGGAAAACCGCCAGACACCGTTTCGACCGCGGTTCTTAGCCTGCCGGCAAGCGAACTCCGCCCGTCCTAGTATTTGCTCGGCCGGTATCGAAGTTTCGAGTTTGGCGATACCAATAGAGCAACCCACATCGGCATGGCCGCTACCGCAGGTATAAGTGTACGTCTCCAACGATGCACGCATGCGTTCGGCGATGGCGTCAACTTCGTCGTCGGTTGCATCGCACAGCAATAACGCGAACTCGTCGCCACCAATACGCGCTAGAAGGTCACTGTTGCGCGTCTGGCTATGTAACAACTCGGACACTTGCTTCAGTACTTCATCTCCCGCCGCGTGCCCATATTCATCGTTGACGTATTTGAAATTGTCCAAATCGATGAATAACAAACTGATCGGCCTTTCCGTCCGGCGATTTTCCGGCGCCATCAGGCGGCTGAGTTCATCGTGGAAATATCGCCGGTTATACAGACTGGTCAGCTCATCGCGCTCGGCCAAATGCCGCAGATTGTGCAAGTAAGCCTTACGTTCAGTAATGTCGGTGATCAGGGCGGTAAATACCGTCTCATCCTGCAATATCAGCTCGCGGACTTTTAGCTCCACGGGGAACTCCATGCCGCCGCGGTGCTGAGCATGCGCTTCAATACTGCCGGAATGGTGTTCGGTGAGCAGATCGCCGTCGCGCCACGCACTCGGCAGCAGCGCATCCATGCGCGACCCCGGCAGATCACCACCCGTGTATCCGAATAAACAATCGGCGGCGGCATTGGTACTCAACACCACGCCTTCGCGGTTGAAGCAAATCACCGCTTCGGCGAGCGCCTCGAGAATACCCCGCAGACGGCGTTCGCTTTCGCGAATGGTTAAGGTGCGCTCCTCCACTCGCCGCGCCAAGTATTCTCGATCCTGGCGCAGTTCATGGTTAGCATGCTGCAGCTTTTCAATTTCATCGTTGAGTACCGCAAAGGGCTTGGCCGCGTCCTCGCGCGTACGGCAGCGCACAACGATTGCGTGGCCTTGGGCAACTGCGGTACCTTCACAACGCAAGATCGCACTCGACTTCTCTCCCATCCGGCGGCGGACATGAAGCGTCCCCGGTGTGGGACTCGCGGCGCGGCGCCAACTCCGCAGCAACCGGCACAGCGCCTCATTGTCTTCTTCAACGCAGCTGCTTAGATGAGCGCCGGCGTGAGTAGAAGGGAAAAGCTTCTTCGCCGCCCTGTTCAACGCGACGATCGAACCCTTCGGGTCAACTAGCAGGAGTGCATCTGGAAGCGAATCGCTGATGGCAGCGAATTGTGCTGGATCAATCGGGGTCGGCATCGCCGAAGTACTCACGCCCCTCACAGGATTGTGCTTCAGCGGTCGGGCGCAAATGCACCGCCACCTGGCAGCAGCCGTCGCCATTGGCGATGGTTTTTTTCAATTCGACCTTGGCGTAGCCGAGGTTCTCGGCCGCGATGGTGCCGAATACATTCGACGTCATCATGCACATCGACGGGCGTCCCTCTACCTTGTCCTCGAACGGGCAGCGGGTATTGGAAAGCATCAATTTTTCCTCGGAACTACTATCTAACGTAAAGTCGCCGTTGATACGCGCCTTGAGATCCACCAATGTATTGGACACTTGGTGGATGTCCATTCGCTCCACCTGCAATGCTTCGCGATAAGTCTGGTCGATCCATTCGCCCATGCGTTGACCAACCACGCTGACGAAGCCCGATGCCTCTTCCAGGCCGACTACGTCCTGCAACGTGCCAGATAGTTCGCGGATCAGGGTGCGCAAGAATACGTCGCGCTCCAACGGGATATCCAACGATTGCGATGGAACCGTATTTACCTTTGGCATGCGTTTAACTCCATGGGAGGTTCGATGGTATCTCCTACCCATTTAAGCGGCCGGCGGCGCGCAGTCTTGAGTGCCCGCATTGCACCCGGTAACGCCCGAGACCGGGGCGCGATACCGGCCGGTGGAAGCGCTATGGGAATTGAAATTTCTTTATTTATTCGAAGTGTGACGTAGCTTGTAGAGACAGATACCGCGTTCGGCCGTGCCGCCCTGGCCGGCTGCCATGATCAATCGATCATGGCAGCAGCGGCGAGCAACATTTGCCTCCAGCGCACCCGTTCTTGAGCCGCAGTTGCGTCCGTCACCCGCGCTGATGCAGGCACGCACGCAACTGCGGCCCAAGCTCACGCGGCCGTTCGATCGCTATTTTACAACAGTCACTTCGCCGATCATGCCGGCCGCCTCGTGCGGTATACAGAAATACCGGTAGGTACCGGGCACCAAAAAGCGATGCCGGAACGTCGCCCCCGGCGCCAGGTTGCCCGAGTTGAAACTCGCCGCCTGCGGCGGGAGCGCCACATCTTTTGCATTACTCGCCAGTTTCGGTACATCCGTCACTGTGTGGACCAACACAGACGCGTTGTTCCACTCGATAGTCTGGCCGACATGAACGGTCACATGGTTCGGCTCGAATTTGAGCTCATTGCTCAACGTCACCACCACCGTCTGCGCTGCATGTACGTTCTCCATCCCAACCGCGCACATCGAACCGACCAAGACTAGATAAAGCATCGTACGTTTAGCCAGCAAAATACCTAATGCATTTCCCATAGCTCATCTCCTACTGCTGCAAACGGTCTCATTGCGATTGCGGAAACGAAACCCAGCCGTTTTCCAGATGGCGTGCACGCACGGACAGGTTCTGGAACATAACATGCCAAAACGGCAGCTGTTTGCCATTGGGAAGCATGAAGCCGGTCTTTACCGGACTCGGTTTAAATCCACCATGCTGCATATTCGGCATCATTGGCGGCACCATCAGATGGAGATGTACGCGTTGGGGCGTGACTTGGCTGTCGAACGCCAACGCATATCCCTTGGTGCGCACATACTCGGTAAGCATAACGTGCACCAAGCGCGGCGCGTCGACCACTTGACCATTCTTAAGTATCTCGCCCATACCCCAAAATGCCACGTAGTTGTAGAGTGTCGGCATCAACGCCGTCCCGACGCGCGATGAGCCATGCATCAGACCATTGGTCGCCACGCCGCCGAAGCTTGGATACTCCATGCCGTGCGCGGCCAGTTTTTTACAGCAACGAACCTCATAGGTATTGCCTTTCTTGTCCTGCCAACTCGCTTTAAAGTGCACCTTGTCCTGCGAAACGGCCGCATCGGCCGCAGTGGCATCGACCACATCCATTTGCAAGTGCCCGTTGCCCATTACAATCGCCTTATCACCGAACGGCGATAGGTGCGCCACACGGGTGAATTGCCCGTCCTTGACCTTACGCAGCATCATCGGTACGCCATCAATGATTGGCGTTCCGGCGAACGCGCGCGGATGCGCGGGTGTTCCGAAGACATCGGGATCCAGGCGACGAAAGTCAGGCAACGACACATGCACGCCGCCAACATCCTGCGACACTTGCACTTCCATTGGACCACCGAGCAATTGCAGCGGATGCTGAACGTTGTCGTGAGCCGCCAAATACCCGGCATACGGCGCCGGGGGGCTGTCGCCGGACATGGCGGCATGGTGGGCACCGCCCAAGGTCGTGCAGCCGGCGAGTAATGACGCGCTCGCCAATATCGACAGGGTCATCATTCGAAGTGCGGCGTTAGGCGATAAATTGCTTACTTTGTTTGATAATTTGTCTTTCATGGCGTTCCTCCTGTGGCAGAAATTCCACGTTCCTTGAGTTGGTCGCCATGCAGACAATATCCTTACACTCGATTGCTAACGGTGGCGATCGCCGGCGGCCGCGCGCGGCATTCGGCGTCAATCGCCATCACGTTCAACGATGCCGCCCGGGCCCCGGGCAAAAGATACGCCGTAAGCATCCGTGTGTTCCGTCAACGCAGCGCAGCGCCGACAAAGCGCATTAGGCTCTGCTATCGGAACGGCGTCAGCCGTAAATTGGTGTGTATTTGATCGCGTAAAGCGGCGGGCACGCCGGCTTCATCGGCGAAATCACGCCATCGTGATACTACGCTGCGCACTTCATCAATGATGGCCTCGGCACGTCCGCGCTTCATTGACGCAACCCTGGCACAAGCCTTGAAATCGTCGAGGGTAAACTCATCGCGCTTGCCGTTTACGCTCATCTGGTGACTGGCGGTCCAGCTACCGGCAGGATTGAAGCTATAAGTCATGTCGAACGCGGGCGAAAGCGCCCACGCGCCTGATTTATCCATCAGAAAGGCGATGTTCTTGACGTGGTCGTCCTGGTTGCGGGCGATCACATTGAACACCATGCGGCGAAATTGTTCTTCGACCGAGCGCATCGGCAAACCCAAGCGGCGAATCACCACTAAAGCCTGCTCATAGGAATAGGCGCCGGCCATATTGAAATCATAATGCGCCATCGCGCCAAGCGACTGCATATGTAGCTTGTCGCCGCCATCAAGGCGGTCGAAGCGCCGTGTCATAAAGTGACGCCGACCGCTTTCTGCAAACAAACGGCACTCACGAATGTCGATTCCAGCTTGCCTGGCCATGTGCGCGTAGGCGTATTCAATCACGCCGTAACCTTGCGGATCCGCCAGCTCTTTGTCCTTGTTGCCGCTGACGCCGTCAAATTTTAGCAGCCAGTATTCAAAACCCTGGTCTGCGGCTACCTGCCCGGAACGTACCTCGTTGGTCACTCGATTCCAGGCCACCACCGCCTTGGCCCGCGCGCCACCGGCCGATGTGCCGACACGCAAAATATCGCTCAGTGCCCGTTCTTTACTCTCATCGGCAAAGGACACGTGCAGATCGTTGCGGTGACTTAGTATGTCGGTAGCCAGCTCGACCAGTTGATCGATTTGTATTAGCTTGGCCGGCCGGGCCTTCGGACCGATTGCGGGCACGTATTCAAGTGCGCCCATGCCACGTGCGCCGGTGTAGCATAATCGCTCGATAGCGTTGAACGATTGCGGCGGCCGCCCCTGAGCAGCCAACCAAGCGTCGATCAATGCACTGCCAAAACGATCGGGCAGCGAATCGGCCAGCATGCCCGGCAGTCCATGGAAAGACGGCTGAGACAGTTCGGGAAACGTGTAGACGCGCGTCGATAGGGGCATGGTGAGTGGAGCAATCTCAATGCCGCTGGCGGCAAATTCCGGTGCGTATTCGAACACAGCCACCTGCTCCTCATCGCCCAGCGAGACCGCGCCAATGGTGCGCCCCCAAAGCCTGACTTCAGCGACGCTACTCACGCATCATCGTCCCAAGACCATGGCTTGCCGGCGTTTTCATCAGTGCGCCGGCGCGAGGCACGCCGCCGTACCTTGCCCTTTTGCCGCAGTAACGCCATCGGGCTTGGGCCGGCTTCCGGAATCATGCGCTCGAATGCAGGCAACAAGTCCAGCACGCGAAAGATGCGCACCATGCTCAACATCTGCGCCGAAGCACCGGCCTCGATGCGTTCGAGCGTGCGCTTGGCCACGCCGGCCTGATCAGCCACATCGGCCTGCGTCATCTGTAAGTCCAGCCGTCGGCGCGCCAAGCGGGCGCCGATTTCGGCTAGTATGCTTTCGTCTGTAAGCAGATTGGATATCTTCATAATCGTCTAATATTACGAGTAATAACGTTAGAGTATAGTATACTCGTCATTTTTGGCGATTTTAATTATATCTATCGTTGAATATTATATCGTCATAATAAGCGAATTAAATATATTTATAACAATTTTTCGCATATTAGACGATTTATATAAATATATAAAACTTATGCGAATTTACCAAAAATCCGGCTAAATGCGGCCGCGGCGATGGCTGGAGCGACCCACCCGCCTCGTTGCAGCAGTTACCTGTTAGCGATAGTCCGAGTGTGGGAGTGTTACTTATTTCGTCGGTCGACACGTCGGCGGTGGTGCACAACCGGCGAGGCGAAAATCGACTCGGGATCGGGGGCGATGAAAGGCATAGAAAAAGGCCGCGAACCTCCTTGTCCGCGACCCCAACACCGTTAGCGTTGCGTTATAAATCTTAGCCGCGGCGCATACGACGCGTTGCTGCCCAGCCCAGTAACCCGGCCCCGACCAGCAGTAGCGGTCCCGGCTCGGGCACGGTACCTTCACCGCCGACGAAACCGCCGTCGCCAATGGTACCCGCTCGCAAACCAAATGCCACCGGCTTACCGTTGTTGGTACCGAACGACGAGACGCTGTCAGTAACTTCGAACACCGTGAACAAGCTGGTGTCAATGCCATCGTAGAAGCTGTGCGTAATATCGGCATCGACGATCGGGTCGGTCAAGCCAATGGCCGAACCTGCCGCTGTCGGCGCGAATACCCCTACGGCGGAGATCGAATTGTTGACCGCAGTACCGAAGGAAGGCACGAAATTATACCAAGTCTGGCCGAAACCTTCGTCGGTGTTGATGTACAACGAGCCGCCGCCATTGAAGTAGGTGGCGAAGGCGGTTGCGGCCGCGGCCAGATTTGCGGCGTCGGTACTACCACCGCCCGAACCGACCATGACGGCGTCGAAACCACCCGTCAACGCCGACGCGATGCCAGTCGGGGTGGCCGCGAAGAAGCTTGGAGTGCTGTAGCCGGCCGAGCCGATTCCACTCGGCGTACTCGACAGATCAGTGCCGATATAGGCCACCGTCTTGCCGCTGCGCGAAGTCGAGTTGGACGCGCTGCCGAATAACAAATAGTCCAACCCGGCGGCCATGTAGCCGCTGTTGTTATGCTCATCCGAATCGTGGCCGGTGATGAAGATGTTGCCGGCGTGGGCGCTAAAGCTAAGCCCCCCCTACCAGCGCCATGGCGATAAGCCCCTGGGTACGACATCGTGCGATAGTTTTGAATAAGTTCATGGATATTTCCCCTCTTGGGCGCTCGCAGAACAACGTTATGCCTGCGCTAGCCGTTGATTGTCAGATTTATAGTGGCGTCTATATTGATCGCCTTGATGACTGAAGCCGAAACGCTGATCGTTCCCTTCCTTAGGCGCGCGTCCATGGTAGAAGCTAAGCCCAGTCAAGGACACGGTAAGCCAATTTCATGCCAGTTAGTGTTTCGCACCTACGAACAGCCAGTTAACGCGGCATTAAGATTTCGGAACTGACGAGGTGTAAAAAATAATGACGGCATTTTCGTGCCAATTCGGTGACGTCGGCGGACCGCGGCACGCGGCGTGGGGACGAACACCGCCGGTGCCGTAGCATTCATGCATCACCAGACTGAGCTGGCGATCGGGTTACGGATCACTCGCTCAAGCGTGCCGTAACGGCTGCCTAAATCGAGTGGAGTTGACCATCGTCGCGACGATACGCAGCGTCATGCGTTCGTGTATCGAACACCGCGCCCACTTAACAGGTTGTTGAAAAAGTCTCCGGTGGATGCCGGACAAGGCGGAACACGGCGAGAAAGCGCAGTTTACACGTCCGTAAATGAGCATTTTGAGCCGTTTTCCAACACCGCATGGCGGCGCCCGAGGGTTTTTCAACAACCTGTTAACTCACTGCACGTAAAATATTGTCAGAGAAGTGTGACGCAGCCGCAGGCCGGCCATAAAGGAAACCTTGGTGCAAGCGACAACCCATCGTTTTCAACACGGCCCGCTGTTCTTCCGTCTCAACGCCTTCGGCCACCACGCATAAATTCAAACTACTCGCCATGGCAATGACGGCGCGCACGATCGCCAAGTTCTCGCTGCCGGCACCCAGGTCATGCACGAACGATTGATCAATCTTCAGCTCGTGTACCGGGAATCGTTTCAGGTAGCTCAAGGACGAATAACCGGTACCGAAATCGTCGATGGCAATCCGGGTGCCCAAATTACGCAGGTCGTCCAATAAACGGATATTGTCCTCGATATTGTGCATCATCAATGTTTCGGTAATTTCCAGCGTCAAGTGCCGCGCGGCGAGACCGGCGCTATCGAGCGCATCGGAGACCGTCTTGATCAGCTCCGGCCGGACTTGTTGGGCGGACAGATTCACCGCCATTTGCAGCGGGCGACCGGCAAACGCCTGCCAACGCGCCGCCTGCTCACAGGCCGTATACAGCACACATTCGCCAATCGGTATAATCAGGCCGGTTTCCTCGGCCACGGCGATGAAGTCGGCCGGACTGACCATACCCCATTGCGGATGATGCCAACGCAATAGTGCTTCCGCGCCAACAACCTCGCCCGTGCTTATATCGAACTGCGGCTGATAGTGAAGTACGAATTCACCCTGATCGACCGCGCGGCGCAACGCCGTTTCCAGCTCCAGCCGTTGTACCGCACGCACGTTCATATCCGGGGAGAAAAATTGGTAGTCATTACGGCCCAGGGCTTTGGCGTGATACATGGCCGTGTCGGCATTGCGCAGCAATATCTGAATATCGTTGCCGTCGTCCGGATAGATACTGATACCGATACTGGATGACGTATTCAGCACGTTTCCGTCCACGTGGTACGGTTGATTGACGGTTCGCAATATATTCTGCGCTATGGGCGCCGCGTCCCGCGCCCGGTGCAGGTCTTCCAACAACACCACGAACTCGTCACCACCGAGACGGGCAACCGTATCGCCACCGCGTATGCACGATTCCAGGCGTTTGCCGACTTGCTGCAATAGCTCGTCGCCGACGTGATGGCCGAGCGAATCATTGATATTTTTGAAGCGGTCCAAATCGATGAACAGGAAGCCGACCTGGGTCCGATTGCGCTGCGCATCAGCAATCGCGTGCGCCAAGCGGTCATTGAGCAAAGCACGGTTAGGCAAGCCCGTTAGCGGGTCGCGCGTGGCCAAGCGTTCGATCTCATGCTCGGCGCGCTTGCGCTCGGTGACATCCGAGCCGGTGCCGCGGTAACCGACGATAAGTCCGTTTTCATCGCGAATAGGAACACCGCTAATTTCGAGCCAAATCTGTTCGCCATCACGTGTAACACTAACGTATTCGATGTCACGGAACGAGAGGGCCTCGGCGCTGAGACCGCGGAACCAAGCGTCAAGTTCGCCGCCGTCATCCTGTGGCGAGAAATCAACCGGCCGGCGGCCCAGTAACTCGGCCTGTTCAAATCCGAGGATGCTCTGCAATCTCCCCGACACATACGTATAACGCCACTGATCATCCACCTCCCAAATAAACTCCCCGGCGGCATGGGCGACGTCACGGAAACGGCTTTCACTTTCGCGTAATGCTTCCTCGGACTGCTTGCGTTGGGTGATATCGGTAATCGAGCCGGCCATGCGTACAGCCAATCCTTCCGAATCCCATACGGCTTGCCCGCGGGCGCGGAACCAACGATAGCGGTCGTCGCGTGTACGCAGGCGCAGCTCGACGTCATAATGCTTGCGTTCCTTCAGGTGCACCAAAATCGAGGCCATGACCGATTCGTGGTCATCCGGGTGTAGATGTGATTCAAAACTTTCGATTCTGTTCGGAAATTCGTCATCGCCGTAACCGAGCAGCTCTTTGAAGCGATGCGAGAAATAGACGTTACCGGTGCCCACGGTCCAGTCCCACAGGCCGTCACTCGAGCCCTTCACGGCTAAATTGAAGCGTTCTTCGCTGGCCGCGAGCTCCGCGGTTCGCGCGCGTACTTGGCGGCGCAACCAAATGTTGGCCCACAAGACGATCCCGAGCACGCCTCCGCCGCCCAATAACACCCATGGCACCCAAGTCGGGATAGTCGATTCGCTCGGTGCGCCTAACCATCGCCCAAGGGCGCGGTAATAGATCGAGTTGCCGTCCTCCTTGAGCTGCTTCAGCTCCCGATCCAAGGCGCCCATGATGGCCGGGTTGGCCGATTTCGGTGCCGCATAGCGCACTTCGATCGGATTGAAGATGATGGGGGTTGGCAAGAGATGGAACTGGGTCGCGTGCCGCACGCTGAAAATACGATTAACCACGCCGGCATCGGCCTTGCCGTCCTCGACCGCTTGGAACACTTCGAGATAACTGCCGACATGAATCAACTTCGCGCGCACATTGAAGCGACGCAGCAATTCGGAAATCGCTCGCGTGTGGATAGCTCCGCCCACAACCGCAATACGCTTGCCGCTGAGATCCAGCAGGGTCGTCATCGGCGCACGCGAACGCGTGTAGACGACCCCCCAATTGCTGACCAAGGTCTCATTACTAAACCGATACAGCTTGGCGCGCTCCTTCGAATAGGCGATGCCCGGCAACAGATCGATCTCGCCTTTTTTCAGCTTGGCGAGCAGTTGCTTCCAGGGCGCAAAATGATAGCGCAGCTTCCAACCCTCACGCGCGGCGATCGCCGTGAGCACGTCGATCGCCAAACCGTGTGCACGGCCGGCGGAATCTACGAAAAGAATCGGATCGTTATTGAATATCCCAACGTTGAGCACGCGCTGATCGGCCCACGCACCTCGGCTCAACAGGATCATCAAAAAGAGGATAACTAGTCGACGCATAGATCTAAAACCCCATCTTGTTCGCCGCTCAATTACATGATATTTCGTCGGGCAAACTGCCAGTACTGCGATAACAAATGTTTACATATTTCGCCAGCCAGACGCCGTGAAATGCAGCCGGCGTCCGGGGGCTCCATCCCACGTTAGCGCCCGCTGCCGCGGGTTTTAGTGCCTATATGAAGGGTAACGGCCGATGACCCGCTAATTTTAATTGCGCCATACGCCTGTCAGCGCTGACGGCATGTCTCCACGGCGTCACAAACCCATGATCTATTCCTGGTATAGGCGGCTGTCGGGAACTGCGCGCAATCGGCGCGGTCCAACCACACGAATCTGAATGTTTTAGGGTTTCTGGGCGCTCAGACTCGCGTCAAAGCGATCGCCTTTACGGTCTATTTGTAAGGACCTCGGTGCCGGATCGACCAATGCAAGGCCGCGGTCGGCCCAAGCTACCGGGTTTCCAGTGCCGCGGGTACGACCGATGCTCGGTAACGGCGGTCAATTGACCACGATGCCAACAAACTATTTGTCCTGACATTAAATGGAGAACGCAGATGAGAAACGACCTTTTAATCCGCTCAGCCATATCCGGCGTCATCGCCCTTGGTGTGCTCACCGCCGGAACGCAGGCGGTAGCGGCAAGCAAACCGGCCGTCGAGAAGTGCTTCGGTATCGCCAAAGCCGGGAAAAACGACTGCGCGTCGAAATCGGCCGCCCATTCGTGCGCCGGCCAATCCACCAAAGACAATGACAAAACGTCCTTTGTGATTCTGCCGAAAGGCGTCTGCAGTAAAATCGTCGGCGGCAGCACTCAAGCCGGTTAAAACCGCGCATGACGATTGCTGCGACAATCGAAGGTGCGATCCCGGCCCAGGCCGGGATCGGCCTGCGTACGCCCCACTATCACGAACTGCTAAACACGCAGCCCGAGGTCGCCTGGCTGGAAGTACATAGTGAAAATTTCTTCGCCAGCGGTGGCGCGATTGCACAAACAATGGATCAAGTCCGTCAAGACTACCCGATCAGTCTGCACGGTGTAGGCCTATCAATCGGTTCCACCGATGCCCTGAATTGCGACCATTTGAGCAAGCTCAAAGACCTGATCGATCGCTGCGACCCGGGCTTGGTCTCCGAACATCTATGTTGGTGCTCGGTCGGCGGCAGATACGCCAACGATCTTCTGCCTCTGCCTTATACCGAGGAAGCGCTACAGCACATGAGCGCGCGCATAAGGCAAGTACAAGACTTCATCGGCCGGCAAATCCTAATCGAAAATGTATCGAGTTATTTGCAGTTCACTCACTCGGTGATCCCGGAGTGGGAGTTTATTAGCACGGTTGCCGAGCGCAGCGGCTGCGGCTTACTGGTCGATATCAACAACATTTATGTTAATTCGGTAAATCACGGGTTCGATGCATACCGTTACCTGGACGCGCTGCCGTCGTCAGCGATCGGCGAGTTTCATCTAGCCGGCTTTGCTATTGACAACGGTTGCCTGATCGACACGCACGGCGGCCCCGTGTCCGACCCGGTATGGGAACTATACAGCCATGCGCTGCGGCGGTTCGGCAATCGCCCGACACTGATCGAGTGGGACACGGACATTCCCTCGCTGGACACGTTGTTACGTGAAGCAGACAAGGCCGAACGAATGCTGGAGCGCAACGTCTATGATGCTGCGTGATCTCCAAACGCGCTTTCTCGAAGCTTTGATAAGCGGAAATATCGATGCGGTCGGCGCGGACATCGTCGGCGGCGACTTAACTCCGGCGCAGCGTCTTGCTTTCTATCAAAACAATCTAATTGGCAATCAGTGCGCGGCGTTACAGTCCATTTATCCGGTCGTAACTCGGCTGGTCGGCGACGAATTTTTTCGCTACGCAGCCAAGGCCTATGTCACCAGCAACGCTTCACACAGCGGTGACCTTAATCGCTTCGGTGAACATCTGTTTGAGTTTTTAGCGGCGTTCCCACCCGCCGCAACATTGCCTTATTTGCCGGACACCGCACGGTTGGAATGGCAAGTACATGAAGTCTTCCTAGCGACCGAATGCGCGCCGCTACGTATCAGCGAGCTGGCCGATGTCGCGCCTATCGACTACCCGCAACTCTGCTTTCGGCTGCATCCGGCCGCACGCCTGTTCACATCGCGATTCCCGATCGACAGAATCTGGTTGTTCAACCAAGACGACTATTGCGGCGCGGCAACTATAAATCTGGACAGCGGGCCGGCCAGTGGAGTGGTTGCACGCGATTCAAACTATCAAATAGTCATTCATCCATTGGACGCGGCGCCCTGGACACTTCTACATGAGTTATCTCAGGGACGGACGCTGGCGCAAGCGCTCGACTGTGCATTGCGCCTCGACTCGAATTTTGATCCCGGCCCCAGCTTGCAGGAATTCGTCACGGCATCATTTTTGTCCGACTGGAGCACCGCATCGACATCACAACAAAAGGGAGAATTATCATGTCCGAACTAACCCGCTTTGCGCCTATTCCGAGACGTCCTGTACAGCGCTGGTGGCTCGATCTACCCGTGCTGGCGATTCAATGGTTGGAGTTCTTTCGACCGGTGATCGACTTGATCGCACGTTTGTGGCTGGCCAACATCTTCTGGAAGTCCGGACTAACCAAGATCGCCAGCTGGGATAGCACGATAATGCTATTCACCTATGAATACCATGTGCCGCTACTGCCGCCCGAGTTGGCCGCCTATCTGGCCACCGCGGTTGAATTAGGCGGGGCGGCGTTACTGGCCATTGGCTTCGCTGCGCGTTTCGGCACGGCGGCTTTGTTCATCCTCAATATCGTCGCCGCGATTTCGTACGCCGGGCTGTCGGAGGTCGGGCTCAAAGACCATTTCTTCTGGGGCTTGCTGCTGCTGATCTTCTTTTTCCACGGCCCCGGTAAGCTGTCGATTGATCATTGGATTCGCACGAAGGTGTTCTAGGCGATATCGATGCAACCCACAACTATTCCGGCTGACTTGGTTGGTGGCCTGCGTGCACCACCAACCAAGCGCGCTTGCTAGCGCTACTCGGTTATGCGCAAATCACCAATTGTTATACAGCATAAAAAAAACTTCGCTAATCAGCCTTGCTATTCGCCCGGAACCAACCATAGTTACACGATATAGACGCAATTTTCCGTAGCATCCATTCAAAACAACGGGCGTCAACTCAATGGAACATCGCTGGAGCCCCCGCAAATCGACCGATCGCAATGCCGTCATCTTCATTGACGGCGTACCAGTGGCGCCAGGTCAACTACGCAACATCAGCCAAGACGGCGCATTCGTCCTCACTCGCGACAGTTCTTATCGGCGTGGCATGTGCCTGGAGCTGGAGTTCATTCTGCCGAGCAATCGTGGATTCACATGGCATCGCCTGCCGGCTGTGATCATGCACAGCGGTAACGACGGCATCGGCTTAATGTTCAGGCGTTTCGACGACCAAGCGTTTCAGGACATTCACGCCTATCTCTACGGGGATCTGAAACACAGCGCGGCCTAAACATGATACCGGCTAAGCTGGCCAACCCCATCTCTTAAACGACCCGACCCACGGATTTACCCGCCCTAGTGGGTCATTCACACGCGATGCCGAAATCGTACGCGCGTGGCGATCTGAGCGCCGCCATTCACTGTCGTCAATTAAGGAAAAAGATTGCATTAAATGGCGCCCCCCTTCGTTTGATTCGGGGGGCGCGTGGCGGGCAGGCGCTTATGCGCGCATTTTCACATCATTACTGGAAACGGTATTCAAGACCAACCGAATAAAGGTTAACGTTCCCGGTCCCTGTTCCGGAAGTACCGACGCGATGGAACTGCTCAGCCTCGAGCCGCGCCTCGAGATTTTTATTGATCGCGTAACCCACGCCGGCGCCGTAATGAAAGCCGGTATGCGTACCGCTGCTGGACACCGAGCCTGCCGATCCACTGGCATTTAGATCGGTCTTGGCGTTGTACACACCGATCTTTCCGAACAACGAAAAATTGTCGCCCAAAGGCGCCGTGCCGACAGCGTCAAAAAACAATGCCCGCCGCGTTTTGATGTCACCCGATAACGAGCCAGGTGTGGGCGCCGCCACCGTTGAGTCGAATTTCATTTCGCCCAGATTGGCGTAACCGCCCTCCAAGGCAAAGTTCGGATTGAACTGATAGCCGAGAAATACCTTATAGCCGGTATCGCGAGTGTCATGCGTAGAGGAAGAAAGCGCAGTATAACCGTCGTTTCCAAGCGCATCGTTCACGTCGCCGGCGCCTTCCTTCATGTTGGAACGCCCGACACTGGCGCCAACATACCAATTCGGATTCATTGCGAATGCGGCTGGCGCTACACTCAGCAGACCGGCTGCGAGTAACGGTATATAGGTTTTTTTCATGTAGAAATCTCCTAAGATCGAAACACATTGCTATGACGCCTCGGCGCGACACCACCGAGGTGAATACCGGGCCACGGCCGTACAACGGATCATTCCACCGCGACGCTAAGGCAGTGACTGATGCACTGATCGCAAGTTGTGTGCCAATCACTAAGTGTCTGTTGGAAGGCGTCAGTAATAGATACACGACTACGTACCTGGGGCATTTCACCACAACCGCGCGCCACAACGGTTGACCTCACCACGGGCTTTTTTTTCCGGCTTTTTTGCTTGCGCATGAAACACAACAGAGCGCGTCTGCGCATGAATACGCGATACGAATGTGCTTGGCGTAGACGAACCAATCGGCGCCGGCGTAAGACCGCATCGTGCGACATGTCCTACTCGCGATCGCTAGGGCGCAACAGGAGCGCTGCAACAATTCGCCACAATGACGATGCGAATCCGACGGCGTGGCGCCTCGACTTTATGCGCGCACAAATTACTCCGGATCTCGATCGTGCCCCAAAATCGATTGCATCCACCCAAAACGGCGCGCCGTCGCGCTATTGTCACCGCCAACTTAGTGCTCACCAGATATTTATATGTTATTGTTTTATATTATTTATTTTATTGGGTACTGATTACGCCAGGCTAGGCGGGCTGCCGCACTTGCCCACCGCGCCGGGTGTCCTTACTATTCAAACAGCGCGAAAAATATACCTACAATATTAAGGCCAACGCGCAATCACGGTCCTGCACCGGACCTGTCCTTCATATCATCCGAGCCCAGAGGTGAGAATCGTGTACAAAAAGCCAATAAAATTTCTCCTAATGGGGTTGAGCATTTTCGGGGCGGCAACCCTCAGCGCTTTACCCGCCCTTTCCTTGGCGGCCGATAACACTATCGTGCTAGGCGCCGCGGTTTCATTGACCGGGAAATACTCGACCAATGGTAAGCACACTAAAAACGGCTACGACCTCGCGATAAAACGCGTCAACGAACTGGGCGGCGTCAAGGTTGGCGCTAAACGCTATAAACTCAAGGTCATATACTATGACGACGAATCTACTCCTGCGCGCGGAGCGCAGTTGGCTGAACGTTTGATTTCCCAGGATCATGTCAAATTTCTGCTTGGCCCCTATAGCTCCGGACTGACCAAGGCTATTGCACCGATCACAGAGAAGTATCACATCCCGATGGTCGAAGGTAATGGCGCTTCAGTATCGCTGTTCAACAAAGGTTACCGATATCTGTTTGCGACACTATCGACGACCGAGTACTACTTGAAATCGGCATTGGAGCTGCTCGCCGAAGAGACCAAAAAGCAGGGTAAAGACCCTTCGTCGCTGCGTATCGCCATGGCCTTCGAGAACGATCCGTTCAGCCGTGATATCCGCCAAGGCGTGCTCGATGAAGCAAAAAAATATGGCATGAAGGTGGTGGTCGACGATAAGCTGCCGCCGGATCTGAGCGACATGACGGCGACGTTGACCAAGGTGCGCGCACTTAAGCCCGACGCCCTTCTGGTATCGGGTCACGCCAAAGGCGCCGCGCTGGTCACGCGCCAAGCGCACGAGATGCACGTGCGTCCGGCAATGATTGCAACTACTCATTGCGATTCAGCGCGCATTGCGCAAAACCAGCCACAGGCCGCCGAAGGTATTTTGTGTGCCTCGCAGTGGGACGCGTCTCTGAACTACAAAGGACCGTGGTTCGGAACTGCCTCACAATACGCGCAACGGTTCAAGAAAGCCTATGGTTATGCTCCACCGTATCAAGGCGCCGAATCCAGCGCGGCCGTACTGGTGTTCGTCAGTGCATTCCAACGTGCCAACTCACTCGATCCGACCAAGGTACGTGATGCAATCTCCGCTACTGACATGCAGACTTTCTACGGCAATATCAAGTTCGACAGCACCGGCAAAAACATTGCCAAGCCCATGGTGCTCTATCAGATACAGGACGGGAAATACAAAGTAGTCGCGCCCACCAAGTGGGCCAATGCAAAAGTCGTTTATCCGCTGAAGTGACAGCGACTACCACAACGGAGTAGGTGTCGCCCCGGTCTTGGCCATTCGGCAAGACCGGGGCACTAGCCGCCCATGGACAATTTACTGATTCTTTTTAACGCGCCGATACTGTCGGTGCAATTGCTCATCGACGGACTGTTGGTCGGCGCCGTGTTCGCGTTGGTCGCCTATGGCATGGCGCTAGTGTGGGGCGTGATGAATATCATCAATATCGCCCAGGGCGAATTCGTCATGCTCGGCGGATACGTTGCGTACTATCTCTATCGGGCCGGCATTCATCCTCTATTCGCCATCCCGGTGGCGGCAGTGTTGTTGTTCATTCTTGGTTGGGCGCTTTACCGAAGCGTCATATACCGTGTTGTCGACCGCGACTTGTTCACGTCCATACTGGCGACTTTCGGCCTCGGCATTCTCTTGCAGCAACTCGCGAATCAGCTATTCGGCGCTGATGTACACATCGTACCTTCTGGGCTGCATACATGGACGCTGTTCGGTGGCATGGTGACCATCGCGCAAATCAAAGTGATTGCATGCGTGTTTGCTCTTCTAATCGGGATCGCACTAATCTGGTTTCTGAAGCGCTCGCGCATGGGTCAAGCCATCCGTGCGACGGCGCAAAACGCCCGCGCGGCGCGCATCATGGGGGTGGATACCACTCAGGTGTATGCGACGACCTTTGGCCTGAACGCGGCCATATGCGGCGCCGCCGGCGCGCTGGTCGCCATGATTTGGATAATACAACCGTATCTGGGCCTTCCCTTCACCGCGCGCTCGTTCATGATCGTCGTAGTGGCCGGGGTAGGGAATATCGGCGCGGTGTTTCTGGCCGGACTGGGGCTTGGCGTCGCCGAAGAATTTGCCGGGTTTACCTTAGGGGCGCAATTCCAGACCGCTTTCGTGTTCGCCTTATTAGTGGTCATCCTGGTCTGGCGTCGCATACGCCTGGCCCGCCAACGGAGGTACCTCAGTTGAATCGAACGGCGCTGCGATTTGCACTCTATCTGTCCATCATCGCCCTGGGCATCGCTGCACCCTTTATCGTCCCCGGCATTCGTACCCAGTTGTCCTTTCTCTGGATCATGATCGTATTCGCGCTGACCTGGGATATTCTTGGCGGCCAAATGGGATACAACTCATTCGGTAATGTTTTGTTCTTCGGCGTCGGCATGTACGCCTGCGTACTGATCCAGCAACACTCGGGGCTGAGTTACTTTCCAGCGCTGTTCGTCGGTATCGCCGCCGGCGGCTTGGTCGCGGTGGCATTTGCCGCGTTGCTCGGCTGGGGCATCCTTGGATTGCGCGGGCATTACTTTGCCATTGGCACCTTGGGTCTCGGCATTGCAGCGGCCGAATTTGCCAGCGGATGGGATCTTATCGGTGCCGGTTCGGGCCTGGTAACTCCCCTGTATCCCGGCGCGGTCGGCGGGCGCGAAACGTTCTTCTATTTCCCGTGTTTTATACTCGCTATCGTGACTTTTTTATCGTTGCGCCGCCTGTATCGCGGACGATTCCGGCTGGCCATCAACGCCATTCGCGACGACGAGGACAAGGCCGAGGCCATGGGCCTGCACACGACACTCTACAAAACCGTCGCCTGGTGTATCGCGGCGTTCTTCCTCGGTCTAGCGGGCCCTCTAGTCGGTAATCTGATCGGCTTCATCGATCCTCGCGACGTCGCCTTCGCCAGTTCTTCCTATGGTGTTTGGATGTTGCTTATGGCCATACTTGGCGGAAAAGGTACGCTCTGGGGCCCGGTGATCGGTGCGGTCGTTTTCCATATCACACAGGAATTATTCTGGACTTACCTGTTGGGATGGCAACGCGTAGCCCTGGGTCTATTGGTGATGTTAATCGTCATCTTCTTCCCCACCGGTATTGTCGGCTGGGTACGCGAACGTTGGCCGGAACGTTTTGGCCAACGCGTTGATGAACAAGCGCAACGGACCGCAGACCAATGATCATGCTGGAGACCCAAAACGTACGGAAGACATTCGGCGGCATCATTGCCAATCACGATATTAGCCTGCAAGTCGACGAAGGCAGCATCGTCGGGCTGATCGGCCCCAACGGCTCGGGTAAAACCACGCTGTTCAATTCGATCGTTGGTCAATATCCGATCGACCGCGGCTCAATCCGATTTCGCGGCAACGAAATTTCGCGTATGCGCGTGCCTACGATCGCACGCCTGGGGCTTTTACGAACGTTCCAGCAAACGCGCATTTATGGCGGTATGACCTGCGTGGAAAACATGCAAGCCAGCGTGCAGCAGAGTCAACATAGCTGGCGACGCATGCTCAGTGACGTTCGACCGGAACACACCGAAAAGGCCGAAAACCTGCTGCAGTTTGTTGGCCTCTACAGCAAACGCCATCTATTCGCGGGCGATCTATCCTTCGGGCAGCAAAAATTACTCGAGTTCGCGATGGCGCTCATGAGCGAGCCCAAGATGCTCCTGTTGGACGAACCCACCGCCGGCATCAATCCCACGCTCATCAATGGCTTGGTCGATCGCCTGCAACGCGTCAATGCCGAAATGGGTATTACGTTACTCGTCATCGAACACAATATGAACGTGATCATGAACTTGGCACAGCGTTTGTATTGTTTGGCGCATGGCGAATTGCTCGCCAGCGGCACACCCGAGCAGATACGGAATAATCAAAACGTAATCGACGCCTATTTGGGGGCGCATTGAAACAGGATACCGACAACATACTTTCGGTCGACGACGTCGCGCGCGAAGCCTCCCACTTGGCCCGGCAAGGGCCGTCTCGGGACGACCTGGCGCGACTGGCAGGTGCCAATCCCGTGTTGGACATCAATGGTCTATACGCCGGTTATGGAAAAATGAAAATCCTGCACGGTGTAGACCTTCAGCTCGGCGCCGGCCAATCGCTGTGTCTGATTGGCCCCAACGGCGCTGGAAAGTCCACGGTATTACACTCGATCTACGGCTTCACGCGCATTTTCGGCGGCCGCATCAATCTCGCGGGCCGTGACATCACGAATTTGCCGCCCAATGCGAAACTACGCGACGCCGGTGTTGCATACATTCTGCAAGACAATTCCGTGTTCCCAGACATGACCGTCGAGGAAAACCTTTGGATGGGCGGCTATCTCATGAAGCATCCCGACCAGGCAAAAGAGGCCGCGGAACGCATCTTTACAAAGTATCCGCGCCTGGCACAGCGGCGCGGCCGCCCCGCTAAGGTGTTGTCCGGCGGCGAGCGCCGCTTGTTGGAAATTTCCCGTGCGCTGGTGATGAGTCCCGAGGTACTGTTGGTCGACGAGCCCTCGATCGGACTCGAACCACGCTTCATCGATATGGTTTTCGAGATACTGACCGACCTGCAAAAATCGGACGGTAAGACCATCGTTATGGTGGAACAAAACGCCAAAAAAGGTCTGCAGTTCGCCGATCTGGGCTATGTATTGGTCGCGGGCCAGCTCGCCATGGCCGCAAGCGGCGACGAACTACTCGACCACCCCGACGTCGGACGTCTATTCCTCGGCGGATAAAGCCATAAACCGCTGAACTTTGACCGCCGGACCGTGTCCAACCCACTAGTAGTGATACGCAGGCGTGGCCGCTCAATTGCGATCCGGGAACAGATGCGCTATTTTGCTCGCTCGGCGCATCGCGGCGGCAGTGCCTCTTGGCAGGCGTCACCGGCTGCATCCAAATTTTTATTATTTCGGCCATTACAAAACGACACTATCGGGACGACGAAAAATGCGCAAACACGCTTATGCCATCGCACTTGCACTGTTGACCATGCTACCCGTGCTCCTCGTGAGCAATCGCGCCGAAGCCGCCGAAAACAGTGGCCAATCGGCGGCCGAACAAAGAGCCGCCTCGATCCTGGCAGATATCGGCAAAGCCACTTGGATTGAAGAAGGCAAAAGCCCTCACGTCGTGTACATTTTTTTTGACGCGAACTGCCCATACTGCCACCGCGTCTATGTCGACACGCGCTCAGCGGTGAAGAGCGGGAAGGTGCAAATTCGTTGGATACCAGTCGGCGTGCTGACTACGACCAGTGCCGGCAAGGCAGCGGCCATGCTTGAAGCAAAAGACCCGTTGGCCGCTTTCTACAAAAACGAGAACCATTATGAACGTGGCAGTGGCGGCGCGATCGAAGAAGCGCTACTCGGCTCGGATAAAACCGAGCAGGCACTGAACACCAACGCCGCATTACTTGACCGCACCGGCTCCGGCGCTGTGCCGACGCTGTTATTCAAAACCGATACCGGGAAAGCGCTCGTGATCCAGGGAGCCCCGCCTGCTGACAAATTAGCGTTCATACTGCAGCATGTGAAATAGTGAGATAAGATTAACCGGGCCGCAGGGAGAAGCGGAAAAAATCACAGATCGAAATGATCGAATGTACAGTGCAGTTTGCTGCGCTGAACCGGGAAGGCAGGCTAGTGCCGTGGAACGGCTCATCGTGCGAACTTCAAACTAATACCTATGCCCGACAATGCCACCGCGTTTCTATTCTGGGGGTTTCTACTCGTCTATGGCGCCGTCATGTATGTGATATCGCCACGGGCGCTGTCGTTTCAATCCTTCTTCCGCGGCGCCGACGACAAAGGTAGACCGGTCGCGTCCTGGTCGTTGACGGCCAGCATCTTTATCAGTTGGATTTTCGCCAAGTCAGTGACTAATGCGGCCAACCTTGGCAGTACCTATGGCATCGTCGGTGGTCTCGCCTACGCGACTTACTGGCTTTCGATACCCATCGCCGGCGTAGTCATCTATCACCTCCGCACGCGCACCGGCAGCACCAGCCTGACCCAGTTTCTGATCAGCCGGTATGGCCGCTTCGCCGCGGTCGGCTTCACGGTCGCCATTCTGATCCGCCTGTATAATGAAGTGTGGAGCAACACCGCCGTGGTCGGCGGTTACTTTGGTCACCCCGGCGATTTCGCCTATTATGGCGCCGCTATCGTTTTTACTTTGGTAACGCTGTTCTACAGCCTCAAAGGCGGTCTGCGAAGCTCAATTTTCACCGATGTCATCCAAGCGGGCGTATTCTTGTTTTTCCTTGGAACCGTGCTGTTTGTTATCGTTCCACTACATCCGGCCGGCGAACTACTTACCAGCGGCTCATTCCATCTCAACACGGGTGTCGATCTGCTGCTGGTCGCTCTGTTACAGGTATTGAGCTATCCGTTTCATGATCCGGTATTAACCGATCGCGGCTTTCTCAACAACGAAAAAACCATGCTGAAGTCATTCGTAGTCGCCGGCGTGCTGGGTTTCATCAGCATTCTGGCGTTCAGCCTCGTCGGCGTGCACGCGCAATTGGCTGGTATCAATACGCTGGGCAACGCGCCGGCTGCGGTGGGACACTCGCTCGGTGTGGCGGCGTTATTTTTCATGACCGTGATCATGATCTCGTCGGCCGGCTCGACTCTCGATTCCACCTTCGCTTCACTGTCGAAGTCCGCCGCACTCGACATGCCTACCCTGTTAGGCAAGTCTCGCCGCCCGTCGGTGCGCCTTGGCATGTGGGTGATGATCGTGTTTGCGGTGCTCGGCAACCTGCCCTTGTTCGCGGGTACGGCCATTCTCAAGGCCACCACCATCAGCGGCACGATGGTGATGGGCTTGGCGCCGGTGTTCTTGTTGGCGTGGTTGACACGCTATTCGCCGGCCAGCTTTCACCTCAGCTTTTGGCCGGGCGTGGCGCTCGGGCTACTGCTCGCGGTCGGTATGATTCCGGCAAGTTGGGCTATCGGCGACGGCAAGTACGCGCTACTGCTTGGCACGAATACGTGGGGTTTACTGATTTGTACCGGCGGCTATCTATTGCCGCTGGTGTGGCGCTCGCTCAGCGGCGATATGCCGGGTTTGGCCAAGCAACCGCGATGAGCGATGTCGCCGGGCGCAACTGTCCACTTCGCTATCGTTATGCGCCGCAGGCGCTGAGCGGGGCGGCCGAACAGTTCACCGACACGGTGTATATCATCGGCGGCCTGTACGGCAATATTGAAGCGTTGCAAACCGTATTGGCAATGAAACAGGCCGAACGGCTCCGCGGTGTGCAGGTCGCCCTAATCTTCAATGGCGATCATAACTGGTTCAATGTCGATTCACCGACATTCACGTGGATCAATGACGAAGTTCTTTCGCACCGTGCCATACAAGGCAACGTAGAAGCGGAATTGCACGAAGCCAGCGACGCGGGTTGCGGTTGCGCCTACCCTGATTACGTCGACGACGCAACGGTACAGCGCTCCAACGCCATCATGACGCAACTGCAGCAACGTGCGGCCGAGTTCCCGCGACTGCGGAACGAACTGCGGCTATTACCGATGCATCTGACCATCGAACTCGGAGGCATCCGTATCGCTGTCGTGCACGGCGATGCGGAATCGTTAGCGGGATGGGCGTTCGCGGCCGAGCGGCTTTCCAACAACGACCGAGACCCACAGGCACAGCAGCGCATCGAACACTATTTCAGCAGCGCGGACGTCGACATTTTCGCGTCCAGTCACACCTGTCTGCCGGTTCTGCAGGAATGGAACATCGATGAGCGCAAGCGACTGGTGGTTAACAACGGCAGCGCCGGTATGCCGAATTTTCTTGGCCGACGTTTCGGCATACTGACACGCATTTCGGAGCGCCTGTCACCGCCCAACGATAGCCTCTACGGCGCGCGTATCGGCGCCGTACGCGTCGACGCCATACCCGTTCGTTATGATCATCGAGCGTGGTTACGGCGCTTTACAACGCAGTGGCCGGAAGGATCAGCCGCCCACCTATCCTATTACGGGCGCATGATCGATGGGCCACGCTACAGCCCGAGTCAGGCGTTTCGGGTAAGCACACGATAGCGTCGCTACTTATTACCCGAGCCGAGCAACGCCACGACCGTTCCGGTCAAAAGGAAAATAAAGCCCACAGGCACCAAGCCGATCGCCTTGACGAATACGCTGTTTGGATTGACGAGCATGGCGCCAAAGCCGACCAGCATACCGACAGCGACAAGTGCGATGCCGAAGAAAACGGTATAGCGGCCGAGGATTTTGTCGATCATAGGTGGCGTCGGAGTAAGCCGCACAGAAAGGGGCTGGGATGCCCCGAAGGAGTTGGTGGAGCTAGGCGGGATCGAACCGCCGACCTCTTGCATGCCATGCAAGCGCTCTCCCAGCTGAGCTATAGCCCCGGAAAGGCGGCTACTTTACGATGACCACCCTACCCTGTCAAGCCTGCCCACCGGCGTGTCCCTCGATATGGGCAATGGCCCTGTTAAGGCGTGCCAGGCTGCGCTCGCGGCCGATCAGGTAAACCGTTTGGTCGATCGGCGGCGACACCGTGCCGCCCGTCACCGCCACTCTGAGCGGCTGTGCCAATTTACCCAACTTGAGCTCATGCGACTCGGCCGTCTCGACCACCGCCTGATGGATCTGTTCACACGTCCAATCGATAGCGCTCAAACGCGTAAGCAGTGCGCGCAGCGGCGTTAACACGTCGGACTTCAAATTCTTCGCCGCGGCCTTTTCATCATAGCTGTCGAACTCGCGATAAAAATAGACGCTGTTGGCGGCCATTTCGACCAGTGTTTTGGCGCGTTCTTGCTGTGCCTTCACCACTTCGACAAGGCCCGGCCCGGCGCTCGGGTCCAACCCTAACCGTCCTAAATGCCAACTAAGATGATGCGCCACGTGGGCAGGATCGCTGCTTTTGATGTACTGCTGATTTAGCCACAACAACTTATCCGGATTGAAGGTCGAAGCCGCACGATTGACATCCTTGATGTCGAACAAGGCAATCATCTCGTCCAAGGAAAACACCTCTTGATCGCCGTGCGACCAGCCTAACCGCACAAGGTAGTTGATCAGCGCCTCGGGCAAATATCCGTCTTCGCGATACTGCATTACACTCACGGCACCGTGGCGCTTCGACAAGCGTTTGCCGTCCGCACCCAGAATCATCGGTACATGAGCATACTGCGGCGGCGTAGCGCCTAGCGCGCGCAGGATATTGATCTGGCGTGGCGTGTTATTAAGGTGATCATCGCCACGAATGACATGGGTTATATTCATATCCATGTCATCCACCACGACGGTCAGATTGTAGGTCGGCGTACCGTCGCTGCGCGCAATGATTAAATCGTCCAACTCGGCATTATTAAAGGTCACGTTGCCGCGGATGAGATCGTCCACCGGCACCGCCCCGTCGGCCGGATTTTTGAAACGCACTACGTGCGAGACATCGTCCGGCACATCGGCACGATGTCGGCAATGGCCATCATAGCGCGGCTTTTGCTTATTACGCATCTGTTCATTACGTAGCGCTTCCAGGCGTTCCTTGGAACAGGTGCAACGATAGGCATGGCCGGTTTTGAGTAGTTTCTGAATTACCTCGGCATAACGCGCAAAGCGCTGCGTCTGATAGAACGGCCCTTCGTCATACTCGAGACCAAGCCACGCCATGCCTTCGAGAATGGCATTGACCGACTCAGTCGATGAGCGCTCAAGATCGGTATCCTCGATACGCAATACGAATTCGCCGCCGTGCATGCGCGCATGCAACCACGAAAACAGTGCGGTGCGGGCACCGCCGATGTGTAGGTAACCGGTGGGACTGGGAGCAAAACGGGAACGAATGGTCATTTAGTCATTTTCGAATGAGGCCGGCACGGGCAACACGGCATTTTACCCTGAATCGGAACTGAAGTTGACCATCTTGGCACTATTCGATGGCCACCAACCGCCAATATCGCCGTCGCGCTATGCACACCGATGCATGTGCACACCTGATAATCAGCCTGGGCGCGTGACAACGGCGCTACCAATCGAGCGTTTTCCACAGACACCGGCCATTGCTGGCCTGATCGATACTCTCGAGACGCTCGTTATGGCATTGCGCTTCAGCGCTCGTCGCGGTGATGATTTTCAACGCCGGGCGCGCCGCATCCAGGCGGCGCACGGTCGACTCGCGCGTACCGGGCGTGTTCTCCGCCGCACCCAACGATAGACTGACTTGCCCGCCCGTCATGGCCAGGTAAACATCGGCCAGGATCTCGGCATCGAGCAACGCGCCGTGTTTTTCGCGCGATGTATTATCGATGCTATAGCGTTTGCATAGCGCATCGAGGTTGTTTTTCTGCCCCGGATGCAGCCGTCGCGCCAGCACCAGCGTATCGAGCACGGCACAAATATTCCGCACTGGCTCGTGGGCCGCGTTCAGGCGGGCCAATTCATGATCCAAAAAGCCGATATCAAAAGGCGCATTATGGATCACCAATTCAGCGCCACGCACGAACGCCAGGAAGTCCTCAGCAACATCGGCGAAACGCGGTTTATCGCGCAAAAATTCGCTCGTTATGCCATGCACTTCCACCGCACCGGGATCGATTTCGCGGTCCGGTTGCAGATATTGATGAAAGTGATTTCCGCTCAAGCGGCGGTTGATCAGTTCGACGCAACCAATTTCAATGATGCGATGCCCGTCGCTGGGTTCGAGCCCGGTGGTTTCTGTATCAAGAACAATTTGCCGCATAGATCCCGCCACTGGTAGTAATCCGCACGCCCGCGCTAACGGTTCGACGCCGTGGTCGCCAACATCTCGTCAATCGCTTGATTGGCCAATTGATCGGCGCGTTCATTTTCCGCATGCCCGGTGTGCCCGCGCACCCAATGCCAAGCAACTTCGTGGGCCGCGGCGGCGCTGTCCAGGCGACGCCACAGATCCGCGTTTTTTACCGGCTTGCGCGCGGCCGTCATCCAGCCCTTGCGCTTCCAACCAGCAAGCCATTCCGTGATGCCTTTTTTGACGTACTGTGAGTCGGTTGTCAGATCAACCCGACAACGTCGCTTGAGCGCCTCCAAGGCCATGATGGCGGCAGTCAGTTCCATGCGATTGTTGGTGGTATCCGGCTCGGCACCGAGCAGGGTCTTCTCCTGCCCATTGTAGCGCAGCAAAGCCCCCCAACCACCGGGGCCCGGATTACCGCGGCAGGCGCCATCGGTGAAAATCTCAACGTGATCCATCGTGCTCCCATCGACGTGCAGCCGGATCGGCAAGCCCCATGCGTGCTCGGCGTGGCCGCCACCGCGGTTTGATCGGCGTCAACGTCATCACTTTTTTACGCGCAAGCAATATATACGCGCCACCACGAAACAACCAGGGATAACGGCTCAGACGTTGCATTAACTGCGGGTGACGCGGCAACCCATGACGCTCTAACGGCGGGTGAAATAGTACCGGCTGACAAGACACGCTCTCAAAGCCCAGCACGTTCAACCAATCCTTGACGCGCGGCGCGCTCAGAAATCGCCCGCACCACGGCACCAGCGGGCGGCGCGACAACAGTCCGCGCAGACCCCACAAGCTACGTGGATTAAAGCCCAATATGAGCACATGACCTTCCGGTACCAGCACCCGTTCGGCCTCACGCAGAACCTGGCGCGGATCGGGGGCGAACTCCAACACGTGGTGCAAAATCAACGCATCAAGGCTGTACGAAGTAACCGGCAGGGCAGCGGAATCACCGCGGAGTGTCGCCGCCATAGCGGCGTCCTGCGAGCCGGCCGCCATGACCGCGCAATGCAGGATGCGGCTGGCCGTATAGTGGCTAGGCGCCGCGAAACAGACCTGCAGCAGGTGATAGCCGAACAAATCCGGCAAGATGCGGTCGAGCTCGGCCTGCTCCGCCGCCGCCAACAGTCGCCCGAGCGGCTGCTCGTACCACGCACGCAGGGCATCGCCAATTTGTATTGGATCCGGACAGGGTGTCGTGCTGCTCATGCAATCCTCCGCAACAGCATATCACAGCCGTTTCATCGCCCGCGGCTGTGACGGCGTTCAAGTTTCGTTGCCACAGCGGTTCATGCAGGCGCGTTAGCGCCGATAGCGTAATTATGACTGCAGGTTTACGCGGCTGGCGGCGGCGGTTACGATACCGGTGCGCGAACGCGGTGCCAACACCGAAACCGGCTCTCGAGCCGCGCGATCGATATCGGTCCGATCGACGGGGATCATGACCAAGGCACCGGGGCATATTCCGCTTTTTCATTAAAAACAACAATGGTATCAATAGCTAATGCAACGAATCGTTTGGGTTTTAGTCGCCGCGGCATGGCTCGCCGGCTGTAACAGCGTGCTCACGCGGCCCGACGCCGGCGCAGTCAGCGCGCACGGGTCGAATCCAGCCCCGGCAGCGGCCGTAACCGCGCCAGCGGGCAACCAGCCAGAGGCCTCGGCATCGAGCGCACAACAGCCGCTTGATAAAGGCGCGCCACACGTCACCCTGACGCCCGAATCGACACCGCCGGAGGCCGCCCCTGCACCGCCGAAAGACCTTTGGGCCCAACTGCGTCGCGGCTTTCAACTGCACGACTACGCCCACGCCCGCGTCGACCAACAGCTGCAGTGGTATGCCAGTCACACTGAATATATGCAACGCGTCATGACGCGCGCCGAGCCTTTTTTATACATGATTCTAAATGAGGTAGAAAAGCGTCATATGCCGACCGAAATCGCGTTGCTGCCGGTGGTGGAAAGCGCATTTCAGCCGTTTGCTTATTCGCATGGCCGCGCCGCCGGCATCTGGCAGTTCATCCCGTCCACCGGCCGACTTTACGGACTAAAGCAAAATTGGTGGTATGACGGGCGCCGAGACGTGGTGGCCTCGACTAAAGCGGCACTGGATTATTTGCAAAAACTACATGATCAATTCAACGGCGATTGGCTCCTCGCGTTGGCGGCATACAATTCCGGCGAGGGCACCGTGCAGCGCGCCATCGAGCGCAACCAACGCAAGCACCTGCCGACCGATTTCTGGTCGCTCGATTTACCGCGTGAGACGCAAGGATACGCGCCCAGATTGCTGGCGGTCGCGATGGTCATCGGTCATCCGCGCAAATATGGCCTCAATCTGCAAAGCGTCCCCAATCAGGCCCAACTCGCGCACGTCAAAGTCGGATCGCAAATCGATATGGCGCTGGCGGCGCAGATGGCCGGCATCTCGGTCGAGGAAATGTATAAACTCAATCCGGGTTTCAATCGCTGGGCAACGGCACCCAAAGGACCGCACATCCTGTTGGTGCCGATCGAAAAGCGCCAGCGCTTTGAAGAAAAACTGGCCGCTTTGCCGGCGTCGGAGCGTATCCAGTGGAAGCGGCACAAGATCGTCCGCGGCGATTCGCTCAACCTGATCGCGCGCCGCTACCACACTACGCCGGAAATGCTGAAACGAGTCAATCATCTACGCGGCAGTACGATCGTCGCCGGACAACATTTAATCATCCCCGTAGCGCGCCGGGCCTTTTCGCATTACGAATTGACCGCATTACAACGTCGTAAGGCGCTACTCAAGGTCGGCGCGGCGAACAACAAAACCATCCATGTAGTTCGCTCCGGCGACACGTTCTGGGAACTATCACGCCGCTATGGCGTGTCGGTACGCAAAATCGCGCGCTGGAACGGTATGGCGCCGCGCGACCACCTGGTACCCGGCCGAAAATTGGTGATTCATGGCGTCGCCAAGGCGCAGAAAGTATCCTATACATTGCCCACCGGCCGCGGTCTACCGCTCGCCGCCATGCTGCGTCCGATACGTTATACCGTGCGCCATGGCGACTCGCTGGCCGTCATCGCGCGGCGTTTCAACGTCACCATCCGTCAGCTATGCAAATGGAACCGGGTGGACAAGGACGACTACCTGCAGCCCGGCCAACGCCTGACACTGTACGTTGACGTTACCCGACAAGCGGACAGCAGCTGAAGCGCTCAATCACCGTAGATGGCGCGTGCGGCGGCCACCGCCTGACCCACCTCGATGTCGGCGCCCATACCGCCTAACACCGCATCGAGCGCGCCGAGGCAGTGCAGTACGTTGGTTTCGCTGGCGCCGTAACCCATTAAACCAATACGCCAGGCTTTACCCGCCAAATCGCCCAGGCCGGCACCGATCTCCAGATTGAATTCATGCAATAGACGCGTACGAACTTCCGCATCCTCGACACCGGCCGGAATGGTGACGGCATTGAGCTGCGGCAGACGTTCATGTTCCTCACATACGAACTGCAATCCCATCGCTTCGATACCTGCGCGCAAAGCCCGGTGATGATGCGCGTGGCGCGCCCAGGCATTCTCGATACCTTCTTCCTTGATCACGACCAGGGCTTCATGTAGTGCGTACAGTGTATTGACCGGCGCGGTGTGATGGTAAGTGCGCTTGGCGCCCGAACCCCAGTAGCCCATGACCAGATTCAGATCCATGAACCAGCTCTGCACGGTGGTCGAACGCGAGCGGATGACCCCTTGCGCGCGCTCATTGAGGCTGACTGGCGACAGACCCGGGACGCAAGACAAGCATTTCTGCGAACCGGAATAGACCGCATCGATCTCCCACTCGTCGACCTTTAGCGGTACACCACCCAGCGAGGTCACGGCATCGACAATGGCCAGGCAGTCGTAATCGTGCGCCAGTTTGACCAGCGTCTTGGCATCCGACAGTGCGCCGGTGGAGGTTTCCGCGTGCACGAAACCGATCAATTTGGCATCGGGATTGGCCTTGAGCGCATCTTCCAGTTTGTTCGGATCGACACTTTTGCCCCAAGGATCATCAACTATTATGGCCTCACAACCGGCGCGCTCGACATTCTCCTTCATGCGTCCGCCAAACACGCCATTACGGCAGACGATGGCCTTGTCGCCCGGTTCCAACAGGTTGACGACGCAGGTCTCCATTCCCGCCGATCCGGGAGCCGATACCGGCAAAGTCAGTTCATTGCGGGTTTGGAATGCATATTGTAGCAACGCCTTGACCTCTTCCATCATGCCGACGAACTCGGGATCTAGATGGCCGATGGTCGGACGCGACATGGCTTCAAGCACGCGCGGGTTGACATCGGTCGGGCCCGGCCCCATCAGCGTGCGGCGCGGAGGATGGAACGAACTGGTGATCATCGGCTACCTCGAATTTCGACTTGGAATTTTGGCGTCGCGTTGGCTATCCCGCCATTGGCGACAAAGTGGATAATCATACCAAATAGCCGCCGCTTACGGTAATCCGAACGCACTCACAAAGCACTGGGCGGTGGCAAAATGCGATGCCGGCGTACCGCCACGGGCGCTCACGCCAGTCGGCGACGCATTTTAGCCGCCGCCGGGTGCCATACCAGGGTTGGAACCCGCGCTGGTATACAAGAAGCAGCGGGTACGATGGTCGTCGCCACTGACTTCGGGATAGCGCTGCCGGCAGATAGGCATCGCCTGCGGGCAACGCGGATGGAAATGACAGCCGCTGGGCGGGTGAATCGGTGACGGCAGATCGCCACTCAAGCGCAGGTGCGGCGCCGGCGCAGTCCGCTGCACACTCGGAACCGCCGCCAGCAGCGCCTGGGTATACGGATGCAGCGGGCGCTCAAGCACATCGGCAACCGGGCCCTGTTCCACGATGCGGCCCAGGTACATGACCGCCACCTCGTGCGCCAGGTAAGCGACCACGGACAGATCATGGGTAATGAATAAATACGAAACGCCGGTCTCGGCCTGCAGCCGCCGCAGTAAATTGAGAATCTGCGCCTGCACCGAAACATCGAGGGCGCTGGTCGGCTCATCGCAGATCAGCAAACGCGGTTTGAGCGCCAACGCCCGTGCGATGCAGATACGTTGACGCTGTCCACCCGAAAACTCATGCGGATAGCGCTCTTTCATGTCGGCCGAAAGACCGACTTGCTGCAGCAGCTCGATCACGCGCGCCTGGCGCGCGGCGCGATCACCGCCGATGCCCTGCGCACGCATGCCCTCGGCGACGATCTGACCGACACGCATACGCGGATTCATCGACGAGTACGGGTCCTGAAAGATGACCTGGAAGTCGGTACGCTTGCGCCGTAGCGCGTTAGCACCCAAGGTCGCCAAATCGACGCCGTCAAACCATACCTGGCCGCTCGAGTAGTCGCGCAGCAGTTGCAAAATCCCCTGCCCTACCGATGTTTTGCCACAGCCGGATTCGCCCACCAGCGCCAGCGTACGCCCCGCGCTCAACCGCAGTGACACACCGTCGACGGCATAGACGCGAGCCGCATCACCAAATAGTGACCGACTGCGTAGCGGGAAGTGAACACGAAGATCATCGACCTGCAACAGCGGCGATGCGTCATGCATCGGCGGCACGGCGCTTAGCGGTGTGCGTTGCGTTACGCGTGTGCGCGTGCCCGTACCAACGACGAGCGGATCGAACAAATGGCATAGTACCCCGTGCCCGTCGGCGAGCGAACTCCATCGCGGCGGCTGTTCACGGCATGGCGGCCAGGCAAATTCACAACGCGGTTCGAACCGACAGGCGACGAATGTCTGCGCCAACGAGGGCACCGCACCCGGAATCACGTCTAACGTCTGCGCACGTTTGTCCATGGCCGGCAAGGATTCGAACAACTTACGGCTGTACGGGTGGCGAGCGGCTTCGAAGAAACGCCGGCGGTCGCCCTGCTCGACAATTTGACCGGCATACATCACGGCGACGAAATCCGCTACCTCGGCGACCACACCCAAATCGTGAGTGATCAGTAACACCGCCATTCCGGTGTCCGCTTGCAAGCGTTTCAGCAATGCCAGAACTTGCGCCTGGATGGTCACGTCGAGCGCCGTAGTCGGTTCGTCGGCGATCAGCAGGTCGGGTTCGCCGGCAAGCGCAATGGCGATCATGACGCGCTGTTTCATCCCCCCGGAGAGCTGATGCGGGTACTCGCGGCGGCGACGCTCCGCATCGGAGATGCCAACCGCTTGCAACAGTTCCAACACCCGCCGGCGTTGCGCAGCACCACGTAAACCTTTGTGTTTACGCAATGACTCGCCGATTTGGTCGCCGACACTCAATACCGGATTGAGCGACGTCATGGGTTCCTGGAAAATCATGGCAATGCGATTACCACGCACGTCGCGCATGGCCGCCTCGGAATAGGCCGTCAGGTCTTGACCATCCAGGTATATTGCGCCCCCGGCAATGCGCCCGGCCGGTTTGGGCAACAAACCCATGATCGACAGCGCCGTGACGGACTTGCCGCAACCGGATTCGCCGAGTAGCGCAAACGTCTGGCCGCGCCGGATCTCAAAACTGACGTCATCGACGGCGCGGATGGCCGCGCGCGCGCTCTGCAAGTGCGTACTCAGGTGATGCAGGCGTAGCAGGGTTTCGGTCATGCGTTACTGGGTCCCGCGCGCCAACTCGACGATCAGCTGCCGCAACGCTTGACGTTGGGGCGGCGGCAACTTCATCCATGCGAGCGCGATTTCAAAAGCCTCCTTACTGAGCATACTACCGACCACCTCGTAGCCGGCGCCGGACGGTTCGGCTACCGCCACTTCGGCGGCGGATCCGCCCACCGGCAGCGCATCGGGTTGGCGCGCATATCGTTCGCCGACACCCGACAACAGCCAATTGGAACGCACGCCCAGATACTGTGCCAGACGCACCAATTGCGACGTCTGCGGAAAATCCTGACCGCCGAGCCAACGCCCGACGTGTTCCACCGAGACGTCGAGCACACGCGCCAAGGCCACCCGCCGCTGCTGCCGAGTATTCGGCAATCCGGCTTCATCCAACGCCTGATTCAGGCGCGCGGCGAATTTCTCTCTCTCGCTTGCCATGCATGCCTCATTGTAGTGACCACCGACCTTCCGGTGTCGATAAATCCGCTGCGGTGACCCGGTGCGGCGGCGCCATGACAACATAGCGTCATCGACGAGCATATCGCCGACACAACACCAGCCTATAGGGCAACGCGCGGCACAGCGGACAGTAACCGCTGCGTGTACGGGTCAGATGGCGAAGAACATACCTTGGCGGTAACACCACGCTCTACAATTTTGCCGTTGTACATGACCGCCATTTCGTCACTGAGATACTCGACCACGGCGATATTGTGCGTAATGAACAACAAGGTCAGGTCGCGCTCCCGGCGAAGCTGTAGCAAAATTTGCAGAATCTCGGCCTGCACGGACACGTCGAGCGCGCTGGTGATTTCGTCGCAAATAATGAACCGCGGATCTAATACCAGGGCGCGGGCGATACAGATACGTTGGCGTTGACCACCGGAAAATTCGTGCGGGTAGCGCCACACCCAATCCGGGTCCAATTGCACTTGCGTCAACGCCTGACGGGCGCGTTCCAGACGATCATCCTTGTTTTCGCCGATGCCATGCACCGCCATCGGTTCGGTCAACGTCCCGGCTATGGTCATACGCGGATTGAGTGAGGCCATCGGGTCCTGAAATACAAACTGTATCTCGCGGCGGAACGGCTGCATTTTCGCACGACCGAGACGCGTAAGATCATGGCCGTCAAAATAAATGGCTCCGCCCGTTGGTGGAATGAGACGTAATACGGCGCGGCCGAGCGTCGTCTTGCCGCAACCTGATTCCCCCACCAACGCCAAAATTTGCCCACGCGGGATTTGCAAGTCGATACCATCCACGGCGCGCACATACCCCACTGTGTGCCGCAGGATACCCTTGCGTATAGGGAAATAAATTTCCAGCTTGCGCAGGTCCAGCAGCGTGGGCGCCGGCGGCGATGGCGTCGGCTTCGGCGCCGTTTCGGTCATGCTCAGGCGCCGGGCGCGGGTCAGATTTTCCGGCAACGCGGCGATCAGCTGCCGCGTATAGTCATGCTGCGGATGGTGAAACACGTCGTCCACGCTGCCGGTTTCGACAATTTGACCGCGGCGCATAACCGCCAAACGGCGCGCCATTTGCGCGACGACGCCAAAATCGTGGGTAATAAACAGGATGCTGGTTCCGCGGCGCTCCTGCAGATCGCGCATCAAACGCAGAATCTCGGCCTGCACGGTCACGTCCAAAGCGGTCGTGGGTTCATCAGCAATCAACAAATCCGGTTCGCCGACCATCGCCATGGCGATCATGACACGCTGGCGCTGACCGCCGGAGAGGCGGTGTGGGTATTCGTTGAAGCGTTCTGCTGCGCTGGGTATCTGTACCTGTACCAGTGCCGCAATGGCGCGCTCACGCGCTTCAGCGTAATCGATATCCGGATGATGTACTTGCAATGCTTCGACGATCTGATCGCCGATGGTAAACACCGGGTTGAGCGAATTCATCGGCTCCTGGAAGATCATGGTAATGCGCGAGCCGCGCACATGGCGAGCGCGCTCTTCCGGCAGAGTCAGCATATCCACCTGTTCGGTGCTGCCGTTGTCGTGGCGGTAATCGAACAGAATGCGACCGGCTGGATGCGAACTGATGTCGCGAGGAAGCAGGCGCATGACCGACAACGCAGATATGGATTTGCCGCTGCCCGACTCACCGACCAGGCAAAAGGTCTCGCCTCGGTCAATGTGAAAACTTACGCCGTCGACCGCCTTGACGATCTGTCCCCCGCTGCGCAGATGCGTATGCAGATTGTCGACGCGCAATAACATCCTTAGGCGGCTTTCTTCTTCAGGTACGGGTCGATCGCATCGCGCAGCGCCTCGCCCATGAGATTATAGGCAAACACAGTGAGGAAAATGGCGCCGCCCGGAAAAGCCGCTAACCACCAATAAAAAGTCGATGACTGCACGGCCTCATTGAGCATCTGGCCCCACGATGGGTCGTCCACCAGACCCAGACCCAGAAAACTCAGCACCGCTTCGGCCAGGATCGCCGAAGCCACACCGAAACTGGCGGCCACCAACAACGGTGCAACACCGTTGGGCAACATATGCCGGAACAACACCGAGCGCAGCGGCAAACCCGACGCGATCGCCGCCAACACGAATTCCTGCTGACGCAAACGCAGGAATTCGGCGCGAATATAGCGCGCATAGCCAGACCAACTGGTAATGCCGATGATCGCCATCATCATATACAGACTGCGGCCGAAAAACGCCACGAAAGTAAGCAATAGAAACAACGTCGGCACGGCTTCAAAAATTTCCACTAAGCGCATACCGATGATGTCGATAAGCCCGGAAAAATAACCCATCAAGCCACCGATCACGACACCAATGGCCATGGCGATACCGGTGGCGACGAAGCCGATACCGAGTGCGATACGCGCGGCATAGATCATGCGGCTGAGCACGTCAGCTCCATTGGTGCCGGTGCCAAAGTAATGCACCTGATGAGTTTCGCTCAGCGGCGCTTCCAAGCCGGTGTCGCCCTGATCGCGCAGATAATCCTTGGGCGAATACGGAATCGGCGCATACACAACCCAATCGTATTTACCGGCCGCCTGGTCGTCGCGATATTGTTCGTAGATCGTGAGTTTCGGCGGCACCACAAACCAGTGAGTGACGAGCACGGTTACGATCACGGCGATAACAAATACACCGAACTTGATGCGCGGCCGCACGGGTACGAACAACAGTCCGATAGCGGCAAAAAAAATAACCAAAAGACTGACATCGCCCGGCGTGAGATAACGCAGCATGGGACTACTGATATGACCTTGCTCACTCAACAGCAACGGATGGCTATTGGCCAACAGGGGTGCGAACACCGCCGCCAACACCAAGATGGCAATCCACGCCAGGCCGAATCGCACTCCCCAATTGGTCAGCGCCTCGCGTATGACCTGCGCGCCGTAGCTGCGACTACCGCGCCCGGGCATGCTCGCTCCAACTGTCTGTGCGTCAGTCATAACTCACCCGTGGATCGGCTATGGCATAGCAGATGTCCGCAATCAGATAACCGACCAAGGTTAGCAACCCGCTTATGAGAGTGATGGACAGCACCATTTCGCGGTCACGCCCCTTGACTGCCTCGATTGCCAGCTTGCCCATACCATCGATACTGAAAATCGACTCGACGATCACCGAACCGGCCAGTAATGCCGGTAGCAGACTGGCCGAAACCGTAATCAGCGGCAGCAAACTATTGCGAAACACATGACGCCATACGACTTGTGGTTCACTGACGCCTTTGGCGCGCGCGGTGCGCGCATAATCGGAAAGCAAATTTTCCAGTACCGAGGTGCGCGTCAACCGCGCCAAAAAAGCGAAGCCGCCATAAGTAAGACAGATCACGGGCAGAACCAGGTGCCAGACACGATCGAGCAGAAAGCCGCGCACGAACTCGCCGTGTTGTACGTGGGTGGCAACGAGTGCGCCGGCGAACATGCCGAGCAAGGCCATGATCGCCGTACGCAAGGCAGCAAACTCCATGAAGCCGATCAGACCACCCAGCCCACCCAACCCCAGCGCGAAAACGCCGTATAACACCAAACCGGGCGGGTTCGGCAACGAGTGCACCATAAGCACGCCGAAGGCAACGCCAAACGTCGCCGTGACCGCGGTGCGCAAATAAACGCTGCCTGCGCGCCCTAACGCGCCCAACAGCGCCGCTCCGGTCATCATCAGACCAAACAGCACCAATACCTGCGTCACGGAACCCCAATGCGGCAGGAACGGCATATCCAGCGCGGCGCGCTGACTGAGCCCGGCGGTGGGAAACCAATGCCAATATTGGTCGCTGGCGAAAAAGCCGATCAACACGACCCCGGTCAGCATGGTCGGCACTGACCACAGACCGAGCATGACGGCGCCGGAGCCGACGTCAAAGGGACTCCCGCGCTGCGTGGCCGCGCGCACGCCAATGGTAATGGCAATGATATAAACCAGCGGTATCGAGACCAGATTCAGCAGCAAAGTAACCGGCAGACGTTCGCCAATCACATCCAATACAGGACGGCCGTAGAGAAAACTGCGCCCGAAATTCGAACCCTTGGTGAACGAGAAGCCGGTGATATGCCCGTTTTGATCCAGGGTAAAACCGATCGGCGAAACATTGTTTAGCCAGCGCAGATATTGCACCGGCGCCGGCTGATCGAGGCCATAGATCCGATTGTAATAATCTTCCAACGCCTTCTTCGCCTCGGGTTCGAGATTCTGCCCCTCGACCAGGGACTGGGCGCTGATGCCACCGGGTGAAGCCGCCATGACGGTGAACACCACCACGGTGATGCCCAGCAGGGTCGGGATCATCAACAGTAGACGGCGGATAAGGTAGGTATACATATCGGGCGAAGCCGGCCCTCAGTCGGTGTACTTCTGCTGCGCCCGCGGCACGAATATCTCCAGCGGTACCATGCCCAGGTTGATGCCAAGTTTGGTGATTTTCACATTATGGATACGCCGGTCGATGAATACCAATGACTTGCGCCGCATGAGAAACGTGTAGGGCTGGTCGTGGTAGAGAATTTGCTCGCACTTCTGCCACAACGGCATACGCTTGGCCTCATCGACGGTCGAACGCGCGTGATCGATCAACTTGTCGAGTTGGGGATTCTTGTAATCAATGTAGTTGTCCGCGCCGCGCGCCGTTTGACTACTGTGGAAAATCTGATAGATATCCGTCTCCACTCCGCTGGTCCAACCGAGTGTAATGGCGTCAAAATCACGCTTATCCAACGTGCTCAACATAACCGACCACTCGGTCGGCTTGGGATGCATAAGAATGCCGGCCCGCGCATACAGATCTTTTAACAAAAGCACCATACGCTTGGTGTCGTCGCTACCCTGAAAATAGACCAGATTGAACTCAAACGGCCGGCCCTTGGCGTCTTCCAACACGCCGTCATGGTTGCGGTCCTCATAACCCGCTTCGCGCAGCAATTGCTTGGCCTTGGCCAGATTGAAAGCACGTGGCTTCAGCGCCGGATCGTGCTGCGCACTGCGCGGGTCGAATGGACTGACCGCGGGCTGCCCATAGCCTAGATAGATATCGTCAATGATACGCTTACGGTCAGTAAGATAGGTCATGGCCAAACGCACGCGCCGATCGGCAAAACGTGTTGGTTTGCCGTTGCGCGTTTCGTTCCAGGCAATGTAGGAATAGCCGGCGGTCGGACTCAAATATTCAAAATGCCGTGCGCGCGCACGTAGTTTCGGATCGTCCAATAAATTTTTGTACTCACGCGGACGTGCGCCATAAACGTCGATGTCGCCATTGCGAAAGGTGGTCAGGCGCGCGCTGTCATTTTCAACAATCTTCCACAACAGACGATTGAACGACGGTTGCACCGGTCCCCAGTAGCGCGGATTGCGCTCCAATTCGACCAGACCCTGGTCCGGCGTCCAGCCCTTCGGATCACTCAAACGATATGGTCCGGAGCCAAGCAGCAGACCTTTTGATTGGTTGAATTTTTCGGGGGTTTTCAGATAAGGCTGATAAAAATGTTTCGGCATGATCGCCATGCTGCCCGCCAGCGATAGACTGTTGAAGTACGGCTCCTTGAACTGAAATTTGACTTCGTACTTGCCCTTCGCCGTGACACTGGCGAGCTTGTCGTAATAGGCCCGCTCGCGCGGCGCCTGAATCGCCGGATTCATGATGAACGCATAGGTGAAAGCGACATCGTCGGCCGTCAACGGCTGACCGTCCGAAAATACGACGTTGTGGCGCAACTGAAAGGTGATGGCTAAACCGTCGTCACTGACCGTCCAGCTACGCGCCAGCAAGCCTTCCCACTTCAGCGTCTGCGGATCACGGGTTAGTAACGATTCCTGCACATAACTTTGAATATCGGCTGCATAGGCGTCGGTCGACACCAACGGCGTAATGGTCTTGAGGTTGAGCGCGAAGGCTTGCACCAGCCAGTCGCCTTGCGCGTAATCCTTCATCTGCCGCGCCGCATAGGCTCGCTGGAAAGCGGCCGGCACCGCGCCCCGCGTTGCAACGCCGGCACCGGCTGCCGGCGCCGTGGTCAGCGCTCCGCTGGCCAGGCGCTGATCGATCGCGTCAACATGACGGCGCATATCGCGCAAATCGCTGGCTTGGCCGCTCATGGTGCGCTGGATCTCCGCCATCTTCTGCCATTGGCGGTCGATCATATACATCGCTAACAGAATAAAAATCAGCAAAAGCGCGAGAAAAGCGAATAGAAAAAAATCTTTGAAGGTGAAACGCTGTTCCATTTACGCGCTCCGCTGACCTTGTTGTTGTGACGTCTCGGGCCAAACGGCCACTACCGACAACGCGCCACCGGTGTCAGTCGTCACCAGACCGTGCGGCATAGTGACTTTGGCACCGCGCCTGTGGACAAAAATAGTAATGGGAAACGGCCACCATTGCATCCCCCAACCTGGGAGATTGGCCCAAATTCGGTATCATCGTCGTCTATCCCGGCCGCCAACGCAAATATGATGAGGGGCATGACAAAGGCGCGTAAATGATGGAGAATCGGTCGCGCTTTGATACAATTTGGCTAGGCGAATACGGGCTCGCCGCAATTCCGCAGGCGCAGTGACGCGTACTGACCCATAAACAGTAGAGAACCAAAACCATGGGAATTCTTTCCGGTAAAAACGCCTTGATCGTGGGGCTGGCCAGCACCCGCTCGATCGCTTGGGGCATTGCACAGGCGATGCACCGGGAAGGCGCTCAACTGGCGTTCACCTACCAGAATGAGAAATTGCAGGACCGGGTGGAGAAATTTGCGGCCGAATGCGGCTCCGAGATCACGCTCGGCTGTGACGTATCGCGTGATGAGGACATCGAGGCCGTATTTGAACATCTGGATGACTATTGGGATCACGTCGATATCATCATCCATTCGGTAGCATTCGCGCCTCGCGAGCAGCTCGAAGGCGATTTTCTCGACAACCTCACGCGAGACGGCTTCAAGATCGCCCACGACATCAGTTCGTACAGCTTTGCCGCACTCGCCAAAGCGGGGCGCAACATGATGCAAGGCCGCAAAGGCGCGCTGCTGACACTCAGTTACCTTGGTGCGGAACGAGCATTTTCGAATTACAACGTTATGGGTTTGGCCAAGGCTAGCCTCGAAGCCAACGTGCGCTACATGGCAGGCGCGCTCGGTCCGGAAGGTATTCGCGTCAACGCTATCTCGGCCGGCCCAATTCGCACTCTTGCGGCGGCAGGTATCAGCGACTTTCGCAAAATCCTCGACCACGTCGAGCGCACTGCGCCGTTGCGCCGCAATGTCACGATTGAAGAAGTCGGTAACGTTGCAGCCTTCTTATGCTCCGATCTCGCCTCCGGCGTTACCGGCGAAGTCACCTACGTCGACGCTGGCTTCAACACCGTCGGCATGACGCTTTAAGAGCGGCCTCGAACAACCGCAGCTATCTGGCCTGGAATTATTCCTTCAATACAGCCCGAGCCCGCACATCAGCTTCGCACGACCGCGGGCGAACGCTCGCCGAGGATGTCGTGCTCACCCTCCAGGCGGCCGATGATCACGGCCCCGCAAGAGTCGGAAAACACATTTACCGACGTGCGTAACATGTCGAGCACACGATCCACCGCGAGAATCAATCCGATTCCCTCGGCGGGTAACCCAATAGTGGTGAGTATTATGGCAATGGCCACCAAACTGGCCGATGGAATGCCAGCCACGCCGATTGAGGTTAACAGTGCGACCAGCACAATCGTGAACTGCTGCACGAAACTAAGGTCAAGACCATAGGACTGCGCGATAAACATGGCGGCGACGCACTCATACAGCGCTGTGCCGTCCATGTTGACAGTCGCCCCCAAGGGCAGGACGAAGCTGCTGGTGCGATTCGAAACGCCTGCATTCTTTTCCACGCACTCTATCGTCAATGGCAGCGTAGCGGATGACGATGCGGTCGAAAACGCCGTCAACAGGGCTGGCGCCATCGCGCGAAAGTGTCGTGTCGGGCGCACACGGCCGATGAAGCGCAATAACAACGGCAAACTGATAAACGCATGCACGGCGAGCGCCAGAATAACCGTCAACGCAAACAGCCCCAACGAACCCGCCAACGCCGCCAGTTCGGGTCCCTTAAGGCCTGCCACTACTTTAGCCACTAGCCCAAACACACCGAGCGGCGCGAATCGAATGACCAGATCAGTAATTCGCATCATGACGCCGAACAGGCCCTGCCAGAAATTGTATTGCACCTCGGCTTGAGGTGAATCGATGCGGGAAATGAAAAATCCGAACAGGATGCTAAAGAAGATCAGGCCCAACATCTGACCGTCGACGGCCGCCTGAATAATATTGGGCGGGACGATGCTGAGAAACACGCCGGCCAGATCGTGGATGCCATGCGCGCCGACTTTGGCGGCGACCGCCGCGGTCTGCGCGTTGCTCAGTCCGAGCACATCACGCGCAGGCTGGCCGTCAATAATACCGGGCGCGAACAAATTGACCATAAACAAACCGACCAGAATCGACATCAGGCTCGTGGTTAGATAGTAAACCACGGTCTTCCCACCAAGGCGGCCGAGCCCCTGGGTGCCACCGATGCCAGCCACACCGCTGACGATCGACGACGCGATCAACGGCACGATAATCATCTTCAGCGCATTTAGGAACAGTGTGCCGATAAAGCCGTAGATGGCGTAAAAGGTGATGCCGAAAATAGCGCCGTCGCGACCGCTGATGTAACCGGCAGGCACGGCAATCGCCAACGAAATCAGGATCTGCCAATGAAGCTTTAGTTTCATGTCGCCTCCTGCTGACGTTGCAAGGTGCTCGGCCACCAATCCCGGCAGTGCTATAACCGGATTGATAGACGCCCACTATGCTCCCGGCTTCAAACTGCCCTTATCCGCCGGAGTTATCGCTATTCAAATTTTTATCCAACACCTTGACTTCGGCCTCAGCGCGCAACTCTTTGACCAAACCTTCCATGTCCGCCCCGCCAAACAAGTTGCTCAAGCTGCGCTCGAAGACGGAGCGCGTTTGCTTTGGCGTATCCTTCGGATCGCCGTCCTTAGCGGCGGTGATATCGATCACCGCGTAACCGCCCTCGGGTAATTCGACACCACCCAGCGAAACCCGCCCGGACGCAGGTTTCGGCATACGGAAGGCCTGCGCGACCACGTCGGGGTTGTGGCTTTGGTCGTTGCGACCAATGAAATCAGTGTCGATTACCTTAAGCTGGTGCTGTGCCGCTAGCTCGGGGAGCTTTTTGCCGGCCTTGGCTTGGTTGAGCATGTTTTGCCCCAATTCACGCGCCTTGGCCTGTGCGTCGTCGGCGCGTAAGCGTTTGGCGATCTCGTCGTGTACTTCGGCGAGCGGACGCAACTTAGCCGGCTCGTACGCCGCCACATGCAATACGATCGCCACATTGCCTGTCGCACCGCCCTCGCCCTTACCGATTTCAATCATTCGGCTGTTGACTGCATCCTTCAGATTGCCGCCGCCGAGCGTTTCGTCACTAAACGCCGCCCGCACGATCTGCGGATATTTTGCAATACCCTTGTCTGCCTTCTCGCCGCGATTGATCCAATCACTTTGCATGATTTTTGCGCCGATTGCCTGCGCTGCGGGCTTGAGATTGAGCGGGTTTTCCTCGCTTGCGTCCTGTAACTTCTGCGACCGGTCATAGTAGATGTTTTCTGCCTGCTGTGAGCGATATTGTTGCGCCAATAAGTCACGTACCTGGGCGAACGATTTTTGTTCCGGAGGCTTGATGTCTTCTAATTTGATAATGTGGAAACCATACTGGCTGCGCACAGGCTCAGACACGTCGCCTTTTTTAGGCAATCCGTACAACGCCTTCTCGAATGCCGGATCGAGTGTGCCTTTATCGATCCAACCGAGATCACCGCCTTCGGCGGCAGAGCCGGAGTCAGTCGAGTACTTCTTGGCCTGCTCGGCAAATGACGCGCCCGCCTTTATACGGGCATAGATGTCCATGGCCTTCTTTTTCGCTGCCGCCACGGCTTTTGCGTCGGCATTTTTGTCGACCGCGATAAGGATATGCGCAGCACGTCGTCTTTCGGGCGTGTGGAACGACGCCTTCTGACTCTGGTACATTTGCCGCAGCTTATCCTCCGGCGCCTGTATCCCGGCGGCAATTTGATTTTGATCCACTTCCACATAACGCAACTTTACGCGCTCCGGGCGCATAAAATCGTTGTGGTGCTGGTCGTAATATTTAGCAATATCGGCATCGCTCACTTTGACCGACTTGAGAAATTGTGTGCTCGGAACGATCACGTAAGACAACTTCAATTTGCGATCACGTAAGCGAATAAAGCTGCCCATCTCCTGCGGGGTCACGAATTCACTTTGCACCACACCGGACACCAACTGTTCGAGTAACAAATCCTGCCGTTGTGCGGCTTCGAAAGTTTTTTCGCTGTAGTTGTTTGAATAAAGCAGTCTGGTGTACAGCTTCTGATCGAATTTGCCGTCTTGCTGGAATACCGACATGCTACGAATGCGCGCGCCAAGATAAGCGTCACTAATACGGAAACCGGCTTTCTCCGCACCTTTTATCAGAACTTCGTTTCGGATCATGCGCTGCAACACTTCGCGCCGGAATTTGGCTGCGGCCGCACCTTCCGGCGGCGTCTTTACGCCGCGCAGTTCGCGCTGCACTTGGTTGTTCAGGGCGTCCTTGGAAATACCACTACCATTAACTACAGCGACATTAGCAGGGCCACCGCCACCGAAGTAGGACTCGATACCCCAAAACGCGAATGGAATGATGAGCAGAATAACGACGATCCACGCGATCAAGCCGCTGGCTCGGTCTCTGATGGCAGTCAGCATTGCGCCTGTTTTCCTTATACGTTTCTTTTCGAAATGGTCGAGTGCTCGATGATATACGGCAATCATGCGTCCGGCCGTGTAGAGCCGATTTTACGATGACGACGATACAGCGTGTTGACTGAAAACCCTCGAGCGCTACTAGTTTACCGCACATCGCGGCATTCGTAGCCAAAAAAAAGAAAGGGCGCTTCCGTTAAGAAGCGCCCTTATTCCCCCGGGTTCATGGCGGAGTGGACGGGACTCGAACCCGCGACCCCCGGCGTGACAGGCCGGACGGAAAACTGAGCACTGTCGCAGGGTTGCAGGCGTTCGGATATTCCAAACGCCGACCGCGGGGGCACGTGTTCATGCGGCTTTCCCGACCTCTATTCCAAAATTCAACTCCTCGTCCGCTTACTCAAAATGGCGTGAAGACGTGATCACGTCTGCCGAGCAGTCACATCCGGCTCGTCACCACTGTCCAGCACGCTCGTCGAAGGCGACCGCGCCCCAGGGGCCAGAAACTTGACCCCAAAAAAAACACACCACGCTTGCACTTCATGAACCAAATCGGTTAAGATTTAACCAACATACCGCAGAAGACAAACCAGATGGGAAAAGCATGGCATTAACGGACTTTGGCAAGGTGATTCGAAAGGCTCGCATCGATGCAGACGTGAGCCTCGCCGAGATGGCGTCCACGCTTGCCACCACTCCCAGTTTTCTCAGCGCACTGGAAATGGGGCGGAAGAAGATACCGCATGAATGGCCCCCGCGGATAGAGCGTTTTTTTCGTGAGCGGGGAGTTCAGGTTCGCCTTGATCACCTAGTGGCGATTGCGAACAAGTCGGTGCCAATTGACGGACTGTCACCAGCACAACAGATGCTCGTCGCAAGTGTTGCCAGCGCAGATCTCGAAGACGAAGACATCAGAAAGATAAGCGCCCTACTAAAAGACAAGCAGGGCAAGACTTTCTGACGATGAATGTGGACGTAAGTGTTACCAGCACCTACCCACTAGGACTTGGTAAAGCAAAGGAGCCAAGCCCACTCAGTCCACCGGGAGTCCCAAGAGTCTATCGCTCTTGTGGTGGTTGAGCAAGCCAAAACCTTTGGGCATTTTTGTGAGGTGTCGTATGACAACGAACGAGAGCAACCAAGGCGGCCGCTGGGTATACGCGCGCTCGATCCGTCGCAAGGACGGACGAGTGGTGTATCCCAAAAAGGCCAAATTTTTCCGATTTTGGGTGAAAGACTGAGCGGCGCTCGGTTGCCCGCATAGCGCGGTGCAGGCGTAAGGCGCCTGGCCACCAGACGTAAAGCGTCGGTGAAGGGATGGGGCTGGCTTTGCCAGCCCCAGTTTCTTCCTATCGAAAGCCCTAGGAAAGTTTCTTAGGTTACGAACAGATACTGTCATGA
>JASBUN010000064.1:0-102500 GCA_030147845.1 Gammaproteobacteria bacterium
TCGCTTATGAGGCACACCAGCGTGCCGGCATGCGGTTCTACTTCGGCGGCGACACGATTGCCGTCGAACAATTGCAATTGGCCGCCGTCGGATTGTTGCCAGCCGGAATTGAGGTAAGCGACGATGGAGACGCGACGCGCGTTGTCGTTACGAAAGCTATCCAGGTGTCGCGCGTAGCCGTGCCCGGCTTGATACACGGCATAGTGTGCTTCGCTGTCGATCAGGCCCATGAACAATTCGCGATTGAGCGCGTCACGCAGCGCCGCCAGTAAACGCATAAATTCCTGCTGCGGGGTGCTTTCGCCATCCAACCAATAAATTCGATCGCCGCGAATATCGGCGCGTAACTGCCGCGATGCAGCCTTACCAATCGCGGCTGCTCGCAATGCCCCACGCTGCTGCAATCGAGTGATTTCGGCGTATAACGAGCGCGCCAGGGCTAGATCGAAATAGGACGGCTGCACGCTCCAGCCTCGCTGATGTAAATCATTGGCGATCGTTAACGCCGAAGCGTCGCAGACGGCTTGTGTAGCAGCAAGGTCTTGCATGCCGAAAGGTGATCTGTGTCGAGATAGTGATGTGCATTATGGGCGCGCCACGATGTCTGTCCATCTGCGTTGTCAATGGAAACGATCGGGCATTGTAATGGTGCCGAGCGATCGGCGCCGATTTTGCCGGCGCCGTTGGTGGATGGGTAAATGATAAAACGGTCGGGAACGACGCGACATGCCGGAGCGTTGGCATCCTTGCGTATGAGTGCATGTCCGTCGTTTGCGCCGAAGTGGAAAATTCAGCTGCGTGATGATCACGCAAATGGGCGATCTGAGCTGCCTACTTCGGTCCGCTGCGCTTGCGTGCGACCATATGTATGGGGCGGCCGTCGACCGCTAGCGCGGCTTCGTGAACGACCTCGGACAAGGTTGGATGTGCGTGAATGGTGCGCGCAAGGTCTTCGCTACTGGCCGAGAACTCCATCGCAACGACCAACTCGGCAATTAGTTCAGAGGCCATGGGTGCAATGATATGCGCACCCAATACACGGTCGGTGCCGGCATCCGCCAGAATTTTAACCATGCCGGTGGTGGCGCCCATGGCTTTGGCGCGCCCCGAGGCGGTCAGCGGAAACGTTCCGGCGTGCGCCGCTACGCCCTTGGCCCGTAATTCTTGTTCAGTGGCGCCGACCCAGGCGATCTCCGGGTGGGTATAGATTACCGACGGAATCGTCTCGCGGTTGACCACATGCTTATGTCCGGACGCAATGTATTCGGCCACCGCCACACCTTCCTCGGAGCCCTTGTGCGCCAGCATTGGGCCGCGTACCACATCGCCCACGGCATACACTCCGGGCAGATTGGTGCTGCAGTATTCGTCGACGTCGACAAAACCGCGCTCATCGAGCAATAGTTCGGATGCCGGCGAGAACAGGTTTTCGGTGTATGGACGACGGCCGACCGCGACCACCAGATAGTCGACCTTTAACTGATGTTCTTCGTCGCCATGTTGATAGTTTACCGTGACCTGCTTTTTGCTGCGCTGGGTCGACACCACGCGCGCGCCTAAGCGAATGTCCAGTTTCTGTTGGCTGAAAGTTTTGAACGCCTCGTGAGCGATTTGGTGGTCGGCAGCGGGCAGGAACTCGTCTTGAGCCTCCAGCAATACCACCTCGGAACCGAGCCGTTGCCATACGCTGCCAAGTTCCAGGCCGATAACACCGGCACCGATGATACCCAGTCGTTTTGGCACTTCAGTGAAGGCCAGGGCGCCACTAGAGTCGACAATACGCTCACCGTCGATGGGCGCGGCGTCCAATGCGATCGGCTGAGAGCCGCTCGCCAGAATTACGTTGTTGGTTTTCAGTGTCTCACGCCGGTCCGGGTTGGCGTGTGCGCAAAACTCGACAGCCGTGCCGCTGACTACCGTCCCAGTGCCTTGTAACCACGCGATATGATTGGCCTTGAAAAGGCTGGCGACGCCGTCGGTAAGCTGTTTGACCACTTGTTGTTTGCGCGTTTGCATGCGTTCGAGATCGACGCTGAGGCCGTTCACGGTGATGCCGTGCTCGCTAAAGTGCTCGCATGCCTGCACATAGAGTTCGGATGATTGCAGCAGCGCTTTCGACGGTATGCAGCCGACGTTCAGGCAGGTGCCGCCGGGCGCCGGTTCACCGGCCTCGTTCACCCAGCGGTCTATACAGGCGGTGCGTAGGCCGAGCTGCGCGCAACGAATGGCCGCCACGTAACCGGCAGGACCGGCACCGATGACAACGACGTCAAAAGATCTTGCCATAACGATCCGCCTTTTCTGATTTACTTTGTGGGTCCGGAGCGGGGAGTTCCGCGCGCTGCTAAACCTGCAACAATAGGCGCGCTGGATCTTCCAGTAGTTCTTTTATCGCCACCAAAAACTGCACCGAGTCGCGGCCGTCGATAATGCGATGGTCATACGACAAAGCCAGGTACATCATCGGCCGAATGAGTACTTCGCCGTTTTCCGCGATCGGTCTTTCCTCGATTTTGTGCATGCCGAGAATAGCGCTCTGTGGCGGATTGAGAATGGGTGTCGATAGCAATGACCCAAACACGCCGCCGTTGGTAATGGTGAACGTGCCGCCGGTGAGTTCCTCAATGGTCAGATCGCCGTCGCGCGCCCGCTGAGCAAACTTTGAAATGCCGGATTCGATCTCGGCGAAGCTGAGGTGGTTGGCGTCGCGCAAAACGGGAACCACGAGACCGCGCGGCGTCGACACCGCCAGACTGATGTCGTAGTAATCGTGGTACAACACATCGCCGCCTTCCACGGCTGCGTTAACGATCGGAAAGCGTTGCAGCGCTTCCACGCATGCCTTGATGAAAAACGACATGAAGCCGAGCTTGACGCCGTGCTGCTGTTCGAAACGTTCACGATACTGCCGGCGCAGATCAATGACCGCCTGCATGTTGACCTCGTTGAACGTGGTCAGTATGGCGGCTGCGTGTTGTGCTTCCACCATGCGTTCGGCGATGCGTTGCCGTAGCCGGCTCATGCCGACGCGGCGTACGCCGTCGCCGGCCACGGGTGGTACGACGGGTGTCCTGGCCGGCGCGGCGGGGGGTGGTTCGACCTTTGGCGGCGACGGTTGTTCGTTCCGGTCGTCGAGATAAGCTAATACGTCAGCCTTGGTCGGTCGACCGTTTTTGCCGCTGGCGCTAATCAGGCGCGGGTCGAGTTTGTGCTCGTCAATCAGGCGACGCACGGCTGGGCTGAGGGGCGGCGACGGCGCATCATCATCGGCCGCCGGCGAGTCGCTTGGGCCATCGCTACGCTTCGGGATTTTACCCGGCTCGAGAAAGGCGAGCAGCTCCTCGCTCAGTACCGTGTCGCCGTTGTTTCGTTCGATACGCCGCAATATGCCGTCACTGGGCGCGGGCACCTCGAATACGACTTTGTCGGTTTCGATATCGACCAGGTTTTCGTCACGGCGTACGGCATCACCTGGTTTTTTGTGCCACGCAATCAGCGTCGCGTCGGCGACCGACTCGGGTAATTTGGGTACACGAATCTCGATGCCGGAATCTACCGCTGGCGCTGAATTCTGATTACTATCGTCCACCGAGTGCGTCCTCCACCAGAGTTCGTTGTTGTTCGATGTGCAGGTTGAAGTAACCCGCTGCGGGTGAGGCTGAGGCTTTGCGGCCGGCGTACTGGAGGCGTTGTCCTTTGCGCATGCAGGCGCGGAAATGGTGTTGACTCGGATACCATGCGCCTTGGTTCATGGGTTCTTCCTGGCACCAGACGACGTCCTTAACGCGCGTATAACCGGCTAGTAGCTCGCGCAGTATGTCACGCGGGAACGGGTACAGTTGTTCGACGCGAATGATGGCGACGTCGTCGCGTTCCTGGTCGCGCCGCGCTTGCAACAGATCGTAATATACTTTTCCGGCGCACAGTACCACTCTTTGCACGTTGCTCGGCTTTAATTCGTCTATTTCGCCGATTACCGGCGCAAACGCGCCGGTGGTCAGCTCATCGAGCGCGGACACCGACAAGCGGTGACGTAGCAGGCTCTTGGGCGTCATCACCACCAGCGGTTTGCGATACGGGCGCAACATTTGCCGCCGCAACATATGGAACATTTGCGCCGGCGTCGTCGGCACGCAGATTTGCATGTTGTACTCGGCGCTTAGCTGCAAGTAGCGTTCTAATCGCGCCGACGAATGCTCCGGACCCTGACCCTCGTAACCGTGCGGCAGAAACAGCACGATACCGCACAGGCGTCCCCATTTTGCCTCGCCGGAACTGATGAACTGGTCGACGACCACCTGTGCGCCGTTCGTGAAATCGCCGAACTGCGCTTCCCATATGGTCAGGCTGTTGGGCTCGGCGGTGGCATAGCCGTATTCGAATGCCAAAACCGCTTCTTCCGATAGTAACGAGTCGATGACGATGAACTTCGCCTGCGCGCTACCAATATGCTGCAGCGGCACGTAGCTGCTGCCGTCCTGCTGATTGTACAGCACCGCGTGCCGGTGGAAGAAGGTGCCGCGGCCGCTATCTTGACCGGACAGGCGTACTTGATGGCCATCTTCCAGTAGGCTGGCGTAGGCCAGGGTTTCAGCAAAGCCCCAATCTATGGGTTGTGCGCCGGCCGCCATTTTGCGGCGATCGGCCATGATGCTGGCGACTCGCGAATGCAGCTCGAAGCCATCCGGTACATGCAGTAGATGCGCCGCCAAGCTCTGCACGCGCGCCAGCGGCAGTGCGGTTTCCACGGCGTGCGTCCATTTGTTGCCAATGTACGGGCTCCAGTCGACGGCATGGCCGTGTTTGACGCCGTTGACCGCATGCAGCGCCACCACCGCGCCTTGGTCGAGCGTGTCGCGGTATTGCTCGGTCATACGTTCGGCGCCGGCATCGTCGAGCAAACCCGCTTCTTCGAGACGCTCGGCATAGAGCTTGCGCACCGTCGGATGAGCGCGGATCTTCTTGTACATCATAGGCTGGGTGACGGCCGGTTCGTCGGCTTCATTGTGTCCCAGACGACGGTAGCAGACCATGTCGATGACCACGTCTTTTTTGAAGGTCATGCGGAAGTCTAATGCGACCTGCGAGGCAAACATAACCGCTTCGGGGTCGTCACCGTTGACATGGAAAATCGGCGCTTGCACCATTTTAGCGACGTCAGTGCAATACAGCGTAGAGCGCGTATCGAGCGGATTACTGATGGTAAAGCCGATCATGTTGTTGATGACCAGGTGAACCGTGCCGCCGGTGCCGAAGCCGCGCGCTTGCGACATGTTGAAGTTTTCCATGACCACGCCTTGGCCGGCGAAAGCGGCGTCGCCGTGAATTAGCACTGCCAGTACCTGGCTGCCATCGTGGTCGTCGCGACGGTGCTGGCGTGCACGAACCGAACCTTCCACCACGGGGCCGATAATTTCCAAGTGCGAGGGGTTAAACGCCAATACCAAGTGCATATTGCCGCCGGGTGTAGCGGCGTCGGCGGAAAACCCGAGGTGGTATTTGACGTCGCCGGAGCCGGTTGCGTTCGGGCCGCCACGGCCCTCGAATTCTTCAAACAGTTCACTCGGCGCTTTCCCGAGGATGTTAACCAGCACGTTCAGACGTCCGCGATGGGCCATACCCAGCACCATTTCGTGAATACCTTGCTCGCCGGCGCGTTGGATCAAGTCATCGAGTAGCGGAATCAGGCTTTCACCACCTTCGAGCGAAAAGCGTTTTTGTCCCACATAGCGGGTGTGCAAATAGCGTTCCAAACCTTCGGCCGCGGTCAGCCGCTGCAGCAGATGCAGGCGCACGTCGTCGGCAAAGTAGTTGGCGCGGTTAACGCCTTCCAGGCGCTGCTGAATCCAGCGCTTTTCCTGCGTATTGGTAATGTGCATGTATTCCGCGCCGATGGTGTCGGTGTAGGTAGCGCGTAGTTGTTCCCAAATCGTACGCAAGGTAGCCTGTTCGGGTCCCACCAACGAGCCGGTGTTGAACGGCTTATCCATATCTTCTTCCGTCAGACCATGGAAAGCGGGGTCTAGATCGGAAATCGTAGGGCGTGTACCCAGATCCAGCGGGTCAATATTGGCTTGCTGATGACCGCGCACGCGGTAGGCATTGATCAGACGTAATACTGCCGCCTGTTTCTCGGCGGCGTCGGCGCGCAGTGCGCCGGCCACGGCGCCGGTCGGCGGTCGGTCTGCACCACGTGGCGGCGGCGTGCTCGCGCGTGCCGGAGCAGGTGAAACGGGTTGCGGCTCTGCCAGGGCGGCGGCGGTGATTTCCGAGTCCTGCATTTGTTCAAATAGCTGTCGCCACTCGGGACCTACCGAATCCGGTGCCTGTTGGAAGCGTTCAAACAGGTCTTCGAGATAAGGGGCGTTGGTACTATATAGGTGTGAACTGGCTTCGAATCGCTCCAACTTGGTCTTCATGTACCGTTACCCTCGGTCATCGCGGCCTGTGGCGGCGAGCTACGGGGAGTCGGATTGGCCGCGCGGCACCCGTAGCTTGTCTCAAATTATAATACTAATCGTCCCATTCATCACGTATATCGTGTCATGGCCGCACGCAGTTGCGGCCGTCATGCTTGGCCTCGTATAGCGCGGCGTCGGCGGTACGTAATAGGTCTTCATGGCTCTGCCCGGCGCTCAGCGCCGCAATACCAATGGATACGGTTACCGACGGCAAAGTCCGGCCGTCCGCATCGGTTAGCTCGTGTGCGGCGATGACACCACGTAGACGCTCGGCGATGTTGCGCGCACTGCCGATGTCGGTGTCCGGCATGAGTATCAGAAATTCCTCGCCACCATAGCGTATAGCCGCATCGACGGCGCGCAACTGGCTGCGCAGGCAATCGGCGATGCCTGCCAAGGCGCGGTCGCCGGCCGGATGCCCGTGCGTATCATTGAAGCGCTTGAAGTAGTCGACATCGATCATCATCAGCGCCAGCGGCGTGCCGTTGGCGCAACTGTTGCGCCACAATGCCGGCAATGCCTGGTTCATCCAGCGGCGATTGTGCAGCCCGGTGAGTCCGTCGGCGTTGGAGTGCTGTTCGTAAATCGTTTGTTGTTGAATGCTCTTGACGATGACCAGGTTGTCGTGGCGTAGGCGCGACGACAGAACATGCAGCAGGTTACGGGCGAGCACGTGGGACTGTTCGATCAAGGTGCGTAAGGCGTCGCCGTTGACAATCAGCATGCGGCAGTCGGTGTGTGCGACGACTAAAGCGGATGGTGGAACGCCTTCTATGATCGACATTTCACCGACGCCATGGCCGGGTTCGATGTAATCCAGGATTTTCTGTCCTTCGCCATCGAGTTGAACGCGCAGGTATCCACTGAGCGGAATATACAAGTCGTCGTTGTTGCGCTCGGGGCTAAGGATGACCGTGTCGGCCGCGACCTGTTCCAGGCGGCAGTAACTCAATAGCCACTCTAAAGCGATGCGCGATTCACCGCGAAATAAGGGTAATGACGTCAATTCGTCGAGCGTTAGAGGGAAATCGGTAGTAGACATCGGTAACCGGAACGCTGCCTGCGAGCTGTTCGTACATACATAGTCTAGCGGTAAAAAGGCGCTTGTGGCTGGCGACTGAGCCACAAAATCTCGTGCGGTGGACGGTCTACTGATGTGGCTAACGTCGAGTGCTTGGGCGTACCGCGGCAGGCGGCGGGTGAACACAAGCGCGCGCGATGCGATGCCCGGCGCAGACCGTGGGGGCGCTCCAAGGTACTGATCAATAGGGATATCGACCGTAACCGGCGGCCCGCGCGTCGGTTGCTTTGCGAGATTGCGTTGAGCCGATGCAGCGCGGAGTTGATGCAAATCGGAGCCTGGGTTGACAAAAAACAAGCACGGGTCACCGTACCGGCAAGCGGTGCGGTGCTCGCGCTGGGGGCATTTGCTATCCGTGGCCATGGCCTTTATAGCGGTTACCTATACGCCGACTTGAATGCTCGGCGCAGCGGGCGGTGTAACCGGCTCGGATGGATTAGGAGGCGGTTCACAATGGGGATATGCAACGTTATACCGCTATACTGCCTGCACCTGGGGTGTTTTTCGATCGGCGAATTCTATGCATTGGTCCCTAATTGTGGTGTACGTATTGTCGGCCGTGATCGCCAGCGGGCATGCGCTGCTGTCCAAACGCGAACCGCAGGCGGCACTCGGTTGGATCGGTGTTTGCATGCTGTTTCCGGTCGGCGGCGTGCTGTTTTACTACCTCTTCGGTATCAACCGGGTGCGTACCCGCGCGCGCAAACTGCGCCGGCGAGTGGATCGCGAACGCGGTACACGACATAAACGTTTGGATATCGCCAAGACGCTGTTGGTGGCGCCGGAGTATTCCGAGTTGGCGCGTATCTCCGATGCGGTTACCGGCTTGGCGCTGACCGAAGGCAACGAGGTGGTGCCGCTGCAAAATGGCGAATCCGCTTATCCGGCTATGTTGAGCGCCATCGCCTCGGCGCGGCAGCGCGTATACATGGCGACCTATATTTTCGACACCGATGCCACCGGGCGACAGTTCATCGATGCGCTCGCCGCGGCTGCTGCGCGCGGTGTTGAGGTGCGCGTTTTAATCGACGGTATAGGCGAGCGCTATTCTCATCCGCTCGCCAGCGAGTTATTGCGCCAACATGGGGTAAGCGTCGAGCGCTTCAATCCGCCGCGCATGATGCCGCTGTCGGTGCATATTAATTTGCGCAACCATCGTAAAATATTGGTAGTAGATGGGTTGCAAGCATTTACCGGCGGCATGAACATCGGCGGTAATCACTTGGTCAAGCAGGCTGGCAACAAAGCGCCGGTGGCCGATCTTCATTTTGCATTGCGCGGGCCGGTGGTCGGCCAGATCGAACACGTCTTCATCGCCGACTGGGCCTTCGCCTGCGGTGAGATGTTGACGTCATCCGAGAGCGCGCCACCACAGCCGGACGGCGCCATGTGTCGAGCGCTGGTCGGCGGCCCGGATGAAGACTTGGGCCACCTCGAGATGGTTTTGGTCGGCGCGGTGTCGGCGGCGCGCGAGCGCGTCGCGATTATGACGCCATATTTCCTCCCGGGGCGCGAACTGAGCGCGGCCCTGGAGGTCGCGGCGCTGCGCGGGGTCGATGTCACCATCGTGCTGCCGGAACTGTGCAACCTGCCATACGTACAGTGGGCGACGCGGCACATGCTGCCGGAACTGTTGCGTTTCGGCGTGCATGTGTACTGGCAACCGCCGCCGTTTGCGCACACCAAGCTGCTGCTGGTCGATGACCACTATGCCCAAATCGGCTCGGCCAACCTGGATCCACGCAGTCTGCGGTTGAATTTCGAGCTTGTGGTCGAGGTCTACGATCGTGCCCTGGGTCGTGGTTTGCGTCAGTACGTCGATTCCATCGTTGGCGCCGCGCGCGCGTGCACGCGTACCGAGCTGGCGCGACGGCCACTGCCCGTGCGTTTACGCGATGCGCTCATTTGGCTGTTTTCCCCCTACTTGTAACCCATTGCCAATAATACGTTTTCCGTCAGCGCCGGGGTTGGTTCGGCGCATTGCGGCGCTCTCGGTTGTGCCTGTCACGGCGCCGAGTTGGGTCAGCCTGTTACTGCGCCCAGGCCAACAGCGCTCGCACCGGGTCGGAAGTGCGTTCCTAAGTATTCGCCGTTCGCCGCCGATAGCGGATATCAGTAAGCTCATAAAATCCGCCGCAGCCGTACGGATGGCGAACATAAACAGAATGGTAGACAACGACCCGATCTCACAGGCGCCGACGTCCGCGCTGCGAGGCGATAGCGCCAATCGCCCGTCAGAGCCGCGCGTGCGCGTCGATCAGACGCGCCAAGCGTTCGCGCAATTGCTGCCGGCGCTGGCCGCCGAGGCATTCCCGGCAGCCTTGTCGGTGTTGTTATTGTGGTCACTGTTGCCGCACGGTTTGCTGCAGATCTGGGCGGTCGGCATGTCGCTGTTGCTGGGGCTCGGGGTGTTTCTACACGTTGCGTACTGCCGTGCCCAAGCTGACGGTACGACGCTGATCAATGGTCCCCTCGTATTACGCTGGCTGTACGCGTCGATCGGGCTGGCCTGGGGTTTGCTGGTGGTGTTGGCGGCGCCGCGTACGCCGGTTGAGACACAGCTGTTGCTGGTGGCGCTGGCCGCATTAGCGGCGGCGGGCGGCTCGTCGGCGCGCGCTCCGTTGCCGCGCGTGAACGCCGGTTACCTAGTGTTGGTGTTGGCGCCGGCTGCCATCGCGCTGCTGGCGCGCAACGAGTTGTTGCTCAATGCGGCGGGTCTAGCGTTGCCTGCGTTTGGCGCTGCGTTACTGCTATCAGCGCGCCGCTCGCGCGAGCACATGGCGCGCTTGTCCACGCTGGGCAATGAGAACGCCGAGCTGTTGGTGAATTTGGCCAACGCACGCGACAAAGCCGAGGCCACCCAGAGTCTGGTCGAGCGTGCCAATGGCAAGTTGCAGGAGCAAATTCGCGAGCGTGAACGGATTCAGAAACAGATCGAGTCATCAAAGAGACAGACAAGCGCAATTCTTGCCAACGTGCGCGACGTGATTTTCCAGGTCGACCTGGAAGGACGTTTCACCTGGGTGTCACCGTCGATCGAGCAGTTGCTCGGTTTGCCGACCGATAAGGTGATCGGCGCGACGATACAGGAGCTATGCTTTGGCGCCACCTCGAGCGATACCTTGTTCACGCAACTGGAGCGCCAATTCGGCGTCGTCGATCACTATGTCGCGCAAATGAAGCGCAACTCCGGCGCGCGCGTATGGGTTTCCATCAATGCGCACTACACGCATGCGAACAGCGGCGGCATTTCCGGCATCGAAGGTACCATTCGCGATATTTCCGAATATCGCCAATCGCAGGAGGCGTTGTATCAGGAAAAAGGGCGCGCACAGGTCACCCTGCGTTCCATCGGCGATGGCGTGATCACCACCGACGTGCATGGCGTGGTCGAATATCTCAATCCGGCGGCGGAGAAATTTACCGGCTGGGAGCTAGCGGAAGCGCGCGGTAGCCCGGTAGAGTCGGTGTTGACCCTCATCGACGAATCCACGCGCGCCGAGCTGAGTTACACGCCGTTTGAACGCTGTTTGCAGGAACAAGACAGCGTTGGCCTTTCCGAGCCGGCGCTGTTGGTGCATCGGCGTGGTGAAAACGAATTCTCCATCGAGGTCACCGCCGCGCCGATCAAGGATTCCGATGGCTATATCATCGGTGCCGTGCTGGTTTTTCACGATGTCACCAAATTGCGTAGTTTGGCCCGGCAAATGTCCTACCAAGCGCTGCACGATCCGCTCACCGGGCTGATCAATCGACGCGAATTCGAGTCTCAGCTAAGTGAGATGATCGAGTCGGTGAAGGCCGATTTCAAACGTCACAGTGTCTGCTTCCTCGATCTCGATCAGTTCAAAGTGGTCAATGATACCTGCGGCCATATCGCCGGTGATGAACTGCTGAAGGCGATTGCGAGCGAGCTGCGGTCGACCTTGCGCGAGGCGGACACGCTGGCGCGGCTCGGCGGCGACGAGTTTGGTGTGTTGCTGAAGGGCTGTCCGCTGGATAGAGCGTGTGAAATCGCGGAGTCCATGCGCAGCGCGGTCGAGTCGTTTCGTTTCAACTGGGCTGGGCGTCAGTTCCGCGTCGGCGTTAGCGTCGGCGTAGTCCCGGTCGCTGAGGGCGATTGGGAGCTTACCGAGGTATTGAGTGCCGCCGATTCCGCCATGTACGTCGCCAAGGAGGGCGGGCGCAACCGCGTACATGTGTTCGAACCGGACGATACCGCCGTGGCCCAGCGTCATGGCGAGATGCAGTGGATGCAAACCATCCAGTGGGCGCTGGAGCGAGACCTGTTCAAACTCTATTACCAGCCAATCATATCGTTGGCGGATCCGCGCTCAAATGAATTTGGCGGCGAGGTGCTACTGCGTCTGGTCGATGCCGACGGCGAATTGGTCATGCCACGCGTATTTATGCCCGCCGCCGAGCGTTACCATCTTATGCCGGCCATCGACCGCTGGGTCGTAAAGCAGGTATTTATTCGGATGAGCGCATCGATGAGCGCCGGCATGGACCCTCATCCGTGTGCGATCAACCTATCCGGGCAGTCGCTATCCGACGTTGGATTTCTCGACTTCATCCTCGATCAACTACATGCTAACGACGTGCCCACGCACAAAATCTGCTTCGAGATTACTGAGACGGCGGTGGTCGCCAACATTGAAAGCGCGCAGTACCTGATAACCGAGCTGCGCGGCATTGGTTGCCGTTTTGCGCTTGATGATTTCGGCAGCGGTATGAGTTCGTTCGCGTATCTTAAAAGCTTGCCGGTCGACTATCTGAAGATTGACGGCAGTTTCGTCGTCAACCTGACTGCCGATAGCCGCGACCGTTCGGTGGTGAAGGCGATCAACGAAATTGGCCATGTAATGGGCATCAAAACGGTAGCGGAGTTCGTCGAGAACGATCGCACCCAACACATTTTACAGATGCTCGGGGTCGATTTCGCGCAAGGCTATGGCATCAGCCGACCGGTGCCACTGGACGACTACATACGCGATCATCGGCTGGTCGCTACGATGTGATCGAGCTCGACGATAATCCGTTCCGCGTCGCCGGCGGTTGTCGCTAGACGCGCGCTCCGCCGGTCTTCAGCCAACGATTGCTGTAGCTGCCCGGGAACACCTTCACGATCGAACCGTCCAATAGCCGAACGAGCGCCGATTCCTTACGATTTTCCACCGTTACCAACGCTTCCGCGCCACCATCCACCACGGTCAGCCCACTGAGCTTATTCGGCCCCTTGGCTTCGGCGCGCACCGGAATTTCACCGAGATAGCGGTCGTGGTCGGTCGAGAATAGTAGAATATGTCCAGAGAATCCGGCTGCATACACCACCCTTTGGTCTGGACTGACCGCCAGCTGCATGAAACCAGCCTTGGCTTCCGGAATGTGCCGATAGCTGAACGATGGATCGACTTCCGAAGTTCGGATGCGCACGATTTTACCTGAGCGCGGATGGATGACGCTCATGACGCCGGTTTTCATATTGGCGGCGAAGATTTTGCCATTGGCCCAAGCCAGATCGCCGCTGTTGCCGACATCAAAGGTGCGTTCAACCTTGCCCGACGGCAGGCTGATTTCTGTCACGCCCTGGTCGCGATTTCCGCCTATGAAGGCATGCCGCCCGCCAAGGCTTATGGCCAGCGCGTTACCACCGACAGCCAGATGGAACATCGGTTTCCAATCGCCGGTGGAATAGGCGGCCAACTGTTTACCCGATAGTACCAGCAGGAGTTTCCCATCCGGCGTTACGCGCGCGACACGACCGCCTTTGATAGTCGGGATGCGGCCGACGGGCCGCAAGGAATTCTCGTGCAACACGAACGTCTTGCCGGCCGCCGTGGGTATATAAAGGTCGTGATTGTGTAGGTCGGCGGCGGGATAAAAACTATTACCCGACGCCGTACCCGCGGTGCCGAAGCTGCCGTCGGTGATTTTGTTGCCCTTGCTATGCCATACCACCAAGCGACCATTGCCGGCGCCGGTCGGTGGCGCGGGATAGGCGCCGATGGCCGCCGCCGCGGGTAGCGAATCGGATGGATAGTAAGCCAATGCCTGTGACCCTGCTAATGCCAGCGCGCCGGCTAACAGGCTACGCGAGGTGAGCGCAAGAAGATGGTTAGGTTTCATGATGGGCTCCTTTGAGAGATTTTCCGCAACAGCTGTTGGCGGCGCCGCTGCTGTTCGGATGGGCGAGGTGCGCGCGGTGCGACAGGCGCCGCTGGAATCGCCGCTGCGTACCCGACAGCATTTCTAGCATTGAGCATATCCCGTGCCAGGTGGTGGTTTACCGCACTTCATGCACATACGACGTCGTCGACATAGCAGCGGTGGTAATCGGCCGCGCATGCGGGGGCTTTTGCACCGCGTCGATACTGCACGCACTTACCTAAGCATGCCGCATCCGCTAGACTTGGGTGCCAAATCGGCGCTCGAACTGCGCCGTTATTGTTGCCGTACATCGGCGGAGGTAATGATGACCGAGACAAAACCTTATTCCATACATGCGTTGGAGCTGGGCCCGATGGAGAATTTTGTCTATCTCATCGAAGACCATGCCACACGGCGCGCAGCAGTCGTCGACCCTGCATGGGAGGTTTCCCGCGTGTTGCAAGTGGCGCGCGAACGTGGGTTACATATCAGCGATATTCTTCTTACCCACAGTCATCACGATCACATCAACGGCCTTGAAGAGGTGCTTGAGGCCCACGACGCGCAGCTGCATTTGCTGAAGCCGGAAGCGCAATTCTGGGGCCAGCAGTTGGATTTGCCGACGCTGCATCACGGCGGTGATCGTATCGCGCTCGGTGATACGGAGATTGAAGTCATGCACACGCCCGGGCATACGCCCGGCTCCGCATGCTATCGCTTAGGCGACGATCTGATCACCGGCGATACCATGTTCGTATTCGGTTGCGGGCGTTGCGACCTGAAAGGCGGCGACCCGGAAGTGATGTTCGATACGCTACGTGACATCAAGCACAGCCTTCCAGCTTCGACCGTTATCCATCCGGGGCACAATTATGCCGAGGTGAGCACATCCACGTTGGCGGAACAGGAACAAGGCAACCCATTTCTGCATTTCGATCGGCGTCAGGACTTCGTTACTTACCGTATGCATTATCACGACCTTCATCGTGACTCGCCCTACCGTCCGGTGGCGCGCGGACAGCAGATGCCTGATTAAACAGGAGGCAAAACGCCAGCCGGCCGATTGGCCGCCGGTGCGAAGTGGTTAGGCTGGGTTGAATCAGTGTGGTAGTCGGCCGCTGACCGAGCGGTTCCGGTGGCGGTTCCAAATCAATGCCGCGCCGTTGCGCGATATGCGGGCCACCACCGCCGGTAGACGGTGAATGCGGACCACCGTGCCCTTGTGCACGACAAAGACGAGATCCACGCGCGCACCGAGCGGCGGGTTATCGCGGCTGGCTTCCAAGAACACGCCATTTACGCTGATATTACGTGTCTGGTAGCGGTGCGGGCGACCTTGCCATGAGATATACACCCCGGTGGCGATGCGCTTGCGTGCGGTCTGACGCCGCTCCGATGGGCCGACATTATTGAACATACACAAGCCTCGATAACGGTGCCTGGTTCCCGACCAAGCTGGTGTGTGATGTTGCAGATAGGCTAAGTATACATGCACGGTAGCGGCCGGGAAGTGCGACCGGCGCGGTCGCGGCAAGCGGCGTCGGCCAATCGCGCGCCGGTGGCGTCCCGGCGCGGCGCACGCGGCCGTGCTTGCCGGCCCGTCACCATTAATAACGTATTGTTATTAATGATTTTATCCGCATTTAACGGTCATCGCTCGTGGTCACGCGCTGCGTTACGCGCGCAACCCATGTAATCGGGCGGTACGCGGCCGCAATGGTTTGCCCCGGTTACGATCGCCTAAATCCGACCGCCACCTAGGTTTCCGCTACGCCGTGGCCCTGACGCAGCACTTCGCAATGGAGTTGTACGCGCGGCAGTCCGCGCGCGAGTAGAAACGGTTCGGCATGCGCCAATACTGCTGCCGGCGCCGACAGGTAGAAATCGTGCGCAGCCAGGTCCGGGTGTTCATTCATCACCCGCAGTAGAACCTGTTGCAGCGAGGAGTCGGCATTGGCGAGGGTTATTGGCGTGTAGTCGACGTTGTCCAATGCGTCGGCCCACGAGCGACACAGGTTGTGGTAATAGTGGCCGCCGGCTGTGCTGCTGATCCAATACAAATGCATGCGTTCGGCGGTGTCGAGCGCAACGGCGTGCTCGATCAGGCCCTTCAGCGGAGCGAAACCCGTATCCCAGGCCAGAAAGACTAACGAATTGCATGATTCGTGATCGAGCTTGAGCGATCCGCGCGGGCCGTGGATGTGTAGTTCGTCCGAGGCGGTCGTGCGATGAAAGATGTGTTTAACGAACCTTGTATTTGCGGCTCGGCCGATGTGAAATTGCAGCTTGGAGGCATCGCAGGGGCAGCTGGCGATGGAATATTCGCCGCCGTCCACGCCATTGATCGACAACGCCGCATATTGTCCGGCCAGAAACTGGAGCTGCTGGGACGCCGGACTCTTGACGTCGATCAGTACGACATCGTCCGAGGGTCGTTGGAGATTACAAATTTTGGCGCTGATATGCTGTTGTTCGATGTCCGCGTGCGCGGCGATTTCATCGACCTCGAGTTCTACGTCGCTGATCGCGGTGTTGCAACAGGTCAACAGCAAGCCGCGGCGGCGCTCGGCTTCGGACAAGCCGTAGACCGGCGCGCGAAGGCGTTTCACCGTGCCGGCCAGCAATCGCGCGCGGCAACGGCCGCAGCTTGCGTCACTACAACCATAGGGTAGTCCGTATCCGGCGCGCAGCCCGGCGTCGAGGATGGAGTCGTTGCCCTCGACAAAAAAATCATGTCTGCTTGGGAATAAGTGCACGTGCGCCGCCATCAGGCGCAGCACAGTGTCGCGTACTGTCAGAGGGTGAGGTTTTAGGTCCGTGTTTTGCTGTGTCGCCATGGCGTGTTCCAACCATTGGCTCAGCTCGGCGATGCCGCTCGACGTGTGCGGCGCCTGCTGCAGTTGTATCAGGCGTGCGCGTAGTTGTTCGATGATCGACGCGTAACGGTTTGCCGCCGATTCGGCCTGCGCTAGTTCTTCGCTCAACTGCGTGAGCCGGGCGACCACCGTTTCGGTGTCGGGCATGCCGGAAGGCGCCCGCAACGAGCGCGGCACGGCCTTGCGCTTTATGCTGTCGACCTTTTCGATCATGGTGGCGTCGTCGACGCGCGTGTCCGGGTAGACACGCAGCAAATCGTTCAGCTCTATCATGCCTTCGAACGTGGGCAGCTCGCCGTCGCTGATTCTTGACTGCAAGGCGCCGCGTTTGACACCGACCAGACGGGCGGCTCTCGAGAGGGTGAGGTATTGCGCCATGGCGTGTGCTCGTAAGGGTTGCTGTAGTCGAGGCGGCGGCTTGCGCGTTGCCGGCGCCATGCCGCCATCCGCTTGATCAAATCAAACCGTGCTTCTCCCCAGTATAAACCCGGCTGCTGCCCGGCGGATGCCGGCGGGCGAAACGGCAGCACCGCGTATCCGTTTAGCGGCAGCGGCGTGACGGCTGGCCGCTGCTCCGGCGTAGATTAACCCGGCTGTATTCCTATGGTACTCTTTACAAGGGAATTCGGCCGAGTACCCGGGCTCGGCCGAGGCGACCGATAAAGGACCCGATATGAAGGTTCGACCCTCATTCAGGCTGTTGTTCGTGGCCGCCATGACGCTCGACCAGGCGATCAAGACCATCGCTTTGATCGCAATGGCGCCGGGTCAGAGCGTCGCATTGCTGCCGGGCTTGGGTTTTACGCTGTCAGACTCGCCGGACGTGTATTTGGCGCCGGACCGATTGCGGCTGTTGGTGGTCGGATTGCTCGCCATTTTGCTGTTGTTCCGGGTTCGCGACCGAGACCGCCGCGCCGGTGACTACGCGGAAGCGGCCACACAGCTGATCGCGGCCGGGGTATTCAGCGGTGTTATCGATCTGCTGTTATGGCGCGACAGTATCGGTCTTTTCGTCGTTGCGCTACCGAATTCACACATCTACGTAAGTTTTGCCGATGCCGCGGTGCTCGTCGGTGTGGGTCTATTCACTGCTGATTTTGCACAAAGGCTGCGTAGCAAGCCGCGCCCGCGTACGCGCCTGCGACTACCGCGTCCGCCGGCACTTGATCTCGACCGCTTTCGACGCGGTATCGACAACGTGCGCATCGATGTGCGGCTGAGCCCGCGCTTTGTCGGCATTTGTAATGATTTGATTGGCTCCGCGTTGACGCCGCATTTGTGGTGGGAGCCTTGGCGAGGTGCGCCGCCGTTGCCATCGAAGCGCAGCCTAGATCAGTTTCGTGCCGCCTATACACAAATGTTGGAGTCGGCGGTGCATCGTGCCCGTACCGAGCAAAACCTGAACCTGGTTGGATTGACGCAGCTGAGTGTGTTGAAACATATCCATACGCAGGTGCGCGCTCACATGGATCGTTTGCTGCGCGAATTCAGGCGTGAGCTTGAACGCTCGCCACCGTCCAGCTCGCGCAGCGTGGTGCGTATGAGCGAACATCTGATTTCACTTCAGCGTCGCCGCGCAAGTTTGAACGAGCAAGTTACCAAAATGTTGATTGAGCAGATTCAACGCGCTGAGTCCGGTCCGGTGGGTGAGCTTAAGCGCTCCTTGCTCGGCGCCGATGCGGGTTTGGCGTTGGAGATACTGCTCAATCCAGTGTTGCACGCCGAAGACCCCGGTCGCGACGAATTCCTCATGCGCCATTATTTGATGCTTGGCCAACGAGCCGAGGATGCGAGCCATCCGCACAACCTCGAAAAGGCGCTGCTACGCGCACTGGATTGCGTCGACGACGGCCGATCACGCCATGCCGGGAGTTCTGCGCACCAAGGGCGCAGCGCGCCGGCGGGCGCGGAGCTAGGCGGTCACAATGGATTTTCTTCCGACTTCGGTGACAGTGTTGAGCGGCAATTCGTCGAAGGTCGCAATGAGATGTGCCCTTGGCTCGACGTTCCTGAAAATGCCACCGTGTTGCTGGACATGGCGCGCTCCCGGCAGGCGTTGCGGCGCGCGCGTCTGCGCGATGACCGCGATCGCGCCGGGAAACTGAAAGCACACTTGCGCTTTCAACGCCTATTGCTCAAGCGCGTGGAACGCGAGTTGATGCGTTCTGAGGTGCTGACCACCATTTTGGCTGCGTACGAAACCGCGGAGCTGTTGAAGTCGGTCGACATAGCGGCTAGTCCGCGTTCTATTCAGCGTTATTTGATGCAAGATCGCGGAAGCGCCGAAATGGCGGAAAAATTTCGGCGTATCGGCCGCAGCGTCGACAAGGCGGCGCCGTTGGAGGCTATGGATGCCGCCGCGGCGCGTGTGCGCCGTTGTGGCAGCGCTTATCGTCGTACGCGGATCCATCGGTTCGTGTTTGATTTTCTCGCGTATCGCCGAGATTTGAAGTATGCGCGCATCATGCGCTCATGGCTCGACCAAATCCGCATCATGGCGTCGGCAGACGATATTCATCTGGCGCGTATCAACAATACCTTGTATGAGTTGCTGACGCCGGACGACGTCGTTGAGACGAAGGCGGCGCCGGTGCTCGGTCACGTAATTATTAAGGCTGACGTACGTGGCTCGACCGCGATGACACAGGAACTCATCGACCGAGGGCTCAACCCCGCCAGTCATTTCGATATCAATTTCTTCGACCCGATTGGTAGTTTGATCGACATGTTTGGTGCCGAGAAGGTGTTCGTTGAGGGCGATGCGGTCATCCTCGCGATTACCGAACGCGATGTTGCCGGTGAGGCGCAGCTGGCGGTTGCGCGCGCATGCGGTTTGGCGCGCAGTATTCTTGAAGTGGTGGCGACGCAGAATCTAACCGGGGTACGTTATGGGCTGCCGAAATTGGAATTGGGCATTGGCATCGCCTATCAATCCGGTGCGCCGACCTACCTCATGGACAGTAATCGCCCCATCATGATTTCGTCGGCGATCGCGCGCGCTGATCGATTGTCGTCCTGCGCGGCGTTCTTGCGCGACGAGCAACATGACTACGTGCGGTTATCACGTGGGCAGCGCATCCAGGTGTTTCACGCCGAAAGTAAAGGCGGCCTGCATGACAAGAAGGGCGCTACCGCTTTTCGTTATAACGTCGACGGTATCGAATTGGAGCCGGCAGCGTTTGAGAAGCTACAGGCGGAAATCGGTCTGAGCACGTTGGATCTGCGGCCGCCGTTCGGCGGCGCAGCCGAGAGGCTGCATCGAGGACGTTATCCTGACGCGCGTGGCGTGCTGCGAAACCTTCTGGTGCGTGAAGGCGTCGTTATGGCGATCGATCGGCGACAAGGCGTGACCGTGGCCACCAAGCATCCGTTCTACGAGGTCGTATTGGATACCGAATTGCTCAATGTGGTCGAACGCCATACCGAAGATGGCGCTGTCGACGGTAAAGGCTTCGATGACGACGGCGGTTGAATTATCCGCACTCGTCACATCATGGACTGCTGATAATTCTCCAGGCCCACTTTTTCGATTAGCTCGATCTGCGTTTCCAGCCAGTCGACGTGCTCTTCTTCACTCGCCAAAATGTTTTCGAATAGCTCGCGCGAGACGTAATCGGATACGCTTTCGCAGTGGGCGATCGCTTTGCGCAACAACGGTAGCGCGCCCATTTCGAGTTTGAGATCACATTGCAGGATCTCGCGCGTATCTTCGCCAATTAGCAGTTTGCCAAGATCTTGCAGATTTGGCAGACCCTCGAGAAACAGAATACGTTCTACCAGCGCGTCGGCGTGTTTCATTTCGTCGATCGATTCGTGATATTCCTTTTCGTCGAGTTTTGTCAGCCCCCAGTTCTTGAACATACGGGCGTGCAAAAAATACTGATTGATGGCGGTTAGCTCATTGGCCAGTGCTTTGTTCAGAAACTCTACTACCTTGGCGTTACCCTTCATGCCGTTTTTCCTCCTGGCGGGGCGCGACCGCCACCACGGCGGGCGGTGCGTGAGCTAACTATAGTATAACGGATGCTGCACACACACGGGTTGCGCGCACAAATTTACCGGTATGGGTGTTTTGGCGGCGGCGCTAAGCGGTGGCCATACCGCCGGCGAGTGGAGCTTGTACGGCGATTTCGGCGATCGCATCGTCGACGATCGCGCGCGCGCACGAGCCGCAGCGCCCGCATTGCGTGGCGACGCCCGTGCGGCGGCTGACCTCGCGAAAGGTATCTGCTCCGGCGCGCACTTCGGCGCGCAACTGACGATCAGAGATACATTTGCAGACACACACGATCATGGCGCAATCCCTCCACGTACTGATGCTGGCTTCAGAGCCTATTTTTAATACGAATGCGAACGATTGTCAATAGCGTCTTAGCGAACGGGGAGCGGTACGAATGCGCACATTCAGCGCACGTTTGCGTGTTGTAGTTGCTGTGGCGTTGCGGCCGAGGCGGCTTGCCCGGCGACCTTACGTGGAAGGAGGAAGTGGACGCCAGCCGGGCGGCCGGCGTCCACGGTGTGCATTATTGTTTTGATTGCAGTTCTGGATGCTCGATGTAGCGGACTCCTCGAACGGACAGCGGCGCAGGATTGATGTAGCGATAGCCCATGCTTTGCAAGTGCGCGATTTCAGGAAACCCAGCCGGCACGACGGTAATGAAACCATGCATGTCGTCGGCGGAATAGCCGGCCGCGCGCATGGCGTTATTACACATGCGGAATTCCACACCATCCTTGCTCAACTCCGCCAACTTATCGACCACGGCTTGATATTTAACGTAATTTTCCTTTGCGAAAAGACGTAATTCGGGACCGTGGGTGACCACGATCATTTTACCTTTGAGTTGTTTTTTCGTGTTCAAGATAAAATTATATAATATGTTAAGTTTTTTCGGGTCTTCGTAGTTGACGTCAAACACGGCGTTAATGGTCTCGTATTTGTGCATGTCGACCTTGGCCGTGCCATACGGTGCAAGCTCATCGCTGGCGCGGACGTCGGCCACGCCGACCATCGTACCGAGCACGATGACGGCCGGTATCAGCCTTCGAATGATCATGGTTTTCCCCTTTGGTTTCGATTTATGGTGTGTCCGTAACACTCGCCTTAGTGTCGAGCGCTGCGGTTAATGGCATCCAAGCCTTCCCGCTTCCCTAAATTGAATAGCGCGGCTAGAGCGACGGTGTTATCCCGTCCATGGCGCCGGCACTATAATTGTTGTAGCCAGAGACGCAGATGGCGCGCCTCACGTGTAATCAGTTCCGCATCGCTGAAGGCATTGCTGAGCAAGCTGATGCCCTGTAACGCGGTAATCAAGTGCAGTGCCAGATCGCCGGCGGCGTTTTCGTCATAGCCCATGTCGCAAAACTGCTGTTTGGCCCAGTCCAATTGCAGACGCAAGGGCTCGGCCGCCAGCGCGCCGAGCGCACCGCCTTGTTTCGCCAGCTCGTAGCACAAACTGCCAATCGGGCAGCCATAAAGGGCGTCGACGTCGCGCGTGTTTACCCAAACCTGGATCAAGGCGTCAATACGGTCGGCCGCTCGGTCGAGCCGCTCCCAGTCGATCATGCCTTCGCGCAGGTCGCGCACACGCTGCGCGACGATCGCACGCACGATGTCGTCCTTGGTTTTGAAGTAGTAATACAAGCTGCCCAATGCGATCCCGGCTTCTTGGGCGATGTCGCCAAGCGTGGTGCGCACAAAACCCTGTTTGTGGATGACACGACTGGCGGCATCGATCAGCCGCAATTCCTTTTCCTGCGCACGAGCTTGGGTTGGTTTCATATCGCCAAATAAAAGTAAGTTAACTAACTTTATATTGACCCAAGCCTCGGCCACTGTCAACCATGCACCCGGGTGCGGGCCTGCGCCGCGCCGTGGGCGGCCCGCCGGGCGCCGCTGGTGATCGTATTAATCGGTTGATTTATATAAATAGTGATCTTCATTTCCGGCGCTGACAGGCGCCGCCCGGCGTGGGTTGCCGGATTGCGGCCGCCAACCAGCGTCCGGGCGAACTGCTAAGCAACTCAAACATATTGTGAAACTTCCGCTAACAAGGGGAGATGACAGCGATTTTGCCGATCATGTGTACAGAACGTATGCGGCTTCCAGGTCTAACGCGGATTTGCCCGACGCTGGCGGCGATGCTCGTCGCATTGCTGGTGGCGGTCGTACCCAAACCGGCCGATGCGGCGCGAGCGCCCGCCGTCGCCGACGTACGCGTGCTGATCGACGTGTCTGGCAGTATGAAGCACAACGATCCCCACAACCTGCGCGGGCCAGCGTTACGGCTGTTGGTCGGGCTCATGCCGACCGGCAGCCGCGCCGGTGTATGGACGTTTGCGCAAGGCGTCAATATGCAGGTGCCACTGGCGATCGTCGACGCGCATTGGCGCGCAACGGCGCGGGCCGCATCGCATCGTATTGGTTCTCCGGGATTGTTCACGAACATCGAATCGGCGTTGCGGCGCGCCAGCGTCGGCTGGAAGACGCCGGACGCGGCTGTGCGGCGCAGCTTGATTTTGCTCACCGACGGCATGGTAGACGTGTCGAAGGACGCGGCTGAGAATGCCGCATCGCGCCAGCGCATACTTACGCAACTGTTGCCGCGCCTGCGTGCGGCGGGGGTCCGTATTCATACCGTGGCGCTATCGGCAAACGCCGATCGAAAATTGCTGCGCGCACTTGCGTTGGGAACCGACGGTTGGTTTGAGCAAGTCGACGATGCCAGCCGTTTACAGCGTATTTTCTTGCGCTTGTTCGAACAATCGGTGCCCAGCGAAAGCGTGCCGCTCAAGAGTAACCATTTTACGGTTGATAACAGTATCAAAGACATGACGGTGTTGGTGTTCCGCAAGGCCGGCGCCGCGGCGACGCGCTTGGTCGATCCGCGCGGGCAGGTATACCGTAGCGACCAACACCCGAGCAGCGTACGTTGGCACCACGATCACAACTACGACATGGTCACGGTCGCCGCGCCGGCGCGCGGCGGATGGCGTATCGACGCGGCGCAGGACCCCGACAATCGGGTGCTGGTGATAACCAATTTAAAATTGGTTGCCGGCCCGTTGCCGAGCCACATCCTGGTCGGAGAGCGCCCGATTATCAGCGCTAGTCTATTGCGCGACGGCAATACCATTACCGATCAGACGTTTTTGCAGTTGACCCGCTTTGAAGTGCGTGACAACGCCGAGGCCGATATACCACCGCTGCGTTTACTGGATGACGGTCGTGCGCCGGATGTCAACCGCGGCGACGGTATGTACTCCGCACGTCTGGCGGCGGAATTGAAATCGGGCGAGCATGAACTCGTGTTGCGGGTGCGTGGCGAGACCTTCGAGCGTGAAGTACACCGGGCGATCCGCGTGCATGCGTTACCAGTGACGGTGCAAATGACGTCACCGGCGGACAGGCATGGCGCCTACCGATTGATGGTCACGCCTGACCCGGATCTGGTTCGGCCCGACGGCCTTCAGCTACAGTCCCGGATCGGACAACATGACGGCACGCCGTTGCCGGCTCGCTTCGAGCGCGATCACTGGTCGTTGACGGTAGCGCCCGAGTATGGCGGACAGACTGTTTATATGCGGGTGACGGGTAAGCTGGTTAGCGGCGCACCGCTTTCCGTGTCGCTACAGCAGCCGATACCGAAGGTCGAAGCGCCAGTTGAAACGCCGGTTGAAACGCAACAAAAAACGGTTGCGCCGGCCGCCGAAGTGCCGTCAACGGTTCAGTTGCCGGTGGCGGAATCAGCGCAACCCGGCCCGGCCGCGGTCGATTGGGTACACGTAGCTATTGTGGTTGCGGCCGTGAATTTGCTGTTGATTGGTCTGGCCGGAGGCGCCTATTTCCTTTGGCAGCGCCGCTCGCGCCCGCCGCGTGCGCCGGTCAAACAGCAGGCGGAGCCGGCGGATGACTGAAACGGTGACGTCCATGTTGATCGTCGCCGTGGAGCTGCTTCTAGTGCTGGCGGTGGGATTGCTGCTGTATGTGGGACTTGTTTCCCGCCGCAGCCGTCGTCAGCGCGATAGCGCGCGCCGTTTCGTACAGCGAATAAAACGCAAGCAGCCACAATACGTGCAAGAATTGACGCAAATGTTGATACAACGGCACGGATTCGAAGACGCGGCCGCGCGTGAATACGCTGAAAGTCTATTCACGCGCGAGAAGGTGCTTTACTCGTGTGTATTAAGTGCCTATCTGCAGCGTAGCGATCAAGCGCTGGAAGCGTTGGACGATCACGTTACTGCGTTGTTGCAGGGCTACCGTGAACTGGCCGTCAAGGCCGGCGCCAAAGATGACACCGGCGACGAGACTTCATCGGCGGCACTGCGCGACGATAATACGCGCCTAATGCAAGAAGTGCAGCGATTGCAGACTGAACTGAACGAGGCGAACGAGTCTATGGAAAGCATGTTGCGCGAATATGTTTCGATGTATGGAGGCGATCGTGAACAGGCGCGTCGAACACTCAGAAAGCCGGCAAGCGTATCCGTCGATCCTGGGGCGGAACACGGTCCGTCGACCGATACCGGCGCGCCCTGAACAGCGCGCCGAGTTTTGGTTCGGACGCTGCCCTGTCCGCGGGCGCTAGGCGCTGCGCCCTCCCTGGGCCGGGAATTCCTCGACGCTGGGTTGGCGCAACAGCTTATCGAGCTCGGAGATGGTGTCGAGCGCGAAATCGGTGAACATAAGTCCGATACCGCCCGACTCGGTGCGGACCACCAGTGCCGATACGCTCTTGGTATCTTCACCGATCGGTAGTAAGACTTTTACCATGCTGTTGCGGTTCACCGGCGCTACCGGGTCCGTTTCCACAAATGCGCCGCCGAAGCTCAGGTTGCGCGTACGCCCGCTGACCGTGTCTTTGCCGGTTGGCTCCACCACAATGTCGAGTTGGACCGGCGTGCGAATGTTCCAACGATGCTCCATTTCGTACTCCTTTCGGGCATTCGGTGTCGTTGATGGGGGTTGCATGTCCGAGGCCGCGATCACCGGTGATTGGGAAAGCAGGCGCGCCAAACGCCGTCAGCCGCTCGCCGCCTATCCCGGGCGCGCACTCGGTACAGTTCAAAGTTAGCCTGATCGCACCCGGAAAGAACATCAGGTGTTCCCCAGTCGCTGATCAGGGTTTTCCCGTATGTATGCCCGCCTTTATACACAGTGTAACCAGCTCGGCGAGCGAGCCGGCAGACATTTTCTCCATCACTCGTGAACGGTGGATTTCTACCGTTTTTACGCTGATGCCTAGCTGATCGGCGACGATCTTGTTTGGATTGCCGCAGATTACTGCTTCGAGTACTTCGCGTTCGCGCCGGGTCAGGCGCTCGAGCCGGCCAATGATGTCGGCTTTGGCCTGTTGGTCATGACGTCTGGATTGGGCGTGCGTCAGGCAACCCTGTACCTTGTCGAGCAAGAGTTGATCATTGAACGGCTTTTCCACGAATTCCAAGGCGCCGGCCTTCATGGCGCGCACCGCCAGCGGTACATCGCCATGGCCGGTGATGATAATGATCGGCACGTAGTAGCCGCGCTCACGCAAGATCCCTTGCAGTTCGATACCACTCATGCCCGGCATACGTACATCGAGCAGCAAACAGCCGCTGCACGAGGCATCTATGCGGTCGAGAAATTCCTGTGCCGAAGAAAAAGTTTCCACTTTGTGACCGACCGATTCCAGCAGCCAGCGCAATGAATCTCTTACCGCTTGGTCGTCGTCGATCACATAAATAGTTTCATCCGTTGTCGTTTGGCTTGTCATCACTTGTCCGGGGTAGTGTGAAGATGAAGGCGGTGCCCGCGTCGCTGGTTTCGCTGACTGAAAGTTGGCCACCGTGCGCTTCGATGATCGAGCGGCTGATGGACAATCCCATGCCCATGCCGTCTTTTTTGGTACTAAAGAATGTTCCGAAAAGCGCTTCCTCGTCTTGTATGTCCAATCCCGGCCCGGTGTCGTGCACGCAGACCGAAGCGGCGCCGCTGGACGTGCGCGCGGTGCGTATGGTGACTTGTCTGCGCGCGCTGTCGGCGTTGTGGATGGCTTCGATTGCATTGCGCACCAGATTGAGCACAACTTGCTCGATCTGTATGTGATCCGCGAGCACCATCAGCGCTCGTGGCTGAAGTTCGAGGTGCAGCTTAACGCGCCGATGCCGTGCCTCTAGATTGGCGAGACTGGCGGCTTCACGCACGATTTCGTTCAGATCGGCCAGTGTACGGTTCGACTCGTTCTTGCTCATGAAATTACGCAGACGCCGGATGATCTCGCCGGAACGTTCACCTTGCTCAGCGATACGCGTCAATAGCACCATCAGATCTTCCGGCGTCACGTTTCCGGAGCGCAAACGACGTGTACATCCGCGCGCATAGTTGACGATGGCCGCGAGCGGTTGATTGAGTTCGTGCGCGAGCGCCGATGCCATTTCACCCATCGTGCTGACGCGGGCGACATGTGCGAACTCGGCTTCATGTTGCCGAGCGCGTTGTTCGGCGAGGGTGCGGTCGGTAATGTCCTTGCCGGTTGAGACGAAATAGCGGACCTCTCCGCGCGAGTCCAATACCGGCGTGATGGTCTTTTCTTCATAATACAGAGCGCCGTCTTGACGACGGTTGATGAATACGGCGCTGAAAACTTCGCCGCGCACCAATGTATGCCAAAGGCGGGCGTAGAACTCGCTGTCGTGGACGCCGGATTTGAGCAGATTTGGCGTCGCGCCGACGACCAGCTGGCGCTCATAACCGGTGACGCGCTCAAAGGCTGGGTTGACGTATTCGATGACGCCATTGGGGCTGGTGATCATGACCAGATCGGCGGTTTGTTCCACCGCGCTGGATAGCTTTTGCATCTCCGCGCTGGCACGCCGGCGTTCGTCGAGCGCGCGTTGAAGGGAAGCGGACGACGCTTTTAGTCGACGATTGAGGCGCGCGACATAAACCGTGATGGCCAGCAAAAAAAGCACGATTACAAGCGCCATCGCCGCCCATTGCCAATTAGCGCGGACGAGCTGGTCGAGCGTGGGTGTCTCGGCCGTGGGGTCGATGCGCAACTCGCGCACCAAACGCTGTACGGAGCCATAGTCCAGCGGTATGGCCCAGCCGGCGTAGTTACCTCTCTGTGCCGCAGGATCGTTTTGCGCCATGGTTAGAAGCGCCACAGCGATCTTGCGCGTCAACTCGTCGGAGGTGTTCCCGGTCTTGGATAATGGCCAGTCCGGATATAGCGGGGTGGAATGGCGTATCGGGTAGCCGGGCGTGGTGCGCGGGTTGAGGACACGGAAGCGCGTGATATCAATTTTTGCCTGTGCAGCCATGCTTTCGAGGACGCCGGAAGGCACCGTGCCGGCGTCGATCTCGCCGTTGCCGACGGCGTAGACGATGTCATCCTCAGGATAGCCGTTGAACATCAGGCGCGACAAATTGCGAAACGGATCGACGCCATGGCGCAGCAGTGTCAGCCACGCCAGTTGGAAGCCGCCGAAAGACTCACCGCTGACCGCCATCAGTGATTTGCCTTTTAGGTCGCGTAAGTGCTGGATGTCACGGCGATCGGCGCGCACGAAAATCACTGCACCGCATTTTGCATAAATTTGGCCACCGGCGCGGTTGCGCAACGTCACTATTCGACTGATACCATAACGTCTGCGTAAGACGATGTAATTGCTCGGATCGGTGAGCACGAAATCAAGTTTTCCGGCGTTTACCGCCTGTTGTAGACCGTCCGCGGACAGCGCCCGAACGACAAATCGGTAGCCACTGATTTTCTGTGCAAGGTAGTCGGCGGTGGGCTGCCAGCGGGCCAAGGTACGTTGGGACCCGTGCACGGCAAGCACGCCGATTACCACCTCGGTGTTGGCCGCCGCGCTCGATATCAGCACGGCCAGCGTGATTGCGGCGACGAGACGGCGCCTGCGCACACTCGCAGTATTCACGATCGCAACAACATGTAACTATTTCCGTAGCCACTTCCCATGGCTGTCCTGGTACCACCAACCGCTGGGGGCGTTGGCAATCCAGCGCTTAGCCCACACTTGGCGCATGCGCGCTTCCCATTCCGGGTGGCCGTTGGCCTTGGCGATTTCCGGATATAAGGCGTTACGATCGCGGTTATCGGCTGCCACCAACTGGCGCAAGCGATTGCGCTGCGCCAATGCCACCGCGCCGAGATCGCGTACTGCCACCAAGCCGTCGGCGGTCAGACCGATCGCGCCGCTGGCAAAGAACGGGCGCATCTCGGCGTTACGTTGCGCCATGGAACGTTTGATGGTTTCGATCGTCGGCGTGTTGATGTCGATGTTTTCCGCTGCCCGAGCCGGGCTGACGAAAAAATCAAGCGTCGCAGCAAACAGATGATCGGTGTCGGCAGCGCCGGAATTTGGTTGCGAGCCTTGATTGCGTGGCTCGGTTTTCGGCGCTTGCGGTGCCGCGGTGCCGCCGGGTTGTTTACCGTATACGTCCTGTATGAAACGATCCGCCGCCTTTTCAGCCGCGGCGGCGGGAAAATAGACATTGATGGTGACGCAGGCGACCAGTAGCGGCATGGCTAGGGCGGACAGGGTACGGATCGGTTTCATGGGCGGCTTCCTGGTGTCGACGGATTACTCTGTAATTCTGTAAGTGTATAGCGCCGGAGCGCATTGCTCCACACGTTAGCGTATTACCGCGTCGCCGCGGGTTACGGCTTTAAGGCGTTCGAGCAAAGTATTCCAGTCTACGTTGCGAGCGTAGCCAATAACGTTGATGCGCGGTAGCCCGCCTGCCTCGACAATGTAATAACCGTTGGGCGCCGGCGCGACCCCCCCCATGTGACACACGCCATTTTCTAGACGGCAGGTGATACCCAGGCGGGTATAGGAGAACTCATCAAAAATGCGCAGAAAGCTGCGCGAGAGCGCGCCGCCCATGCCGCCGCCAAGACTAGTCAGATTGTTGACGGCGCGTTGACTGATGCGGTGACGAGAGGTGTCGTTAGTCGGCGTCGCCAAGCGCGCGTCGAACGCGACCGGCTGCCAGTCGAGCAGATGTAAGCCGTTGATGACGCCATTCAGCCGACCTTCGATGGTGCCGAATGAAAAGGTGCGCGTCAGTGCATCCAGGTCGAGCTGCCGGAGTCGGATGTCGGCCCGCAGTGAAGGTGCTACCTGGAACAGGCGTTGCAACTGCAGGTGGCGGATGGTGATGTCGCCCTCGAAGGCGCGTACCAGTAGCACGCCGCCGACGCGCAGTGTGCCGCCGCGGTAACTTACATCGGGGATGACGCCGGACAGTTTGCCGGCCAAGGCCGGCCAGCCCATTGCTTGGCTGAATAGGCGCATCGATACCGGCGTCAGCAGTCCGTCAAACAGTACGTCCATGTCGGCGCGGCCGATGCGGCTGATGTGCAGGCGCGCGATTTGCAGGCTGCCGTCGAGCACGCCCAAGTCGGCCGGCTGCAATAAATCGATACGGCGCTGGTGCAATTGCAGTCGCAATGCGGCCGGCCCAAGCGTCAGTTTGTAGATGTGTCCACCGCGCCAGCGCAGCGTCGAGTTGGGTGCCGGCGCACCGGAGCTGGAGTTCCAATGGAGTTGGCCGTCGGCGTCGCGGATGCCGAAACGCCCCTTGCGGTCGTCGATTCCGACCTTGCTTAATCTCAGGTTGGCAGTCGCGGCGCCCGACGACTGATAGTCGAATTGGCCACCGATGTCGCCGCTGGCGATGAGGTCGCCAAAGCGCGTGTCCAGTAGCAGCGGTTTGAGGTAGGTCGCATACACGCGATCCAGCGCGGCGTGGCGCAGGTCCACGTGCGCGGACACTAAGCGCGTTGGCTGCCCCCATTGCAGTCGTAGGCGGGCGCGCATATCCAGGCTATCGGCTTGTTTAGCATCGAGCTGCGCCAACTCGAGCAAGTGCGAGCCAGGCGACCATCGGCCGCTCCAATTCACTGCCAGCGGTTGACTCGGCAGTTGCCAACAAGTCGGTACGCATACGATACCGTTTTCGGCTTCGGCGTTACCGTCAATTTTCCATGTATCGGTCTCGATTCGCAGCCTGACTCGGGCGCTGAAATCGAGGTTTTGGCCGGCGTTGGCGCCATCGCTGGAACTGAAGCCGAGCTTGGTGGCGCGCAGGTCGGCATCGACTTTATCGATTTCCGCTCCACGCCCGCTCGCCGCAAGACGCGCTGCGAGTCGACCGCTATAGCGGTAGCCGGCCGGCAGCGTAGCCGCGGCCGCCAGCAGTTTGGGTACCTGGGATGCCGTCAACGCGCGCGCGTCGGCCTGAATCCGCCAGCGCCCGGCCTGTAGTTCGGCATTGATGTCGATCGTCCCGCCGGCCACGGCGACATTGCCGGCCTGTAGACGCAGATGCCGCGTGCGCAGGTCGTACCGGAACGACAGCTGCACCGGTGCCTGCTCCAGCGTCGGTAGCTGCGCGCTGGCGTGGTCACACTCAATGTCTGTATCGCGCAGGCGTAGCTGCGGACAGCGAATGCTGACGTCAGTTAGTTTTCCTACTGGTGCGGGCAGCGTGATCGCAGCGGCGGAAAGTTGCGCCTGGGTGGCGCCCTGGCGGGTAAGGCGAACCGACAAGCGCATACCGTGCACGCTCCAGCCAGCGCCGTGGGCATCGCCCAAATTGAGCTGCATGGCACTCAGTGCCATCGCCGGCCGCGCTGCAAACAGTAGAAATAAACTGGTTGCGACGACCAAAATAGCGCGCAGGCGAGTCACGGTTAGCACAGCGTATTGCTACTCCTGTCATGGTTGGCCGTCGTCGGAATATGGCCGGATTTCGCGATTAGCGCCAACGCCGAGCGGCAACGTGAGATAATTGTTCCGCGGCGGTCATTTCCGATCGCCCGGTCGGGCCGATGCCCGGCCGGTACTTCTGGCACTCTAGGGTGATGAGCGATGAATCTCAATGTTGATAGCGAAGGTTTTTTGGTGAGTCGAGATGATTGGACCGAGGAGGCGGCACGACAACTGGCTGCGCAGGACGAGATGCAGGTTTCTGATGAGATAATGCAATACATTTGCGCGGCGCGAAAAATGTACGACGAGGACGGTGTCGTGCCGCCGATACGAAAATTTGCCAAGGCTATGAAAGTCGATACTAAGCACCTGTACGACGTTTTTCACAAGGGCCCAATGAAGCTCATCTGTAAATGGGGCGGATTGCCCAAGCCAACCGGCTGCGTGTGAATCGGCTGTATTGCGGGTAGACACTTTCGGCGCGCAAGGCGCCACTGCGGATGCGCGGCGTGGGCGCGGCCGATGCCGGCGCATGGTGCGCTGCCGCTATCAAGCTTACTGATGTTGTTGCTAAGGGAACTGATTGACTATGGGTAAACACGCCAAGCATGACAAGGCCAAAGACAAAAAATCAAAAAAAGCCAGTAAGGGCAAGCGTGCTAAAGCGAAGGCTGCCGTCGCGGCTGATCGTCATGCGTTGTACCAGATGGCGGTACAGGATCCAGAGACCGAAATCGAGTTGATGACCGAGAAGTTCACTGAGTTGCGTGGTCGCGCGCCGCGCTCACTACGGGAGGATTTCTGCGGCACCGCGTTGCTGTCCGTGGCGTGGGCAGCGAGCGCATCGGAGCGCAGCGCAGTCGGTGTCGACTTGTGCGCCGATACCCTGGCTTGGGGCCGGCGCCATAACGTCGATATGGCTAGTGCCGATGTGCGCCGGCGCACCACGCTGGTTGAAGGCAATGTGCTGGACGTCGCGGTGCCACCGGTCGATCTCACTTGTGCTTTTAATTTCAGTTACAACATATTCAAGACGCGCGCTGAATTGCTACGTTATTTCCAAGCCGCGCGTCGCGGGGTAAAAGACGATGGTGCGCTGGTGGTGGACGTCTACGGTGGCAGTGGCGCTATAGACGCGCTGGAAGAAGAACGCGACATCGACGACGAGAAGATTTCATTCGTGTGGGAGCAGGAAAAATTCAACCCAGTGACGCATGAGGCCCAATGCCATATCCACTTTGCTTTCGCCGACGGCTCGCGCCTCGAGCGCGCCTTTAGCTACGACTGGCGCCTGTGGACGTTACCTGAGCTGCGTGAGCTGATGCTCGAAGCCGGCTTCCGCTCGGTGCACGTGTATTGGGAGGAATTCGAAGATTCCGATGACGATGATGAATACCTCGAGGGTACCGGTCGCTATAGCGAAGTGACGGAAGTGGAGAATCAGGAATCCTGGATTGCCTACCTGTTCGCGCTGGCGTAAGTGTGAGCGGCGTGGCGCCGCCCGGGGATTGTTCAACAATCCGCTTTAGGATTCGCCTTGCACCGTGACCGTGATCGAACGTCGGAAACTGCCGGTGCGGTGCTCCCACAGATAGATGCCCTGCCAGGTGCCGAGATCGCAACGTGCGTCCGCTACCGGCAACGTCAAGGTCGACTGTGTCAGTACGGTGCGCACGTGTGCGGGCATGTCGTCGGCGCCTTCGGCGTCGTGGCGGAATAGTGGGTCGCCATCCGGTGCCAGTCGGGCCATAAAACGTTCGAGATCACGCCGCACTTCCGGATCCGCGTTCTCGCACAGTATCAGGGAGGCGCTGGTGTGGTGGATGAAGACATGACAGATGCCCCTAACCAGCCCACAGCTATGTACGCGCCGCTGTACTTCGTCGCTGATTTCATAAGCGCCACGACCGCGGCTGACGACGGTGAATTTATCCGCCCAGGTATCCATTGTAATGCTACCGTTGGTTGTGAATCACGCGGCGTTGGGAGACGGTTCAAAACGCTCATTCAACGACGGGTAAATTGCGTTTTCTCACCGTTTTTCGCCTTGTCCGGCGCCCACTGGCGACTTTTTCAACCACCTGCCGGATGATGTCAGCCCTGCACGATTTCGATATTGCTCAAATCACCGTCGGTGACGATACGCACGGCGCTGGTGGTTGGGATTCGGGTAACGATATAGCCGGCCAGCAGCGCCAGTAACTTGCGGTTCTCGGTGTCAATCGCAGTCAACATTTTCCAGGCCGCAATCTGAGCCCGTTGCGTGGTGTCGGGGTGTTCGACGTACTGTGGACCCATACGCCAACCTTTGTCCATGTCACGGTCCATTAGGTCGAAAAATTCATTCCCTTGCGTGAGCACCTCGGCCGGGATTTCGACCTTCACCAGCGTTTCTTCCACATACACGTCCAAAATCATGCTTTGCCCCCACGTTCGGCTGAGTACGCAGTGTAACAGAGTCGCCATCTGGCAGGTCCGCGTAGAGCTTTGCCAGCCGCCGCCCGAACGCGCTATGCTGATTGCGTGTTTACGTCGACGGGTAACTTTGTGCTGGCGTCAAAACGGAGGCTCCATGGGAACTACGGACGGTGATAATCCTGATCTGGCCGCGCGCGTCGCCACGATACGCTCGAATTTCGTTGCCGGTCTGCCGGGCCGCATCGAGCAGCTCGAGCGTTCTTGGCGCGCCGTACGCGAGCACGCGGACGCCGAGGCGTGCCGATCGCTGATGCAAACGGCGCATACGCTGGCCGGTTCGGGTACGACTTTCGGTTTCGCCGAAATCAGCGCGCTGGCGCAAGTGATCAACGGTGTGGTTCGCGGCGTATTGGAACATAATGAGCCGCTCACCAGCGACCGTGTGGCGGAAATCGAAGCGGCGCTGGCGGGTTTGCGCCGGCAGGTTGATGCACTCAGCGTGTGACAAACGTCAGTCGCGGGTCCAATCGCCCGATTTTCCGCCGGCCTTGTGGGTCAGCTGTACGGCGGTGATACGCATGCCGCGGTCGACGGCTTTGCACATATCGTAGATGGTCAGCAGTGTTACCTGCGTGGCCATGAGCGCTTCCATTTCGACGCCGGTTTGGCCTCGGGTTTCGACGCTAACCGTACAGTGCACCGCGTTGTTGGTTAGTTGCGGTTCGAGCTCGATCTGCACGCGCGTCAAGGGTAACGGATGGCATAGCGGAATCAGATCGGCGGTTTTTTTGGCAGCCATGATGCCGGCGATACGGGCAACGCCCAGGACGTCACCTTTTTTAAAAGAGCCTTCGATAATACGTTGCAAGGTGTCGGGCTGCATCTCGATAAGGCCCTCGGCGACGGCGCTACGGTGCGTGACCGCTTTGCCGCCGACGTCGACCATATGCGCCTCGCCGGCGCTGTTGAAATGGGTCAGTTCGGCCATCATCGGCTTCCGTGTGAAAAATCGGGGGCGAAATGCGGTTCGGGTCCGCGCTACAATTATAGGGTGTGACGAATGCGTATGGCTAGAATAGCAGCCAAGCGTGATGATCGGGAGACGGTATGAGTATACAGGTTCGGTACTTCGCGGCGTTACGCGAGCGCATGGGCCGCGAACACGATCAAGTGGATGTCTTTCCGGAGGCTACCGTGGCGGCAGTGTGGGCGCGTGCGGCCGGCGATACGCCGCTTCCGACCAATACCCTATGCGCCGTTAACATGGAATACGCCGAACCGTCGGCCAGCGTGCGCGACGGTGATGAGGTCGCGTTTTTCCCGCCGGTCACAGGAGGCTAAAATTGACGATAGTGATTAGGCCGCAAGCCTTTGACCCGTGGCAGGAGTTGCAGGACTATCAGCGTGCCAGCAAATTGGGCGCGAGCTTCGGTGCGACTGCCGTATTTGTCGGCAGCATGCGCGACTTCAATGAAGGCGAGACGGTCCAGGCCATGCGTTTGGAACACTATCAGGGCATGACCGAGCGCCATCTGGAAAAGATATGTCAGCAGGCGCAATCGCGTTGGGACATGCTCGATTGTTTGATCGTACACCGCGTCGGCGAATTGCGACCGAGCGACCCGATCGTATTGGTGGCGGTGTGGTCGGCCCATCGCGCCGCGGCGTTCGACGCCAGCCGTTTTCTGATGGAAGAGCTGAAATCAAGCGCGCCGTTCTGGAAGAAAGAACAGCTTGCAGCCGGAGGCGGCCGCTGGGTGGAGAAAAATTCCCCCGGTTGACCGTCGTCGGGTCAGTTACGAGTGATGGTGAAAGTGCTGGGAGCTTGCGCGCCGACCTCGATCACCTCGAATTTCATGCTGCCCAGGTCCGCCATCACATAGGTGGCGGGTGCGCCTACGCCTCCGACTGTACCCGGATTGACCAAGATCGTTTGGCTGGCGCGCATGTTGTCGATATGTTCGATATACGTGACGTGATCATGACCACAGCACACCAGATCCCACTCGCCGGTAACCGCCATGGCGCGCGCATAGTGCGGATAGTGGACCATAAAAATACGCCGATTGTGGAGTTTGATCGCGGCATCTTGGCCGTGATAGTGCAGTTGGTTATCCGGGCGTTGCGCCATGCGCATGAGCGCATACATGTCGCCGGCATTGTTGCCGTGAATGACATGTATGGGCAAATCGAACGGTAGCGCCACATTCAAAGTGCTGGGCGCAGCGACGTCGCCGCAATGCAGCACGGCTTCGGCGCCACGCGCCTTGGCGTCCGCCACCGCGGTACGTAGTAAGTCGCGGTTATCGTGGCTATCGGACAGTATGCATATTTTCATAGGTAACGACTGCTTGTGGCGGAGTTAGGTATGCTCGCCGGCCGGCTAAGTATCGACACTCGGCGACTCAGAAATGGGGCTTTTTGGGTGCCGCAGAATATAACGCGACGCTGGACAGAATCTCTTCCTTGGCGGCGTCAATGTCGCCCCAGCCGTCCACGCGCACCCACTTGCCCTCATCCAGATCTTTATAGTGCTCGAAGAAATGCGCAATCTGCTCGAGCAGCTCCGGGCGTACGTCGTTGATGTCGCGTATATCGCGGTAGATCCGGCAAAGCTGGTCGACCGGGACGGATAATATCTTGGCGTCGTCGCCCGATTCATCAGTCATCTTTAATACACCCACCGGGCGGCAGCGAATCACCGAGCCGCTGATCAATGGCGCCGGCGTCACCACCATGACGTCGACCGGATCACCGTCTTTGGACAGGGTGTGCGGTACATAACCATAATTGCACGGATAGTGCATGGCGGTGTTCATGAAACGATCGACGAACATGGCGCCGGTTTCTTTGTCGACTTCGTACTTAACCGGGTCGCTATGTGCAGGAATTTCAATGATGACGTTGATATCGTTGGGGACATCGCGCCCGGAATTGACTCGATCCAGATTCATGGTGTGCTTTCGATCCGCCTAAACAAAGGGCCGGTAGTATACCGGCCCTTTGCACAGATGAAAAACCTCTAAAACCCTGGCCCGAGCGGCAAAACGCCACCTAGACTGTATTTAAAGCAGGGGAATAATCAAGAGCGCGACAATATTGATGATCTTGATCAGTGGGTTGATAGCGGGTCCCGCGGTGTCTTTGTACGGGTCGCCAACCGTGTCTCCGGTCACCGCAGCTTTGTGCGCCTCGGAGCCTTTGCCACCATGATTGCCGTCTTCGATGTATTTTTTAGCGTTGTCCCAGGCGCCGCCGCCGGTGGTCATGGAGATGGCGACGAACAAGCCGGTGATGATGGTGCCCACCAACAGGCCGCCGAGCGCTTTCGGGCCGAGGATCAAACCGACGATGATCGGCACGAGCACCGGCAGTAAGGACGGCAACATCATTTCCTTGATGGCCGAGCGGGTCAGCATGTCGACCGCGCGCGAGTAGTCGGGCTTGGAGGTGCCTTCCATGATGCCGGGAATCTCGCGGAATTGGCGACGCACCTCACGCACGATACCGCCGGCGGCGCGCCCGACCGCTTCCATGGCCATGGCGCCGAACAGGAACGGCACCATGCCGCCGAGGAATAAGCCGATGATGACCATATGGTCGGACAGGTCAAAGGCCAGATGTTGGCCTTCGGCAACCAGGCCGTGGGTATAATCCGCAAACAGCACCAGTGCGGCCAAGCCGGCCGAACCGATGGCGTAGCCCTTGGTCACCGCTTTGGTGGTATTGCCGACCGCATCGAGCGGATCGGTAATATTGCGAATCTCTTCCGGTAGACCGGCCATTTCAGCGATGCCGCCGGCATTATCCGTAATCGGTCCGTAGGCATCCAGTGCAACGATGATACCGGTCATGGATAACATCGACGTGGCGGCGATGGCGATGCCGTACAAGCCGGCGAAGGCGTACGCGCCCCAAATACTTGCGCACACCGCTAACACCGGCAGGGCGGTGGACTTCATCGATACGCCCAGTCCGGCGATGATGTTGGTGCCGTGGCCGGTCGTGGATGCCTCGGCGATGTGGCGCACCGGACCGTATTCCGTGGCGGTGTAATACTCGGTGATGACCACCATTGCGGCGGTCAGCACAAGTCCGATCAGCGAAGCGCCGTAGATCTGCCCGACCGAATACAGGCCATTGTCGGCCATCAGCCAATGCGTGATGGGGTAAAAGGCAATGGCCGCCAGTACGCCGGCGACCGCCAGGCCGCGATACAGCGCGTTCATGATCTTGCCGCCTTCACGCGCATTGACGAAGAACGTGCCGATAATGGAGGCGATGATGGAAGCGCCGCCGAGCACCAGCGGATAGATGATCGCCGCCTCGCCGGCACGCGGCAGCAATAGCGCGCCTAACAGCATGGTGGCGATAACGGTGACAGCGTAGGTTTCGAACAGGTCGGCGGCCATGCCGGCGCAGTCACCGACGTTGTCACCGACGTTGTCGGCGATGACCGCGGGATTACGTGGGTCATCCTCGGGAATACCGGCCTCGACCTTGCCGACCAGGTCGGCGCCGACGTCGGCGCCCTTGGTAAAGATGCCGCCGCCCAAGCGCGCGAAGATCGAAATCAGTGAGCTGCCGAAGGCCAGGCCGACCAAGTGGTGCAGCGGCTGTCCGACGTGAAACCAGTGCGTCAGCGCAAAGTAGTAGCCGGCTACCCCGAAAAGCCCCAAGCCTACCACCAGCATGCCGGTGATCGCGCCGCCGCGGAAGGCTACCTGCAGGGCCGCGTTAATGCCGTGATGCGCGGCCTGTGCGGTGCGCACATTGGCGCGTACGGAGATATTCATACCGATATAGCCGGCCGCGCCGGACAGAATCGCGCCGATGGCGAAACCGATTGCGGTGGCCCAACTGTGCAAGGCAAAGCCGATGACCACAAACAGGACCGCGCCAACCAGCGCAATGGTGGTGTATTGTCGATTGAGATAAGCCGAGGCGCCTTCCTGGATCGCGGCGGCGATTTGCTGCATGCGTTCGTTGCCGCTTGGCTTTGCCAGGATCCAGCGGACCGAGACGATGCCATACAGCACCGCGAGAATTGCGCACGCCAGTGCGATGATCAAACCGGTAGTCATTCGAAAGCGCCTCCGTTGTCGATTAGTTATTGTTTCGCGGGATTTTTCCTGAAAAATACCGCTTTGTTTCAATCACACGTCTGTCGCCAAACCGTCGCCGCATCGACGCTTTCAGGTGGTGTAGCCACTTCCTGGGTCGAGCCCAAAGACTCGCTCCAGACCTAACTCCACGGTCAGTTGATCGACGCCGGTTTGCGCTGTACCTCGGCAAGAATCCGTCCGGCCTCATTGCGGTTATAGCCGCAATGAGGTCGGCTCGAACGCTGAGTAGCGCTCGAGCCTTATCCAGCGTCATATTCTCGTTCCTTTCGGTGTTTGCCGACAAGCCATGCCAAGCCGCCCGCGGGTGCCGCTACTTCAATTCGAACTTGGCCAACTTCTTGGCGACCGCGACGTTTTTTAATCGCACATAACGCGGCAGCCCGTTTTTGTACGGTGGATAATCTTCGCCCTTGATCAACGGCTCCATGTAGTTGCGGCACTTCTGCGTGATGCCGAAGCCATCTTTAGTGATGAAGTTTTTCGGCATCATCTTTTCGACATTGGCAACCTTCGATAGAGGCGCCATGCCGACTTTCCATTTGAACGGCGCGTCGGAGATGCGGTCTACCGTCGGCATGACCGAGTTGTGTCCCTGTAACGCGAATTGCACCGCCGCCTTGCCCATGGCGTAGGCCATATTGACATCGGTTTTGGAAGCGATGTGACGTGCGGCGCGCTGGAGATAATCGGCCACCGCCCAATGGTTTTTGAGCCCCAGTTCGCGCTGCACCATGCCTGCGATCACCGATGCGGCGCCGCCCAATTGGGCGTGACCGAAAGCATCGGTAAGGCCGGTTTCGGCCAGGAAGCGGCCGTCCGGCCAATGCACGCCTTCCGACACCACCACCGAGCAATAGCCGTGCTTTTTAACCATGGTTTCGACTTTAGCGAGAAATTTCCGCTCATCGAACTGCACTTCCGGGAACAAGATCACGATCGGTATCGGCGTGTCTTCGCTGGCGGCGAGTCCGCCGGCGGCGGCGATCCAACCCGCATGACGACCCATGACTTCGACGATAAAGACCTTGGTTGAGGTCTTGGCCATCGACGCAACGTCAAAACTGGCCTCGCGGGTGGACACGGCGATGTATTTGGCCACGGAGCCGAAACCCGGACAATTGTCGGTGATTGGCAGGTCATTATCGACCGTTTTGGGTACATGAATGGCCTGAATCGGGTAGCCCATTTTCTCGGATAGTTGCGAAACCTTGAGGCAAGTGTCGGCCGAATCGCCGCCGCCGTTGTAGAAGAAATAGCCAATATTATGTGCCTCAAATACTTCGATCAGACGCTCATATTCGGCGCGATTCTGCTCCAGGCTCTTGAGCTTGAAGCGGCACGAGCCGAACGCGCCGGAGGGCGTGTGGCGCAGCGCGCTGATGGCGCTGGCGGATTCTTTGCTGGTGTCGATAAGGTCTTCGGTCAGTGCGCCGATGATGCCGTTGCGGCCGGCCAGAACTTTGCCAATCCGGGATTTATGTTTGCGCGCGGTCTGGATAAGGCCGCATGCCGAGGCGTTGATGACCGCTGTAACACCGCCGGATTGCGCGTAGAAGGCGTTTTTTGGCGCCGGACGTTTTGCCATGTTGTTCTACCTCACTTATATGTTTTGAATCAATAGTTTGTAATAAAATGGGAATTCGCCGGCGCGGTTCAGAAGATGTCGCCCCTTAGGCGGGCGCTTGTTGTTGCTGTTCGCGCCGGTGGTCGGCTTGGGTTTGCAACAGGGTCACCAGGCACTCAGCGAGGTCGTCGTATTCACGGATACCGGTGCCGAACTGCTCATGCAGCCGATAAAAAAACTGGCAGCGATAGTTGCGCTCACCGGTCTTCATGACCACAAAGTGGCAGCCATCGTGTTCCCAAAACGCGATCGGGCAACTGGCCAATTCGCGGTCGCCGGGTTGGAGCCGTATTTCGCTATCGGCGCGTTGCGCGGTTGGTGCGGAATCGCCATAGCGCTCACCCAGGGTGGTCTCAACCGTCCACCATTCGCTGTCTGTGAAATCAGCAACCTGTGTCATGACCCATCCAGCTGTTGCAGCAAGTGAGAATGCGCCGCTACGGTTGCGCTCCACAGCATAATGTAAAAAATGATTTATTTCATGAGGTTCGTTGACTTGAACCGGCGGATGAGAGTAGCTTAATCGCTGTACCGCCAGTCGGGCTATGCAAAATATTGTATATGCCCATGTAAAAATCTTAAAGGGACTGGTGGCACATAAAAGTGTTTAAATAAAATGCCAACAAAAACAGGGTAGTGAGGGTCGGTCATGAGGATAGTACTGCTCGGCGCGCCGGGATCCGGTAAGGGCACTCAGTCGAAGTTAATCGTCAAACATTATGGTATCCCGCAGATTTCCACCGGGGACCTGTTGCGCGCAGCGGTCGAGGCCGACACGGCACTCGGTCGTCAAGCTAAAGCCGCCATGGACGCCGGACAGCTAGTCTCCGACGAACTGGTCTTGGCCATGATCCGCGAACGCTTGAGCGAGCCCGACGCCCGCGACGGCTTTGTATTGGACGGTTTCCCGCGCAACGTCGCGCAGGCGCAGGCCTTGGACGAATTGTTGGGCCAGATGGCGCGGACGCTGCAATTGGCGTTGTTGGTCGAGGTCGACTACGAGGAGCTCATGGAGCGTATGACCGGACGCCGTACCTGCGAGTCATGCGGTCAGAGCTACAACATTTACACCTCGCCACCGAAAATGGATGAGCAGTGCGATCAGTGCGGCGGCAATTTGCGCCACCGTGCGGACGACAATGAAGAGACCATCAGCAATCGTTTACGGGTCTACGACAGTCAGACACGACCGGTGATCGAATATTATCGCGAGCAGAACAAGCTGCGCACGGTCCAGGGCACAGGCGAAATCGAACAAATCTTCAATGCCGTTCGACGGATACTCGACTCGCTTGACGAGGACGCGGCCGGACCCGACGCGCCGCCGGAAATTGCGCCGACGCTGGAAGACCTCGAGAAAATGGTGTTGGCTACCGCTATGCAGGCCCATGACACGGTGCCTGTAACGCAAACTCCAGCGGTAAAAAAGGCTTCGCCGAAAAAGTCGGCGGTGAAGAAAAAGGTCGCCACTAAAAAGAAACCGGCGGCCAAGAAGAAAGCAGCGGTGAAGAAAAAGCCGGCGGCCAAGAAAACCGTTGGTAAAAAGAAAGCGGTAGGCAAAAAGCCAAGCGCTAAGAAGACGGCAGCGAAAAAGAAAAAGATCGCGACCAAGAAGAAAGCTGCAACCAAGAAGAAAGCTGCAACCAAGAAGAAAGCTGCAACCAAGAAGAAGGCTGTAACCAAGAAGAAGGCTGCAACCAAGAAGAAGGCTGCAACCAAGAAGAAGGCGACGGCTAAGAAAGGGGCGTCGGCGAAGAAGAAATCGGCAGTGAAAAAATCCGCCGCCAAGAAGAAGCCGGTATCACGTGGGCGTAAGCGCGCGCCTAAGAAAAAATAATGTTGCTTAGGCGTTTTGGGGAATTTTTCTCTTATCGTGGTATCTAAAAGACTGAGTCTCGCGATTGGCGCGATGGCGCCGGGCGAGGGTGCCCCCGCCATCGCTAATTGTGATAAGCTCAGATGCTAGTTAACGTGCTTCAAAAGAAATACTTTATAAAATAATAAGCTGCGCAGCACGCGGTGCAAATTCCGACACCAGTAGTGTAAACGCGGCGAGGATGCTAAAGGACCATCGGTCCCCAATTATTATCATAAGCCTTGTAGTGCAATGTAATCCATTAGGAGGATAGCCAATGAAGAAAATCAAAAGTATATCTCTGATCGTCGCTATGTTCGCCGCCGCGTTGGCGCTCACCGGGTGTAATCAAAGTACGGCGGCTGTCAAGGATGGTGGCATGCACAAAGTCGTGATTCAGGTAAGCACCGACAATCCACGCACGCAGACCATCGCATTGAACAACGCAGTTAATATGCGTAAGGCGTTGGGCCGCGATAACGTCGATGTGGTGATCGTCGCGTACGGCCCCGGCTTGGGTATGTTAACGCAGCATCCGAACAACAAAAATGCCGAACGCGTGGTCAGTCTGGCAATGGAAGGCGTCAAGTTTGATGCTTGCGGCAATACGATGAAGAAGGTCGCTATGAAAACCGGCCACATGCCTAAGGTGCTCGAGGGCGTTACAGTGGTTCCGGGCGGCGTGATCAAAATCATGGAGCTGCAGGAGCAAGGTTACGCTTACATACGTCCGTAGTATTTCCGCACAAGTCTGCACGTAACGGGGCCGAATGGCCCCGTATTTTTGTCCGCAGAAAAGCGCCTAGCGGCTTTGCTGGTCGATGGCGCGGCGTTCACGCTCGGCTTGATTCTGTATCGTGCCGTCGACGGCGCGCGCCTTGTCTAGTACGTTTCGCTGGCTCCGGAACAATCCGCTGCGATGCGGTTGTTCATCTGCCGGCGCAGCGGATGATTTGTCGGTAGGGTGACTGGCGTGATCGGTAGAGCTACCGGAACAAGCGCTAAGCATGATCGCCAGCAGACCGAATATCCGGTAGTACTTTTCCATCAAGTTCATTCCGTGCTGGTAACGATACGTTTGGCGCCTAGGCTGTGCGTATGAAACGCATGCGGGTCAGTGCCCCGGGCTTACTTCTTCATTAAACTGAACCACGTCAACAAGCGCGCGACATGACCCCAGAACCATTCGCGCAGTTTACGATGAACCGGACGGCAACGCCACTCTTGGTAGCTGAATTCATGACTCCGGCCGAAGTCGCGTTCGAACAAGTCCTGTACACGCTGAACGATTTCGCTGCCGCGAATTTCCTGGTTGGCGTCCAGATTCCAGTGCATGTTCCAGCGGTCGGCGTTGCTCGAGCCTATGCTCAGCCATTGGTCGCAGAGCATGGTCTTGGCGTGCAAAAAATGCGGTTGATACTCAAATATCCGCACACCGCTGCGCAATAGTTGTGTGTAGTAGCGACAGCCGATACTGCGTATCCACGCGTGATCGGTCAGCGGCCCTGGCAGCAGCAAACGAACATCCACGCCGCGCTTGGCGGCCCGGCGTAGCGCGCGCCGCAATTTTCGCGACGGCGCGAAGTAGGCGGTTGACAGCCATACCCGCTGTTCCGCGGTGCGCGCTTGCTTGAGCAACGATCGGATGATTTCTGACTGCACCGGGCTGCGGCTGGATGTTACGCGGCCGGCTTGGTCGCCTGCTGGCGCGGGTGCGGCGCGTTCAGGCAGTTGCGCTGGTGCGTCGTTCCAGCGTTGCCACGTGCTAGCGAACAAATCCTCCCAGTCGCGTACGTTTGGACCGCGAATTTCCAACATGACTTCGTGCCAATGCGAATCCGGCTTGACGGTCGGGTCGAAATCGTCGGTGATGCCGGTGCCGCCGGTAAATGCCACGCTACCGTCAACGGTAAGCAGCTTGCGGTGGTTGCGAAAAAGATTGCGCCGCAAGCGGCGGAGATTGAGCGGATTGTAGAGGGCTAATTGCGTGCCGCCGCGCAGGCGCTCGCGATCACTCTGCGACAGGCCGAGTGAACCATAGGCATCGATCAGCACATAAACCGCGACGCCGCGTGCGCGCGCGGCCAGCAATGCATCGATAAATCGCGTGGCGACGACGCCCGATTCGATGAGATACATCTCGAATAGAATATAGTTTTGTGCGCCGCGGATGGCGTCGAGCATCCTCGGCATGAAGTGATTGCCGTCAATCAGCAGCTCGAAACGGTTATTATCGTGCCAATCGAAACGATATTTTCGTTTAACCGGATGTGAAGTGCGCATCAAGGCATTCCATGGCGGAGTTGCGGCGCGGGATCGTACGCCGGGGCCGGTCCCCGGCCCCGTGGTGGGTGGTTAGCTGTGATTAGAGACTGAGTATAGGTGATCGCGCGTCATCGGCACGTCATTGTTCTTGCCGGGAGCGAACAGTACCTGGAAGAGTTGCAGGTAGCCGGTGGTGAAACTGGCAATGGAGCCGGCCAGATACAAGCGCCACGTGCGTATGAATCGTTCATCGAACATGCCGTGGATCTCGTCTTGATGCGCCTCGAAGCGAGCCAGCCAATGGCGTAGCGTTTCGGCGTAGTGCAAACGCAGGTTCTCGACATCGAGCACCGAGAAATCATGGTGCTCGAAGATGTCCATCATTTCGCGCAACGAGGGCGGCCGGGCGCCGGGAAAAATTCGCTTCTCGATCCAGGCGTTCATGGGCGCCGAACAATTACGCCCGATGGTATGGATCAGGCCGCGGCCATGCTGGGGTAGTATGCGCTGCAAAACGTCACCCATTTCGCGGTAGTTCTCCGGGCCGACGTGCTCCAGCATGCCCACCGATACGAAGCAGTCGCAGCTGCCGCTGATGTTGCGGTAGTCGTCTTCAATATATTCGATTTGATTGTCGAGCCCTTCTTGTGCGGCGCGTTCACGGGCGAAGCGTACTTGTTCACGCGAAATGTTGAACGCCCGCACCCGCACGCCGTAGTGGCGGGCCATGTGGCGCGCGAGTCCGCCCCAGCCGCAGCCGGCCTCGATCACGAATTCACCCGGTTTGAGCCTTAACTTGCGGCAGACGTGATCCATTTTCGCGACTTGCGCTTCTTCCAGGGTGGCCTCGGGATGAGCGAAATAGGCGCAGGTGTACTGCATTGCCACGCGATCGAGCCACAGCTGGTAGAAGTCGTTGCCGATGTCGTAGTGATGATGGATATTGCTGCGCGATCCGGACAGGCTATTGGATCGGCGGCGCGACATCAGGTTTTGCGCCGCGCGCCGTAGCGGCCCGACCGCATCGGCTTGTTCGCCGCCGGTGTACACGGCCTCGAGGAATTTAACCAGGTCGCCGTCTACGTCGATAGCGCCGGCCATGAAATCCTCGCCAAAATAAAGGTCGGGATGGATCAGCAGCCGTGTCAGCGCGGCGCGCGTATTAACTCGCATCGTCGCCACCGGAGCAGCCAACTGCGCCGGTACCTGGGTGCCGTCCCAAAGCGTGATGCGCAGTGGTGCGCGACCACAGGCATCCAGCAATCGTTCTGCCAGCCAGCGACTGATCGCGCCCGCCTGCGTCGCGGGCGATGGCGGCTTGGTATCGGGTACTGTGGTGGCGCCGGAGGTTTTATTGTCAGAACTCATTTCAACGTCCATTCGGCTGAACGGCCACGCCTACGACCATGGCCTACGTCAAGGGCAATCCAGCAAAGTCTCTCCACTAACAATAAACACGGCTTTCGGGGTGGTCAAGAGCAGCGGTAGTTGCGTTGTGGTTTCCGTGGCCGACATTGGCTGGGGTATGATGGGCCTCGGCTCATTGATACAGGCGCATCTCCGTGCATATCCACATTCTTGGCATCTGCGGTACTTTCATGGGGGGTATCGCGCAGCTGGCGAGGGCCGCCGGCCATAGTGTCAGCGGTTCGGATGCCAACGTTTACCCGCCCATGAGTACGCAGCTGCAGGCCGCTGGTATCGATGTGCTACAGGGCTTCGAGCCATCGCATTTAGATCCGGCGCCGGATTGCGTCGTGGTCGGCAACGTCATGTCGCGCGGCCGGCCTATCGTGGAATATATGCTTGAGCGCGGAATGCCTTACACATCCGGGCCGCAGTGGCTGGCCGAGCACGTGCTGGCCCAACGCTGGGTGCTGGCGGTGGCCGGTACCCATGGCAAGACCACGACGGCCAGTATGCTGGCCTGGATTATGGAAGACGCCGGATTGGCGCCGGGGTTTCTCATCGGTGGTGTGCCGCAGAATTTCGGCGTATCGGCGCGGTTCGGTGAAGCACCCTTCTTCGTCGTCGAGGCGGATGAGTACGATACCGCGTTTTTCGACAAGCGCTCCAAATTCGTCCACTATCGCCCGCGGACCGTAACTTTGAACAATCTTGAGTTCGACCATGCCGACATTTTCGATGATGTGGCGGCGATCCGTCGGCAATTTCATCATTTGGTGCGCACCGTGCCGGCGAACGGCTTGATCATTTCCAATTCCGTCGACGCGGAATTGGAAACCGTGCTGGCGATGGGTTGCTGGACGCCGGTGGAGCGCTTCGCCGTGGCAGGCATATGCCCGGATTGGAGTGTCGGCGAAGGCGCCGCCGATGGCTCGCGTTTTGAAGTGCGCTGGCAAGGCAAAGTTCAAGGGACGGTAAACTGGGATTTGCTCGGGCAGCACAACGTTGCCAACGCCCTGGCGGCGATCGCCGCTGCCCGCCACGCCGGAGTGCCGGTGCCCCAGGCTATTGACGCCTTGGGGCGGTTCGAGAATGTGCGCCGACGGTTGGAGCTGCTTGCGGACATTGGCGGCATACGTATCTACGACGATTTTGCCCATCATCCGACCGCCATCGCCTCGACGCTGGCCGGGCTGCGCGCGCGCGTTGACGGTGAACGTATAATTGCTCTACTGGAAGCACGTTCCAACACCATGCGGCTGGGCGTACATAAAGATCGTTTGGCGGCTGCGCTGAACGCTGCCGATGAAGTACGGCTGTTGCGCCCGGCCGGGCTGACATGGGATATCGAACAAATGGCCGCTCCATTGGGCGCGCGCGTACGGGTGTTTGATTCCGTTGCGCGGATGGCCGACCATGTGGGTTCGGAGACGCGCGCCGGCGACCATGTGTTGATCATGAGTAATGGTGCCTTTGGCGGCATTCATCAACTACTGATAGATCGCTTGCGCGCTATGCGCGTCGGCGCCGAAAGCCCATCCTAGATCATGTCTGGCCTAAACTGCGCCGAGAGTAGCTTGCATGCCTGAATTCAGCAGTGATCCACGCCAAGCCGTTGCGGTAGCCATGACCGGCGCGTCGGGTGCGCCATATGGGCTGCGCCTGCTGCAATGTCTGGTCGACAGCGGACAGCAAGTCTATGTCATGATCTCGCAACCGGGACAAGTGGTCATCGGCATGGAGACCGACTTGCCTCTGCCCGGCCGACCGGCCGACATGGAACGGTTTTTATCAGAGCATTTTGGCGCTGAGCCCGGCCGTCTACGCGTGTTTGGCAAGGAACAGTGGACCGCGCCGGTGGCTAGCGGCAGCGGTGCGCCGCGCGCGCTGGTGGTGTGTCCCTGCACCACCGGCACGTTGTCCGCGATCGCCTGCGGTAGCAGTAATAATCTCATCGAACGCGCAGCCGATGTCGTGCTCAAGGAGCGCCGACGCTTGATTCTGGTGCCGCGCGAGACGCCGTTCTCCGAAATTCACCTGGAACATATGCTACGCCTGGCGCGCATGGGCGCGGTGATCATGCCGCCCAATCCGGGCTTTTACCATCACCCACAAAGCATCAGTGATCTGGTGGATTTTGTCGTCGCGCGGATTCTGGATCACCTCGATATCGAGCATAGTCTCATGCCTCGCTGGGGCGATGATGCGCCCGTTTAGCAGCCAACCGCAGTCGCTATGCCGCTTCCACACGTGAAAATCCCGCTGTTTCCCCTGCATACCGTTTTGTTCCCCGGTGGCCCTTTACCTTTGCGCATTTTCGAGCCGCGTTACCTCGAGATGATCAGTGACTGCTTGAAGTCGGATTGCGGCTTCGGCGTGGTTCTGATCAGTAGCGGCCGAGAGGTGGGCGAGGTGGCGACCACCGAGCCGGTGGGAACCGTTGCAAGCATTACCGACTGGCACATGCGCCATGATGGTTTGCTCGGTATTACCGCGACCGGGAAGCAGCGTTTCCGCATTGTATCGGTCGATATCCAGCCGAACCAATTGGCGCTAGCGGATGTCGAGTTGCTCGGTGATGAGGCGAGCTTAGACTTGCCGGACGAATACTTAACGTTGGTCGACGTACTGCGGCGTCTGCTCGATCACGCGGGTCATCACTACGCCGGCATCACAACGCGCTTCGGTGATGCCGGTTGGGTGGGTTTCCGTCTCGCCGAGCTATTGCCCTTCAGTATGTCGCGTCGGCAGCAGTTACTGTTGCTCGACGACCCGATCGCACGCCTGGCGATCGTTTACCAGTTCATCAAGGGGCTGCAGATACGTTGATGCTGTCGTATTTCAGCGACTAACGTCCGGCGACCTCAGCAGCAGCACATCGCCATTCCAACGCACACCATTCGGCGGCCGCAACTGCGGTCGCTGCGCCATGCGCCAGCTCAGGCCGGCGAGTGCGCCCGTTAGTTGCTGCATGGGACTGTCGAAGTCGTCGTCGGTAAGTGGATAGGAAAAAAAATACAGGCTGTGCGTCAAGGTCTGCCGTGACACACTGCCGACCCACAGCGGTGTGCGCGCCGGCGTCAGCTCGACCGCCGCCGGCCATAAACGTACGACCCATTGATGTTGCGCGTCCTTGGCGCCGTGAATTAGGGCGTCGTGGATCAGTACCAACTTTTCGTGACGCGCGCCGTTGACCTGCGGCAGTAACGGGCGATGCGCTAACGTCGGTGCCGGACTGAGCCAGGTCAAGCTACTGGCGATCGTCAACGGCGTCGGTGCGTGCCAACCATGGCGGCGCAGATGACGAGCCAATTCATCCAGCGTCCCGGCCCATTGCAAGTTGAGAGGCTGGCGCCGACTGCCGCGCAAATCGTCACGGTAGGTCGGCAGGTCGGCCCACGCCTGCCGCCACCATTGCGTGGCATCGAGCGCACGCACTGGAAACGTCAAGGCGTAGCGCTGGCGTTGTGCGTGAAAGTCCAAGGAAATGTGCGCGCTGGCCACTGTCGCCAGCGTCAGGCCAACAACGGCGATCAAGCCGGCAGGCCGTAGCGCCCGGGATGGGCGCCGCCGATAGGCGATGCCCAATAGTGCCACCCAGGCGAGCCCGAGCATCAAACCGCCGGCCACATCGGAAACCCAATGTGCGCCCAAGTAGAGGCGCGATAACGCTACCAGGATCACCCAACTGCCGGTCAGCACATACACCAAGCGCCGCTTGAGCGGCGCCAGTTCGCGCGCCAGGAGCACGGCGGCGAAGCCGTAGATGACCATACTCATGGTGGTATGACCGCTCGGGAACGAAAAGGCGGAGATGCCGTCGCTGATCACCGTCGGTCTCGGCACCTGCAGCGTCAGTTTGAGGGCTGCGATCAGCACGATTCCGAACGCCACCGCCGCCAGCAGGTGTATGGCCGCCGAGGTGTTGCGCTTATACAGCAGCCAGAGCAACAGTGCGCTGCTGACCGCCGCGTCGACGACCGGATCGGCCAACATGGTGATGGTGACCATGATGTCGTCTGCCCACGGCGTGCGTAAGCTGCGCATGAGTTGGAATATCGCTGTGTCGAAGCCCGGTCGGCCGCTATGCATCGTCAGATGCAGAAGAATGGCGAAAAAAGTCACTCCGGCGACCAGCAAGAGTGCCGCCAGCAGCAACAAGGCGCGCACCTCGGGCTGCCGCGCATCGACCAGCGCCGTGCCGATACCACCGATGCCGGGATGCGCGTCGCCCCAGCGCTCGATGCGGGTGACCATGGCATCGACGCGCGGCTGCAGAATGACAAACACCCGTCGCACCGCCCAGGCGGTCAACAGCACCACGCCGAGCACCAACAGCACCAATAACACCAAGCGGCCGGCTACATGCGACGCGACCTGCAGCGAGGCGCCAAAAACCACGCCGGGGAGGATATAGGCCGGCGCCCAAACGACAGCGGACAAGACATTGATGATAAAAAAGCGCGCCGGCGTCATGCCCATCATACCGGCGATGGTGGGCACCACGGCACGTACCGGGCCGAAGAAGCGGCCAAACACCACGCTCTTGCCGCCGTGACGGGCGAAGAACTGCTCGCCGCGCTGTAATAGGCTGGTGAAGCGCGAAAATGGCCACATGGTCCGCAGGTGGTCGCGAAAATGATAGCCAAACCAATAGCTTATTCCGTCACCCGCGATTGCGCCGGCGATCGCCCAGAGCAACGTCGGCCATAATTCGATGGAGCCGAGGGCAATCAGTGCGCCGGCGGCCAACATCAGCAGCGCGCCGGGCACTAATACTCCCACCAACACCAACGACTCCAATAATGCCGTACCGAAAACGATCAGACCGGTCCAGCCCGGATATTGACGGGTCCAGTCGAGCAGCCAAGTGAGGACGGCTTGTGGTGTGAGGGTATCCATGAGTAACGATGGCGCGCGGGCGGCGCCGGCGCTCAGAGCTGGCCGAACACTCGTGTAGCCGCATCCAAGGTGGCGTCAATATCGGTGGCGTCGTGCGCCGATGACACGAAGCCGGCCTCGAACGCAGATGGCGCCAGATACACGCCCTGCTCGAGCATGCCGTGAAAGAAATGACGGAAACGCGCCAGATCGCAACCGCTGACCTGGGCTAAATTGCTGACTTGCGCCTGCTCGGTAAAAAACAGACCGAACATGCCGCCGACGTGGTTGGCGCTCAGCGCAATACCGGCGGCATGTGCGCGTTGCACCAGGCCATCGACCAAGTGCGCTGTTTTGTCCGACAGCTTGGCGTAGAAACCCGGCGCGCTGATTAGCTCGAGGGTCTTGAGCCCGGCCGCCATGGCGACCGGATTGCCCGACAGTGTGCCGGCTTGGTAGACCGGTCCGAGCGGCGCGATGTGCTGCATGATATTGCGGCTGCCGCCGAACGCGCCCACCGGCATGCCGCCTCCGATGACTTTGCCGAGCGTGGTTAGGTCCGGTCGGACATCATACAGTTGCTGTGCGCCGCCGAGCGCGACCCGGAATCCGGTCATGACTTCATCGAATATCAGTACGCTGCCATACTGATCGCAGATTTCGCGTAGTCCGGCCAGAAAGCCCGGTACCGGCGGTACGCAGTTCATGTTGCCGGCCACCGGCTCGACAATGACGCAGGCTACCCGATCACCGACGCGGGCAAACATGTCGCGCACCTGCGTCAGGTCATTGTAGTCGAGCGTGATGGTGTGTTCGGCCAGCGCCGCAGGCACGCCCGGCGAAGTGGGTACGCCCAACGTCAATGCTCCCGAGCCGGCCTTAACCAGCAACGAATCGCTATGGCCGTGGTAGCAACCATCGAACTTGACCAATTTGTCGCGGCCGGTGAAGCCGCGCGCGAGGCGGATGGCGCTCATGGTGGCTTCGGTGCCGGAACTGACCATGCGAACCAGTTCCATGGACGGGACTAATTCGCACACACGTTCGGCCATGCGCGTTTCCAGCACGGTCGGTGCGCCGAAGCTCAAACCGGCGGCGGCGGTGTCCTGAACCGCACGCACTACGTCGGGGTGTGCGTGGCCGACGATCATGGGTCCCCATGAGCCGACGTAGTCGATGTAGCGTTGGCCGTCCTCGGACCACAGATAGGGTCCGGCCGCGCGTTGGATGAAAATCGGATCGCCACCTACTGCTTTGAACGCGCGCACCGGCGAATTGACGCCGCCCGGAATATGGCGCTGCGCGGCGCTGAACAGTTTATGAGAATGCGTCATACCGTAATCCTTAATCTGGGCTGATCTAGCGGTCGATCGAGCGGGTTTGCCCCGCCGCGTGCTTGCTACGGGCGGCAAAATTCGACAGACCGGTGATGCACCGGCGAATGATAAACCACTTCAGACGTTGGCGACATGAAGCCTGTGTGCGGTCGGCTGTCCCATGTCGCCAACCGTCGCGCATGTGTCGGCACCGCCGTGATGGCCTCGATCGGGCCGGCATCGACTCATGGCGCCGGGTCAACCTCAAACAGCGCGGCATAGCGTCGCGCGGCGGCTTGCGCATCGTCGGCGCCGATGACGTCGGTGATCACGGCCAGTATGTCCGCGCCGGCGCGCAGCAGTTGCGCGCCGTTGTCGGCGGTGATGCCGCCAATGGCGACGATGGGCAGGTCAAGTTCATTGCGGGCCTGGCGCAGCAGTCCGGGTTCGGCGCGTACGGCGTCGGGTTTTACCGCGGACCTGAAAAAGCTACCAAAGGCGACGTAGTCGGCGCCGGCCGCGCTAGCGTCTTGCGCACGCTGCAATGAGTCGTAGCAGGATACGCCGATGATCGCGCCGGCGTGCATGGCAGCACGCGCCGTGCCGATGGCCGGGTCGTCTTTGCCGATATGCACACCATCGGCGCCGATGGCGCAGGCAAGTTCGATATCATCATTGATTAGCAGTGGCACGCCATGCGATTGGCACACATCCAGTAGCTGGGTTGCTTGCCGATGGCGTTGCATGGCGCCGGAAAGTTTGTCGCGATACTGGATCATGACGGCGCCGCCGAGTATGGCGGCCTCGACGGCGGTGCGCAGGCGATCGCCGCCGGTCATGCCGGCGTCGGCGAGCACATACAATCCGCGCCGCGGCGCGAGCGCGCCGGTCATTCGCCCTTGGCCCAAAACAGCCGGTTGGGGATGGACTGTCCGCGGCCGATACGATAGCCGTGGCGAAGGCTATCCCAGGTATACTCCTGCGCTTCGTGCACGGCCGTGAACGGTTCTCTGCCCTGGGCCAGCAAACCGGCCACGCTGGCGGCCAGTGTGCAGCCCGAACCGTGGTACTCACCGTCGAGACGTTGCCATTGGAACTGCTGGAGTTTGCGGTGGTTGCCGTATAAGGTATTAACCACCTGCGGCGTGTGTTCGTGTGTGCCGGTGATCAGTACGAATTCGCAGCCGCTCTCCAGAATTGCCATGGCGCAGGCGGCAAGTGTGTCGGCGTTCGGCGCCAGCGCGCGTGCCTCCAGAGAATTGGGTGTCAGCAGGGTGGTTTGCGGCAGCAGTAAACTACGCATGGCGTCGGCGAGCGCGTCATCCGCCAATGCTGTTCCGGCACCGGATTTTAGTATCGGATCAAGGATCACCGGGATCTCGGGGTAGTCGCGCAGAATGGCGTGTATAGCCTCGACCACGGCAACGCTACCTAGCAAGCCGATTTTGAATGCCGCTACCGGCACGTCCTCCAACACCGCTCGTGCCTGTTCGTTCAGTAGCACGGCATCGACGGCAAAAAGTTTGCTGACGTCACGCGTATCCTGCACCGTGAGCGCAGTTATGATCGGGGTGGCGTGACAACCATGACTGGCGAGGGCCTCGATGTCGGCCTGTACGCCGGCACCGCCGGTCGGATCCAAACCGGAAAAGGTCATCACTACGGGTACGGCTTGTGGGGCCACGTTATCTCCAGCGGCATGTGGCGGCGCCTGTTCGCCAAAGCCCATTCTAGCATCGGCTTGGTTTGTCACGAACAGTCGTCACTGGGATAATGCCCCCCTGCGCTGGGCAAAGCGGGCGAAAGCCCACCCATACGCCGGCGCAGTGGCAGCGTGCGCGCTGCCGAATCTGCTTTTTCAGGAACGCGAGTGTCGAGATATTTCAGCGCACGACGGGCTGGTCGGCATGTGTCCAACACGGTTCAGGATGCTAATGAATGAAGACGTATATGTGTGTGATTTGCGGATTTATCTACGATGAGGCCCAAGGTTTGCCGGAGGAGGGAATTGCGCCGGGCACGAAATGGGAAGACATCCCGTTGAATTGGGTATGTCCCGAGTGCGGAGCGACCAAGGAAGATTTTGAGGTGGTAGAAGTGTGATCCACGCCACGATGCGATTCTACAAGCCGGTGAATCTCGTCTACACTGGGAGTGCGGTACGGTCGCTCGAAGGCGGTAAAAAATATGGGAGAATCAGAGACGCAAGTACGGGATCTCGCCTTGGCGGTGCGGGAATATTGCGACCTGATCGAGCACTCTGATGCCTTCCGCGGCGATTGGTTGGAGCGTTTAACCTGTTTATTGCCGCGCATTCACGCCAGCGTAGTGGCGCTGAGCAGCCAAGTCATGGGCCTGGCGCCGCCGTCCTTTGTACCCGACTACGAGATGCGTTTCGAACTCTTCTCGCGGCTGCACCACCGGCTCGGAGCGCGTGACCATTATCGCTTGGAATATGATCTTGGCGGCGGAGCGTCAGCCATGAGTGGAAGTTTGGCCGACGACATCACGGACATTTATTTCGAACTCAAACGTGGCCTGGATCTACTCGAACATGATCCCGATCATCCAGACCGCGCGGCGTTGGCATGGCGCGGGGGATTTTTGTGGCACTGGGGTCAGCACTTGGTGGACGCCGAACGCCACCTATATGAGTTGCAGGTCACGCGCCATCTTGCGGCCGGTTGCGGCGGCGTCAACTAGGCTGGGCCGGCTCCGCGTCGACCGCCGTTTATGCTCCCGAATCTACAGCGTGCCCGCGCGCCGCGCCAAGTAGCTGGTCTTGGCCGAATGTTCCAGCGAGCAGGTCCACTTATAGGCCAATTCAAGCGATTCGGCGGCCGCATAGACGCCGTGTCCGCGCACCACGACTACCGGAAAATCACGCAGCAACTGCGCCACCTGAACCACGCTGTCGGCCACATAGCGATCGAAAGCAATCGTGAGTACCGGCACGCGCGGAAAGTAAAGCTGGCCCTCGAAATCAGCCGGTACATAATCGTGCCCATCGAACGTCATGGCGACGGAATATGGGCCGTGACTGTGAATAACCGCGGCATGCGTGGCCGTGGCCGCGTATACGGCCAGATGCAGGCCGGCATCCAGGGAACTGCCCGGCGGTGGCGGCCCGCTTGCCGGCGCTATCATCAGCTGCTCACTGCCGAGCGTATCGGCGCAAGCGCCGGTCGGCGTGATCCAGACACGCGTGCCGCAGCGTATCGACATATTGCCGCTATGGGCGTCGTTGATCCCGTAATGGCGCAGCCAGCGATAATGGCGAATGAGATTTTCGGCGGGTGTCATGTGCTTCCGAATGCAGGTGGGTCAATAACCGTGTGAGTGTAGCTGCAAACCGGGCGGCATCTGGTCCAGACGTTCGATGCCGGTTTCGAGGTCGCCGTCATCGCCGAGCGTCAACCAGCGGAACCCGGGCGTGCGTGCATCGATAGCGAAATCCGCGCTATCGGGTTTGAACTGCACGCAAGTCGACGGCGAAGCGAGCAACCGCACGTCGTGACGCAGGTCTTCGAAGGCTTGGTGTACATGGCCCCACAACACCGCGCGTACTTGCGGATGCCGGTCTACTAGGGCAAAAAAGGCGTCGGCATTCTGTAGTTTCATGGTGTCCAGCCAGCGACTGCCAACGTCCACGGGCGGATGGTGCAGGCAGATCAAGGCATGCCGTTGCGGATGCGCCTGCAACGACGTTTCGAGATGCCGCAATTGCGCCGCCGACAACCGCCCCGCATCGCTACCCGGCAGGCTCGAATCGAGCAGTACAATCTGCCATTGACCACATAGCACCGCGCCGCCATCATGCACGCTGCCGGCGATCAAGTGACTGCGCAACACATCTGCGGCATCATGATTGCCGGGAATGGCATGCACGGGTGTATGCAGGGACGCCAGCCGCGCGTGCAGACGGCCATAGCCGTCGGCGGAGGCGTCGTGTACCAGATCGCCGGACGCCAGCACCAGATCGGCAGGCCAAAAACGCTGGCGCGCCAGCGCCAGACAGAGCTCGAAGCTGGACTCGGTGTTCATGCCGAGCAGCGTGGTTTCCGGCGCCGCGTATAGGTGCGTGTCGGTGAATTGTAGTACTCGAACGCAGCCGGGTGCCGTGGTCATGGTGGAATCATTGGCGAAGTACGCACCGATAGTGGCACCGGACTGCGCGCAAATCAACCGCGCTTGAGCGGCGCGTGGCCCATTAAGACGGTGAGCGGAACTATGACTGGAAAATCGATCGAATTAACCGACGAACTTTATCGTTACCTGCTGCGCGTGTCGGTACGTGAGGCACCGTTATTGCAGCGTCTGCGAGAGGAGACCGCAAGCCTTCCGCTGGCACGCATGCAGATTGCGCCGGAACAGGGGCAGTTCATGGCACTGTTGGCCAAGCTCATTGCCGCCCGGCGCATCATCGAGATTGGCGTGTTCACCGGCTACAGCTCCTTGTGTTTGGCGCAGGCGATGGCGGCCGGAGGGCGGTTAATCGCCTGCGACATCAATGAGGAATGGACTGCCGTGGCGCGCCGGTATTGGCGCGAAGCCGGCCTCGAGGATCGTATTGAACTGATACTGGGTGCGGCCGCGGAGACCTTGGAGCGTGTGCGGCGCGAGCATGGCGAGGGATCGTTCGACATGGCCTTCATCGATGCCGATAAAACCAATTACGACACCTATTACGAGCTCACGCTGCAGCTATTGCGCCGCGGCGGCTTATTGCTGATCGACAACGTGTTGTGGTCCGGACGGGTCGCCGATCCGCACGCCGATGACGACGATACGCGCGCGTTACGGGCGCTCAATGCCAAGCTTCACGACGACGTACGCATTGACCTAAGCTTGCTGCCGCTGGCCGACGGCCTGACGCTGGCGATAAAGCGATAAAGCGATAAAGCCTATCGGTCGAAGCGTCGGCGGCGGTTGAGCGCCGCCTTGCCGGCGCAATTGATCGAACGAATTTAGGCGCTGCCTAGTCGCTGCAGTTGACTGGATGAATTTTGCCGACTTTCCAGAAGCAAAAGTCGGCGAAGCCGTAATTCTGTCCCGGCTCGAAGTTGCGGTCAGGCCGCGACAACGCAATGCCGACGGTGCAAACGCTATCGACGGCGCGTGAAATTTGATCGCCCTCATAGTGGGGGCGCACGGCGATTTGCCGAACGATGACATCATCGATGCGGATCGACTCGGTTGGTTCCAAAATGTAGTACTGACTTTTCTCGGGGCCGCGCACGGTGCCGATGCCGGTGACGCGAACGGGATTCGTTCCATTCAGATCGTCGGCGTCATACACCTCCAGCAGGTGGATCTTATATGTGCTCACGGGATCTCCCGTACGGCATAGGCGAATATCCGCAAGAGATCGAATGTATCCTTTCGCCACCGCGCTGGCAAGCGTTGACAGCGCCGTTTGCTGGCCGGCAGAACACTTGGAACTAGTCTAAAATTTTTATAAAAATCTTTGAGTTGCGTTGATAGTTATAGAGTTCTAGGCGTTTCACCGGCAATGACTTGATGTCTCCTGGGACGAAGCCGCGTTCGCGGAACCAATGCGCCGTGCGGGTCGTCAATACGAACAAGCGAACGATGTTCCGACTCTTGGCGCTACGCTCGATATGACCGAGAAGTGTATCACCGCGGCCACCACCGCGATATTCGGGATGAATCGCAACACAGGCGAGTTCGCCGACCTGGTCTTGCGGAAACGGATACAGCGCCGCGCAGCCGATGATCATGCCGTCGCGCTCGATGACGTGGAAGTACGCGATTTCCATCTCCAGGCGCTCGCGCGAGCGCCGTACGAGAATGCCGTCATCTTCCAGCGGTTTGATCAATTCGAGAATCCCGCCGACATCGTCGATACTGGCTTGGCGCATGGTTTCGTAACGCATGTCCGTGACCATGGTGCCGCTGCCGTCGCGCGTGAACAACTCTTGCAGTAGGGCGCCATCGACACTGCGGTCGATAAGATGGGCGCGCGCCACGCCGGAGCGGCAGGCGTATATTGCGCTGGCCAGATGGCTGGCGATCGCTTCGGGCAGGTTACTGCGTGTGGCGAGCAGGCGTTCGGCCTGTTCGGGCGTAAGTTGTTCGATTAAACGCCGCCGCGCGTCGCGTACCCCGGCGCCCTCGACCAGAAACAGCAGCTTGTCAGCACGCAGCGCGACTGCGGTCGCCGAGGCGACATCCTCGGCGCTGAGATTGAAAACCTCTCCGGTCGGCGAATACCCCAGCGGCGAAAGCAATACGATGTCGCCGGCGTCGATGTGCCGACGTATGGCGGCGGTGTCGACGCGCCGTACCTCGCCAGTATGGCAGTAGTCGACGCCGTCGCGAACGCCGAGCGGCTGTGCGGTAACAAAATTGCCTGAGGTCACGCGTATGCGCGCGCCCGACATGGGTGTGTTGGCGAGGCCCATGGATAGCAGCGCCTCGATTTCGACGCGCACTCGGCCGGCCGCTTCTTTGACGCAGGCCAGCGCCGGGTCGTCGGTTACGCGCAGGCCGTTGACGTAGCGAAAGTCGGCGCCGCGCTCACGCAGGCGCGCCTCGATTTGTGGTCGCGCGCCATGCACCAATACCAATCGGATGCCGAGACTGTTGAGTGTCGCGACGTCATGCACGAGCGTGGCGAAGCTGGCATCGGCGACCGCCTCGCCGCCGAACATGAGGACAAAAGTGCGGCCGCGGTGAGCGTTAATGTAGGGCGACGACGCACGAAACGCGTCAATGTAGGCCTGTTTTTTGTTTTTCTTGGGCAAGGTTCTGTCCCCGAACGATTGCTGCGGAGCCTGATATATCGTGCAAATATACCATGGCGCGTCGGCCGCGCGTCAGTGGCGACGACAGAAGTGATCGATGAGGCGTCGTAATAACGCAATCGTTGGTCGTATACGATCCAAGGACAAATATTCGTCCGGTTGGTGGGCTTGATCGATGTCGCCTGGTCCCATGACGATGGTCTGCATGTGCATGCGTTGTAGGTACGGAGCCTCGGTACCGAACGCAACGGTGCCGGATTGCTGGCCGCTGAGTCGCTCGGCGACACGGACAATTTCGGCGCTGGCGTCGGTTTCGAAGGCTGGAATGCCCTCGAACAGGGGTTCGATTTCCAGGCGCAGATCCTGGTCGTGTAAGCGCCGCTCGAGTCGTTGGCGCAGTTGCTGGCGCAACTCCGGCAAATCCATGCCCGGCAATGGGCGCAAATCGATGTGCAGTTCGCAGTCGGCACAGATGCGGTTGGGGTTATCGCCGCCATGTATATGGCCAAGGTTTAGCGTCGGTACCGGAACCTTGAATAGTGGTTGCCGATTCTGCTGTTGCATCTCGCGGCGCCAGTCGAGTAATTCCTGAATGACGTCGTGCATGCCTTCCAGGGCGTTGACGCCGAGCGCCGGGTCACTGGAGTGTCCGGAGCGCCCGTACAGACGAATCGCCTCCATTAATATACCTTTGTGCATGCGGATGGGTCGTAGCCCGGTAGGCTCGCCGATGACCGCGTAGCGTGCTTTCGGCCGGCCCATTTTGACCAACTCCTTGGCGCCGTCCATCGAGCTTTCCTCGTCGGCGGTGGCCAGGATGGTCAGCGGCGCGTGCAGGTCGGCGGCGTGCAGATCCCGCACCGCTTCGATGGCGAGCGCCAGAAACGCTTTCATGTCGCAGACGCCCAGGCCGTAGAGACGCTGGTTGGCTTCGGTGATCCGGAACGGGTCGTAACTCCAACGACCTTCGTCGTAGGGCACCGTATCGGTGTGCCCGGCGAGCACCAGACCACCGTCACCCTCGCCAAGTGTGGCGATGAGGTTGGCTTTGTCGGGCCAGGCGGGCAGGTCCATGACTTCGACGGCGAAGCCGAGCGTGCTAAGCCAGTCGGCGAGCAGCTCGATGACGGCACGGTTGCCGGTATCGAAATCGGCGCTAACGCTGCTCATAGACGGCGCCGCCACGAGGCGGCGGATCATTTCCATCAGCGGAGGTGGTGTGTTTGGCATGCCCTGATTGTGGTGCCAGCGGTGGGTGCGGCGCAAGCGCGCCGCGGCTCGATCGCCCTATACTTGAATACCGACATCATGTCGGCGGTTCGGAGCCTGGATATGCATACTCATAGTGAGCGAGCTTCGTCCACCCTATGGCGGGCTGATCAAAGTGGTTTCCAGGCGGCCAAAGTCCGGCTGCGGCAGGCCGATGAGCGCAATGATGACGCTGCATCAGATGCCAATGGCGTACTCTATTGCGCACAATGCCGCGCGCCCATCAGCCATGACTCGGAGCGGGTGTCCCGCCGCGGTTCGCACCAGCACCGCTGCCGCAATCCCAACGACTTGGTGTTCGACATCGGCTGTTTCGCGGATGCCCGCGGTTGTGTGTATGGCGGCCCGTCGGCCGACGCTTGGACTTGGTTTCCGGGTTATTATTGGCAAGTGAGCTGGTGTAGAGCCTGCGGCGCCCATCTCGGCTGGCGCTACCGTGGCGCCGGTGACGTATTCTATGGTTTGATTCTCGATCGCCTGGTGAGCGGCCGCGGCGGCGCCGATTAGCCCGTCGCGTTATCGAAGAGTAGTGTGTAGTCCCGGCGCGTGCTAAATTTGCCGCGCCGTGGACGGTGCCTTCCCGTTTTGCTGTGCACCCTGGAGAGGCAGGGTCGTATGATTCGTTCCGCCAATCTTCGCGATCTCGAAGCGCTCGTCGCTACCGAGAACCGGTGCTTTGAAACCGACCGCTTGTCGCGCCGAAGTTTCCGTTACATGTTGACCAAGGCCAATGCTGTCACGCTCGTCGATGACGCCGACGGTGTGCTGCGCGGTTATGTTCTGGTGCTCTATCACGCCGGCACGTCGCTGGCGCGACTATATTCGATTGCAGTGGATCGCGGTCACCGTGGCTGCGGCGTTGGTGAGCAACTCGTGGGTGCTGCCGAACAGGCGGCGCTGGACGCTGACTGCGTCAACATGCGATTGGAAATACGTCGAGACAACCGGGCGTCGCTGCACCTGTTCGAAAAACTGGGTTACCGCAAATTCGGTATGTATCCGGATTACTATGAGGATCATATGGAAGCGGTGCGCCTGGAGAAGGAGCTTGCGCCGCACTTGCGACCGGAACTCGTCAGCGTCCCCTATTATGAGCAGACACTTGATTTTACCTGCGGTCCGGCGGTGCTGATGATGGCCATGCATAGCTTGGATGATGCGCTGGCGTTAGACCGCCGGTTGGAAATCCGCATTTGGCGGGAATCCACTACAGTATTCATGACGGCCGGGCACGGAGGTTGCGGTCCCTATGGTTTGGCGCTGTCGGCATATCGTCGCGGGTTTGACGTCAGTGTCTATGTCAATGATGAAGCGGCGCTGTTTGTCGATTCCGTACGTAGCGCCGAGAAAAAGGAAGTCATCCGCTTGGTGCAGGAAGATTTCCTCGAGGAAATTGCCCAGCTGCCGATCCCGGTGCATTACCGCAGTTTGAGCCTCGCTGAGATGCGCACCGAATTTGATCGTGGCGGTATTCCCGTCGTATTGATCAGTTCTTACCGAATTTATAAGGAAAAATTTCCGCACTGGGTGGTGATAACCGGTTTCGACCATCGGTTCATTTACGCCCATGATCCATACGTCGATCATGAAAAAGGCAAGAGCGTGACCGACGTACTTAATATGCCTATTTTGCAGAAAGATTTTGAACGCATGGCGCGCTATGGAAAATCCGGGCAACGTGCGGTTCTTATAATTAGTAAATCGAAGGTGACTCGCCGACGACGGCCGGCAGCCCGAAAAACCTGAGAGGAAAACATGGCGACACAGCTGATTGTCGTTGAAGACATCGACGACTGGACGTATGAGGGTATCGACTGCCCCGTGGTGCATGCCGATGACTATCTTACCGGACAAGAGTATTTCAAGTTGCGTGACGTGCAAGTCATCAACTTGTGTCGGAGCTATAAATATCTGAGTGTGGCCTATTACGTTTCGCTGTTGGCCGAGGCGCGTCGCCACAAGGTGATTCCATCGGTCAAAACCATGCTCGACCTGAGCAGTAAGGCGATGTACAGCCTCGATGCGGTCAATCTCGATGATTTGGTGCAGAAGAAGCTGAAAAAGCAGAATAGCGATCCGTTTCAAAATGTATTCGAGATGGATGTGTATTTTGGTAATTGCCCGTACGGCGTGTTGGCGGATCTGGCCCGGCAGTTGTTCGAGCATTTCCCGTTTCCGTTGTTGCGGGTAGGGTTCCGGCGACAAGGAAGTTGGCATATTTCCTCGATCAAGGCGTTGCCGATAACCAAAATCGAAGCGTCTGGTCGAGAGCTGTTTGCAACGTCTTTTAGCGGTTACCTGAAGCGCCGCTGGCGTTTGCCTAAGACGAAGACGCCGGCGCGCTACGACCTTGCGATTCTTTATAATTCCGCCGATCCATTGCCGCCGTCGGATAAGCGCGCGCTGCAAAATTTCATCAAGGCCGGCGCCGCCCAAGGTGTCGCTGTCGAGATTGTTGGGCGTAAAGATTACGCGCGCTTGGCGGAATACGATGCGTTGTTTATCCGCGACACGACGCGCATTAATCATTACACCTATCGTTTTGCCAAAAAAGCGGAAAGTGAAGGTATGGTCGTAATCGATGACCCACAGTCGATCCTACGTTGCACCAATAAAGTTTATTTGGCCGAGTTATTGCGCGCCAATCGCGTGCCAACTCCTAAGACGGTGATCGCGGGGAAGGGTGATCTGAGCGCGGCGGAGAAGGCCATTGGTTTCCCGATGGTGGTGAAGGTGCCGGATGGCTCGTTTTCACAAGGTGTGTACAAAGCCGAAAATCCACAGCAGATGCAGGAATACGCTGCACGTTTGTTCAAAAATTCGGAACTCATTTTGGCGCAGGAGTTTCTATATACCGCGTTCGATTGGCGCATCGGCATTCTTAATCGCAAACCGGTATTTTCCAGCCAATATTTCATGTCCAAGCAAGATTGGAAGATCGTGAATTATGACGCGTCAGGCAAGGCGATCGAAGGCGGTTTTAAGACGTGGCCGATAGAACAGGCCCCACAACAAGTCGTCGACGTGGCGCTGCGAGCGGCAAATTTGATCGGCGATGGATTGTACGGTGTCGACGTGAAACAAAATGACGACGGCATTTACGTTATCGAAGTGAACGATAACCCGAATCTGGACGCGGGTGTGGAGGATGCGGTGCTCAAGGATGAGTTGTATCGAATTATCATTGCGGAATTTGTGCGCCGTATCGAATTACGTAAAAGCGCAGAGCGCTAAGTACGTTGCGTCGCTTTGGAAGTGTAACAATGCCTGCTTGATGCTTTGCTGACAACGCCCGCGTTTGAAAGTTCCCGGCGTTATGTTGCGATACGGTCATGTCAGCGATGTGCATGTTTTTACGGCCAGGAGGGAACCTTCGTATCTTATTCATGGTCTCTAAGCAGTAACGGAATTGAAATATCCGAAGATCCGTTTTATATTTCCCAGCAAGTTAAACAACCGAGGAGAACAGACCATGAATAAACTCGCCATCGTAATCGTCAGTGTTGCCGCGTTGGGCGCCAGTGTTGCCTCTGCCGCGCAGTGGACTCAAGCCGATACCAATCAACTGGCGTTTCCTGACGAGTACATCGGTTCGCCTGAGTTAACGGTCAACTCGTCGACGCCTAATGCGGAGTTCGCGAAATTCGATACAGTGCCGACGACGAAATTTGAGCAGCAGCTCATGTATCCGGACGAGTATGAAGGTTCCCCCGTGCTGCAGCGCAGTCACGCGGAAAAGACTGCTGAGTTCGCTCCATTTTCGGTGACACCGACAACCGAGTTCGAGCAGCAGCTCGCGCACCCGGACGAGACGCCATACAAGCCTAATCAGTATTGATTGCGGGTGGCACGCGTTTCCACAGCATGCGCTGTGGAATTTACGCGCCGAGCCGCTTCAGCGCGTTGCCGCTGCTGTGGCTCGGGCCGCGTCCCCGGGTTGGACGCTACGCGCGATCGGTGTGTTGCAGTTGCTGAGCTTGAGAGTAGGCGGGTCGACTGAAAAGATAAACGGCGAAGTTTTGCGTAACGCGCTCAGTCCCAGGATGCAACGACCATTGCCGGGCAGCACCGCCACTTGTACGTTGGGGATGCTACAACGCTCACCGACGATGACTTCCTCGATTTCATATACCGGTACCTCGATGGTGCTGCCATCGGCCATGGCGCCGGTTACGTATTTGAGAAAATGCGCTCGTTTGGCGCGCTTGAGCGCGGCCAGTATGGTTTCATTGATGAGTGTATAGCTGGCGCCCGTATCGACCATGAATTGCATATTGTGGCTGCCGGGGATGTGCACCTGCACGTAGTATGTTTCCAATCCTTGGTTGCGCATGTGAACCGTTTCGTCGGCCGCGATCGCGACCCCGGATGACAATATAATTACTATCATAATCAATCGGCTAGAATATCTGCGTAGGTCCATGTCGTCTCCCGCTCAGATCGGCTGCGCACAAGGCCGGCGCGCGCACTTGTCAATCATCATCATGCAAACGCGCCGCTTTGACAATGCCGGCGGCGCGAATTACCGACCGAAGCCTCGCATAAGGCGTCAGCACGCCGGTTTCCGGTCGCTGTGCGCATTCGGAGCGTGGGTTTTGTCGGCGACGAGCCGGCGGCGCCGTTGGGACTGGAGCCGGGTCGGGCTTATACTGTAACTATTTGCCGCGTTTCCGAGGAACTGAACATGCCTGCATACCGATCCCGCACCACCACTCATGGTCGCAACATGGCCGGCGCACGTGCGTTATGGCGCGCCACGGGCATGAAGGACGGTGATTTCGACAAGCCGATCATCGCCATCGCTAATTCGTTTACCCAGTTTGTACCGGGACACGTGCATCTCAAGGACATGGGCCAATTGGTAGCGCGCGAAATCGAACGCGCCGGTGGCGTGGCGAAGGAATTCAACACTATCGCCGTCGACGACGGTATTGCCATGGGTCATGCCGGCATGCTGTATTCGCTGCCTTCACGCGAATTGATCGCCGACTCGGTGGAATATATGGTCAACGCGCATTGTGCCGATGCACTCGTGTGTATTTCGAACTGCGACAAGATCACCCCCGGCATGCTGAATGCCGCGCTGCGCCTCAATGTGCCGACCGTGTTTGTCTCGGGCGGCCCGATGGAGTCGGGTAAGGCGATTATTCGTGGTAAGGAATTGCACTTGGATTTGGTCGATGCCATGGTTGCGGCGGTTGATTCGCGTGAATCTGAAGCGGACGTGTTACAGATGGAGCGCTCCGCCTGCCCCACCTGCGGTTCCTGCTCCGGCATGTTTACCGCGAATTCGATGAATTGCCTGACCGAGGCCTTGGGTTTGTCGCTACCCGGTAACGGCAGCATGTTGGCAACGCATGCAGACCGCAAGGAGCTGTTTTTGCGCGCCGGCCGCGTGGTGGTGGATTTGGCGCGGCGTTATTACGAGCACGATGACAACTCCGTATTGCCGCGTTCGATCGCCAGTTTCGACGCGTTCGAGAATGCCATGAGCCTGGATATCGCCATGGGCGGTTCCACCAACACCATCTTGCACCTGCTCGCCGCCGCCGAGGAAGGCGGCACCAAGTTCACTATGGACGATATCGATCGGTTGTCGCGGCGGGTGCCGCATTTGTGCAAGGTAGCGCCGTCCACACCGCTGTATCATATGGAAGATGTGCACCGCGCCGGCGGCGTGTTCGGAATACTCGGGCAGCTCGATCGCGCCGGGTTGCTGCATGCCGACATTCCGACCGTGCATAGCGCGTCGATGGGCGAAGCGCTGGAACAGTGGGATCTGAGCCGCTCTAAGGACCCCGCGGTGCGCAAATTTTACAGCGCCGGCCCAGGCAACGTGCCGACCCAGCAGGCTTTCAGTCAGGATAAGCGTTGGCCCGAACTCGACGTCGACCGGGTCGGTGGCTGTATCCGGGATGTTGAGAACGCCTATAGCCAGGACGGCGGCCTGGCGGTGCTATACGGCAATATCGCCGAAGACGGTTGTGTGGTCAAAACCGCCAGCGTCGATGCCTCCATCCTGCAGTTTTCCGGACCCGCACGTCTGTTCGAGAGTCAGGACGCGGCGGTCGAAGCCATTCTTGCGGATCGTATCCAGGCCGGCGATGTAGTAGTAATTCGCTATGAGGGTCCGCGCGGCGGCCCGGGCATGCAGGAAATGCTCTACCCGACCAGCTATCTCAAATCCAAGGGTCTGGGCAAAGCGTGCGCCTTGGTGACCGATGGGCGTTTTTCGGGTGGCACGTCGGGCCTGTCGATCGGGCATGTCTCGCCCGAGGCGGCCGAAGGCGGGGCGATCGGGCTGGTCGAAGAAGGCGATCGCATCGAAATCGACATACCGGCGCGCACCATCCGCTTGGCGGTCAGCGATGATGTCTTGGCCGAGCGCCGCCAAGCAATGCAAGCACGCGGAGCGAATGCCTGGCAGCCGGTGGCGCGCGAGCGCGTTGTCAGCGCTGCGCTCAAGGCCTATGCGGCGATGGCCACCAGCGCGTCGCGCGGCGCAGTACGCGATGTCGGTCGGCTGACACGCTGACGCTGCACGGGTGGCAGCGGCGGTGATGTATGTCACGCAAGCGTAACGTTCAATGCACGCAAGGCACGCGCGGTCGGCATCTTGTCATGCGACTGTAACATTGCTGAATTCTAATGACGGCGACTGTTACATAAGGTTGCAATCATGCCAGCTAAGAAGACCATTCTGATCGTCGATGACGAACCCGCCATTTGTGAGATGGTGGCGTTTGCGCTGCGGCGGGCAGCATTCGAGACCGTCAGCGCCGGTGACGCCCGTCAGGCGATGAATATCATTGCCAATCAGCCGCCTTCCATGATTTTGTTGGACTGGATGTTGCCAGACACCAGCGGGGTGGACCTGGCGCGGCGCTTGAAGAAGGATGAGGTAACTTCGCACGTGCCGATCATTATGTTGACGGCGCGCAGCGAAGAAAACGATAAAATACGCGGTCTGGAAGTCGGCGCGGATGATTATGTCACCAAGCCATTTTCGCCGCGCGAGCTGATTGCCCGTATCCAGGCGGTGCTGCGACGAGTGGAACCGACCACCGACTTCGTGCCTATCGAGGTGGATGGTTTGCAGCTTGATCCGACCAGCCACCGCGTAACTGCGGAGGATATGGCGCTGGAGTTGGGGCCGACCGAGTTTCGACTGCTGCATTTCTTTATGACACATCCGGAGCGGGTTTACAGCCGCGGGCAGTTGCTGGACCGCGTCTGGGGCCAGAATGTGTATATTGAGGAGCGCACTGTCGACGTCCACATTCGCCGTTTGCGCAAGGCGCTGTCGGTGCGCCGCTTTGATAGAATGATTCAAACGGTGCGCGGCGCCGGCTATCGATTTTCGACACAGGAATAACCGTGGTCAATCCGTGGGCAGTCGAGTTTTGGCGAATTGTCGGCCTATTGTCGGTCGCCTTAGTCATCGGTTTGATCGCCGGTCACGGGTTGACCTGGGTCGTCGTTGCGCTCGTCCTATATCTGTTCGCGCATTTACGTAACCTGTACCGGCTGGAGCGCTGGCTCCAGGGTGCAGCCGGATTTTTGCCGGATACCGGCGGCATTTGGGGCGAAGTTTATTATCGATTACACCGGCTGCAGAAGCGCAATCGAAAGCGTAAGAAGCGATTGTCAGCCATGCTGAGCCGTTTTCGCGAGTCGACCGCGGCTATGCCCGATGCGACTGTGGTGCTCGATGCCGACGGCGCTATCGAGTGGTGGAACGATGCGGCCACGCGGGCATTCGGGTTGCGCTATCCACACGACACCGCGCGTCCACTGACCAACCTGGTGCGGCATCCCGATTTTCACCAGTATATGGGGCGCGGCGATTTCTCCGGACCGGTTCAGTTGCGCTCACCGGTTGACGAACGCATCGTGTTGTCGATTCGAGTGATTCCCTACGGCAAAAACCAGCGCCTGGTGGTGGCGCGCGATATTACCCGATTGCATCTGCTCGAGCAGATGCGCCGCGATTTTATCGCCAATGTTTCGCATGAGTTGCGTACGCCGTTGACCGTCATTGCCGGCTACGTCGAGTCCTTGGCCGATTCGGACGACGCCTGCATGCAACCGTGGTCACAGTCGTTGCGCGCAATGCAACAACAGTCGACACGCATGCAGCAGATCGTTAGCGACCTGCTGCTGCTGTCACGGCTGGAGACGGATGGTGACGAGCGCGAAGAAGAAGAAGTCGACGTGCCGGGCTTACTGGGTATGATCCGCGATGACGCCATCGCACTCAGCCAGGGCAAACATAGCATTGGCTTGGAAGCCGAGCCGGGACTTTGGTTGTCAGGAAGTCGTAGCGAGTTGCGCAGCGCGTTTTCTAATCTGGTATACAATGCGGTGCGCTATACGCCCGATGAGGGCACCATCGAAATCCGTTGGGCCTCACATGATGGCGGCGCTTGTTTTGAAGTGCAGGATACCGGTATTGGCATTGCGTCCCACCATCTATTGCGTCTTACCGAGCGTTTTTATCGTGTCGATGTCGGGCGCTCGCGTGAGATGGGCGGCACCGGGCTTGGCTTGGCGATCGTCAAGCACGTACTCATGCGTCATGGTTCGGAGTTGCAGGTCGACAGCGAGCCGGGTAAGGGCAGTACGTTTCGGTGTGTTTTCGACGCGGGCCGCGTAATACGCTCGGCGGTAGCCGCCAGTCAGGCGCAATAACGGGCGGCCGGCGCTTGCCATTGGTGGTTTCGCGCTATACTGACGCCGAATACGGTTATGGTTTTTCGCGATTGTCCGGCCCGCGGAAATTGGCTGGCTGAAACACCGGCTTTCGGTGTATGCAACACGTGAGGAAATGATCATGGACAAGGCGCATCTCGGTCATCACATCTCGCAACAGTTTAACGCCGAACTGGAAGATATTCGTAATCGCGTTCTGGCCATGGGCGGGTTGGTCGAACAGCAGATCGCGGATGCAGTTAGTGCTCTGGTTCAAGGTGACATTGAGTTATGTGAAACGGTGATCACCAATGATTATCGGGTCAATGCCATGGAAGTGGCGCTGGATGAGGAGTGTGCGCATACCTTGGCGCGCCGACAGCCGGCCGCAAGTGACCTGCGTTTGATTGTCGCCGTGGTCAAGACCATCACCGACCTGGAGCGGATTGGCGACCAGGCCGAAAAAGTGGCCCGCATGGGACTGCATCTAACGGCGATGGAACGGCCTAAAAACCATTACTTAGAGATACAGAGCCTGGGTGTGCACGCGCGCGATATGCTGCATGGCGCACTCGATGCATTTGCCCGCATGGATGTCGAGGCAGCCGTACAGGTAGCGCAACGCGATGTCACCGTAGATCACGAATATGAAGGTGTTATGCGGCAAATGATTACCTTCATGATGGAAGACCCGCGTTCCATCGCTCGTTCGCTGGACATTATGTGGGCGGCGCGCGCGCTGGAGCGTATTGGTGATCACGCGCGCAATATCGGTGAGTACGTCATTTACCTGGTTAAAGGCAAAGACGTGCGCCATATCAGTTTAGAGCAGATGGAAAAGGAAGCGCGCGACAGCGGCGGTGTTTGAGCGCAGGTTGGACCAACGGCGTCGCGGTACGTCCGCGGCGCCGTCTTCAATTGCGTGGTTAGAGATCACCCCAGCTGGAGCGCTTGCGCCAGCGTATGCGCGTAAGCAGGATGCCGAACAACATGCTGAACACGACTACAATCGCGCCAACGATGAACCAGTCGCGTTTGCTGCGGTCCTTGAGCGAGACGTTTTCCTGCCGCATGAGCTGATTTTCGCGATCCAGTTCGGTGATGCGATTCTTGAGTTCTCGATTCTGTTCGGCCATTTGTACGGCGTTGCCGGATATGCGCCGAATCTCGGCCAGCTGCTGCGTCAACGTCGCATTTGCCTCGGTCAATTTCTGCAGCTGCTGCTCAGCCGTATTGCGCTGCGTTCCGGCGGTACCCAGTTCCCGGCGCAGCTGGTTGACGGTATTTTCCAATTCCGATAATTTTTTCTCGGTAATAGCAAGTTGCTGGCGCGGTGGCGCGGAGTTGCTCAGATAGCGGGTCAATACCCAGCCCACATTGCCGCTCGGGGTGCGGACTTTGGTATAGCCGGTTTGGGCGTCGGAATCGAGCACGGTCACAGCGGTGCCGCTGGCAATCTGCTGGACAATTTGGTGCCGCGTGCTGGTGCCGCTGCGCAGCATGACCTTGAGTTCATCGGTAATGAAGCGCACCGGCGCGGCGTAAATCGCAGCGGCTAACGACATGAGGACGAGAAAAATTGCCGCTTTTGTCACCGTGTATCCCTTGTATCCAGAGGTGTGCGTATTGTGCCACGGCTGGCTATTGTACGAAACCGAAATGCGTAAACGGCGTAATGGGTCACAGTATTGTGGTGATAGTAATTCTACCTTTAGCCTGACAGTCCGCATTTGATGTATCTGATGGGGGGCTGCGCTACACTCCCTGTAACGGAATTGGGTAGGCGAGCGTGTGATATCGCGACCCAATACGGGTCAACCGCTGGGGGCGGTACGGCCGCGATACGGAGAGGGCGGCGGCAAGCCGGGAGGCTACGAGCGTGTCGATTCCAGATAACGTACGACAGATTCTTGACAGTCGAGGGCTCAACTTCGAGGTCCTCACCTATTCCGAAAAGCAACCACTGGCGCAAGCCGCGCAGGCACTTGGAATTGCGCTTGGCAAAATCGCCGTGGCGACTCCGGTCCACGATGCTCAGGGTGTGGCGCTGGCGATCTATCCGGCCGATCACCGTTTGGATCTGGCGGCGTTCAATGGCGGCTCGCAGCGTAGTCTGGCGGTCATTCCGTCGGCGCAGGTGCATGAAAAAATCCCCCGCAGTATCAAGGCGCGATGCGTGCCGATCGCCGAGTTGTATGGCTGCGAGGCACTGGTGCATAAGCACCTGGTCAATCTCGATATCGTTTATTTTGTTGCCAGCCCGGGGACGCTGGTGGCCTTGTCGGGCTGGGAGTTCAATCTCATGCAAGGGCCGGCTTGCTACGACGAAATGTTCGCGAAAATGCGCACCGATAGCGGCGTATGCGCCGATCCGAACGCGGCGCGTGACCAGCGTGCGGTAAGAATCCAGGAGCGGCTACAGAACGTATCGGATTTGCCGCCGATGCCGGGTGTCGCCTATGAACTGTTGCAATTGAGCGTCAATCCTTACGCCAACGCGACCGATCTGGCCGCCATCGTTGAGCAAGACCCGAGCCTGTCAGCGCAGCTGATACGCTATGCCAATTCTCCGTTCTACAATTATCGTGGTGACGTCGAAGGTGTGCGCGACGCGATCTCGCGCGTACTCGGTTTCGATATGGTCATGGATATCACGCTCGGCATTTCGGTGGGTCGATCGCTCAGTATTCCGCGCGACGGGCCATTGGGCTTGGAAAGCCACTGGCGTCAATGTATCTACGCCGCCGTTTTAGTGCAGCGGCTGGGCGGCATGCTTTCCAGCAGCAACCGCCCGCGGCCGGGCATGGCCTACCTGGCCGGCTTGCTACACAATTTCGGCGTGCTTGTTCTCGGGCAGCTATTTCCTGATGATTTTGCGCTGCTTCGCGAAGCGGTTCGGCGGCAGCCGGATGAACCGCTCAACCGGCTCGAGCTCGAACTGCTTGGCGTTACGCACCAGCAGGCCGGTGCTTGGCTGATGGAAGCTTGGGGAATGCCCGATGAGGTGATTGTCGCGATTCGCGAACATCACAATGCCGGCTATCATGGGCGTTTGTCGATTTACCCAAGTTTGGTATTGATCGCCAACTGCCTGTTAAAGACACTCAATATTGGTGATCAACCGGCGGGGGAGTTGCCGACGGAAGTGCTTTGGGCGCTCGGATTGTCCGAAGAGGACGTGCTCTATGCGTTCGAGAACGTGATGCAAAACCGCAATGGCCTGGACTTTATGGCGCTGCAGATGGTTGCCTGACGGTTTTGTAAAATTTAGCGCCGCAAGGTACAGTTCGGTGCCATGTCCGCCGATCGCGGTGTACCGTCGCATGAAGCAGTTTTACATTCCGAAGCAAATTCTTCCTCGCTATGTGCCCGTCGCTGACGGTTTAGCGCTGTCCACGCGCTGCGCCGCCGCTGTGATCAGTATGCTCGTCGGCAATGCCGTCTGTGCCGGGCGTCAAGGCGATGCCGTGCCGGCGTCGGGCTTTGGTCGCTGTCACGCGCCGATCATGTCTGGCCGCGGCGTCGGCGGCTTCTGCCAACCGTGGCGTAGCGGGGCTTGGCACAAAGGGGTTCGACTAGAGGCGATGCGGCGAAAGTCGCAGCATGGCCGGGTAGCGGAGTTATTATGACCCTTGCCGTGCGCGGCGGACGGTTACAGGGCGCGCGTTATGTTGCGTCGCCGAACTGCGATGCCCGGCCGCTTGGCGCGACGGTCGATCTGGTGGTGGTGCACGGTATCAGTTTACCGCCCGGCGAGTATGGCGGTGGCTGGATTGATGCGCTGTTTACCAACCGACTCGATGCCGGCGCGCATCCCTATTTTAATCAAATCGCCGATCTCCGGGTTTCGGCGCATCTGTTAGTGCGTCGCGATGGCTCGTTGGTGCAGTATGTCTCGTTCGATCAACGGGCTTGGCACGCCGGTTTATCGGTATTCGAAGGCAGGTGCGCTTGCAACGATTTCTCCATCGGAATCGAGCTTGAGGGCAGCGACGATGATCCTTATGAGGACGCTCAGTATGGCGCGTTAGCCGAGGTGCTGGCGATTTTGATGGTGGCATATCCGGCCATTACGCCACAGCGCGTGGTCGGCCACAGCGACGTCGCGCCAGGACGCAAAACCGATCCCGGGCCGGCGTTTCAATGGCCGCGCCTGCGAGCCTTGGTCGATGCCCGTATGAACGCCTGAATCTACCTACGCGCGTAGACATACGCAGCCGGCATTGTATTATTGTGCACAGTCGTGCGCGGACGCGTGGGCTATGGGTCCTTATCGACGGCGGCTGTGCCGGTAAATGTGCTCGGGAATCGGAAAACATGACCTTAATCGTCATTGTAGTTGCCCTGGCTCTCGAGTTGTTCGCCGAGCGGCGCTCGGGCGCGCGCGAATGGCAATGGTTGAGCGCCTACGCTGATTGGTTCCAGCGCCGGTTGAGCGGCTGGCGATACGGTGATGGTGCGCTGGGGTTGCTGATCGTGCTACTGCCGTTGGTGCTGGTGGTGGTGCTACTGCAGAGTGCGGTACATAGTATCTGGTTGGGCGCCTTCGCGCTGCTGTTGGGCGTGGTCGTGCTGTACTACTGTCTGCGCTACCGGGCGGTGGACGGCATCGTCGACAAATATTGTGACGCGCTGGAGGCCGGCGATCGCGAGCGCGCCGAAGCGGCGGCGGCCGAACTGCGGGTGCGCAACGTTCACGGCGAGACGCTCGGCGCGCGTAGCGTGGCCGAAACCATACTGATTCAGGCCAACGAGCGCTTATTTAGCGTGTTGTTCTGGTTTGTGCTGCTTGGGCCGGCTGGCGCGGTGCTCTATCGCGTAACCTGGTTTCTATCCGAGCGCCAGTCGGGCGATGGCGGCGTCGATGCGCCGCTCGCGTTGGCGGCGCGTCGCTTGCAGGGTATTTTGGGCTGGGTGCCGGCGCGCCTTACGGTCATCTGCTACGGTTTGGCCGGCAATTTCGAAGACGCTATCCACGACTGGCGCATGGCGGCCGATCGCGCCTCCGCTGACATCGCTGATAACAATGAGGACGTGCTGCGCTCCGCCGGCGCCGGTGCGCTGCAACTGGAGCGTTTCGCGGTGCGCACAGCCGCTCAAGATGGTGGCGGCGACGAAGACTTGGAGCCCGGCGCTGTCAAAAGCGCACGCGGTTTGGTATTGCGCTCACTTATGATCTGGGTGACCGCCATCGCCGTGGTGACGCTTGCCGGGTGGGCCTACTGACGCCGCCATGGCAGCGTCAGGGCCCGGCTCGATGTCAGCAGCAGTGCGCATTGGTGTTGATTTGGGCGGCACCAAGATCGAGGCCGTGGCCCTGGATCCGGCCGGATGCATTGTCGAACGACGGCGCGCGCCGACACCCGCCGGTGACTATCACGCTACCGTGGCCACAATAGTCGACTTGGTGCGGGGTCTGGAATCGGCGACTGCATCGGTGGCGCGTGTCGGTGTTGGTACGCCAGGCGCCGTGTCGCTCAGCAGTGGTCTGATAAAAAACTCCAATTCGACCTGTCCTAACGGGCAAGCGCTGCATGCCGATCTCGAGCGTGCCTTGCAACGTCCGGTGCGCATCGCTAACGACGCCGATTGCATGACCTTGTCGGAGGCCGTCGATGGTGCGGGATCGGATGCAGCGAGCGTGTTCGGGGTGATCGTCGGCACGGGTACCGGCGGTGGTATTGCGATCGATGGCCGATTGTTAGCTGGCCCCAATCGCATTACCGGCGAGTGGGGGCATAATCCTCTGCCGTGGATGACCGCAAGCGAATGGCCGGGCGCGATGTGCTATTGCGGTAAGCGCGGTTGTATCGAGACCTATTTGTCAGGGCCCGCGATGAGCGGCGATTACCGCGGCCGCGGCGGCGAAGATCTACCTGCCGAACAGATCGTCGAACGGGCCGTCAGCGGTGAGCCAACGGCGCAGGCGACGTTGAGCGCTTACCATGACCGCGTGGCGCGCGCGCTGGCGTCGGTGATCAACGTGCTTGATCCTCACGTCATCGTTGTCGGTGGCGGACTGTCTAATATGGCCAGCATCTATACCGAAGTCCCGCGCTTGTGGCAACGCTACGTGTTTTCCGACCAGGTAAAAACGCGTCTATTGCGTGCGCAGCATGGTGATTCGAGCGGCGTCCGAGGCGCGGCATGGCTGTGCATTGGACTGAACGCCGGCGACGCACGATGTGCTGGCTTACGTTGTACCCTGCGATTGCGCCGCGATCTCTTTTAGCTTGGGTGTACTCAAGCCGAGTTGTTCGGCTTGTAGCAGCGCTCGTTGCAAGCGCGCCGGCGCACTGCGGCCGGTGCACTGATGTTCCGGGTCGCCTTCGAAAGCTTCGATCATGCCATTGATGAGAGCGTCGTGATTAAAGCGTACGCCGGTCAGGCGCTGTTGCAGTTCGATGATTTCATTGGCTACGGCTCGTGCCAAGGATTGGTGTTGCAGCCACAAGCTGCTAACCGTACCTGCGGTTACCAAGCCGGCGATGTTGGTCGTAAGGATGTAGACGTTCTTCAGTACGAGTTGATGCAGCAGCTCGGCTGGGTCAGCAAGGATGCGCGTCGGGATGTGCAGTTTATCGAGCGCGGCGGCCAACAAGTCAGCATGTGGGCCGTATATCACCGATGGAATGATGACTTTCGGCGCCTTGCCCGGTTTCTTTTCGAACCATACCGATATAACAGTGGGCGCGCTGATGTGATGGCGTTGCCAATCCCGCGGTAGTAGTTCGTTTTGCAGCAAGGCGACGCGGTCGCGCCAGACCTCGGGCAGGTCTTGTAGTACGGGCTGCAGGTCACTCTCGCCGGTGGCGACCAATACCAGCTCGGGTTCCGGTACCGCCAATGCGGCTTCCAACGGCCGGCTCGCGCGCGTTACCGGATAAATCGGATAGCCGAGGCGCAACAGGCCATGCGCGAATATGCCGCCGATTTCACCGATACCAATCAAGACGACGGTGGATTTCATCGTTATTCCCCGGGCATGATTTACGTCGTGGTGTTCGCAGTAGGCGGATGATGCGGCTGCGGCTAACTACGTGTGCGATCCCATAGCACTTCGCCGCCGCTATTGCGCGCCAACACCCGCGCTACAACGAATAATAGATCGGATAGCCGATTGAGATAGGCGATGGTCTGTGAATTGATCGGCTCGACGCGGTTCAGTGTAATAATGCGGCGTTCCGCGCGCCGACAAATAGCCCGTGCCAAATGGCAAGCAGAGGCCGCTGCGCCGCCGCCCGGCAGAATGAATTCCTTGAGCGGCGGCAGATCAGCGTTGAATCCTTCCAACGATATTTCCAAGGCGGTGACGCGCGCGGCGCTGATCAACGTATAGCCGGGTATGCTGAGTTCGCCGCCGAGATCGAACAGTTCATGTTGCACACCGGTGAGACACTCGCGCACCGGCGCTATGAGATCGAGGGCCAATACCGCGCCGATGGCGCTGTTTAATTCATCAACGGTGCCGATTGCCTCCATGCGTGCATGGTCTTTGTCTACGCGAGCGCCGTCGCCCAGGCCGGTGGAGCCATCGTCGCCGGTGCGGGTATATATTTTTGATAAGCGCTTACCCATGCGGGCGTCAACCGTTTAATAGTTTATAGATTACCGGCAGCACGATATCAGAGTGTGCGCCGTTGAGCCATGGACGTGCTTCGCGCAACGTGCCGATGCTGCGGATACTATCAAGAGCAGCTTGATCCAACACCGAGTAGCCTGAGGTCTGCAGTACCTTCACGCGACTGAGACGGCCATCGGCTTCGATGCGTATACCGAGCCGCACCCGGCCTTGCCAGCCGTGATCGCGTGCCACCGGCGGATAGTAGCGGTGAAACGTCAACTGTTGCTGCAAGGCTTCGCGCACGCGCGCGGAGGCGTCCCCGGCGCGGTTATCGGCGGTATTTGCCGTCACCGGCGTTTCTCGCGCCGGTGTGGCGCTTGGCGCACTTGTCGCGACCACTTGAGCCGGCTTGGCTGGCGTCGGTGCCGGTAGGGCGGCGGGCTTGGTGTGCGTTACGGCGACGCGCCGCGGCGCATGCGATTTGGATGCGCGCTGTGGGGCGTGGGCGGCAACCACCGGCGTCGTGGCCGCTGGTTTGACGCTGGCGATTGCTTCGGCGCGAGCGCGCTGGCGTATTTGTTCGCGTACGCCGCGTATGGACTTGCGGTGCGCGCGCGGCTCGGTGTTGGGCACGGTATGTGGCGACGCTGCGCGCTGTGCGATCAAGTGCACCGAAAGTACGTCGTCGGTGGTGTGCCGGAGCCGCGATGCGCTCGGCCAAACAGCTGCCAGCGCGCCGATGTGGACGGCCACCGACAGCAACAGGAAACGCGCGAGCGGACTAGACATGTGCATTGCCTTGGCGTACGGTCACGCCGCGACCCGCCGCGCAATGGAGCGGGGCGCTGTGATGGTTTGCCTTGTGGTTGGGCACCGCACTTTCCTGTCAATTCGTTTGCCGGGACGTTGTCGGCCTGGTTTGTGCGTTGTTTGAACAGCGCCGTCTGGGTCGCCCGCCGCGACACAAACCAGGAGGGATCATTGAGGCCGGTCTCCGGGCTCACGAGCGGATGCCGATTACATCCCGGTCTGCTGCCTTCCCATGCCGTTGGGGCACAGTGGCGTGGCGCTGACCTTGACTCGTTTACCGTTGCGGGGGCAGCGTCGGATTTGCCACGGGGATGGCGCACCGACTTCCCGTTTCATCCTGGTCAGCGAGCGCTGACCGGAACACCTCGTACGGTCCACAATCTAGGGCGGCGCCGGCGCGCTGTCAAGGCGCCACCGCCGTCTCGGGCGGTGGTGCGCCGACAACTGCTGTGCGAAGCGTTACACTAAGGCCATGGAATCGTCTTTTCTTAATCATCAACATTTCGGAATCACTACTATAGACACGGGTTTTAAACGCCGTGGTCTGGTCGCCGCGCATTTGTTGGAAGAAAACGGCCGCGCTGCTTTTATCGACGTCAGTGTCGCGCCGTCATTGCCGATTTTGCTGGCGGCGCTGGACGACATTGGTGTCGACCGCGATGCGGTTGATTGGATTTTTCTCACGCACGTCCATTTGGATCACGCCGGTGCCGCCGGCGTGTTGATGCGCGAACTGCCGCGTGCCCGCCTGGTGGTGCATCCTCGCGGTGTGCGACACATGGTCGATCCATCACAACTGATTGCCGGTGCTACCGCCGTTTATGGGCACGACGCGATGCGGGCGGAGTTCGGTGACATCGTGCCGGTCGATGCCGGACGCATCGTCGAAGCGCCGGACATGACCCGTATTGACCTCAACGGCCGAGAGTTGCTGTTGTTGGACACCCCCGGTCATGCCAAACATCATTACTGCATATGGGATGAGCGCAGTCGCGGATTTTTCGCTGGAGACACTTTCGGCTTGTCCTATCGCGAGTTCGACAACGCGCGTGGCGCGTTCGTTTTTCCTACTACCACGCCGGTGCAGTTCGATCCTGCGGCTTTGCACGCATCGATAGACCAGCTTATGAGCTACGCGCCCGAGCGCATGTATCTGGCGCATTTCGGCTGTGTAACGGATGTCGCCCGGCTGGCCGATGATATGCACAGGCAAATCGACGCGCTGGCTTCGATGGCACTGGCAGTTGCCGATTCCGGTCACCAGCGCCACGAGCAGTTGGTCGCGGGCGTTACGGCGCAACTATTGCGGGCGTTGCAGGAGCACGGTTCGGATGTTACACGTGAGCGCGCACTGCAATTAATGGCGCTGGATATCGACTTCAATGCTCAGGGTCTTGGCAGTTGGCTCGACTACCGCGCGCGTACGCAGGCGCGGCAAGACGTCTCACAGCGGCAGAAATGAGCGTTGCCCGTCGTGCGATATTTGCCGAATGGGATGGCCGTAGGCGCGTGTGAGCGTTGCGCTATTGAGTATCGTCGAGGCGTCGCCGCACTCGTAGTCGCCGCCGCCGTGAAGCAGCAAAACGTGGCTGCAGAAACGTGTGGCCAGATTGACGTCATGCAGGCTCATGACAACCGCTTTGCCTGCGCCGGCGGATGCCTGCAGCAGAGTCAGCACTTGTATTTGATGGTGCAGGTCCAAGTGGTTCACCGGCTCATCGAGTAATAGCAGCGCCGGATCTTGAGTCAGCACTGCAGCCAGCGCCAGACGTTGTTGCTCACCGCCGGACAAGGTGTCACTGAGGCGGGTTTCCAGGTCACTCAACTCCATCGCACTCAGGGCCCTGCGTGCGATGGCAAGGTCGGCGGAGCTCTCTGCTTGCCACGGCCCGAGGTGCGGATGGCGGCCGATGAGTGCCGTTTCCAATACCCTCGATGGGAATGCGCTGCTGCGTTCCTGGAACAGCACGCCGAGTGCACGCGCGCGCTCGCGCTTCGGCCAAGTCGCAAGTGATCGTCCCTGCAGTAATATGTTGCCGGCATGGATCGGGCGCAATCCGGCCAAACTGTGTAGCAATGTCGTCTTGCCGACGCCATTGCGTCCGAGCAAGGCCCAACACTGCCCCGGCTCGATGCTGAGATCGAGTTGTTCGCACACCGACTGGCCGGCGATACGAACGTTCAACTGTTGGCATTGGAGCAGCGGCATGCTCAGCGGTTGCGGCGCAGCAAGTAGAGGAATAGAGGGACGCCGAGTAGCGCGGTTAGCACGCCGACCGGCAATTGCGTTGGTGCGAATGCCGAGCGCGCCAGCGTGTCGGCCAACACCAACAGGCTGCCCCCGGCCAGCGTCGCCGCCGGTAACAGCAGGCGATGATCAGTGCCGAGCGTTAGCCGAATCATGTGCGGAACCACGAGCCCGACGAAACCGATACTGCCGGCTACGGTGACAGCGCCGGCGGTCAGCAATGACGCGATAATATAGATCATGGTGCGCAGGCCGTTGACCGGTACGCCCAAAGCGGCAGCCTGTAGCTCGCCGCGAGCGAGCAAATTGAAATCTCGCGCGCGCGGCAGGCATAGCCCCAGGGCGACGCCGAGCAGCACCAGTTGGGGCAACCACTGCCGGGCGCCGCTGAGGTCACCCATCAGCCAGAACAGCATGCCGGGCAGGTCGCGGCTGGTGCTCATGACCAAAATAAAACTGATCAGCGCTCCCCATCCGGCGGCGATGACCACGCCGGTGAGCAGCAGGCGCGTGGGCGTCCAACTGCCGCTGCCATGGGCGACACCGAATACCAGCATCATGGACAGCAACGCGCCGCCGAAGGCTGCACCGCCGATCCAGGCGCCCGACAGCCCGACGGCGATGGTGGTCAGTGCGCCGGTCGCGGCGCCGCCGGAGATGCCGAGCACGTAAGGGTCGGCCAGCGGGTTGCGCAACAGCACTTGCATCAAAGCGCCGGCCAACGACAGCATAGCGCCGACCGTGAAGGCGGCGACCGCGCGCGGCAGGCGCAATTCGAGTACCACGCTGCGGTAGGGCTCGATGCCGGCACCGTGTATCGCCGCCCATAATTGTGGCAACGGCACATGCAGGCTGCCGATCGACAGGGCGAGTAACAGGCTGGCTACGGCGATGCCGCCGAGGATCAGTAAGTGCGGCTTGCGGCGCCGGCCGGGTGCCGCCGCGGTGTCGCTCAGGTGCATGGTGAGGCGTGATCCTGGCGTAGACTGATGACGCGCCAACCGTGTTTGACGGCGTGTTGCAGCAGGGTAGGGTCCGGGTCCACCGCCACTGGCTGGCTGACCTCCCGTAGCAGCGGTAGATCGTTGTGCGAGTCGCTGTAGAACCAACTGCCACGCAGATCTTGCTGGTGCGCGCGCAGCCACTCACGCAGACGCTCGACTTTGCCTTGCTGATAACACGGCATGCCGGAGATGGCGCCGGTAAAGCGTCCGTCGATCTGTTCCGGTTCGGTGGCAAGCAAGTGCTCGACGCCCAGGCGCTCAGCAATCGGACCGGTAATGAAGCGATTGGTAGCGGTGATGATGACCAGTATGTGGCCCTGCGCGCTATGCTCAGCCAGCAGGCGACGCGCGGCTGGTAGTATGATCGGGTCGATTTTGGCGCGTAGGAACTGTTCGCGCCAGGCGTACAACTGTTGCATCGGATGTTCGGTCAATGGGCGCAGTTGGAAGCGCAGGAAAGCGTGAATGTCGAGCGTGCCGGCCACGTAGGCGCGATAGTAGCGTTCGTTTTCTTGCTCATAGGCGGGGCCATCGACAATGCCCTGCTCGACCAAAAAACGCGTCCACAGGTAATCGCTGTCGCCACCGAGTAAGGTGTTGTCGAGGTCGAATATCGCGAGCGTCATTGTGGTTAGCGCTGCCTCAGGCGATGAGCTTATCGGTTCGCGCGCAGGTCGTCGGCGCGCGCAATCCTGCGGATTCTACCGGATGCAGCCCGCGCTGTACCGCGCCGGCGCCCGTCAGGCGGTCGATTTATTCGGCCCGGTACGATCGATTTGCGATCGTCGTGAGCTTTGTGGAACAATAATACATGGGTAAGGCGCATTGTTGGACTACAAGTGATTGACCCAGAAGGATATCGGCAAAACGTCGGCATCATCCTGAGCTCCCAGGAGGGTAAGCTATTTTGGGCGCGCCGGATTGGCCAGGATGCCTGGCAGTTTCCGCAAGGCGGTATCGCCGCACATGAGAGTCCTGAACAGGCCTTGTTTCGTGAACTCACCGAAGAGGTCGGCCTGCTGCCCGCGCATGTGAAAATTCTGGGTTGCACCAAGGGTTGGCTGCGCTATCAGTTGCCGGCAAACCTCATTCGTCGCTCATCGAGACCATTGTGTATCGGCCAAAAGCAGGTTTGGTATCTCCTGCGCCTGCTCGGTCGCGAGGAGGACGTGCGCCTCGACACCACGCAAAGTCCCGAATTCGATTTTTGGCGCTGGGTGGATTACTGGCATCCGCTCGACGAGGTGGTGTCGTTCAAACGCAAAGTGTACGAAGCGGCATTGCGGCATTTCGAGCCATTGCTGTTTCCGCGCAGTGAGCGTGGTCCGAAGCACCGGCGTTCGCGTAGCGACGGTTCCGATTCGTCCGGGTGAGGTCGGTTGCCCGCCGCTCGGGCGCCATTGTTGACTCTACGCGGATAATTTTCGATTTGTGGCAGCTATAAACCAGGGCCGGTACCGACGCTCCTGGGCGTTGGTGGGCATCCGCTGACGCGGTGTGCGCGTCGATCAACCATTAGTGTCTCCGCTTTGGAATTTCGTTCATGCTAACAACATTGCGTCGCATCATTCAGGACGTTACCGCTGCCAGTAGCCTGGACGAGGTGCTCAATCTTGTCGTGCACCACGTCAAGAAGTACATGGCGGTTGAAGTCGTTTCAGTTTATTTAACCGATTTTGAGCGCAAACAGCATGTGCTGATGGTGACCGAAGGGCTCAAGGCCGAGGCAGTCGGAACCGTACGTTTGGGCTTGGACGAGGGCTTGGTCGGGTTGGTTGCGCAACGCGCCGAGTTGGTGAATTTAGACGACGCGCAGTTGCATCCGCGCTTCAAGTTTTTCTCCGAGTCAGGCGAAGCCAAATATCATTCTTTTCTCGGTGTACCGCTCATCCATCAGCGCAAGGTGCTCGGCGTATTGGTGGTACAGCGCAAACTCAAGAGGCATTTTGCCGAAGATCGCGTCACCTTCCTGATCACCTTGGCGGCACAATTGGCCGGCGCCATCGCGCACGCACAGGCAAGTGACGGCGATAGCGTTTCGCGTATCCGCCATTCGGCCCGCGAGCGCTTCGTCGCCGGCGTGCCGGGCGCTCCCGGCGTTGGTATTGGCACGGCCGTAGCGGTGTACGCGAGCGTTGGTTTGTCGACGGTGCCGGACCGCGAAGTTACCGATGTCGAGGCCGAAATCGCCGCATTTCGGGCCGCCGTGAAATCGGCCACCGACGAGATGCGCGGTATGCGCCGGCGTCTGCAACGCGTGTTGCCGGTGGAGGAACGGGCCTTATTCGATGCCTACGCATTACTGATCAATAGCGACAGCCTGATGAGCGGCACTATTGAGCGCATTCGCGCCGGCAATTGGGCCCAGGGCGCGTTACGCGAAGTGATTCAAGGCAACGCACGTCGCTTTGAAGATATGGATGATGACTATCTGCGTGAACGCGCAGACGATATTCGTGAAGTGGGTCGTCGTATTCTGCTGCATCTGCAAAAGCGCGCCAGCACTGAGCGCGATTATCCGCGCCGCACGATTTTGGTTGGCGAAGAGATTACCGCCACGCAATTGGCCGAGGTGCCGCATAAGCGTCTGGCGGCGGTGGTTTCGGGGCGAGGTTCGAGTTCATCGCATGTCGCGATATTGGCTCGCGCGATGGGTATTCCGGCGGTAATGGGGGCAGTGGACGTCTCGCCTGCCAAAGTCGACGGGCGCGAGCTGATTGCTGACGGTTATCAGGGCCGCGTGTATATACAACCGTCGGCAGTGGTGCGCCGCGAGTACGCGCGCCTGCTGCGCGAAGAGAATCGACTCTCGCAAGAGCTCAAGGAGCTTAAGGATCTGCCGGCGGTCACGCCCGACGGCGTGCGCATTCCACTGTACGTCAACACCGGCCTGCTGGCCGATATTACTCCGTCGCTGAAGAGTGGCGCCGAGGGCGTCGGTTTGTATCGGACCGAATTTCCATTCGCGATTCGCGAGAGCTTTCCTGGCGAGGAAGAGCAAAGCGAGATCTATGGCCAGGTGTTGCGCGCGTTCGCTCCGCGGCCGGTGATTTTGCGCACGCTGGACGTCGGTGGCGATAAGGCGCTGCCGTATTTTCCTGTCGTCGAAGACAATCCGTTCCTGGGTTGGCGCGGCATCCGGATTACCTTGGATCACCCGGAGATTTTCATTACGCAAATGCGCGCCATGTTGCGTGCCGCGAGCGGCCTGGATAATCTGCATGTACTGCTGCCGATGGTTAGTGACCTTTCCGAGGTTGATGAAGCGATGCGCTTGATTAACCAGGCACTCGGCGAACTGAACGAAGAAGGTGTGCCGGTCACGCGGCCGCGCCTGGGTGTGATGATTGAAGTGCCATCGGCTGTCTACCAAGCCGAAAGCCTGGCGCGGCGCGTGGATTTCTTTTCGATCGGCACCAATGATCTGACCCAGTATTTGTTGGCGGTCGACCGTAATAATGCGCGTGTGGCCAAGTTGTTCAATAGTCTGCATCCGTCCGTATTACACGCGCTGGTGCAGGTGATCGATGCCGGGCACAAATACGGTAAAACGGTTAGTGTCTGCGGCGATCTGGGTGGTGATCCAGCCGGCGCCATACTACTGCTGGGCATGGGTATCGACAGTCTCAGTATGACAGTTGCCAGCCTGCCGCGTGTGAAGTGGGTGCTGCGAACATTTACACGCCGTCGCGCGCGTGCATTGGCGCAAAAGGCGTTGGAAATGGAAGACTCCGTTTCCATTCGCGCTATGCTCAACAACGCGCTGGAACAAGCAGGTCTCGGTAGTTTGGTTTGGACCGGCCGCCGCGGCGAGGAGTAATGCTTAACTTGGCCGGCGTAGCCGTCGGTGACTACGCTGTTTCATACGGTTGCGCAGCCACAACCAACAACCGCTAGCGGCCAGAAACAGCAATAGTAAGGCTGCGCCGTCCATGACGTAGACGCCCCAGTGGCCCAGAATGCGGCCGCTATGGATATCGAGCAAGACGCGTTCGAGTGGCAGCCCGTCTCCGCGAAAGCTGCGTAGTAGCCGGCTGCGCAATGCCGCGGGCGGCGCACTTGGCTGCGACCACAGTATTTCAACGCCGGGGCGTGCCTGCCAACTCGTCAGTGACTCGTCGCCGATCAGAATCTCGTGGGCCGTTTGCATGGCAATTGCGCCATCGGCGGTTGTGCCGATACGTGCGATGCCGCGCGGTACGCCTTCGACCGCTCCGAGCCGTTCGATCAGTCGACCGTCGTCGGTGAGCAAGCGTATGCCGTTGGTGGTGGCGACCGCGAATCCCTGCGGCAAGCGCACTATTCCGACCAAATTTGCGCCATCCGCCGGCAACGCCGAGGCATCGAAATAGAGGCGATCGCCGACACGTGTTACATAGTGGCCTGCGCATGCGTAGCTGACGAACTCTTGCGGTGGCTGAATTCCGTACCAGTTGAGCAGCGCCGACGATTGGACGTGGCGCTGGCTGAGTTGCAATGCGTCACCGTGGTTGAGCGCTATCCCGGTGAGCGCCAATATGACCACGAACAGCGCAGCGCACAGCCCGATGATACGATGCCAAACATACAGGGAGTGCAGTTTCCGGCGCTGCTTGCGGCTTGGGTGAGTCATGGCTTGGCCAACGTCTGCTGATCGAAATACAACGCCAGGCGTGCCAGTTTCTTGATCGCACGCACCGACAGCGTTGCACCCGATATGCCGTCGATGCTGCGATTCAGCGCCAGTTTGGCGTCAAGGCGGGCGCCGCGGAACTGGTCGGTAAAAAACGGATAACGCACTTCCCAGCCGCGACTTTCCCGGTAGATGAGAACCTTGATGCGTTGTATGCGACCGCGGTTGACGACGATGCCGGTGGTGATTGGCTGTTCCTTGCCGATTTCCTGCAGAATCCAGGCGCTGGTTTCGCCGGCGCGCCAGTAGCGAACGCGCAGCGCACTCAGCTCGTGGCCGAGAATTTTGTCAATAACGGCCTGTTCTTTGCTGGTAATCCACAGCAGGCGAGCGGGCGGTGCGGTCCCGCCGAATGTTTCCAGGAGAAATGCGCGCGGCTCCTGATAGACGGCGGCCGCGGCCGACCATGAGCACATCAGCGCGCCGAGGATGAACAGACAACGAATACCGTACGGCATGACACGGCCTTCATAGAAAAAGGGGCGGCGCTAAGCCGCCCCGGACTAGGTTAGTGTTTAGAACTGATAGCCGATACCCAAGTTGAAGCCGTCGTCATTGGCGGCCCCGCTCTGGTTTTGAACGTCGAATTTGAGCACGACATCCTCATGCGGCCAATAGTTCACGCCGGCGTTCCACTGCGCGGTGCGGGTGTTGGTGCTATTGACTGAGCCAGCCCGATTGTCCCAGCGACTATAACGCGTGAACAGTCCTACCTTCGGATGAATTTTGTAGGACGGTTCGACGTACCAACCGGTTTGCCGGTCCGCGCCGGTTGCGGCCGGTCCCGACCCGCCGATATCCCAGGTCGCGTAGAGCGCACGCAGACCAAAAGGCCCACGTTGGTATACTGCGTGGCCTTCAAACAATGTCGCGGCACCGATATTGGGGTCGAGGCTCTGGCCGACATTGCTTTGGTGCAGCACGGTGGCGGCCAGTTCGAGTCCGGCTATGCCGGTGTAGCGCAGCCGTCCGGTAACGGCGAGGTCGTTGGCGTTGGCCTCGGCGACGTTTTGCCGCCCGCTACGTACCGCGTACTTGGGACCGGAAATTTTAAGGCCCGATGTCAGCGCGACGTCATAACTCAGGCCGTGGTTGCCGAGCAGGCCGGACAGCGCCGCACCGCCTTCCCACCAGGTGGTCGGGATAATGTATTGCTCTACCGGATTGCGTTCGACGCCGTAAAAAGTTGTCGGTTCGTGGGTTTCGTTGAGAATACCCACCGGCATTAGCAATAGGCCGCCCTTGACGCGGTGGCGGTCGTTGAGGTCGAATTCGATATAAGCTTGCTCCAATTCGACTGCGCCTGGATCAGCAGCGTCATTGCTGGCGGCTACGTGCTCGACTTCGAGTTCCGATTGAAAGCGTATACGGTCGTTGAATTGGTGACCGAAGAACAAAACGAAGCGGTGGAAATCCATTTCTTTCTTGCTGTCCAGATTGTTGTAGTGAAGTTCACCGTAGCCACCGACTTTAGTACGGGACGCCGCACTGGCGGTCGAACTCGCCGGCGTCTGCGTGGCGACCTTCTCGACGCGTTCGCCGGTGGCGTTCAGGCGCTCTTCCAAAGTTTGATTCTGGGCCTTCAAACGCTGAATTTCGGCCTGCTGTGTCTGCAGCAGTTGCCACATTTGCTGTAGGTCGGGTTGATCCGCCGCGCCGACCGGTGCGGAAGCGGCCAATATGGCGAGCGCCACGGCGCGCCGCAGGCCGCGGTTAAGTGGTTTGTTTCGCATGTATGTTCCCCTCGTTTCAATGTGCCCAAATGCGTCTGTGCGTGCTCGCACGACATCGTGGTGGGCTGATTATACGAGAATAGATAACGAATGCAAATGATTCGTATTTAGATTATATAATAATATCCGGCACCGCCATGATGGTCGATTATCGGTCTATAACATTGAATTATGGGAAGGAATTTTCGGCGTGCGCGGATGACCCGCGCGTTCGTCGGTGCTAGACTGGGTAAAAGTCAAAGCCGGCACGCGCTCGTGTCGGTGTACTCAGGAGACCATTCATGCAACAGACTCAAGCACAGCAAGGCGCACCGACCTTCAATCCCATGCTCTCCGGCGGCGAAGTCCGTTTAACGTCGTCGGCCGAGGCAAAGATGATGGAGTTGTTCACCGACACCGATGACGACATCGAGGCCATTCGCGTCTATGTCAGCGGCGGTGGCTGCGGTGGTATGAACTACGGCATGACGTTTACCGACGCGCGTACACCGTACGATTGCGTGGTCGAGGCCAATGGCTTCAAAATTTATGTCGATAGCGTGGCGTTGGCCTACCTCAAGGGTGTTGAGATCGACTACGTCGAACGGCCCACGGGTTCCAGTTTCGTCTTCAATAATGTTTTCTCCGCCACCGGCGGCAGCGGTACCTGTGGCGCATGCGGAGCGGCCGGCGGCGGCTGCGCCTGAGCCGGATGAACGATGATCAGGGGCACACGCCCTGTGTGCTCCTGATCAGCCCGCCGAGTAGTTACCGCGTCGCACCTTACATCGAGGCGGCCAAACAACTGGGTATCGAAGCGATAGTCGTATCGCAGGGCGAGCACTCGCTGGTCGGCGCCATCGCCGGCGGTATCCACGTCGATTTACGCCAGCCCGAAAAGGCAGCCGATATAGTGCTTGCTGCTGTCGGCGAGCGCGCAGTGCGTGGCGTGGTCGGCACCGACGATTTCACCGTTGGTATCGCTGCGCATATTGCCGCGCAACTTGGTTTCGCACACAACTCGCCCGCCTCCGCCTTGTTGTCGCGGCGTAAGGATCTTGCCCGCCAGTGTTTACAAAAGGCGGGTGCGCCGGTGCCGCACCACTGGCGCATCGATCTGCGGACAGCGGATTTTGCGCCGGCGCTGGCGGCGGTCGGCTTCCCTTGCGTGGTGAAACCGCTGGCGCTGTCGGGTAGCCGCGGTGTGATTCGCGCCAATGATGCCGAACAGTTGCGCGCTGCTTGTGCCCGTGTGGCGGCGATCATCGCCGACGACAACACATTGACTGCGGACGAGCGCCGTTATGTTCTCGTGGAGCAATTTATCGATGGCCCCGAGGTGGCGCTGGAAGGCATGCTGCATCGTGGACGTCTGCAGACATTGGCGGTGTTTGATAAGCCCGATGAGCTAAACGGGCCGTTTTTCGAAGAAACATACTACGTCACGCCGTCGCGTTTGCCGGCGCCCGTGCTGCAACAAATCGAACGTGCGGTCGCTGATGCCTGCGGCGCCTACGGCCTGCGTGAGGGCCCGGTGCATGCCGAGCTGCGCGTAAACGATGGGCGTGCCTGGATCATGGAAGTGGCCGCGCGCACCATCGGTGGCCAATGCGCCCGCCTGCTGCGTTTTGGAACCGGCCACAGTCTCGAGCAGTTGGTGTTGGCGCAGGCGATTGGCGCACCGCTAGCGGCGGTAAGCGACACCGAAGCTGCAGGCGTGCTAATGTTGCCGACGCCGCGTGCCGGTTTGCTGCGGCGCGTGGAAGGGGTGCTGCAAGCGAAATCGGTGCGCTACATCGAAGACGTAGAGATCAGTGTGCGCGAAGGTTACGAGTTGGTGCCGTTGCCGGAAGGCGCCAGCTACCTCGGTTTTATTTTCGCCCGCGCGCCAAGCGCGGCCCAAGCGGAGCAGGCCTTGCGTGATGCGCACGCCTGCCTGAAGGTGGTCACTGCGCCCGTATTCGGGCGCAACCGCGTGGACGTTGCCTGACGTCCGGCACTGCGCTTATTTTTTCGCGCGCGGCGGACGGAAACCGCCGTCGCCACTGAATTGGCCTTCCTGAAAGAAGAAACCGCGCATATGCGCTTCGATGATTTCCAGGGTCTTAGGGTCGGCGGTGTTGAGGCCGTTCTCATTGACGACCATGGTCAGATGTTCCAGCCATTTTTTCCAGCCTTCGTCTGAGACATTTTCGTAGATGCGTTGCCCCAGTTCACCTGGATGCGTGGGCGCATCCAGTCCGGGTGCCTCGCGCTTGAGAACTACGCATTGAACCATTCGGGCCATGAAATTTTCCTCGATCGGGCTAACTTGCTAAGTTGCGATTCTAACACCGCTATCGGTTGCGATGAGCAGATTCGATTCAAAATGGTTTGACCACTACCAAGATAACGATGGCAGTCAGTATCAACACCGGAATTTCGTTGAGCCAACGGTAGTAGGTGTGGCTGTGCCGATTTCGATCGTGGCGAAAGTCACCTAACAGCTTGCCGCAGTAAACATGATATAGGATCAGGACGACGACCAGGGCAAGTTTCGCGTGCAGCCAGCCGCCGCTAAAACCGTAACCCAACCATAGCCAAATTCCAAATAGCAATGCCAGTATCGCCAGTGGCGTCATGAAACGGAACAGTTTGTATTCCATTAATTTCAGGCGCGCGATTTCCGCCTCGTTGGTGGCCATGGCATGATTGACGAACAAGCGCGGCAGGTAAAACAGGCCGGCGAACCAGGATACGACAAAGATAATGTGGAACGCTTTTATCCAGAGCATTTAAGGTTTTCGCCGGTTATTGCCGCCTATGTTGCCGGCGTCCGCTTCACATCGGCGCCGGTGCCAGCATACGCTCGATACGCGGGCGTAATTTCGACATCTGAATCATGCCGGTAATGTGCTGCACGATACGCCCGTGCGGATCGATCAGGTAAGACGTCGGTGTCACCATCGGATGCATGCCGAACGCACGTATAATGTGCTGATCGACATCGTTGACCACCGGATAGGCGATGTCGCGGCGCTTCATCATGCGCATGACGCGCATGGGTGGATCGTAATACATGCTGACGCCGATGATTTTCAAACCCTTGGGGCCGAGTTCGTTGTACAGCGCCTTCAAGTGCGGGATCTCCTCCACGCAACTCGGGCAGGTGGTGGCCCAGAAGTTCACCAACACCGGGTGCCCACGCCATTCGGACAGGCGCAGGTGCTGATTAGTGGTCGTTACCATGCGCACGTCCGGCGCCCGCTGAACACCGTCCGGCGCAAACCAAAAGTAGGCCAGCAGGCCGATAACGGCCAGAACGACGACCGAGAGAATGGCGTCTGTGCGTTTCATGTCAGCGTTCGGTTTTGCCGTGACGACGGTCTAGGGACGCGGTGCGAGTCGATGCTAGCGCAGATCACTCGGTGCGTATAGCGAGCGCATGATTAAACCACGCGATCCGGATTGACGACGTCTTTATCCTTGCGTGCCGCCGTTTGCGCTTCCGTATCGGTGCCATCGACCGCTTCCGGCGTCTTATTCACGTGTTCGAGGAATTCTTTCGCCAGTACGCGATAAATCGGTTCGGGGCAGATCATGCGCGATACCAGATAGGCCAGGAAAGCGGTCGCCATGGTGGGCAGTAGCAGGCCCTGATTGTCGGTCATCTCCATGACGATGATGACCGCGGTCAGCGGCGTCTGCACGACGCCGGCGAAATAGGCGGCCATGGCCAGCACGACAATGGCGGTCGACGGAATGTCGGTCAGATACTGCGCTATGTGTGCGCCCAAACCGGCGCCAGTGGCCAGCGCCGGGGCGAAGATGCCGCCGGGAATGCCGCTCAAATAGGACACCACGCTGGCCAACAGCTTCAGGTAAGGATAGGCATCGCCGAGCGTGCCGGTACCGGTAACTAATTGTTTGGCTTCGTTATAGCCGGTACCGTAGGTGAGGCCGCCGGAAACTATGCCGATTATGGCGATGGCGAGGCCGCAGACGCCGGCGATCACCAACGGCTTATTGCGCCGCAACGGTTCCAGCCACTTACTGCCGCGAATGAGCATGAGGCTAAAGGTGCCGCCCAACGCGCCGCCAATGACGCCGCATACGAGTACGGCGAGCCAGGCACGACCCAGTTCCAACTCCGCCGAGGTGGTGCCGAAGTAGGTATAGTTGCCCTGAATCGCGACCGTGGTTACACCGGCAACGACCACCGCCGTTAGCAACGTGCCGCTGGTGCGCTCTTCGAACGATTGGCTCATTTCCTCGATCGCGAACACGATACCGGCCAGCGGCGTGTTGAATGCCGCCGCGATACCGGCGGCGCCGCCTGCCAGGATCAGGCCGCGGTCCAGATAATGTAATGGGAAACGCGCCAGGCGGCCGAGCGAGAACATGATCGATGCGCCAACGTGCACGGTTGGCCCTTCACGTCCGATCGAGGCGCCGCTGAGCAGACCGAGCACGGTGAGCGCGACTTTGCCCAACACGATGCGCACCGACAACAGTTTCGCGCGACTGCTGTCATCTCGCATTTCCAGTGCGGCAATGGCTTGCGGGATACCACTGCCCTGCGAGCCGGGAAACACGCGCTTAGTCAGCCAGGCTACCAGAATCAGAATGGCGGGCGAGATGATCAGCGGTAAATAGCGCGACCTCGCGATCCACGAATGGAAGACTTCATTGGCCCACTCGCTGACATCGGCGAAAAACACCGCCACCAGGCCGACCATGACCGCGCCGCTCCAAAAAACGACGCGGGTCTTCCATATCTTGGGCGAAAGTAGATGGGTGCCGGATTTCTTGAATCGATGGAACATCCAGGTCGCTTGTCAGTTTTGGCGCGCGAAATGGGCCATTGTACCAGAGACGTGGGCGACGTGGGCGACGTGGGTGGGAAGCCGTTGCCGCCGCCACGCTTGCCAGTTTATTAAACTATTCTAATAAATTGAAAATAAAAAGAAATTCTTGACCACTGGGAGAGGCTCAAGTAGATTCGTTCGAACCTTGTGCAGCAGGGTTGGTAGGAGTCCCACAAATGGTGATGGTCAAACCGACAAAATAACAATAACCAGAAAAAATAATAACGAAACTAATCCACCACCATCGACTTTAAGCGGCTCTGTGCCGCTTTTTGTTTGCCCGAAGTTTGCCTCGCCCGTTCCCTACGCCCCGCCAAGTTTGTATCATGGAACGTCTACGTTTGTTCTTTACGGGTGATTGCGCGCATGATTAAGGCTGGTATTGTCGGTGGCACGGGCTACACGGGCGCTGAATTGTTGCGTTTGTTGGTTCGCCATCCGCAGGTGGAATTAACCGCCATCACCTCGCGCGGCAAATCAGGCAAAGCGGTGGCTGACCTGTTTCCTGGCTTGCGCGGGCATTGCGATTTGGCCTTCGGCGAGCCGGATGCCGATACGTTGGCGGCCTGCGACGTGGTGTTTTTCGCGACCCCCAATGGCACTGCAATGACGCTGGTGCCGGCGCTGCTTGACGCCGGAGTCAAGGTAATCGATTTGGCCGCTGATTTTCGCTTGCGTGACGTTGATCAGTGGCAGCAATGGTACGGCATGCCGCACGCTTGCCCGCAATTGCTCGACGAGGCGGTCTATGGGCTGCCGGAAATTAACCGCGAGACGATCCGCAACGCGCGCCTGGTAGCCAATCCCGGTTGTTATCCGACGGCGGTCATACTGGGTTTTCTGCCGCTGGTGGAAAAAGGCCTGGTGGACAGCACCCGGTTGATCGCGGACGTCAAGTCGGGCGCCAGCGGCGCCGGTCGCAAAGCCGCGGTCGGCCTGCTGCTGGCCGAAGCCGGCGAGAACTTCAAGGCCTATGCGGCGCCCGGGCACCGCCATCTACCCGAGATTCGCCAGACCTTGCAGGCGGTGGTGGGCATGCCGGTCGGTTTAACCTTTGTGCCGCATTTGCTGCCGACGATTCGCGGCATTCACGCGACCCTCTACGCCGTGTTGGACGACGCCGACGGCGATGTACAGTCGTTGTACGAGGATCGTTATGTTGATGAAGCCTACGTCGACGTGTTGCCTCCTGGCTCGCATCCCGATACACGCAGCGTGCGCGGCACCAACTTATGCCGCATCGCGTTGCACCGCCCGCAGGGGCGCGACACGATCGTGGTTTTATCGGTCATCGACAATCTAGTCAAAGGCGCGGCGGGGCAGGCGGTACAGAATATGAACCTTATGTTTGGTGTGGAAGAAGCCGCCGGGCTGGATGCCATTGCCTTGTTCCCTTAGATCGGAAACTGTGATGCAGGTTTACCCACGCGGGTTTAGCGCTCGCATACTATTACAGTGAACTCCGCCAATCCGCGATTGGTGATTCGCCGCAGTCGGCCGTGGTTATTCCGGGTTGCTGCCATTGGCGTGGTCGCCGTGCTGGTGGTGGGCGCCCTGGGACTGTATCGACTCGGGCGTATGCAGGCGGGGCAGGGGTTGGCCACGGCACTGTCCGAGAACGTCCAGCTGTCGGCTCGGCTAAGCGCTTTGCAGCGTGATTTAGCGCAACTGCGCGAGCGCGACGCAAAATTGCAGAGCTTCCGTAGTATTGACGAGCAGGCCACACGACAGGTTCGAGATTCGCTGCGGCAGTTGCAGCACGAAAATTCCGAGTTGCGTCAGGAATTGCAGTTCTACCGCAATATCGTTGCGCCGGCGAAGGGCCGCACCGGCCTCAATATCCAAAATTTCAAGGTCGACCAGGGCAGCGCCGACGGTCAATATCACTACAAGTTAACGCTGATTCATGTGCCGCAGATGAAAGGCCGGCAAAAGCTCGCCAGCGGCGTAGTCGAACTGTCCGTGGACGGCAGCCAAAAGGGTATCGCCAAGACCTTGGGTATGGCGGATATCATCTGGCCACGCGGCACCCGGATTGAATACAACATAAAGTATTTTCGTCAGTTCGAAGGCGATATCATGCTGCCGAAGAACTTTGTGCCACGTGCGATCACGGTGCGGGTTATCCCGAAGAACGGCGAAAAAGGCGACATCTTAGAGCAGAAGATACAATGGCCGTTGGCGGCCGATTGAAGGAGGTAGCCTGATGTGGGCGAAGAACAGGAAAGGCCGGAAAGTCGCGAGGATTGATACTCTGGTCGGCCAGCACACCGAGATTGACGGCGATCTGGCGTTTTCCGGAGGCCTGCATATCGATGGCAAAGTACGTGGCAACGTCAGTGCCGACGATGGCAGCGATTCGACGCTGACACTGAGCGAACATGGCGCCATTGAAGGCGAGGTGCGCGTGCCCCATATTGTTCTTAATGGCACGGTTGCCGGCGACGTACATGCCGCCGAACGCATTGAACTGGCGGCTCGAGCGCGCGTGACCGGCAATGTCTATTACAATCTTATTGAGATGGCTATGGGTGCGGAGGTCAATGGTAGTCTGGTCCATCGCGTCGAAGCGCCGCAGCCGGCCGCCGATAGCGCGCCGCAGGTGGTTACCGAAACGGCCGAGTAATTCTTGATTGATTTAGTCAAGTAATGCTATATTACTGTCCCAGTTATTGAACGATTGATGGAGAACCGATCATGAGTAGTGCAGCAGTTGAGGCCGAAAGTCCGCTGGTTTTTACCACTAGTGCGGCATCCAAGGTCAGACAATTGATTGCGGAAGAGGGTAATCCCAATCTGATGCTGCGCGTCTATGTCAGTGGCGGCGGATGTTCCGGTTTTCAATACGGATTCACGTTCGACGAAAACAGCAATGACGGCGACACCGAGGTCGAAAATGAAGGCGTAACGCTGTTGGTCGACCCCATGAGTTTTCAGTATTTGAACGGCGCTGAGGTCGACTATATTGATGACCTTGAAGGCGCGCGCTTCGTTATCCGTAATCCGAACGCAACCACGACCTGCGGTTGCGGTTCATCCTTCGGCGTATAAGCCGAACCATTTTTTGCTCGCATCCGGGCCGCATTAACGGTCCGGATGCGTGTCCGTGGCGTCAATCCGTCGCACTTTTGCTATTCTAGGCGCCCTGCGTGCGATGGAGTAGGAGTGGATCTATGAGCGAGTACCTGCCCGGTTTAGCCGGGGTGCCGGCAACCCAGTCGAATATTTCCGATATCGATGGCGCCAAAGGTCTATTGACCTATCGCGGCTACCCGATCGGGCAGTTGGCCAAAGACAGCAGTTTTGAAGAGACCACGCTGTTGTTATTGGATGGCGAATTACCGAACGCCGAGGAATTGCGCGATTTCGATTCGCAATTGCGCCAGAACCGCGAGGTCAAATTCCATATTCGCGAGATGATGCGCTATCTACCGGCTACCGGCCACCCGATGGATATGCTGCAGAGTGCGGTGGCCTGTCTGGGTATGTTCTATCCCGGCCAGGAAAACCTCGGCGGCCACGGCGATCTCGAATACGTACACAATATGACGGTAAAGATCATTGCGCGTATGGGCACCCTGGTGGCTATGTGGGAACGTATCCGCAACGGCTATGATCCGATACCGCCGCGCGAAGATCTCAGCTATGCCGAGAACTTTCTCTACATGTTTACCGGCAAGGTGCCGGACCCACTATTGGCGCGCATACTCGATGTCTGTTTGATCCTGCACGCCGAACACACCATCAATGCGTCGACCTTTTCGGTATTGGTCACCGGCTCGACATTGGCCAGCCCCTACAGTGTTATCCCGGCCGCGATCGGCACGCTCTCGGGTCCGCTGCACGGTGGCGCCAATCAGAAAGTCGTGGAGATGCTCGAAGACATCGGCAGTCCGGCGCGTGCGGCCGATTACGTCGACGAACGCTTGACCAGCAAGTCGGTGATCTGGGGCATGGGGCATCGCGAATACAAAACCAAGGACCCGCGTGCGAAGATTTTGCAGGGCTTGACCGAAGAATTCATGCGTACGCGCGGTGGCGACATCAACCCGCTGTTTGAGGTGGCGCTCGAGGTCGAGCGCGTGTGCGAGGAACGCTTGGCGAGCAAAGGCGTGTACGCCAACGTCGATTTCTATTCCGGCATCCTCTACACCGAGATGGGTATTCCGAAGGATCAATTCACCGCCGTGTTTGCCATCGCCCGCTCTGCCGGCTGGCTGGCGCATTGGCGCGAGCAGTTGTCCGATAATCGCATTTTCCGCCCCACCCAGGTCTATACCGGCAAGCAACGTCGCGAGTACGTCGCCATCGATCAGCGTTGACGCGCCGCAGCGTGTTGGCGCTGTTATCCGTTCAATGGCGGCTCAGAGCGGCATCGGCACGGCGGCCATATAAGTACACCGCGGCGACCAATACGATCAATAGTGCTTGCACCGCTAGTGTCTGGGCCGTCGGATAGATGCCCAGCAAACCTATGCGCGGAAAGTTCACCGGATCGGCAGGGAGTACGCCCGCCTCCTGTAGTCCCGCCATGCCATGACCCGCAAACGCCACCGCCAGTAGTAACATCACCGCCGAGTTGATTTTGAAAAACAGCTGCAATGGCAGGCGTATGCTGGAGCGTATGATAATCCAGGTGAGCAAGAGCAACGCCAGTGCCCCACTGGCAATGCCGCCCCATAACCACAGTGTCGCGGCTGCTTCGGATTGCAGCCACAGGGCTTGGTAAAACAGCACGGTCTCGAACACTTCACGATACACAGCCACAAACGAGATCAGTGTCAGTAGCCACAATGCGCGCCCGTGCAAAGCGGTTTGAATACGTTCTTTGACGAATTGTTGCCATCGCACGGCATGGGTTTTGTTGTGCAACCAGAAGCCGACGTAGAGCAATACGACCGTGGCGATCAGTGCCGTTACGCCTTCGGTGACTTCGCGTCCGGCACCGCTGATCCCGATGATGTAGGACGATACACCCCAGGTGGCAAAACCGAGCAGCAGTGCGCCGACCCAACCGGCGTGCAGATAGGGTAAGGCATCGCGGCGCCCGGTTTTGACCAGCACGCCGCCGACCGCCGCCAAAATCAGGATTGCTTCGAGACCTTCACGCAGCAGTATCACCAGCGCGCTGACGAAAGCGACGGTGGGAGTGAGTTTGGTGTCCTGTTGTTGTTGCGCCGCCTGCGACAGCAGTTCGCGCAGGTGCTCGTGCGCTTGCGCGACGTGCGCTAGCGGCGCGCCGTCGCGAATGTGTTTGCGATAGGCGAGCATACCTTGTTCGATCGCGGTGACCATTCCTGGGGCGACCGCGCGTAAGGATGCCTCGGCCAACTCGAAGCCGTCCAAATAGGCCGACAGCGCCTGTTCGTAGGCTTTGTTGCGGTCGCCGGCGCGATAACTGGCGAGACTCTGGTCGAGTTTTTCGACGGCGATCGATAACGGTGACGTCTTTACCGTCGCCTGCGGTTGGCTGCGAAGATAGGCCAATAACGCCAGACCGTCGGCGCCGCTTTGTTCGCGCGCTTGACTGGGGGTGGTCTGCGTGAGTTGCGCGAGCGTGTACGGCGGCGCAGTGTGCGCTTTAGCCCAGAGGCGTGCACCGGCCTGACGTTGAGCGTCGCTGAAGGCGAAGTTGCCGACGTAGAAGGCCAGCGCCCAGCGCTGTTGCGCGCTCAGTCCGCTGAAGGCGGTCATGGCGGTGCCATCGACGCCCTGCGTAATGGCGCTGTACAAGCCATAAACACTGCGTTGATAGGCGCGCCCGGTGTCATGAAAGTTGATCGGCCGCGGCGTCAGTGACGCCGCGGCAGGGCCGTCGCCGCGACCGTGTTCGCCGTGGCAACTGGCGCAGTGCGTCTGGTACAAAGGCGCGACTTGTTCCGGGTTGGGTGGCTGGCGTGGCGCCACTGTGACGCCGTAGAGGGTAACGATACGATCGCGCATGGCCCGCGTCGCCGCGCTGATCTCGCCGCCGTCGTGACGCTGGCGGATACTGGTGCTGAGTTGCTGCGCCTGGCCCAGCAGTTCAGCGCGCCCGGGCCGTTGCGGTAAGGCGGCGATGACCTGTTGCAAGCGTTCGGCGAATTCCAATTGCTCGTTATACTCGGTGGCGTTGACGACCTTGCCGTTGGCGACGGTAGCGGGATAATCGACGCCGATATAATCGAGAATGTGAAGCGCATTTTCTGGTGTCGGCGCCGCCAGGGCCGGCGCGGCGCCCACTAGTACCAACAGCGTCAGCAGGGCAACGCGACGCACGCACGCGCATATGTTGTTGGGGGTTGTCATGGCTATCTCGCAGCCGAAACCGAAATGATAATGATTCCAGTTTACTAATCTGCCGGGGGCTGTGCAACCAGGTTCGGGCGTGACCGGCCGGTTAGTCGCTATGGCCGGGGTAGATTCCGCCAAGCACTACTGCACGACGTGCGCCGGTGACGGCGGGCAGATTGCCGGCCATACTGGCCAGCGTGCACTGGGCCAACCACGCGAATGCGGTCGCTTCCACCCAGTCCGGCGCTAATCCATAAACCTCGGTGCTGGCGACGCGCAGCTCCGGCAGGTGACGTCGCAAGCGGCCCATCAGGTCGTCGTTGTGCACGCCGCCGCCGCACACCAGCGCCTGGCGGCAGCCCGGCAGATGTAAGCGCAAGGCGTCGGCGATGCTGCGCGCGGTCAGTTCCGATAGCGTCGCTTGGACGTCGGCGGGCGCGCGCGCCGAGTCGGCGTCGCCGAGCATGTGTGCGAGCCAGTCGCGGTTGAAATGTTCGCGTCCGGTGCTTTTCGGCGCCGCTCGGGCGAAATAGGGATCGCTTAGCATGCGCCCGAGCAGATCAGCGTCGACCGTGCCGCCGGCCGCCCATTGACCGCCCTGATCATGTGAACGCCGCAGATGGCGATTGGCACAGATATCCAGCAGGACGTTGCCCGGGCCGGTATCGAAGCCGGTTACCTGCGCTTGCGGGTTTGCGGGCAGCAGCGTGACGTTGGCCATGCCGCCGATATTGATGACGGCGCGATCTTCGTCCGCCGCGCGCAGCAGGGCGGCGTGAAACGCCGGCACCAACGGCGCCCCCTGGCCGCCGGCCGCCATGTCGCGGCGGCGAAAATCGGCCACGGTCGTAATGCCGGTACGCTCGGCAATAGTGTTCGGGTCACCGATTTGCACGGTATAAGGTAAGGTTGCTTGCGGCGCGTGCCGCACTGTTTGTCCGTGGCTGCCGATCGCGCTAATGCGGTCGGCGTCGACGCCGGCATCGGCAAGCAGGGCGTGTACGGCATCGGCGAATAAGTGTCCGACTTCGATATCGGCTTGCGCCAAGCGGTCGAGTTCGTTTTCACCGGCGCTACATAGCGCTAACAGTCGTTGGCGCAGCGCTTCCGGTAGCGGATGAGCAATGGCGCTGATCAAGCGCGTGGCGGACGCTGACAGTTCGACCAGCACGGCATCTACCGCGTCCATACTGGTGCCGGATATCAAGCCGACGAATAGTCCGCTCGAGTTAGCGGATGTGTCGCCCTGGTGGCTATGCGTGCTCACACGTTCAATTGCGCGCCAGACGCGAGCGGTCGAGCGTTTCCAACTGAGCCACCAGCGGGGCGGCCTTTGCTATGAAGTCGTTGCGATATTTTTTGGCGATGGATTGTGCCATGGGCAATTTCACGGTGAGTGGATTGCGGTGTACGCCATTGATACGAAATTCGTAGTGCAGGTGCGGGCCGGTGGCCAGGCCCGACATGCCGACGTAGCCGATGACTTGGCCTTGGTTGACGTGGCCGCCGACGCGGATGTGCCGATTGAATGCCGACATGTGTCCATATAAAGTACTGTAGCGGCTACCGTGTCGCACGATGATGACGCGCCCATAGCCGCCTTTGCGGCCCTTGAATATCACTTTGCCGTCGCCGGTAACGCGAATCGGCGTGCCGCGCGGCGCGGCGTAATCGACACCTTTGTGCGCGCGAATGCGGTTCAGGATGGGGTGCATACGATGTAGATTGAAGCGCGAGCTGATGCGGGTGAATTTCACCGGTGTGCGCAGGAACGCTTTGCGCATGCTGTGGCCGTCGGGCGTGTAATAGTCCGCGTGTCCGCTCGCGTCGACGTAACGTATGGCGCGATAAGTCTTGCCGCGGTTAGTGAATTCGGCGGCAATGATGTCGCCGGTACCGATTTTGTCGCCGTCGACATAGCGATCTTCATAGAGCACGGTGAAGTGATCGCCTTGGCGAATATCGAGCGCGAAGTCGATATCCCAGCCGAATATGGAGGCCAACTCCATGGTCAAGTTGTCGGGAAGGCCGGCGTTTTGCGATGCCTGAAACAGTGAGTCCTGGATCTCGCCGCTGGCGTACGCAGTGCGTACCTCGACCTTGCGACTGATCTGTTTGGCTACGAAGCCGCCGTCGCGGGCGAGCACGTGAATACTGTGCACGGGGTCGGTTTCGTGCACCATTTCCAGTAAATGGTGCTGATCGTCGATGCGCAGTTTGATGGTGTCGCCGGGGAACAGCGTTTTGAATTGCTTTACCGGGCCGCCCAATTGCAGCACTTCGTACAATTGTCGCGCGCTCAGGCCCGCATGCTGAAAAATCAAGGCCAGGTTGTCGCCGCGCTTGACGGTGACGTTGTGCCAACTACCGGCTGGTTCCGGTGCGGTTGTTTTTGCGCTAATCGGTGACGCCGGCGCGGCTGCGTTCGCCGCCGGCTTGGTGGCCGGTGTTGCCACCGGCGCCGTCGGGGGTGCCGTTGGGGGTGCGGCGGCCGGCAGGGGCAGATCTTGGCTGATCGAAGCCGTTTTATGCGCCGGCGACGTTAATGCCATGGCATTGTCGCGCTCGGCAGCCGGCGCGTTGAGCGTTTGGTGGCGAATGGCGCGCGCATTTTGGGTCGCCATGGTCGAAATCAGCGCGACCGCCGTAGCGACGATCAACGCCACCACGATATGCAGTCGCCGCAGACGCAGCAAGCGCGATGTGATGGTGCTCGCCGAGGTATCGGATGATTTGTGATCGTCATTCATAAAGTGAAGGTAATACCCAGAAATTTATGGAATATTTGACCGCTACGATAGCTTGTGTCGGTGTTGTGGTCAAACCTTGTCCGTGCGTATTGAGACGCAGTCGGCAGGCGTTACCCATATACGGGTTGGCGCACAATATACCCTTTTAACGGCCTATCGAGTATCTTCTAGACCCGCTCGCGCGCCGAATCGCGCCGGGCGTCGACTTTTTTCTGCTTTTGAGGAGTATGCATGGCTGTCATTTCCGAGGCGCTGGAAGTCATCCGGCGCGGCGCACACGAGATTCTGCTCGAGCAGGATTTGGTCGCGAAACTTAAAGAAGGGCGACCGTTGCGTGTCAAGGCCGGTTTCGACCCGACGGCTCCGGATCTGCACCTTGGTCATACCGTGCTACTCAACAAATTGCGCCAGTGTCAGGATTTGGGGCACGAAGCGATTTTCCTGATCGGTGATTTCACCGGCATGATCGGCGACCCCACTGGCAAGAGTGCGACGCGACCGCCGCTCACGCGTGAGCAGGTGGTTGATAATGCGCGCAGCTACGAACAGCAAATATTCAAAATTCTGGACCCAGAGCGCACCACGGTGGCGTTCAATTCCCGCTGGATGAGTGACTTGAGTGCGGCCGACCTTATCGCGTTGGCGGCCAAACACACGGTGGCGCGCATGTTGGAACGCGACGACTTCAGCAAACGCTACGCCGCCGGGCAAGCCATTGCCATACACGAGTTCTTGTATCCGATGATCCAAGGCTACGACTCGGTCGTGCTGAAAGCGGATATCGAGCTCGGCGGTACCGATCAGAAATTCAATTTGTTGATGGGACGCCAACTGCAGGAAACGCACGGGCAGAAGCCGCAGGTGGTGCTGACCATGCCGATTTTGGAAGGGCTGGACGGCGTACAGAAAATGTCGAAGTCGCTGGGAAATTACATCGGCATCGATGAAACACCTGACAATATGTTCGGCAAGCTCATGTCGATCTCCGATGATTTGATGTGGCGCTATTTCGAGCTGTTGAGTTTTCGCTCGTTGGATGAGATTGCGCGTTATCAGCGCGAAGTCGGCGATGGCGCCAATCCGCGCGACATCAAATTCCTGCTCGGCGAAGAGATCGTGGCGCGTTTCCATGGCGCCGCCGCCGGTAAGCGCGCACGCGATCACTTCATCGCCCGATTTCAGAAAGGAGCACTGCCCGACGACATGCCGGAGTTGCGTTTAGCGGCAGACAACGGCCATCTGGCCATTGCCGCGTTATTGAAGCAGGCCGGTTTGACCGCCAGTACGTCGGAGGCTCTACGCATGGTCAAGCAGGGCGCCGTGCGCGTCGATGGTGAGCGCGTCGAGGACGGGCAGATGCGGATCGAGGTCGGCTCGACACACGTATTCCAAGTGGGCAAGCGTCGTTTTGCGCGCGTGACCGTAGCCGACTAGGGGTTTTGCGCTGCGTCGGCACGGTCGTTACAGAAATCGACAAAAAGGCATTGACCCGCGGTCGAAGGCCGGTATAATGCGCGCTCTCCAGTACGAAGAGGTGCTGGAAGAAGCGGGGCAACGCAGTGTCGGTTCAGAACTTCTTTGCCACAAGCTATTGACGGGGTTTCTCTTACCCAGATACAATTCCTCTTCTCGGTTGGGCGAAGTTCCCGGCCTCGGTTCTTTAGAAAATCAGGTCAGATAATTTGTGTGGGTGCTTGCGTCGATCA